>CAWJBS010000001.1:0-18827 GCA_963840845.1 Bryobacterales bacterium
AGTTTCGCTGGTTCGGGTGCGGACTGGGTGGTTTTGAATCGAGTTTTCTCAAGTATCAAGCGACCGTAAACGGCTTCCGCGTGGAGTTTGCGCACAACGACTATCTGCAGTATCTGGCGGAATTGGGCGTGGTGGGCTTTGCGATTCTGACAACAGCGGTGGTAGGCGTTCTGATTCCGGTGGTGAAGGGCATGCTTAGGATGGAAGACGAAAATCGCCGCTTACTTTTGGTTGGCTGCGCAGGCAGTTTCGTAGCCATCGGGCTGCATAGTTTTGTGGATTTTAATCTGTATATTCCCGCTAACGCCATGATTCTGGCATGGATTGCCGGGGTGGCGTCCATTAATGGATTGGACTAAGTTGAACGGAATCGATCCAGGCGTGGCCAGCAATTTTGCTGTCGATCTTGCGTGATAGGGCGCGCATTACTTCCACTCTGACGAGTTTTGTCTCAGGTCCAGCGGCGAAGCCAAGGCTGACTTCGCTCCACGGAAAGGTGCCTGTTTTGGCATCGGTACGTACGTCGAGCCGGGCGGGATTATCGACATCGTAGATGCGCAGAGAAACTCCCTGATCGGTGGTAATGCCGTCGAGTTTGAGAAACGCTCTGAGGTGCCACTGACCGGGGGAGAGTACAGTATCTTGATACACGCCGTGATAATCGACGTTGCTTTGGCCGTTGAAGGCGAGTCTGACTGAGAATTGGCCATCGCGCGAGGTGTCCTGCACGCGGGTGGCTTCCACATCGGGTGTGGATTCAATGTGCCAATCAAAGGGACCGGGCTTTGGCTCGGTTTCGAAGCCGCCGTTGAAGACCCAATTGGTGGTTTGGTAGGAACGATTAGTCAGACTTCGCATTGGCGCGCTTCCATTCTTCTTGAGCCGCTGCGATCTCGTGATTATTGACAAGAAATGCCGTGTAATCCCCGGTGGCTTTCTCGGTGGTCAAGTTATGTTGCACCATCCACGTCCAAGTGGCTTTAGCTTCGGAAATTTTCTTGTCATCCATCCAGAATTCGAGAAAGGGTTCGGCGGCCGAAGAGAGGGGCGGTACACCTTTATCGAGGAGTTCGGCCATGGTGGCGTCGAGGCGGTTGTAGGTTAGGAAGACGGCCGGATAATAGCTTGTTAACTCCGGATCGCGAAGACAACGGACAGATCACGCATCTTCGGTTTATCACCCATCAAAAAAGGCGAAATTGGCGGCACGGAAGAGAATCGCCGGGTTGGCGGGGCCGGCCATAATGGCCCGGTGAAACGAATATTTTGCTTTGCCGTATTGCTGCGCGTCGCGCTCGACTTCTGCTAAGTTTGCCCAGGCGTATGCGGAGGCGCTGTCCTCTTTGAGGGCGCGCTGGAAATCGGGCAGCAAGTGGGCGGATGCACCGCTCGCGCTTTGCTGAAGCATGGTGAACGTGCGGGTGTCCCAAAATTCCTCAGGGCAGAGCCAGGCTAGCAGAACTTCTGCCTGGTAGGGCTGTCGTAACTGAGGTTTGAACCCAGGCCTGCAGCGATCCATAGCCAACAAGGACTAGCCCGACGAACATGCCCAGAAGCTTAATGGGAAGAACCCTCCATGTGGCCGATTGTACCGCCTAGGCAAACTTAGTACCGCTGAGCCTTGAGATATGAGTTGGGCAAAGGTTATAGTGGTGTATTACCTACACCGGATGAGGAATATAGTCAATTGGCTGTAAAGCCGTTCTTGTTGCTTCTTTGGGGGTTCCGCTCTTTGGGCTTTCGCCGATTGCCACCGTGACCAGCGCTGAGCCGTTCATGTTGGATGGCCGGGCGGTGACGATGGTGGGCATTACGTCGATGCCTTTGGCGGTAGGGAATGAAGTGGCGACGACAATGCGCCGGTGGTGCTTTTCTTTTAGACGGAAGCAGTGTAAAGCTGGCAGCGGGTTCGCGCGCGAAATTGACGGGGTCTACAGAGCAGCCGAAACTTGTTTTATTGTCGGGCGCGCTGGATTACAAAGTGGTGCTGGGTTCGAATTTGTCGGTGACGAGCCTGGATTTGGAGCGGAAGACGAAGCCGGCGGTTCGCGGGATTCAGCCTGCGCCAAAAGCAGTGACGGCACCGCGCCCGGAAGATGCAACGCTCAGCGTGGTTACGCACTAGAGCGTTTTTTACACGACGGGTTTCGAGCAAGAAGTACCCCGAGTTAGAAGAATAAGCCAAGCATCTGACGGCGAAGTCGGCGGAAATAGCTAGACCCAACGTTAGATTCGATTCTCAACCGGATCTGAATTTTAGAAGGTTTCGGCGACGAGCGAGTTCTACTCGTGTCTCAGTGCGGTACTCGGATCGACCCGATTGGCTTGACATGTCGGGCCCATGGCGGCGATCAGGCCTGTTGAAAGGATAATCAGCATCACCGCGGCATACGTGAGCGGGTCCGTCGGCTTGAGGCCGGGGACAAGAAACATGGCCAGAGGCTGCGTAACCAAGAGCGCCGCCAACGAACCAATTGACGCACCTATGAATGTTAACCGGGACGCGTCGCGCAGCACCATCCGGAAAATATCAGCGCGTGTGGCCCGGACTGCGACGCGGATTCCAAATTCGCGCGTCCGCTGGACGACTGAATATGCCACAACTGCGTGGATCCCAACGGCCGCCAGCAGCAATCCGAGCGCTCCGAACAAGCCGAGAATGCCCGCACCAAATTGACTGGGAAGAAAGGCGAAGGCGATGGCCCGGTTCATGGTCTGCACTCTCGCTCCCGCTAGAGGTTCGACGCGATACAGGACGCGCCGAACGGCCTCCATTTGGAGACTGGGTGGAATGACCGATCGGATCTGGAACTGAACGGTGAGTCCATCGTCCTTATTTTCGTCGAGAGATCCGTAGAGTTGCGGCTGATCGTCCTCCCCTATCGTGCCCGTTTTAGTGTTGCCGACTACGGCAACAATTCGCGAATCTGCCGTTTTACCGCCCCATCCTCGAAAAACCGTACCAACGGCCTCTCGGCCTCGGAGATAATGCTCCACGAAGGACTGGTTCACGATGACCTGACTCACGCCAGCTTCGGCTTCTGAGAAAGTAAGGCCGGAGCGGATAGGGATTGCCATCGTGCGGAAGTAGGCGGGGGTGACGGCGTTGAAATTGAAAACCACGGGACGCTGCTGGCCGCTATCGGGAAAGGTTATATCTAAGCTATAACCCTCCCAACCGTTAAACGGCGTCCACTTTGCTGCCGACGCGCATTCCACCCCCGGCAGCGAGGCAATTTGATTCAGAACTTTGCGAACGTACTTCATCTTTTTTCCCGGTTTGCCGTATTGGGTGGGAGGAAGGCTAATCTCCGCGCGAAGCGTGTGGTGCACGTCAAAGCCGGGGCTGATTGAGTTCGCTTTGAACAGGTTATGAAGAAAGAGAAAACCGGTGGCGAGTATCAGTACGGAGGTGGAGACCTGGATTACCACCAGAGCTTTTTGTAATCGTAACTTTCGCCCTGGCGCAGGATAGGGCGTAACCGAAGCGTTGCGAAATTGCAGAACTGGAAGCATACCGCAGACGAGGGTCGCCAGTGCGGTGAGTATGGCGGAATAGGCTAACAGTTTCCAGTCTGGATTTAGCTGCAGATGGATAGGCACACCGGGGAGTGAATGTTCGATCATCGCGATGACCGGAACGGTCAGCCTGGAGAGGAGCAAGCCGAACCCTGAGCAGATTGTTGTGAGGAGAAGGCTTTCCGCCAAGAACTGCTGGAGCAACCTGGGACGGCTGACACCGAGAGCCAGCCGGACCGTAATCTCAACTCGTCGCGCGGAAGCGCGGGCCAGCAGTGACATCGCGACGTTGAGGCAGGCGATAAACACGATCAGAGCCGCCACCATCAGAAGCAGCGCGAAAAACATTTCGAGAGGCAACACTTCATCGCGAGCAAGGCTTTCGTAGCCTTCCATGGGTGAAACCGAAAAGTTATCGACGTATCGAAGGCTGTGCGGATGTGAAGGCGCGGCATCCATGCGCCTCGCTACAACTTTAAGTCCTATGCGCGCCTGCTGGAGAGACATGTCTGGCTTGAGGCGCGCGTAAATCGTAAAGATGCTGTTATTCAGCCACGCCGGCTGATAAAGATCGGGCGATAGACCATAGCCCGCGAGAGATCGGTGCCCTTCGGGCAGTATTCCGACTACACTACACGCGCGGCCATCCAGGTCAATCATGCGCCCCACAACGCTGGGGTCGCCGAGAAAATGCTGTTGCCAAAAGTGATAGCTCAGAACCACAACTTCATTCTGGTCCCCGGGCGTATATCCACGCCCATACAACATGGGTGCGCCGAGCATGGCGAAAAAGTTTTTCGTCGTGTGGGCGCCGAAGACTTGAATAGTCGCGATTCCGTTATTGAAATTGTCTAGTTTCTCTGTGTTTCGCCTACGACTTCTGCGAATAGCCCGCTGCCCCTAAGAGCATCAATCAGAGTTTCCGGGGAGAGGCTGTTCCCTAGCCGCACGGCGACGAGTGATTTGGGGTCGCGAGCTGAGGGGTGGTTGAAAAAAAACTCCGTGGCCACGAAAAAAACGGACATGTTGACGCCGATGCCGAAACCGAGCGAGAGCAGCGCACCAATTACAATTGCCGGACTGCGGCGGAGCCCGCGCGCTGCATAGAGCAGATCACACCAGAAGTTTTCGATGAAATTCAAATGGAATACCCGCTCAATAATATCGATACAAGAAATAGAACGCAATTCGCCGGTATTCACAACGGTGGTGCGTAGTCGGACCGGCAGTGGTGGGCGGGTACCGGAACACTGCTATGAAGACAGGGCCATGATGGTGCGGCCGCACCACAGCCTGCGGCGAATAACCAGTCACGATCGCTTCGGCAGAAATTGACGGGCGGTGGAAGCGATTCGTCAAGCGACGAGGAAGGCTTCACCTTGGCGCGCTTTGTAGCAGTAAAATGAATGGGCGGCAAAAAGAAGAGCCCATGAAACATAAAACGCGCGTAACGAAAAAGCCAAAGTCGAAGGAAACGGCCCTGGAGATTTTACAGGAGATGCCACCGTGGGATTGGCCGGCGGATGCCAAGCAGACATTCGAAGTGGCGTTGCTGAATAAAGAAGCGCCGTTAGCGGAGAGGCTGATTGCCGCCGAATTAGCGGGGAACTCGGTGGCCATTAACGACGAACTGGCCGTTGCGCTGATGGAGGTTTTGGAAAGCGCCAGCGAACCGGAGGAGTTGCGGGCGAGGGCCGTTCTGTCGTTCGGGCCGGTGCTGGAAACATGCCATACCGGCGAGTTTGGCGATCCGCACGATCCGCCTCCGATCACAGAGACGGTGTTTGAGGGGATCAAGCGCTTGCTGCACATGCTGTACCACGAAGATAGCGTTCCGAAGCTGGTGCGGCGGAAGATTTTAGAAGTTTCTGTGCGGGCGGAAGAGAAGTGGCATAAGAATGCCATTCAGCGTGCTTACGAGACCAAAGATCCGGAGTGGGTGCTGACGGCGGTTTTCTGCATGCAGTACGTGAAGGGTTTCGAGAAACAGATTCTGGAATCTCTTGAGAGCAAAAACGAACTTGTCCACATGAATGCGATTGTCGCGGCAGGAGAGAAGGAAGTGGACGCCGCGTGGGACCATATCTACGATTTACTGGAGAACGCGGAAACGACGCCGAAACGGTTATTACTAGCAGCGGTGGATGCGATTGCCAAGATCCGGAACGACACGCCCTCGCTCGAAATTCTGAATCACCTGGTGGATTCGGACGATAAAGATGTGTCCGAAGTGGCGGACGAAGCGTTAGGATTCGCGGGCGCGTACACGTATTTTGACGAAGACGATTTGGGCGACGACGACGCCAGCGGTTGGATTAACTAGCGGCCCGGCTGAAACGAGACGAGGCGGACGCGGTAATCATGGTAGGCGCCGTTATGATACGTCCTCTTAGCGACGATGCCAACGTTGCGCTGGAACCATACATAGTTGCTATCGCCTGAGGCGAGACTGGCTTCGAGCCGCCAGGATTGCGGGGTGACGGAACTGGGGTTGGAAGAACCCTTATGTCCGTGGCCGCGCACCGTCCAAACGCTACGGCCCTGGTGTGGGTCGCCCCAAGTAGCGCCGGGTGCGAGCGGAAAGCAGACATCGGCTAACGCCGTGTGAGCGGACAGGGCTTCGCGGAAAGCGTTATTCAACTCGTTTACGAAGTAAATGCAGTTTTCGTGAACGAGAATGTTGGATTCCGAAGGATTGCTAACGAAGCGTGGTGGCACAGCGCCTTTGATGAAGGCGACTTTCCGCTGTATCCAGATGCCCTCAGGAATGTGGCGGACCGCTGCGGTGGTGTCGGCTTCCTGCCAGGTTTCTACGTGCGGATGATGGCGATCACCACTGAGAATTTCGCTGTCGTAGACCCAGCAATCGCCGACGTTCATGGGCACCCACTGGCGGACGATCCCGGCGGACTGGGGCGGACGCGCGACCGCCGACAGCAGCAAAGGCAACAATAAAACCTGAAGTTTCATCGCACCTTTCAAACGCGCATTGGCTTGAAGACGACTACTCCGAGCGGTGGAATGACCACCTCGGCCGACGCCTGGCGACCGTGCGAAGGACGCAGCTCCACATTCAGAACGCCGCCGTTGCCCATGTTGCTGCCGCCGAACATTTCAGCGTCGGAATTGAAAATCTCGCGATGCAAGCCGGCTTCCGGGAACCCAAGGCGGTAGGCCTTGTAAGGAGTCGGCGTGAAGTTGCAGATGAATACTAAATAGTCTTGCGGATTCTTCGCGCGGCGGACGAACGAGACGATTGAATGATCGGCGTCATGGAAGTCTATCCACTCAAAACCGACGTGGGAGAAATCGACTTCATAGAGGGCCGGCTCACTGCGGTACATGCCGTTCAAGGCGGCGTTGAAGTTTTGGAAGCGGCGGTGAATTTCGTGATCGAGCAGCCACCATTCGACTTGGCCTTCGGAGTTCCATTCGGCGGTTTGGCCAATCTCACAGCCCATGAAAAGGAGTTTCTTGCCGGGGTGGCCCCACATATAGCTAAGAAAGGCGCGGGCATTGGCGAAGCGCTGCCATTCGTCGCCGGGCA
The DNA here is from genome assembly GCA_963840845.1 of Bryobacterales bacterium. Lineage (GTDB taxonomy): Bacteria > Acidobacteriota > Terriglobia > Bryobacterales > Bryobacteraceae > Bog-105. The sequence goes on from CAWJBS010000001.1 coordinate 7,067, forward strand.
TTTTGTCCAGTAAGGCGCGCTTGCCGTAGACCACTTCGTCGTGCGAAATGGGCAGGACGAAGTTTTCGGTGAAAGCGTAGATCATGCTGAAGGTGATGTCGTTCTGATGGAAGCGGCGGTAAATGGGGTCACGCCCGAAATAGGCCAGCATGTCGTGCATCCAGCCCATATTCCACTTCATGGTGAAGCCGAGGCCGTTCAGATAGACGGGCCGCGAAACGCCGGTGAAGGACGTTGATTCTTCGGCGATGGTCATGGCGCCGGGAACTTGATGGGCCAGCTCGTTTACTTTGCGCAGGAAACTGATGGCTTCCAGATTTTCATTGCCGCCATAGGCATTGGGAATCCATTCGCCTGGCTTGCGGGAGTAATCCAGATACAACATGGAGGCCACGGCATCAACACGCAAGCCATCGATGTGGTATTTCTTTAGCCAAAAAAGCGCATTCGAAATGAGGAAGGAGCGCACTTCGTTGCGGCCGAAGTTGAAAATGAGCGTGCCCCAATCGCGGTGCTCGCCTTTGCGCGAGTCTTCGTGTTCGTAAAGAGCGGTGCCGTCGAAGAAGGCTAAGCCGTGCGCGTCTTTCGGGAAGTGAGCGGGCACCCAATCGACGATGATGCCGATGTTGGCTTGGTGGCAGCGGTCTACGAACTGCATGAAATCGTGATGTGAGCCGTAGCGCGAGGTTGGCGCGAAATAGCCGGTGACCTGATAGCCCCAAGAGGGCGAGTAAGGGTGCTCGGCAATGGGCATGAGCTCGATGTGCGTGTAGCCCATCTTTTTTACGTAAGGAATGAGTTTGTCGGCCAGTTCGAGGTAACTGAGCGGGCGATTGTGTTCGACCCTAACCCAGGAGCCCACGTGCACTTCATAGGTAGACATGGCGCTTTCGAGAATCTTGGTGTTGGCGCGCTGTTCCATCCAGTCGTGATCGCGCCACTCGTAACTCATGTCTACGACGATAGAGGCGGACTTGGGCGGAGTCTCCATGAGGAAGCCATAGGGGTCGGACTTCATTTGACTGTAGCCGCGGTAATGCGATTTGACGGCGTATTTATAAGCTGTGCCAGCAGTGACGCCGGGCATGAAGATTTCCCAAACGCCGCCGGTGCGGGCGCGCATGGGGTGACGGCGCGTATCCCAGCCGTTGAAATCACCGACGACGCTGACGATCAGTGCATTGGGCGCCCAAACGGCGAAGCGAGTGCCGGCGACGCCGTTTACCGTCACTAAATGCGCGCCAAAGGAATTGTAGCCTTCGTAGTTTGTCCCTTCGGAGTGCAGGTGGAGATCGAAATCGCTGAGCACGGGCGGGAAGCAGTACGGATCGTCCTGTTCGTAGACAGAGCCTTGGCGGTCGGTGACACGGAGTTTATAAGCGGCAGGCTCTTTGTCGAGTTGAGCCGTGAAGAGGCCACCGGGATGCGTGCGTTCCATCGGGATATTGGCATCGCCCATTTGGACAGCCGCTTCCGCCGCTTGCGGTAAGAAGGCGCGGATCTCCCACTCGTTCCTGCCGTCGCGATCGACCATATGCGGGCCGAGCAGCGCAAACGGATCGCCGTGATAACCACCGGTTATAGCTTCCATCTCTTGTACAGTCATGGCACGTTTATTATTACAACAAGCGATTCAAAAAACGCATGGATTCACTGACTCACTACATCCGCTCTTTGGACAAGGCCGAACTGCACCTGCATTTGGAGGGTTCGGTTGAGCCTGAAACGATTCGCGAACTTGACCCCGCGCTTTCGTTAGACGAGATTCGGGGCAATATGCAGCACACTGATTTTGCAAGCTTCCTGAAGGCGTATGTATGGGTGACGCGCAAGCTCGATTCGCCGGCGGCGTATGCGCTGGCGGTGAGGCGGCTACTTGAAAATCTGCAGAAGCAGCACGTGACTTATGCGGAGATTACGCTATCGGCAGGCGTGATTTTATGGAAACAGCAGGACTTGGAAGCCATTTTTCGAGAGGCGCAGGCGGCGGCGAAGGCGTTTCCGGCGGTGAAGGTGGCTTGGATTTTTGACGCGATCCGGCAGTTCGGGGCCGCACCCGCGGCCAAGGTGTTCGCGGCGGCGCGCGAAATGAAAAACGAAGGAGTGGTGGCGATCGGGATTGGTGGCGATGAGGCGAAGGGTCCGGCTGGCTGGTTTAGAGAGCTTTATATTGAGGCGCGCGAGGTGGGGCTGCGGCTCACCTGCCATGCGGGTGAAGTGACGGGTCCGCAGAGCGTTTGGGATGCGCTAGAGATAGGAGCGGAGCGCATAGGACACGGGATTCGGGCCATTCACGACCCGCGATTACTCGAAACATTACGGGTAAAGAATGTTCCGTTAGAAATTTGTCCCACCAGCAATGTTTGTACGGGTGCGGTCACGGATTTAGCGGCGCATCCGCTACGCCGTTTATGGGAGGCAGGGGTGCCGATTGTTCTGGGAAGCGACGATCCGGCGCTGTTTGGTTCGACGCTGGGGCAGGAGTATGAGAAAGCGGCGAATGAGTTCGGGTTCAGCAGAGAGGAATTGGCCCAACTGGCGGCGAACAGCTTGAAGTATGCCTTCGCGCGTTAGGCGGCTGACGGCGAACCACCAGTACGCGCGCGCTAACCACGCGCTTGACCGACGCGTTCTTCGAGGAGCAAGCGGATGAGGGCTTCGAGCTCGCGGATACGGTCGTTGACCTGTTCAAGGTCGGCAGGCTCCGATTCGCCGCAAGCAGCTACGCGGCCATGTTCCAGGACGCCCAACCCTTCGTTGCGCGTTTTGACGACTTTACCGGGGATGCCGACGACGGTCGCTCCAGCGGGTACCGTATGGACTACCACTGAGCCGGCGCCTACCTTGACGTCGTCGCCGAGCTCGATATTGCCCAGCACGGCAGCGCCCGCGCCGATGACGACCCGATTGCCGAGAGAGGGATGGCGCTTGCCGCGCTCGCCGCCCGTTCCGCCCAACGTGACGCCTTGGTAGAGCAGCACATCGTCGCCGACTTCAGCGGTTTCACCGATGACTACGCCGAAGCCGTGGTCGATAAAAAGGCGCCGGCCGATTTTGGCGCCAGGGTGAATTTCAATGCCAGTGAGCAGGCGCGAGATGTGAGAAACCAAGCGAGCGGCGACGTAGAGCTTACGTTCGTACAGCCAATGAGACAGCTTGTGAGTCATCACCGCATGCAAACCGGGATAACAAAGAAGAATTTCCAGGCTGCTTTTGGCGGCCGGGTCTTCGCGTTTGATGGTCTGTATGTGCTCGCGGAGAGACATTACTGTATTTCTCTACTATGCCAGATGCGGCTGGCCGAGTTAAAGATGCTACATGTAAAAAGGTGGGGACTGAACGGCTTTATTACCTTGACGCGTATCTGACTGAATTTGAAGGGACAATCGTGGATCGGTGCGAGGACGGGAGGCGCGTTTTTCTGGATCGCAGCGCTTTCTACCCGGCGTCGGGGGGACAACCGTTTGATTTGGGGCGGTTGGGTGGGCAACCGATTGTGGAGGTAATTGACGAGGGGGACGGGCGAGTGGCGCACGTGCTGGCCGGGAGTATACCGGAAGGGCCGGTGAAGGGCGAAATCGACTGGTTGCGCCGCTACGATCATATGCAGCAGCATACGGGCCAGCATTTGTTGTCCGCTGTGTTTGAGGAGTTGTTTGCCTTTCCCACGCTGAGCTTCCATATGGGCGAGGAGGTATCCACCATAGAACTGGGTGTGAAAGAAGTGACCGAGCAGCAGGTACAAGCGGCCGAGACAAGGGCGAATGATTTGGCGCGCGTTGGCTTGCCGGTGGCGATTCGTTTTGAAGACGCTGCCACAGTGCAGGGCTTACGGAAGCAGAGCCAGCGATCTGGGATGTTGCGAATTGTGGAAATCGAAGGCATCGACAAAAGCGCTTGCGGGGGGACGCACGTTCGGTCGTTAGCGGAAACGCTGCCGCTGCAGATTCGGAGACTGGAGAAGGTGAGGGGGAACGTCCGGTTGGAATTCATATGCGGGGGACGGGCGATCCGACGCGCGAGACAGGATTTTAAGATATTGCAAGAACTGGCACAGCGAACGGCTAGCGCGCCGGACAAACTAGCGGAGACGGTAGCGAGTTTAAAGGATCGGGCCAGTGAGGCGGAGAAGGAGCGACTGCGCTTGGCGATGGAATTGGCGCAGCGCCAGGGCAGGGAAGAGTATGCCGCGACTCCTGTTTCGGCGGCGGATGGGGTGCGGCGCGCGCAATGGCAGGTGGAACGAATTGACGAAGCGGAGCGAAGTAAGGCGCTGGCGTTCGCGGCTGGTTCAAAGGCGGTGGTTTTGGTGATAGGGAAGCAACCAGCCGGGGTGCTGATTGCTTCCTCTACGGATTCGGGCACGGATGCCGGCGCTGTTTTGAAACAGGCGCTGCTGGAATTTGGCGGGCGCGGCGGCGGTTCCGCCACGCTAGCGCAAGGAAATATGCCTGACAGCGGATGTATTGCTTCGTTAGCCGGGAAGTTGGGTTTGCGGTAACACGGTTTGGTGCGCGGCGGGAAGCGGAGCCGCTTTGTCCATTGCCAAGGCGAGAGCGCCGATGGAAATGACCAAAAGCAAGGTGCTGAGCAGCAGCGACCTTGTTGCCGAACCCGGAGCGCCCGATACCTCACGCCAAATGCTCAAGCCTAGGGCAATGGCGAGCAAGCCGGCACCCAAAGCGCCGGCCCAGAGCCACAGCCCATCAGGCCGCACGTCGTCTTTCAGTTCAGCGAGCAGAGTGATTGCCAGCACGCCGGCAGCACACAGCGCGCCGCCGAGAATACCGAGGATGTGACGGCTCAGGGCACCGCGAAGATAGTTCTTGAGGCTTGTCGGTCCGCCGTGGATGGGTACGTTCATTAAGAGAAAGCTCACGAAAACAGTGGTGGCAAAGACGCCGACAAAAAACACCACAACGCCCGCGAATGTTCCGAGGCCAAACTGGCCGCCCAAGGAGGTATTGAAAGGATAGATGGAACTGCCCATGAGCAAGCCACCCAGGAGCGCGACGATGATTCCTTTGTTGGAGTTCTTCATCGCCATCTTGACTTGAGGAGGCTTGCTGGCGGTGGCACGGCCGGAAACCGATTTGCGAATTCTCATGACAACCGGGAGACTGACGGCCGGAAGCACTTCCTCGGCGGCGTGTGCGCCGACCGACCCAACGATGATGGCGAGCACCGCCGCAGCCAAGGCTGCAGCAATAAACAATGCTCGATAGCCGGCGAATTCAAGTGCGCCCAAGGCAAGAATCGCTGCGGAAGTGGCGATGGCATATGAGAAGGAAACTCCCAATAGGGCAATCGAGCAAAGGAAGAGAATATTTCCTAAGGCAAAAAGTCCGCCGCCGACAAATGCCAGCGCTTGATTCGTTTTCGATGAAAGCATCATGTGCTCAGCAAAGCCCAAGTCCGAGCCGAAGGCGCCTAAGGTATAAGCACATACGAGAGAGAGCAACATTGCACCTATCGCGAAATCGAAGGAGTAGAGCTCATACCGCCAGCGATTGCCGGCCATCTTGAAAGTGCTAGACCAAAGACCAAGAAGCACGAACGCAATAATCAATAACACTTGAGCGGAAAAAAGGTTTGTAGGAGTGGCCAAAGTTAGAATCGTCCAGTCTATGCCAGCCGCCGGGAGAATTACTGACGGCAACAATTCTGCATGGAGACTAGTTTAGTAGGTGCGCTAGCCGGTTCCGAGCCGAAATAGTTTTGGACCGCCAGATTGCGGTAAACATCGCCGGCTACTTTCGCCGCCACGGGGCCTGCGACGCCGCGTCCGCCTGTTAGTAGGACGACAACGACGATGCGATTTTTGCCCACTTCGTTGAATGATCCGAACCAGCCTAAATGGACGCCGGGCTGAGTTGTATCAGTGCAAGTGCCGGTCTTACCGAGCACAGGATCCGTTTGGTCAAACACGGCTCTCCGTGCAGTTCCATATTCCACAGCACCCATCATGCCGGGTCTAATTTCAGGAATGAAGCGCGCTATATCCAATTGACGACGGACGCGAGGAACGAAGTGCTGGACGTCGTCTTGATTCTTGGGGTATTGCAGATAATACATCGTTCCGCCGTTCGCGACGGCCGTAACGATGCTGGTAAGTTCGAGCGGCGTGAGTCGGATTCCATCGCCAAAGCTAGTCATCATTCCGACGCCGGTTGCGGGCGGTCGTGAAGCCAAATAACCGGGTTCCTCGCCAGTAATTTCGTAGCCGGCTTTTTCACCCAGGCCAAAGAGCTTCGCGTATTTCTCGACCCGATCAAAACCGAGTTCTTCGCCTAAATGTGCGAAGTAACGGTTGTTGGAACGTGCGAGCGCGGTGGTCATATCGAGTGAATAGCGCGGCGACAACTGTACCGGGGTATTGGCATCGACAATGGCTTCGCGCAAGCTAGCGAACGAAACAATCACCTTTACGGTGGAACAAGGCTGGAAGGCACCCTTCAAGGCGAGCTTCTGGTTAACGATGGAAAGAATGCGGCCGGTTTGCGGATCTGCCACAACGATCGTGCCATTGTACGGCCCGAGAGCCTCTGCCGCTGCCTTGCGAATCACGAGATCGTCGCCATCAATGCTGTCGCCGATCGTTGAATCGGCAAAGGTAGGCTCCGTCCAAGGATTAAAGAAGACGCGACGCCTGCTCCGACCCCGGCCTCTTGTCAAGATGACGCCAGCGCGTGTTCTTGTTCGCGAATACCCAGCAGCCACCAGGCGTGCGGATTTTCTGCCACCACGAGCGAGAACTTTTTTAGCGGCCAGACGCTTCTTCGCTTTCGCTTTCGCCCCAGACTTGGCTCCAGCACGCGCAGCTCCCTGGGCCCCGTTCGCGCCGACAAATAAGCATATTGCCAGCAAGAAGGCTACCGAGAAAGCTCGAGCGATATTTCGAAGGCCCATTTTGCGACCCCTTCGTTCAAAATTGAACTGCACCATTCGAAACCATTCACCGTCGAAAATAAAATCGTTCCGCTCTTCTATAGTGAAGAGCTTTCATCAACCATATCACCAGACAAGGCTGAGGATAGTAAGCTATACCTGAATCAACCTTATCTATATCCTAAAGAACAAAAGCACTTCCGTCAATCCAAAGCGACACTAACCAGTTTTAAAATCTCTTCACGTGCAACTGGCCGTACGGACTAAGCTTTAGGCGGCAGTCCAACCACCATCGATGGTGACAATGGACCCACTCATAAAATCGGCTGCAGATGAAGAAATATATAGCGCCAAATGGGCAATTTCTTCCGGCCGACCTAATCTGCCAACCGGCTGCCTCTGATTTAGTTCGATGCGGACCTTGTCTTTCTCGTTTTGATGATATTTTTCTAGATATGCTTCGACGAAAGGTGAATCGACGGTCCCTGGGGCGATACAATTTGCTCTAATCTCAACTGGGTAGTCGACTGCTAACTGGCGAGTCATCGCAATCACCGCTCCCTTGGTTGCGCAATAGGCGAAACGGCGCTTCACGCCCACTAGCCCGGCCACCGAGCCCATATTAAGGACTGAACCGCGTGATTTCTTCAGGAGCGGGAGAGCCATCTTCGTCATCAAAAAGGTGCCGTCGACGTTTACGCGAAACAGGCGCCGAAAATCAGCTAAGCCCGTTTCCTCTACGCTGCCGACCAAGCCGATGCCGGCGCAGTTGAAAAGGATATCGAGCGTGCTGATTTTGGAAAATAAGTCCAGCACGTCGGATTCATCGGTGATATCGCAGCGATGCGCCGAAGCACCATGGAGAGATTCAGCCAACGATTGCGCGCGTGCCAAATCTATATCTACAATGATGACTTGCGCCCCGGCCTTGGCAAACGCCCGCACGCTCGCTTCGCCGATACCACTGGCTCCTCCGGTAATGAGCGCGACTTTGCCGTCTAAACGAAACGGATCTGACATGCAAGAGTTTAACGGCTCCTGAAATTCTGAGTCCTTCTAAAATATTCCATCTTTCCATTCGTCTACCTAAGTGGATGGACACGCCGACAGCAATTTCGATGCCGCTAGAGCAAAACAATTCTCTGTCGGAAACCATCCGCCGCGAGAGGACTAAGCTGCAGAGCTTTGTCCGCAGCCGCGTCCCGGACCCTGGCGACGCCGAAGACATTCTACAAGAAGTGTTCTACGAACTGGTGGAGAGCTACCGGTTGCCTCAACCGATTGAAAACATCGGAGCTTGGCTCTTCCGCGTGGCTCGCAATCGCATCACAGACTTGTTTCGCAAAAAGAAGCCGGAGTTCTTGGAAGATGCGCTGCCGGTTAACAATGAGAACGGCGAAGGCTTAACGCTAGAGGAATTGCTGCCGTCGCCGGATGCGGGGCCAGAAGCGGCGTACGCACGCAGCGTGTTGTTGGAAGAGATTGAGGATGCATTGGCTGAGCTGCCGGAAGAGCAGCGCCAAGTCTTTGTTGCACAGGAAATAGATGGGCGCAGTTTTAAAGAACTGGCCGCAGAGACGGGCGTAAATGTGAGTACGCTGATCTCCCGCAAGCGTTATGCCGTGCTGCATTTGCGAACGCGGTTACAAGAGATTTACGACGAACTAACGAAGAGATGAGGAGAAAGAACAAATGAGAAGGAATCGTTTTTTGCGTGTGTTGAAAGTAGTGGCCATTGCCGCGATTGGCATCACGGTGGGCGGACAAGTGGTGAGCCATCTTTGGAACTGGCTTATGCCCGAATTGTTTGGCTGGCATGTGATCAGCTTCTGGCAATCGTTGGGCCTCATCGTACTGAGCCGCATCTTCTTTGGAGGGTTTCGCGGACCGGGACGATTCGGGGGCCGGCGGATGTGGGAGCGTTTTGAAAACATGACGCCCGAGCAGCGCGAACAATTTCGCCAGGGCCTGCGCGGCGGACGTTGCGGGAAGTTTGAGAGGCCAGCCGCAGCCGAACCCACGGCGTGAACGGCCGGTTAGTGCGGGCTGGCTTTGGATGGCCAGCCCGCTGGTGTCACATGAGCTTAAAATCCACTTCCACGTGTGCCGTCACGGGCACTGGGTTCCCATTCAGCGTGGCCGGATTAAATCTCCATTGCTTCACGGCATCCACGGCCTTTTGATCTAGGCCGAGTCCAAGAGCCCGCACAACAGTGATGTTATGCGCTACTCCATCGGTTCCAATTTCCAGCATGAGCAACACCGATCCGCTGTATTTTGCCAGCTTTGCGTCCGGCGTATATTCGGGCTCAACCTTGGTGACCAAAGTCGGAGGCTTTACATCTCCGCCGACTTGGTGAGCCTCAGCACTGAACTGCGTGCTTTGATTCGCCAAGTTCTCTTCTGCCTCACGAATGCCGGCAGCCCGCGCCGATATGTCGTCAGCCTCGGCTGTCCGGTCTAGCTTGCGAAGCAACGAAGCGTATAGTTCACCAATGGTAACGGCTGCGGGCGAATCGGGTGTGGCGGCTAAGGCTTCTTTGTAGAGATCCGCGGCAGACGTCAAATTGCCTTGTGCTTCCCGGGTGATGGCCTGCCACATTTCAGCTTCTCCCGTTAGCTTCGAATCGACACCTTGCGCACGCGCGAACAGATCGAACGACGCGTCATAACTTTTTTCAGCCAGGGCCGTTTTGCCTTGCGATAGGAGCGCGGCGGCTGGGGAGTAACCATAATGACGGCCAAGCTTTCTGGTCCCGCTGCCGCCTTTGCTTGAAAAGTGGCCCATGAAACTGCTATCAGCATCGCTGCGCTGAACGCGATCGACGTCCAGGCGCTTCGCGGCACTCGACGGTTGCGCTGCGCATCCAGGATCGCCCTCCACGGGTCTCCAATTGCGACGGTCGTGCCATCGCGATGGCGGCCCAACCGAAGGCGTTCGGCCCGTCGGAGCGAACGAGCAATCCCCAGTAGATGGCTCGCATAGTCTGTCGCGTTCAAGCCAAGATTGAGCACCAGATCGTCGGCCGCACGTTCGCGCTCTGTCAGGAATTCTTTCCAAGCGACCCACACAAGCGGATGCCACCAATAAAGTGCGAGACTCAGCCGAGCCAGCAATTGTTTGGCCGTGTCATGACGACGTACGTGCGCCAGTTCGTGCAACAAGACCGCCCTTCGCCGATCATACACTCCACCTGGCCGCATCCGCCGGGACAAAGATGGATTGCTGCTATGCGATAAGCGATGGGCATGCTGCCTGTGAGGGTCTCCCAAAGCTCGACCTTGCCGGTTACTCCGATCTCGCGTGTAGGCGAGACAAATTCTGGAATGGCCGCGAGTGTTGCGTTGCGAGCCAGGCGACGCACCGCGAACCAACCGACCAACATCTGTCCTAAACTGACGGCCGCTCCCAGCGCCCAGAGTGTCGCCAGCAGGCCAGCAGTCACATGTGAATTTGATCGTGAAGAGAGAGCTGTCCACAGAGGCCCGGAACTTCCTGCTCAGCGCGAACCCCGGTTCGAAAGAGCACCGTATCCGCCAGGAATCAGCTTCTAATCGGTACGTTCCAAGCCGGCAAGACCGTTGAGACAACTGGCAGCGCGAGAGCGGCGGCCAGTGTCAAGGTCCAAACCTGATGGCGCCAAGCGGCTGATTGCCGACGCACCAAAAGCATGACCAACCAAACTGCTGCCAGAAGAATTGTACTCTTTAACGCAGCCTGTAGAAAAAACTGTACAGTCATTTGTCTCTATCTTCCTTCCTTTTTGGCTTTTTCGATCATCTCCGCCATACGGTCTAATTCTTCGTTGGTCAAGCGCTTTGACGAAATAGCCAAAAGTGCCCGACCACCTGCTCGGGTGCGTCGCGGAAGAATGTGTCCACCAGATGCTTCACCGCCGAGCGCTTCGCCTTGTCAGGTTTCACTAAAGGCGCGTAGACGTATTCAATCCTTCGTTCTGATGTTCGATGTGACCTTTTTCTTCGAGCACTCGAAAAACGCTCAACAGTGGAATACGTGGGTGGGTCAACCATCGCCGCCTGGACCTCGGCCGCGGATGACTTTCCCGTTGATACAAAATCTCCATGATTTGCCGCTCGCGGCAGCTTCATCCACTTTGAGTCATAAGAGGTGCTGCAAAAGTAGCAACTGCTAAAAAAGTAGCACGACTGTTATTGGCTGTCAAGAACAAAAAAGACGCCTCTTTGCATATTTGCAAAGGGCGTCTTGTAGATCGACTATTGAAACTATCTAGTGCGTTACATTCGCCACCGGGCGAGGAACGGACGTTTTGCCGTCAAATCGCTTTCGCTCGGCAACGAATTCGGATCCCATCCGCCGCCGAGCGCCATTACTAGACTCACACTGGCCGACATGCGGCGCAATTCGGACGACACCTGCGACTCACGATTTGTCAACAACGAGTTTTGCGCCGTGATCACGTTCAGGTAACTGTCCACGCGGCCTTAAAGCGAATCAACGCCAAATCCAAATAACGTTGCGAAGAGTGGATAGCCGTTTGTTGCTCACCTATCTCCTGCGTCAGAATGCGGAGGGTGGAAAGTTGATCTTCCACAGCCTGAAACGACGTCAGCGCTGTCTGTCGGTAATTTGCCACTGCGGCATCATACTGGGCTAAAGCCTGCTCGTTTTCACCGCGCCCGCGCTCCGCCGTCGAATAGCGTTTGAGACATGGCTGGTCCGAGCGACCAGAAACGGCTCGGCGCACTGAACCAATGCAGAAAGCTGTAAGATTCCAAACCGCCGCTGGCGGAAAGCGTCAGAGTCGGGTAATAGGCTGCGCGCGCAATGCCAATCTGCGCGTTTTGGGCGGCGATAGCGCGTTCCTGTGCCGCAATGTCCGGACGCCGCTGA
>CAWJBS010000002.1:0-4379 GCA_963840845.1 Bryobacterales bacterium
GTATGCGCGGTCGGTGTATTTCCAAATGTACTGCGCGTCTATGACAAGGAAGCGGCCGAACGCCTGTTGCAGGCCGACGTGATACTCGTTGCGAGTAGAAGGGCTGAGCGGCGCAGTTAGACAGGGGTAGCCTTGAACGATGGTTTCGAGGGCGTTCACGACTTGATCGTTGCAGCCATTGCTGGCGAGCACCAGGTTCTCGTTGAAAGGAGTTTCCATGGTGCGCGCGTACGAGACGCGAAGAACAGTATTGGTGGGTTTAAAGTTATAAGCCACACCGAGGCGCGGTTCGGCTTGACCGGCGCTGGTGATGCCGTTGTACTTGTCGCCACGCAGGCCCAGGTTGAAGGTCAGATTTTTGAAGGTGATGGTGTCCTGAATGTAAAGACCCAACTCCTTGATGTCTGCGTGGCCGAAAAATCCATAGAGACCGGTGAATGAACCAGGACGCGTGAGGTCATAGGGAGACAGAATCGGAAGATAACCTGGGTTCGCTTGCAGCAAGCCGGAGCATTGAGACGAGTTGGTGATGCTCGGGTCGGTATCGGGTGAACCATCGGCGTTCAGACAGGGGGCGTTGAAGGTGGGATCGACGATCCCGAATTGATCTCTCTCGGTTATGAACGTTTGTTGATAGACGCCGCCGATTTTGATGTTGTGAATGCCTTTCACATAGGAGAGCGAGGCGCGGGCGCCGGCGTCGGTGAGGCGGCGATTTTGGCCGATGGTTTGCGTTTGGACGCCGGGGGAGAAGTCTGCGAATGGATTGTCGCTTGGATAGTAGTTGTATTGATCTTGGCGGATGAAAGCGCCCACCGTTAAAACGGTATGAGCATTGATCGTGTGATTGATGGTAGGAGCGACATTAAAAGTGACGATCTTCGAACGTTGATCTTGCGAGCCGACCGGGAGTCCGTTCGGTCCGAGGCCGCCGTTATCGACAACTAAGCCTGACCAGGCGGTGGCGTTCTGCGCGTCATAGGAATTAGGAGTTTGGAACCAGGAGCGAGTGAAGCTGAGATTGAGCCCCAAGGTAGTGGCGGGAGTCAGGTCATAATCGATGCGGTCGAAGACGTTCTCTTCGTTACCGTGGTCGTGTATAGTCTGGAATTCAGGGCCATCTAAGAAGCGGCCGGTTTGGAGGCCACTGGCGGAGATGAAGTTGCCCCATTTCTGTCCGCCGTAAGCAAGGTTTAGGCCGAGGTTCGCGGTTCCGAAGGTGCCGTAGGAGGTGGTGATATCTCCGTGAGGCGTGGTGGATCCAAGTCCAGAGCGAGTGGTGGCGACGATCACAAGGCTGGTTTTATCGCCATATTCGGCGGGCGGCGCGCCTTCGATGACTTCCAACGATTGGACCGCTTCGAGCGGAATTTGATTCGAGAAGACTTTGCTTTGTTGGTCGCTAATCGGCTGGCCATCGAGTGAGAAAGAGTTGGAGGCATGGTCGCCAAGGCCATGAAAGAGGCCGTTCGAATCGGCGGAGACACCGGGCGCGGAATTCGTTACTAACGCGCTCATGGAGGAAGAAGGACTCTCCAGGGGTAGCTTGTCGAATAAGCCGCGGTCCACATCAGTGTGAGCGGTGGAATCTGTTTCGACCAGATCGCCCGCAGCGACGACATCGACGCTGGTTGATGTGGCGCCCAGTTTCAAAGAGATTTGGAGTTGCATCGGAACGGTGGAGCGAATATCTACGTCTTGGGCCTGCGACTGAAAGCCCGGGGCTGATGCGACGAGGTGATAGTTATTGAAGGGAAGATTCGGTAGTTGGAAGGCTCCCTGGCTGTCCGTCTTGACTGCCTGCGTGTAGTGGGAGACGGGGTTTTCAATTTGGACGGTCGCTTTGGCTACCATCGCGCCGGAAGGATCCTGAACTGAGCCACGCAGGGTACCTGAGTTGCTCGACGACTGCGCAAAGGTTAATCCTCCCGCGCAGAAAAAAGTCAAAAAGCATACACCGCTGGCCACGGGAGAAGACTTAACCATGAACTCATTCTGCGACTAGAGCCGAAATTCTGTGAGGCAAATCGGATGGATGGACTGGATTTTGCGATGAACGGGCTTTAATCTTCGCCGAGAGGATTGGGTCTACCAATGCAGAAGGTCACGTACGTAACGGGCTTGCCGCTTGCTGACGGTGAGTTCCTGGCCGTTGCTTAGCGTAATGAGCCAGCGCTGGCTGGTGAGCATGCTCATTTTGCGGATCTGGTTCACGTTGACCAAGGCGTTGCGATGAACGCGGCAGAACAAATCAGGACTAAAGCGTTCTTCCAGAGTTTTTAAATTCAGGGTAGAGAGATAACGCTTCTTGGCGGTGACAATCCAAACGAGGTCTCCGTTGGCCTGGAAGGCCAGCACTTCTTCGGGGGATAGCAGGAAATACTCTTCGCCGGCCTTGCCGACGATCTTGCGAACGCGCGGATCGGCGGAGGAACCGACGGGAGTGATTTGCTGTAATTCCGCGATGTTTTCGGCGATGGCGCGCGGGTTGCTTTGCAGGCGGCGGGCACGCTCTACCGATTGTTGCAAGCGGGCTGGGGCGACAGGTTTGAGAAGGTAATCTATGGCTCCTGATTCAAAGGCGCGAATAGCGTGCTGATCGAAAGCGGTGACCATCACGACGGCCGGCATAGCGCCGCCGGTCAGGTGGCTGAGAAGTTCGAAACCACCCATAGTGGGCATTTGAATATCGAGAAAGACGAGATTCGGTTGGAGGGCCGAAATTTGGCGTAAGGCAGTCGCGCCATTGTCGGCTTCGCCCACCACTTCGACGTCGGGAAGTCACTTCAAGTTCCTGGCGGAGAACTTTGCGAGCGACAGGTTCATCGTCTACCAAGAGCACACGCAGCGAAGGCAATACCGAAGTATATAATCGATTCGAGGCGGTCCACGGTAGGGTTCATAGGCATGCGATCTGCGTGTGGTGGTGAGCGGGCTGAAACTGGCGATGAGCGGGATTAGCGACCTCCACTTCTTGTTTGCGAGATTGCGGACGCGCCTCGGCTGGGATAGAAAACGCTACGGTGGAGCCGAACTCGCTGGACGAAATAGAAAGCGTGATCGAGGGCCGTAAGAGAGAGTCAGGCGACGCCCAACATTGGTGAGGCCAACGCCAGCGCCGTCATGGCTGGACCGATGAACCATTGTTTCAAAACCCGTTCCTGTGTCCTCGACACTCACGCGAAGATCGCCTGTTCTGTTTGGACACGCAGCGCCACTCGACCATGGCCGGCTTTGGCGGCGACGCCATGTTTCACAGCTTTTCAACCAAAGGCTGAATGGAAAGGATGGGAATCATGACGAGAGGGCAGATTCGCTCACATGCAGTTCGGTTTCGAGGCGATCTCCCAAACGGAGGGCTTCTATTTCGAGATAGGCCTTAATGATGCGGATTTCTTCGGAGAGCAGGATGAATGAACGGTCGCCTTGCAGGAAATAACGAAAGATTTCGGTGAGGTTCAGAACGAGGCGGCGCGCTTCAAAGGATTCGCGGTCGATGGTCCCGTATAGAGTATTGAAGGCGTTGAAGAGGAAATGGGGATTGATTTGCGCTTGGAGAGCGCGGAGTTCCGCTTGGGCGGCGAGGCGCTTGAGTTCTTCGGAACGAAAGCGTTCGACGGCTTCGACAATGACCGAACCGAGGCGGCGCATGTCTTCGAGATCCTCGCTCAGATAGCGCTGGCGGCCACGGCGCGGGCCGGTGAGCAGGAATTTCATCTCGCCAGTAAAAAAACGGAGGGGGATTTGCGCTTCAGCCCAAATGAGTTTGGCCGGTAGACGTGGACTCAGCATGCCGTCGAACAATAGCGCTGGTCCATCGGTGGGGCCGGTGACGCCGAGATCTGAAACAACGGCGAAATGATCGGTGCGCAAGTGGGTGCCCACTTCGCGGGCGGCGCTTGAGAGCAACTCGTCTTCCGTTTGCACGTTACCGGGTAGTTTGAAAATGCGGCGGATGCGTTCATCGAGATTCTGACGGCGGAAGAGGACGCGGCCAATCCACCTTTGGAGACGGTTGCGGATGTGGGCGAAAAGAATGAGCGACAAGCAGAGGGCAACCAGGGCCAGGCCGCACCGCCGACGGCGGAGGCACCGGCCTCGGGACGGGCACCGGCAGCAACGCGAGCACGGCAAGCGGCGCCGGAACCGACACGGGCACCGCGAACAGCACCGGTTCCGGGGGTGGTTGCCGAAATCAACGAGGCCGGCGTCGCGATCGTGACCAACGTCGAGTGCCCTGCTGGCGCCATGCCGCCCGCGGTCTGTCAGGTCGGCGAATCGTGTTGCGCGACGACCGCCATCTCCGACGCGGGCGGTCGACCGATGACGACGTATGGCTGCGTGGATAGCGTGGCGAGCTGCGGCGGCGGGCAAGTGAC
>CAWJBS010000003.1:0-44228 GCA_963840845.1 Bryobacterales bacterium
GAGAACCAAAAAACAAGGAAAGCGGCTACTAAGAGCGCTGCGAGTGCTGCGATGATTCGATTAAACATTGCCTACAACAATTGTCTTACGTCTTCAAAACGCGACGGCCTTCGATGCGAAAATTACCCTTCGCCAACCAGGCAATCGCCTCGGAATAAAGTTTATGCTCCTCTTTGAGTATGCGCGAAGAGAGAGTTTGGAGCGTATCCTGATCGAGCACCGGGACCGCCGATTGCAGAAGAATCGGACCGCTATCCAGGTTTTCGTCCACCAAGTGGACGGTGCAGCCCGTCACTTTGACGCCGTGAGCGAGCGCCTGGTATTGCGCATCGAGCCCAGGAAACGCCGGGAGCAGGGAAGGGTGGATATTCAGGATGCGCTGCGGAAATTGCGCTACGAACCCACCGCTGAGCAGCCGCATGTAGCCGGCCAGGCAGACCAGATCGACGCCGTTTTCCTTAAGTAAATGAGCCACTTGCGCGTCGAAAACCGACCGCTCGATACCCGCCGATGGCAATACCCCGCAGGGCAGGCCCAACTGCTGAGCGCGTGCCAGGCCAGGCGCGTCTGTCTTATTTGAAAAAACGAACCCAATTTCGCAGGCCAGCTTACCCGCTAAGACGTTCGCTGCAATTGCCTCGAAATTCGATCCACGGCCGGATAACAGAATTCCAAGACGCGGCCGCCAAGCCGTCACCGGTACACGACCCTGGGCTGTTTGCCTTTATGAACAGAGACCACGCCGATCCGGTAGAACGGCTCGCGCATCTTCTTCAAAATCTGAGAAACGAACCCAAATTTCTTTTCCGCCACAACCAGCACCATGCCAACGCCCAAGTTGAACGTCCGGCGATAATCATCTTCTGGAATATTTCCCAAGCGCCGCAACAATTCGAAAATGGGCTGTTTGGGCCAAGATTCAGCGTCGATCTCGGCGCCTGTTCCGCGGGGCAGAATGCGCGGCACGTTATCGGTAATGCCGCCGCCCGTGATGTGAGCCGCACCTTTGAGCAGTTTGGCTTTATGTAAAGCTTGCAGCGGTTTGAGATAAGACCGGTGCGTTTTTAGCAGTTCTTCAGCCAACGTGCCCGAAAGCTCGGCAAGCTTAGCGTCAGGCGCATGGCCTGCTACCTCAAAGAGCAATTTTCGCGCCAGCGAATAGCCGTTGGTGTGCAGCCCTTGCGAGGGCAAGCCGATCATCACGTCGCCGGGCTCAATGGAGGTTCCGGTGAGCATCTGCTTCCGTTCCACGGCGCCTACGATAAAACCGGCCAAATCATATTCCCCGGGCGCATACATGCCCGGCATCTCGGCCGTCTCGCCGCCGATGAGTGCGCAGCCATTCCGTTTGCAGCCGCGCGCGATGCCGCCCACCACTTTGCCGCACACTTCTGATTCCAGCTTCCCAACCGCGAAATAATCCAGGAAGAACAACGGCATCGCGCCTTGGACTGCAATATCGTTGACGCAGTGATTCACTAAATCTTCGCCAATGGTGTCGTGCTGGCCCGTGGCAAATGCGACTTTCAGTTTGGTTCCCACTCCGTCGGCGGAACTCACCAGCACCGGATCGCGCCAGCCTTTCAATGAAAAGCCCGCGCCGAAACTGCCGATGGATGTCAGAACCTGGGGTGTTAGCGTCTTCGAGGCGTGCCGCTTGATAAGCAGAACGGCGCGTTCGGCCTCATCGATATCGACTCCCGCTTGACGGTATGTTGTTTGCGTGCTCACTAAAGAGCTTAGTTTATCGAAAGATGGGTTCACGCATTCTAATCAGCGAAAATGGGGCAGGCCATACAAGGCCTGCCCCGTCCCAGTTACTCTTGTGGGAACGTGAAGTTGGCGTTATACCCATCGCCGGAATCCTGATACAGATCAGGAGGCGGAAGCGGCTTCTCGCCTACGGAAGGAGCAGGAAAATTGGCCGACTTATTGGCCTTGATCCTGCTCGACAACGTCATCCAGGAGCGGCCCCGAAAGAGGCAGCTCTTGGTGTTAGTTTTTGTTTTCATGCCCAAACCTTACCAATTGCGATCCCGTAGCTAACATCGTTTTTGATGCAAAAAAATGCCATTTGCCCCCTACTAAGTGTCTTGAATGACAAGCGCTTCCGGGCGATCTGTGCCACAATATGAAAATTCCGACAAAACCTGTGACTGGAGATTCCTAAGGATGAAGCAAGCCCTTGTGTTGTTGTTCTGGGCCGGAAGTTTCGGCGCTAGCTGTGCCTTTGCCCAGAACCACACCGCTGTTGCCATCAAAGACGCGCACGTGGTTACAGTGAGCGGCGAAGAACTGCCGAAAGCGACTGTGGTGATGCGCGACGGCTTGATCACCGAAGTGGGTTCGGCTGTCAGCGTTCCCGCCGATGCCTGGGTGATTGACGGTAGCGGGCTGACAGTTTATCCAGGTTTTATTGATGCCATGAGCACGTGGGGCATTCCCGCGCCGGCTACCGCTCGCGGTGGAGCAGGAGCGCCCAGGGCAACCTAATGCCCCTGCCGAGCCTAGGAGCACGGGCCCGGAAGATCGGCCACAAACGTTCTCTTACGAGCGTGCGGCCGATGACGTATCGCCCAGAGATGGGCGTCTTGAGGCTGGCGCGCGCGGCCGGTTTACCAGTGCGGCGACTTATCCGGCCCGCGGGATTTTTCAGGGTTTGGGCGCGATGATCGATTTAGCCGGCGAGCGGGGCAGGGATATGGTGATTGCCCAACCCATCGGCCAGCGCATCGCTTTCCGGCAAGGCGGCTTTGGCCGTACCGGATTTCCCGGTTCGCTGATGGGCAACATCTCCTACGTCCGCCAACTGTTTCTGGATCTGGATCAATACCAACAAGCAAAGCAGATTTACGCTTCGAACCCAACGGGCAACCGCCGGCCCGAATATGATCACGCGCTGGAAGGTTTGGCCGAATCGCCGCGCCTGCTTCTGCCGGCGGATGAAACGCAGCAGATCGAACGCATGCTGAATTTTGCTCCCGAATTGAAGAAGCCCTTTCTGCTGTACGGGCTGCATGAAGCCTATGAGCGGATTGATTTGCTGAAGCAAGCGAGCGTACCCTTGATTGTCAGTTTGAAATGGCCGGAGAAAGCGCGCGACGGCGACCCGGCGGAGGTTTCAAGTATGCGGGAATTGACCATGCGCGAACAGGCGCCTGCCGTTCCCGGTTTATTCGCGAAAGCCGGCATCCACTTTGCGTTCTCCGCGGAAGGCATTGAAAACGCCGCCGATTTGAAAAAAGCTTTGAAGAAAGCGGTAGACGCTGGCTTGTCGCGCAAGGATGCGATTCGCGCCTTGACGCTGAGCCCCGCCGAAATTTATGGCGTCGCCGACAGAATGGGCAGTATTGAAAAAGGCAAGATCGCCAACGTTGTGGTGATGAAAGGCGATGCCTTTGAAGACAAGACGACAGTGGAATATGTGTTCGTGGATGGGCAGGAATTTCACCCATCGAAAGAATTACAGCAGGGACCGCCAGCCGGTGGCGGACGAAGACCAGGAGCGATGCCCAGTGAGGAGTTACAGTAATGCGCTATAGAAACTGTCTTTTAGCCGTGAGCCTGCTCTCGCGTGCGCGCCGCGCAGGCACAGACCATTCTCATTCGCAACGCCACCGTCATGACGGTCACGAAAGGCACTCTGCAAAACGGTAGTGTCCTGATTGAGAACGGCAAGATTGCCGCGATTGGCAAAAACCTCAGCGCGCCAGCGGATGCAACGGTGGTGGACGCAACTGGCAAATATCTCATTCCCGGCATTATTGATTGCCACTCCCACACGGCCATTGAAGGCGGTGTGAATGAAGGCACGGTTTCCGACTCGTCGATGGTGAATATCAAAGACGTTCTGAATCCCAGCGACATTAATATTTATCGCGCGCTGGCCGGCGGGCTGACCGTTTCCAACGTGCTGCATGGCAGCGCTAACGCCATTGGCGGCCAAACCGTGGTGATTAAACTGCGCTGGGGCAAGACTGCGCAGGAGATGTTGTTTGAAGGGGCAACGCCCGGTATCAAATTTGCCCTTGGTGAGAATCCGAAACGCGCCGGCGAACCGCAGCAGGGTTTCTTAGCGCAAGGCGCGACGGCTCCGGAAAGGCGCTATCCGGGAACGCGTTTGGGTGTTGAGGAAGTGATCCGGCAAAGCTTTACTGAAGCCAAGGCGTATCAAGCCGAGTGGAAAGAATACAACGATAAGGTGGCGAAGGGGGAGCATCCCATTCCGCCGCGCAAAGACTTGCGGCTCGATCCGCTGGTGGAGGTGTTGGAAGGCAAGCGGTACGTACACGCGCACTGTTACCGGGCCGACGAAATTCTGATGTTGATTCGGGTGGCCGATGAAATGGGCTTCAAGATACGCACGTTCCAGCACGTGTTGGAAGGCTACAAAGTGGCCAAGGAAATAGCGGCGCATGGCGCTGGTGCTTCTACGTTTAGCGATTGGTGGTCTTACAAGATTGAGGCGTTCGACGCGACGCCTTACAACGCCGCTGTGATGGCGCGAAAAGGAGTAGTGGTTTCGTTGAACTCCGATTCCGATGAATTGCAACGCCACTTGAATCTGGAAGCGGCCAAGACTATGCGCTATGGCGGCTTGAGCGAGAACGAAGCGCTGGCCATGGTGACGATCAATCCGGCCAAGCAATTGGGCATTGACGACAAAGTGGGATCAATTGAAGTGGGTAAGTCGGCCGATTTAGTGCTGTTTGACAAGCATCCACTTTCCGGATTCTCTAAACCCGAAAAGGTTTGGATCGACGGCCACCAGTATTTCGATCGAGACAAAGATCTGGAAACGCGTTCCGAATTCGAAAAGAAGAAAAAAGCCTTGCAGGATAAAGAAGCAGCGGCTGCGGCTCCGCAAGGCAGACGAAGGCCGGGCGCGGGCGGCGGCGCAGAGGCGAATCCGACCACGCCGAATCAGGAGGGAAACAAGTGAAGAACGTTATTCTGCTACTGACCTGCGCGCTGGCGCTGAACGCGGCCAGTTCGAATTCTGTCCTGATTCGCAATGTTACGGTCCATCCAATGACGGCACCGGAGATTCAAAACAGTTCGGTGTTGGTGATTGACGGCAAGATTGCCGATATTGGTCCGCATCTAACGGCGCACCAAGGGGCTCGTGTGGTGGATGGCCACGGCCTGCATCTTTATCCTGGTCTGATTAATGCGGCTACGAATGTCGGCTTGGCGGAAGTGGAATCTCTGCGCGACACCATTGACCTGGACGAGATAGGCACCTTCAATCCGGAATTGCGCGCGGAAGTGGCATTTAACCCTTCGAGCGAGCACGTGGAAGTGACGCGGGCTTCCGGCATCACCACGGTGATTACGCTGCCTGGCAGCGGCGCGCGTGGTGGCCGCGCCGGTGGTGGCGGATCTATCATCACCGGGCAAGGCGCATTGATGCATCTGGACGGCTGGACCTGGGAAGAGATGGCTGTCAAGCGCGGGGCCGTGCTGGAGATGGTGTTCCCGCAATTGCAAACGGGTGGCGGGCGGCAATTCGCGGCGCTGACCGGCGCTGCGGCGACATCGTTTCAGGAGCAGGAAAAACAATACAAAGAGCGCCTGCAGCACATCAGCGATTTCTTTCAAGACGTTCGTAAATACCGGCAAGCTAAGCAGGCAGGTGGTGTGGAGTTCCGTCCCGATCTGAAGATGGAAGCGATGCTGCCGGTAATTGACGGCAAGGAGCCCATTTTTATACGCGCGGAGCGGGAGCGGATGATCAAGGATGCCATTGCGTTCGCGGATAAAGAGAAGGTGAAAATCATCATCGCTGATCCGCGTGAAATTGGCAGTACGGGTCCGCTGTTGAAGGAACACCATATCCCGGTTGTGTTGGGTAAGGTTCTTGAGCTGCCGTTGCACGAGGATGATGCGTACGATTCCGCATACACTCTGCCGGCTGAGTTTTACAAAGCCGGCGTGAAAATTTGCTTTGGTACTTTCGATGTGGAATTTGCGCGCAACGTGCCTTTTGAAGCGGCGCAGGCGGTGGCGTTTGGTTTGCCGCATGATGAGGCGCTGAAAGCGCTGACGATCAACAGCGCGGAAATTTTGGGTGTTGGTGAAACGCTCGGCTCCATTGAAAAAGGCAAATGGGCTGATTTGATTCTGACGGACGGCGACCCGATGGAAGCGAAAACGAACATAAAGGAGATGTTCGTTGCCGGGCGCGAAGTGCCGCTTGAATCGCGGCACACGCGTGAATACGAGAAGTGGATGAAGCGGTAGCTTTACGCGGCTACCGGCCCCGCGCCTTCGGCGGGAAGACATTCGTAGAAAACCGGTGTCTTCTGGTAACGCTCTTGATAACCGATGCTCAAATGCTGCTTGAACGTATCCACGGCTTCCGGCGCTACTAAGTTGACGGTGCAACCACCGAATCCGCCGCCTGTCATGCGGGAGCCATAAACGCCTGGTATTTTGATGGCCGCATCGACGAGGAAATCAATTTCTTCGCAGCTAATTTGATAGTCGTACTGCATGCTGCGATGGGAGGCGACAAACAAGCGTCCCATCTCCGCCAGGTCGTTTGCCCGTGCGGCTATGGCGAGATCGACCACTCGTTGCGTATCGGAAATGATATGGCGCGCGCGCCGGCGGGGCACCATGGGAACGGAGTCTTGGACGCGGTTGAAGAATTCGAGCGACACATCGCGCAGGCTTTCGATTTTAGGATCGAGCGCCTGCAGCGCCGCGACCGCTTCCTTGCATTCCGCCACGCGCTCACGGTAGGCGGAGGTGCCGAGTTCGTGTTTGACGAGCGAATTGACAGCAATGATGCGTACGCTGGAAGGCAGTTCCACATATTCGTGGCCCAAGCTGCGGCAATCGATTTTGAGCGCTGCGCCAGCATGTCCGAAGACAGCGGCGTATTGGTCCATAATGCCGCAGGGCATGCCGACGAACTGCGATTCGGCGCGCTGGCCGAGCTTGGCTAGTTCCACTTTCGGGTAAGTGCGTCCACCCAGCAGGGCGACGCCGGTAGCAATCTCAAGCGCCGCGGAAGAACTCAGGCCTGATCCGGCTGGTACTTGACTGGTGATATACAGATCGCAAGGCTCAAGAGTAAAGCCCGCTTTTAACAGTTCCTGAGCAACGCCGAATACGTAATCGCTCCATTGCTTGGCTGGTTTTGCACTAGCGATGTCGCCAATGGCGAGCGACGCTTCTTTGGCGAGCTCATGCGAGTAAATGCGCAGTTTGCCGTGAGACGCGGGAGCAATGGCGATATAACAGGCCATTTCCAAGGCAATGGGTAACACGTAGCCCAGATTGTAATCTGTATGCTCACCGATGAGATTCACTCGACCAGGAGCACGGTATAGCACCGGCGTAGCCGTAGACCCAAACTGCTGGCGAAAACGGTCTATGATTTCGCCCGGAACGAAAGCCAAAGTAAAACACCCCCAAATAGCAACAACATAGCGCCACAGTACAAATTAACCGGGACGCCCGGCTCTAAAGGAGCCTGGACGCCGGGGCTAATGAAGCCATAGAGCGCGAGAATCAATCCAAGAATTGTAAAGAGGATTCCAGTAGGTCGGCGTAAGTCATCCATGGAGTTTACCAGTAAATCAAATTAACAATCACAAGCACGGCGATTACGACAACGGCCAGTGGGCCCGGGCGCTTATACCAGGGCGCATTGTCAGCGGGTGGGACATCGGTAAAACCGTAAACCAAGTTTCTGAGCTCGCTCTCTGGTTTAGGTTCGGTCAGGAAGCTGACAATTACGG
Source organism: Bryobacterales bacterium (assembly GCA_963840845.1). GTDB lineage: Bacteria > Acidobacteriota > Terriglobia > Bryobacterales > Bryobacteraceae > Bog-105. The sequence goes on from CAWJBS010000003.1 coordinate 7,752, forward strand.
TGACGACGAAGCATGTGGTCCAGGAGAAAATGGCGATCCAATAGCTTTGCGCCATAGCCGAGCCGAACATGTACACGTGGCCTAATAAGCCGCCTTTGCCTTCGGCGACGGTGAGCAGCCAGGTGAACGCAGCGGCGGTAATTCCGCTGAACAACCCAAAGAAGGCCGCGTGGCCAGTGGTTCGTTTCCAGAACATGCCGAGCAAGAAAGTGGCAAACAGCGGCGCGTTCACGAACGCAAAAATAAGCTGCAGAAAATCCATCATGTTATTGAAGGATGCGGCCAGATAGGCAGTTCCGATGGACAGTATGACGCCTACCACGGTGGTGGCACGCCCAACCCATAAGTAATGGTCGTCGTCTGCCTTGGGCTTGATGTAACTCTGATAGATATCGTAAGTAAAGACCGTATTGAAGGCCGTGACGTTACCGGCCATGCCCGACATGAACGATGCCATCAGCGCTGTGAGTCCGATTCCTAACATGCCGGACGGATAGAACTTAGCCATCAAGGTGGTGAGTACCAAGTTGTAATCTGGGCCGGAACCGTCCGCCTGTAGAGGGATGCTATAGCCGACGCCCTGTTGGAGAAGCGCAACGGCCGCGATGCCTGGCAGAATCACCACGAAGGGCATGAAAATCTTCGGGAAGGCCGCGAACAGGGGAGTCTGCCGCGCTTCAGCCATGGAATTGGCGGCCATAGCGCGTTGGACTACCAGGAAGTTTGTACACCAGTAACCAAACGAAAGAACAAATCCTAGTCCGGCGATGAGCCCGAAAGCTTCCACGTGCATTGGATTATCGGCAGGCTTTGCCAGATACTTCCAGGAGTGAGACATTACGGGCGCCAGGCGCGATGAAATGCCTGCCCAGCCGCCGGCCTTTTGTACTGCTAAGAATGACAGAGGAGCAAAGCCCAGAACGATGAGGAAGAACTGAACCACCTCGTTATAGATGGCGCTGGTGAGGCCGCCGAGCAGTGTATACACCAGAACGATGGCCGCTGAAAGCAATACGGAGGCGGTGAAACTCCAGCCCAGGACTAGTTGGAACAATTGGCCCAAGGCATACATGCTGATGCCCGAGGAAAAGATGGTCATGATGGCGAACGTGATGGCATTCAAGCCACGGGTCTTTTCATCGAAGCGGAGCTTCAAGTATTCAGGGACGCTGCGGGCGCGGCTTCCGTAGTAAAACGGCATCATAAAAAGGCCGACAAACACCATGGCCGGCACCGCGCCGAGCCAGTAGAAATGCGCCGTCATGATGCCGTATTTGGCCCCAGAGGCGCACATGCCGATCATCTCCTGCGCGCCTAAATTGGCGGCAATGAAGGCAAGACTGGTGATCCAGACCGGCACTGAATGGCGGGAGGTTAAAAAGTCGGAACTGCTGGTGATTTTTTTCTTGGCCATCCAGCCAATGCCGAGAACAAAAGCAAAATAGATGGCGAGACTGACGTAGTCAACGGCTCGTAATGTCAAAGAAGTATTGCCCCGTGGCGATTGTATCGCAATTGGTTAAGCGCTTAAATGATCGAAGGTACTGTATTCCACGCACGAAGATACCGGGAAGACGGTAGCTTTCATCTTAACGATTGTGACATTTCGCAGGCGAAGAAAGGGCGATCATCTGTGAGATTCGTTACTTTGTTGGATTTTCGGGCGGGGTAACCAGGATTTTGAGGTCGGTGACGAGCTGGTTCATGGCAGAAATTTCATGCTTGTTCATCGTTTCCGAGCGAGCGGCCGGTTGCGAGTATTCGGTAAACGACCAGAGCGCCACGTGAGTCTTTGGATCGCGAACGGTAAGGATGAAACTAGATGTGGAAGGACTTTCAGCCAGGACGAACTTTAATTCGAGAGCCAAGTCGGCCTCGGTAGGCGTGGGTGCTAATTGGTAACGGCCCCAGTTTTCATTGCCGGGTAGACCTGGTTGTAAAGGAGATCAGACGAACACGGGTTTAGCGCCGCACGCCTGGCGAAGCACTTGTAACCGGCATTGGAGATGAAAACACTCTTCGCCGTGAGCAGTTGTGCCGGGATGGGCGCGACCGTGCCCGGAGATGCCGCTTTCGCAGTTGGCCGGAGCAACAAGATGGCCGCAATGGCGACGTTTGGCAGGAAGCTTTTTGCCATTTAGGGTTTCTCGGCCGGGGTGGTGAGAGCTTTGAAGTCGGTGACGATCTGCGCTCTGGCGGCCATGTGGTTCTTCTTCTGATTTGCCTCCAGAACGGCGGGTTCCACGTGCTCAAAGAACGACCATAATGTGAAATGAGTTTTGGCGTCAATGATAGCGAGTTTGTAATAAGAATCAGGCTTGTTACGCCCTGGTATTCCGGGCGTGCTTTCCCCTGGTATCCAGGAGGAACCTAAACTCAATTCCAATACTAAATCAGCATCCTGGGGATTTAGAGTGACCTGATATCTTCCAGCGCTTCTTAGAGCTGCATAGACTTCGTTGTAAAAAATATCTCGGGTGCAGCCGCTGCTGGCATTCGGAGCCCAAAATTTTAAGGCGATGCAATCATCGCTCGCATTCGAGATGAATACAGTCTTTGCCGTCAGGATTTGCGGCGGGATGGGGGCTGCGGGCACACGATCGGCTGCGCTTGCCGCATTGGCGAGCAAGCACATGCTCGCGAGAGTCATAGTGAGACGGCATTTAGTCATTTGTTACTCCGTTGGAGTTTAGACGACGGAGATTGACTGGTGGTTACTGTAAGCTACTTCACTGAACTCTTGCCGACAGTTGGGTTTCTGGAATGAGGCGCGCTTTCACAATAAAGCGCTCCGGAGCAGAGCCAACATAATAAAACGGGTAGCAAGTAATGAGCGTGAGGGATTCGCGCCCGTCGGAGCGGAGAACGCTGACGTCAGTCGGTTTGACAATACGCGTGTCTTCGACGCGGTAGGAATAAGTCTGATTCGGCGATTGAAACGTGATCAGATCGTCGGGCCTGATGTCCTTGAGGGCGCGAAACAGAGTGTCGCGGTGGGCGGCTAAGGCGAAGTTCCCTAAGTGGCCCGGCAATGCAGTGGAGGGCACATGACCGACGGACTCACTCAAGGTGTGGGCGTCCACGCCCTCGCGAACCATGGCGGACAAATTGAGGCGCGCGATTTCTAACTTCCCAAGAACCTCATTTTGCTGCGGCGTTATCGAAGGGCCTGGAGTCCGCAGCGTGGGCGACGCAGAAGCGTCTTTCACAAGGAAGCCGAAGGGTCCGTGTTCGCGCAGGTAAGCGGGAATGCTGGTGTCCTGTATGCCCGCGATGTGACGTTCAAAGACCCAATTGTCATAAGACTGATTGAGCGCTTCCATGCCGGTGCTGTAGACACAATAACTAAGACAGCCGAGGCCGAGCCATAAGAAAAGCGTTCTCATATATTGCCCGTGACGGCCGGTGGGGGAAGGCGAAACGTGCTGCGGCTCTTGCAATGGAGATGGTCACCGGCGCGTTCGGCGGTCACTTTCACGCTTCGCACGGTTCGTTTGTCACTCATCTCGTCTGGCGTGAAGCCGATCGTGTAACGGTGGCGGATGTCTTGGGAGATCTGCGCGAAGGCCACGGGCACATCCTCCAAAGTCTTGGGTTGATAATAAGTGCCGCCACTAACTGCGGCCAGTTTCCGCAGAATGCCGGGTTTCAGATCTCTATTCTCCGGGTCAATCAGGCCAATGGTGTAGATGGTTGCTCTGGACATTTCGACTTGGTTCAACAGATCAGGGAGTGAGATCTTGCTGACGTTGTCACCTCCGTCACTGACTACGATGAGTGTCCGCTGCTCTTGGTGCGCCTTTTCCAAGTGGTGGAGAGAATAGGCGATGGCGTCGTATAAAGCGGTTTGGCCGGACGGAACGCCATAATAAAGTGCTCGCTGAAGAACTGCCAAGCTGTCAGTAAATGGCAGGTGCGGGGGCAAACCGGACACCACCGAGTTGTTGAAATTGACCACAAAAAATTCATCGCGCGGATTGCTCTCGCGCGCGAAGGCCAGGCCTGATTGCAAAACCTCAGATCTTTTGGAGCGCATGCTGGCGCTGTTATCAACGACCAAGCCGACTGTGACCGGTGCATCGACGTTACCGAATTGAGTGATAGGTCGAGCCTTCCCGTCTTCGAAAACTTTGAATTCAGATTTCTGAAGATCTGTCACGTAGGCAGCGTGGTCATTGCGGACGCTGACATCGAGCAGTACTAAGTTCACATTGTCGGAGATCGTAAATTCGCTTTGGCTCCGTAGCTGAGACGCAGCGATCGCAGATAGAAACGCTACACCACAAACGATTTGACGAGTGTGACTCATATAGGAGTAGCCCAACCACACAATTCTTTCACTAATCGAGTGAGGCGGGCGTTGGGAGGGACGCGCCCGCCTTCGACATTGGGCTTATGTGCGCTTGGTCTTCAAAGACAGTGCGCTGGCTAAACCCAAAGAAGCGAGGCCCAGCATGGCTATGAGAGGTATATTGCTAGCCGTGTGTGGCAAGGATGCGGGAGCCTCTTGTGGAGTTGCAGAGTTGTCGTTACTGGCTTGCGGTGCAGGCTCGGGCTGGGGTGCGGGCGTTGGTTCGGGAGCGGCGGCCGCGGGTTGAGGAGCAGGCGGTTCGGGAGCCGGCGCAGCCGCCGGAGCAGGTTCTTCCTTATAGTTCATGGGTACTGCAGCAGGAACGGCGGAGGCGAGTTGCGCCACAAGCTTTTTGGGATATTTGAACTCTTGTCCGAAATTGTCGCCGGGATAGAACCAGGCACGGACGGCTTTGGGAACACCGGGAGGTGTCTCCCAAAACGCGAAGACGGAATGTCCGGATGGCTCGAGTCGATAATTCGGAATCGCCAGAATCGTGGTTTCTAAGTGAGTTTGATCTTTGTCGAAAATCTGAACCACGTGGCGATCAGATTGTGAATCGAGCAATTTCCAAACGTACGTGCCGGGTTCCAATACCTTATTGCCGGCAATCATTTTCTCGTTGATGGTAACGCGCGTCATTTTATCCCACGCGTCAGCCTTGGCGCGTCCAACAACGGCCGAGGCGAGAAAACCGATTCCGGCAACGGCGAGAGAAGCGGCCATAAAAGAACGAAAGTTGAGTTGCATAATTTGTAAATCTCCAATCTTTTGCAGATGCCGGATGGCGGCTCGCGAAACCGACCACCCATACTTTATTGACGAACGTTCATGGGCGCAAGTAAGCCGGGAGATTTACGAAATAGCTGGAGATCACTGCTAGAGATGCTGTGTAGGCACTAGGAAGACTAGTTCAGATGAATTGGTTTTGGGTGAATCCACGGTCACTCCAGCCTTCATGAGTGATGCGCCGGAGGTAGTGTAATTCGCTGAGGTGTGATCTTGAAAGATGACGCGATAGGAGGTGTTCGGGCGCAAACCCTTTAGGTGAAACGTATGGGAGGTTTCGTCAGGCGCGGTGCCGTGGAACGCGAATAGCACGCCGCGCTGCGAGGCGGGATCGAAATATTCAATCCCGTCCCAATGTTGAGCGGCGGGGCGTGCGGAGACGTGATAGAGATTTGCCTGGCGGATGAGTGGACGGAGTTTTTGCTTGTACAGAGCGAACTCGCCTTTCGCGACGGTGTGCTGTTCGGGAGTCCAGATGTTGGAATCCATCATGAGCGAGAACCAGCCCATCATGCCGCTGCGCAGCATGTAGCGAAAGTTTTCAATAGTTGGTGTGGGCCATTTTTGAACGTACGTTTCGAGCATGGCGGGAGGTAAAACGTAGCTAGCGTCATAGAAGGCGCGGCGGTTCGAGAGCGGATCGTACGCGTCCGTGATGGAAAAATAATCACCGTGTGCGGCGCTGCCGAAATCGACCATGCGGCCGCCGTCGTTGCAAATCTCGAAAAGGAGGTTGGGGAATTGACGGCGGAATTCGGACTGTGTTTGGTAATAGGCGCGGGTGGCGCGATAGCTGACGTCGGTATCGTTCGGACCTTCCACCCAGAGAAAACCTTCGTCTTTGTAGTGTTTGGCTTGAGTCGGGTCGAGCGGTGCATGGGGATGATTGGGACGGTCGCAGCCTTGGGCGACAAGGTAGCCATCGTGTTCAAGCATGTCGAGATGAGTATCTTTAATTAGCTTTGTCATTTGCGCGGCAGCCCATTGACGCGCGGCAGGAACGCCAATATCGACGGTGATGCCTTTGAACTCCTCCGGTTTCCAATCGGGAGGTGGAAGCGTGGTGAGCCATTCACGGACTTGCGGATCGTTGATGTTGTTGCGTCCGGCTTGTGTCCAGTCCGTCCAGAGGCCGAAGCGCAAACCGATTTTGTGGGCGTAGTCGGCAACGGAGGTGACTCCGTGAGGGAATTTCGAGGAATCAGGCGTCCAATCGCCGATAGTGCGAAACCAACCGGCGTCGAGGTGAAACATCTCAAGGCCCAAAGCGGAGGCGTCATCAATCATGCTGTGAGCTTGCTGCTCGTTGATGGCCATGCCGCTTCCCCAACTGTTGCTGACTAATAGCGGATAGTTGGGATTGCGAAGGGTCAGCGGATTATTTAAGGCGGCGCGCACCCAACGGCGGAGGATGTTGCCAGCATCGTCGGCATCGCCGTTGAAACTCCCGAGAAATACAGTGGGAGTTTCAAAGGTCTCGCCTGGGAGGACTTTGGTGCGATAAGGCTGGAGACCCGCTTCGCCGGCGACTGAGTTGCTGTTGCGCTGGAGATGGATGCGTGTTCGGCCGCTGAATTCAATTCCCAGATAGAAGCCGAGACCGGGTTTCTGTACAAGGAGGTAGGGGATGATTTCGCGCGGTTGATCTTTGGGAGGATGAGCATAGGTGCTCGAGGTGCCAGTCCAATTGAAACCGTCTGGGAGCGCGACTGAGTGAGTGCCGATTTCGGAGGGGGAACTGGCGCCTTTGTCGATGTACAAGGCAGTGAGTGGATCTTGGCTTTGGAAGTCAAAGCGAAGGCTGTCGGGAACGGGAAGCCAGACTTCGGTGTTACTCAGATTTTCGATGCGAGTGGAATGTTCAATCGGACCAGGCGAGGAGCGAACGCGCCATTCCCAAGAGAGACGCAAGTGCGGGCTTTGCGATTCGTAAATGAAACTCACTTGGCGGTGATTAGCCGTGGTTTGGATGAGGCGCCACTTGAAAGCTTGGGGCAGTCGTTCGGACGTGCGGTTGTGCCAGCCATTAAGAGTGGCTAAGCGAGGAGCGTTCGGGCCGGGCGTGAGAGTGATTTTTGTGCCGCCGCTAACGAGGCTGGTGAAGAGGACGGCGGCTACGAGCATTGTCTACGCTAGGATAAACCAAATGAAAAGCAAAGTCTGGATAGTGTTGGCTTTGGCGGCTGCGTTGACGCAGGCTGCGCCGAATCCGAAAGCGATCACGATTATTCGCGATAACTGGGGCATTGCGCATGTATACGGCAAGACGGATGCCGATGCGGTGTTTGGCATGATCTATGCGCAGGCGGAAGACGATTTCAACCGGATTGAGGTGAACTATCTGAATTCGCTGGGGCGATTGGCGGAGGCGGAAGGCGAGAGCAAGATCTATCAGGATTTGCGAATGAAGCTGTTTATCGATCCGGCGGATTTGCAGCGGGAGTACGCGGCGAGTCCGGAGTGGCTGAAGAAGTTGATGGACGCGTGGGCGGACGGTCTGAACTTCTATTTGGCGAAGCATCCGGAGGTGAAGCCGCGGGTGATTCACAAGTTTGAGCCGTGGATGGCCTTGAGTTTTACGGAAGGCAGTATTGGCGGGGATATCGAGAGGATCAATCTGAAACAGCTGGCGAAGCTCTATGGCAAGGTGCAATTGAGTGAGGTGAGCGGGGAGCGGGAGCCGAGCGGTTCGAATGGGATTGCCATTGCGCCGTCGAATACGGTGGGGCATCATGCCCTGTTGTTGATTAATCCGCATACCTCGTTCTTCTTCCGGTCGGAACTGCAGATGGTGAGTGGGGAAGGGCTGAACGCTTACGGCGCGGTGACGTGGGGGCAGTTCTTCATCTATCAAGGGTTCAACGATCGCGCGGGTTGGATGCATACGTCCAGTGGTGTGGATGCGGTCGATGAATACCTGGAGCCGATCAAGAAGGAAGGTTATACGAGCAAAGAGATCACGGTGCCGTATAAGACTGCAACTGGCATGGCAGAGAAGAAGTTCACGGTTTACTACACCTCCCATGGTCCGGTGATTCGTGAGTCGGATGGGAGGTGGGTGGCGATCAAGCTGATGCAAGAGCATGTGAAAGCGCTCATGCAGAGCTATTCGCGGACCAAAGCACGGAGTTATAAGGAATACAGAGAGACGATGGAGCTGAAGGCGAACTCGTCGAACAATACGATTTTCGCGGACGCGGATGGCGATATCGCGTACTTCCATGGGAACTACATTCCACGGCGAGATACGAGCTTCGATTGGACGAAGCCGGTGGATGGGACGAATCCAGCTACAGAGTACAAAGGGCTGCTGACGATTGATGAGACGCCGCATTTGCTGAATCCGGCGACGGGCTGGATCTACAACTGCAACGATTGGCCTTGGCAAGTTGCGGGCGCGAGCAGTCCGAAGAAGGAAGATTTTCCGGCGTATGTGGAATCGGGCCGCGAATCGGCGCGCGGACGGCATGCGGTGATGCTGCTGGAAAACAAGAAGGACTTCACGCTGGAGTCGCTGAATGCGGCGGCGTATGACAGCTATTTGCCGGGGTTTGAAAAGTTGATACCGGCGTTGGTGAAGGCTTGGGAGGATATGCCCGTTGACAAACTGGCGGAGCAGATCAAGGTGCTGCGCGCCTGGGATTTGCGGTGGGGCGTAGATTCGGTGGCAACGTCACTCGCCGTGTTCTATGGCGAGGAGATCCGGCGGAAGCCTCTGCCTTCGGAGGTGCAGATGCTGGAGGCGCTGTCGACAGCCTCTGACCGACTGACAGCGGATTTTGGGAGTTGGAAGACGCCGTGGGGCGAGATCAACCGGTTTGAGCGACTGACGGGAGATATTGTGCAGCCGTTCAGTGACTCCGGGGCGAGCATACCGGTGGGATTCACTTCGTCCACATGGGGATCACTGGCGTCATTCGGCGCGCGCGCGTATCCGGGGACGAAGAAGTGGTATGGAACGAGCGGCAACAGCTTTGTAGCTGTGGTGGAGTTTGGCGACAAGGTGCGAGCGAAGGCAGTGACGGCGGGAGGCGAGAGTGGGCATCCGCAATCAAAGCACTTTGACGATGAGGCACAGCGATACAGCACAGGTCAGTTGAGAGATGTCTACTTCTATAAGTCAGACCTTAAGGGGCATGTGGAGCGGAAGTATCATCCTTAGTTGGCGTTGCCGGCTTGAAGCTGTAGTTCAAGATGGCATTGAAGAGCATGCGGAACTCGCCCAGGTTTTGCCAGCGATAGCACGGATTGGTGGCGAAGAGTAGAACGCGACCCTGACCAACTCGGACATCGACGATGGCGGGCTTGTTCTTGATCTCGTTTGCGCCTTTCATTAGGCCACTCAGAACGTTTTCATCGCCGCCGGGGAACTGCATCAGGATTTGCTTGCGATCAACGCGCGGCACGGTGAGGAACGGACCATTTGCGTAGCGTACGGGTACCGTCTTATCTGCGTAGCCATAGAAGATGGGGTTGGCCGGTTGTAGGATGGCGGCATTGACGATGGGTCCGGGCGCGTAGAACTGGGAGGAAGGACGGCCAGCGTCGATGGTGCGGGTAATGCCGAACTCGGCAGGGAAAGCGCTGGCTTCGCCGAGAGTGATCAGCAGACCGCCTTGTTCGACGAACTTGCGGAGTTCGAGTGCGCCTTCGAGACCCATGCCGCCGGTGATGTCTTCGGAGGATCCGTAGTCTCCCAGATATTTGAACTCGGCGGTCTTGGTGTAAGCGAGAGGCTTTTTCTTGGGAGCTAGATCGTACACGAGACCCTTGGCGCCGCGGGCCTGGCTGGGGATGACGATCACGTCATAGGCCGAACGGAGGTCGCCTTGTTTGACGCGCTCCTTATAGATGAGATCGTAGGGTGCTTCGTAGTGATCGAAGGCGTAACGGACCCAGCCGACATCTTGCGTGCTACCCCAGGTGCTGAAGACAGCGAGACGGGGAATGGGAGCTTCGTGAGTGGGGACAGTGGGTTGGGAGGTGAGCGGAACGGCGGTGAGTCCGAGTGACTCAACCTCCGAAGTGAGTCTCGACGCCGCGCTGACAGGGATGATGAATGAGCCGGCGGGCACCTTTGTCGAAAGACTGTTCGGCGATCTTTACGGGCACGTCTTTCAAGTGAAAGCGCAGTGTGGCCATATTGGCGGAGCCGTTGTCTAAAACGGCGTAGGCGGCCACTGGTGCCGTTATGCTGCTGAGTTTGCCTCTGACTTCTAATTGATCGACCTTATCGACCGGTATGTCGAGCACGGCGGCATCGGCGCTCTCAACAATTTTGGTGTGAGCCATCAGGCCCATGGTCCAGCCGGAGTCGTCATAGGTGCGGAGAGCGGGGTCTGGATAGTTCTGTTTTTCCAGGAGAATTTTGGCCAACCTCCCATAAGGCTGATCGCGTTTAATCACGAGCGAGCCCTTGGGGAACGTGCCTTCTTTGAGTTTGATTTCAGAGGTGGCGCGGCCGATTTCAATGCCTTGGAGGCGCAGGATATTGACGACGAAGGCGACACGCGTTTGGTCAGCTTGATCGGCCGGAATGACATAGCCATAGGGCGGGTCATGTTTGCCGGATTCGATGGAATGCAGGCTCTTTCGGTAGAAGTTATCGAGCACGACATCGGGAAACGCGGCGGCGAGTTGCAGGCCGGTGAGAACGCCGGTTTCCATATAGTTGGTGTTGTTACGGATAGACCAATCGACCTCGGAATAGGGCGGGAGTGGGCGAAACCACTCTCGCGCATCGGCATCGCGAACCGCCCATGGCGGCACCGCCGGGCGCATCCGGATTTACGATATGGCGATGCAAGGTGTTGGCTCCGCCGTTACCGAAAGTTTCGTACATGCGCAGCAGTCCGTTGTGATTGGAGGACATGAAGCCGAGATAGCCGGGCGACCACATATCGACATAGCCGTGAGTCCAGACGCCGGGCATACCGTACTTGGTTAATTGCGCCATCTCGAAGTTGGCAAACCATGGGAGTTCGCCGTAGAGGATGGGATCAAGACCCGGTTCCTGCGGGGCTTGGCCGCTGAAGGTATAGAGGAAGGGAACCGATTCATGCAGGTCGTGCATGATGGGCGGATGCCAATCGAGATACCAGCGCAATAAATTGCGCATGGGGAGTTGGGAGTAATTGATATCGCGGTTGTCATCGTGAAAGATGTACTTGCCCCAGTAGGGAGGGCCGCCTAAATTGTCTTCTTCGGAGGTCTCGTTGATTTTGTAGCGGAAGTACCAATCAACGTAGCGGTCGCGGCCATCGGGATCGGCGGCCGGCGTGATGGAGACGATCAAATGATCGCGAATGCTTTTCACGATGGGAGAGTCTTCGGTGACCAGCCGGTACGCCAGTTCCATCAACATTTCAGAGGGACCGGTTTCGCCGCTGTGGAGGCCGGACATCAGATGATACAGCGGCTTGGCTTTGCCGATGATTTCGCGCGCTTGCGATTCGGTGAGCTGGCGCGGATCGGCCAGTTGCGCAAGGTAGTGGCGGTAGGTATCGAGATTTTTGATGGTGTCTTCGGAGCCGATGAAGACGACGATGGATTCGCGGCCTTCGTCGGTTTTGCCGATGTCCACAATGTGGACTCGCGGAGAACTGGCGGCGAGAGCTTTGTAATAGCGCAGGATGTCTTCGTAATAGGTGAGTTTTTTAGGCGCGCCGATGTGGTGCCCGAGGATGTCTTTGGGCGAGGGAACGGTGGATGATTTCGGCAGATGATCGACGAGGGGGCTGCTGAACTCGGGCTTAGTGGTCCATTCTTTGACGGACTTGGCGAAATCGGGGTCCATGTCCTGCGCAGGCGCCGCAGGGATGAGAAGGAAGAGCGAGCAAAGAAGGAGCCGCATTATCGCAACAATGTAGCACGGGAGTGAAGCGAAGTAGAGGGTTCCACTTAGGAAAGGAGAAGAAACGGCGATTTTTGGCGAGCGGAAGCGAAGATAAGGCGATGAATGCAACTGCAGTTCGCCGCTCACTGGTGATATTACGCTTCGAACCCAACAGTGATCGCGCGATTTCGCGAAGCGGAAGCGAAGAAAAAGCGATGAGTTCCGCGAGCTTAGTAAGTGATGAAGAATCGCCACTGGCTTGACCTTTCTGGTGACAGCTTGCCAGTCAGTCAAGCCACGGGAACGGTTATTTGACTGTAAGTTACTGAAACGATGGATATAAAAAATATCCAACTGCCGAACTGGCGGCGGCTAGCGGGAGTAAACGATGTGCTTTTTGTAGTTCGCGGATAAGGGCGGAATGAGACGGCGCGGAGCAGGGCCGCCAAAACCGCCTAAGGGCGTTTCCAGATCACCCTTTTCCACTTCAATGGCAGCAGGAACGAAGTAGGGTTTCACCTTATGGTCTTTAGGAGTGACCAGACGATCGGCAATCCAAAGACCGTGCATCGCCATTTTTCCGTTTGTGTGGATGCCGGTAGGCATAATCCACTCTTTGATCCAGGAGTCGAGCGTGGCGCGGTCGCTGGTGGCGACGTGTCCGCCCGCTTCGGGTTTCTGCAGGGCGTTGAGTTGGAAACAGGCGACCAACTTGGGATCGGCGAGGCCGACGGGGAAATTGTAAGTTTCCCAGTTGGGACCCGGGTGGCTGCGTTTATCAACGGCCGCGAAGTCGCTGCCAAGGTAGACCGGCACCAGGCCAAACAGCGTATGAAGGTCAGGAGCGCCCGCCACGCGAGCGCCGAGAAATTGCCGGAAACGACCAAGAGAGAGAATATTGCGGCCTAAATTGCAGGAGCGAAACTCGATGCACTCGATTTTTTTATCGCGAACTTTGTGCATGAGTTTTAACAGCCGCTCCACTACCGGCTGCTTGATGCCCATGCGTAACATGTCCGCTGGACTCATCTTCGAAAGGCCGCGATCTACGTCCATGAGTTTTTGCAAGTCCCAATGTTCGGTACGAATCTTGTTTTGCTCGGGAGCGATTTTCAAGTAAAGGCCAGAGCCATCTTCATGCCCGTGAATAATGATGATGAAATTTTTGTAGGTAGACGCGACTAAGCGTTTGAGCAGATCTTCAAAGGACACGGGGCCGTGAACGGTATCGATGGCTCCGGCCATGAGGGGGATGGGTGGAAGGAAGTTGAATTCCTGGAACCAAGCGCGGATGCGGTCGTTGAGCGCAGAGTCTAAGCCCATGGTGATGACGTGGGCGTGAGTCGCCATACGGTTTGAACCTCTCTGGTGTAGTGACGGGAGGTAGGCTAGCGTTTCAGCGCTATCTGGCGCCGGCGTCTAACCTATGGCGAAGCTTCTCAGCTTCGGGTCCGTAAGTGGGGTCGGCGTGAACGTGGTTGATTTCGCGATGGCACAGAGGCTTGTCACCGGCCAGATACGCGACTTGGGCGAGGAACCAGCAGCGATAAGCGGCGTGTCCGCCGGCGGATTCCGCAATGGTGGCATCGTCTAGGGCGGCGGCGACATTGCCAAGTTCGAGAAGCGTATAGGCGCGCAGGACACGAATGGCGGAGTTTTGCGAGTTGTTTTGGGTGAGGCGCGTGAGGGCGGCGAGCGCCTCGGCGTGTTGACCTTGGTTGATCAGTTTTACGGCTTCGTCAACCACTTTGCGATCTTGTGTGCTCAGGTTTTGGATTGGTTCGGAGAGAGCTTTTAAGTTGAGTTGCGGCTTGACGGCGGAATTGGTTTGGCCGAAGGTTATGCCGGCGAGTAAAAGTAAGAGAGCGACGGTTTTCATAGCCTAGGTTCCATCTGTTTAGTGTAGTGGAACTACTTGCGAATGGAGTACCATTACTTTGATGCTGCGAACGAGCTTAGTCTTTGTTTTGGCAACAACGTTGATCGTCTCGGCGCAATCGACCGTTGATTCGGTTGTGGGCGAGTGGGCTTATAAACATAAGAAGCAGAAAACTGGACCGAACCTATATCCTCCCGAATTCATCCACCTGACGCTGGCGAAAGATGGGGAAGGCTTGCGCGGCAACTTCAGTGCGCGCTACAACGTTCCGCAGATGAGCCCGGTTTCGCCGGATGTCAACTTCGAATTGAGATCGATTGACGAAACGGCGCAGCATTTTAACTGGAAAGCCTCCGACGGCGGCGAGGGCACCTTCACAATTGCCAAGGTGGAAGGAAAGTGGTTACGTATAGAGTGGCGAAGAACTAACAGGGTTCCGCGCGGGGCGCTCAGCAAGGGGGAGGCTACGCTCGCGCGACAGTGAAGTGCCTAAGGACGGGCCGGGTTTCCGACTCAGCGAGTTTTTGCGCGATGCGTTGCGCCAGATCCAGATCACCCTTGAGACTCACGTGGCCTGCCAGATAGGCTTGTGAAGCGGATTCTACATCGGCGGCGAGCCGAAGCAGGGTTTCATAGCTTAGGGTTGCTGTGAGAGTCGGTTCCGCGAGGGGCTCATCTTCCAAAAAGACGCCAGTGGGGGTGATGGCGATGAAATAAGAATGCGCGGTCTCTTGAACGGGGGAACCAGTGACGCGCAAATTTACCGTGGCCGTTTCGTTCAGGCCGTGAAGCCTAGCGATGTTCTGGAAGACGATGTCATCTGGCGGCTCGCCTTCGTGTAGCGCTCGTTTATGAAAGTGCATACGAGATGCCATGTCTACCTAGTCATGATTCAAGCCTTTTCGTTTCACTCCAACCGAAAAGAGTGCTCGCATTGTTAAAATGAAAGGACATGTCCACGGCTGGCCGCTTACCAATGGTTCACACGCTGCGGGGCTTTGCAGCCCTTTTGGTGATGTGGTGTCACTTGGCGACCTGCACAAATCTGAAGATTCAGCCCGATTTTTCAACCATTTCCGTGTTCGGCCGGTTTGGCGTGGAAGTGTTCTTTGTGATTTCCGGCTTTATTCTGCCGTATGCGATGTGGCGCGGCGGATACGAACTGCGGGATTTCGGCAAATTTATTGCCAAGCGGCTGATCCGTTTGGAGCCGCCGTATTGGTGCGGGATCGCCGTCGCAGTGGGGCTTGGTTATTTAGCGCGCTTGGCGCCGCAGTACACGGGCATTGCATACACGGTGACGCCCTTGCAATTGCTGCTGCACCTGGGTTACCTGATTCCCTTTACCAAGATTGAGTGGATCTTGCCGGTGGCTTGGACGCTGGCGGTGGAATTCACATTCTATTTGTTCCTGGGCTTAGCGTTTGGCATGGTGCGATCGCGCGCGCGCTGGCCGTTTGTGGCGTTTGTGGCGATTTGCGCCGTTTCAAACTTCTTCTTTCGCGACATGCATTTCTTGCCCTATCACTGGCCGATTTTCTTGATGGGCATGGTGGTTTTCCGCAAGATGGTTGGGTTGATCGACATGCGCGAGTGTCTGGTGTGGCTCACAGGGCTGACGGTTTGGGCCGTATATGCGAATGGTTGGAGCGAGACGAGTTTCGGCGCACTGGCGGCGGCCTGCATTTTGTGGGTGAAATTTCAGAGCCGCCTCACCGATTTTTTTAGCGACATTTCGTATTCGCTTTATTTGCTGCATTACCCGGTTGGTTTCAAAATTTGTAACCTGCTGGTTCGTTATGTACACGGGTATACGGCCAGCACCATCGCGGTCATTGGGGCTTGCGCCGGCTGCATTGGAATTTCTTACGTGCTTTACCGGGCGGTGGAAATGCCTTCCACCAAGTGGAGCGCGGCGATTCGCTATGGCTCCGGCCCGCGAGTTGTGGCTGAGCCCGCTGAACCGGTGATGGCGACAACGGCTTAACCTGAAACGCTGCAGTCTTAGACTGAAGCATGAACGATTGCGCGAAGCTTTCCCGAAGAACCTTGCTGGGCGGTGCGCTGGCCGCTACAACTGCTTTGAGCGGTGAGCGTAGCGCTGGAGATCCGGCGAAGCCCAACGTGTTAGTAATTCTGTTTGACGATCTAGGCGTGCAGGATTTTGGATATCTCGGCGCGCACGATCTGAAGACTCCCCACATTGACAAACTGGCCGCGGGTGGAACGCTGTGCCGGAACTGGTATTCGAATGCTCCCGTATGTGCGCCGGCACGCGCGGCTTTGATGACAGGCCGCAGTCCGATTCGCGCCGGCGTGGCGAATAATGGCTTACCGTTGCAGCCGCGTGAGAAATGCGTGGCCACGCTGCTGAAGGCGAACGGCTATGATACGGCGCTACTGGGAAAGTGGCATTTGGGAAGCAGTGCCGAGACTGTACCGAACGCGCATGGCTTTGATTATTTCTATGGTTTCCACGAAGGCTGTGTAGATTTCTACTCACACCGTTATTATTGGGGCGAACCGAATCGCGCGAACTTTCATGATTTGTGGCGGAACCGGGAGGAGATCTTCGAGGATGGTTCGTATCTAACGGAGCGGATTGGCGAAGAGGCGGTGAGCTTTATTGGGCGGCAGCGGCAGACACCCTGGTTTCTTTATACAGCTTTCAATGCGGTGCATTATCCGATGCATGCGCCGAGGAAGTATGTAGAGCGGTTTAAGGACATAGAACCGGAGCGCCGAATGTATGCCGCGATGCTGGCGGCGGCGGATGATGCGATTGGCAATATGGTGGCTGCGTTGGAGCGGAGCGGGCAGCGCGAAAATACGCTGATCTTTTTGTTGGGCGATAACGGCGCCACTACGGAGAAGCGTGCGGGGCTGAATCAGAAACCTGCCACCGCCGGACACAACAAACCGTTTCGCGGCTATAAGTTCAGTACGTTCGACGGGGGCATGCACGTGCCGGCTCTGGTGAACTGGCCGGGACATGTGCCGGCGGGCAAGCGGAATGACGAGATATTGATGACGGCCGATATTCTGCCGACAATATGCCGTTTGACAGGCGCGAGTGTGCCCGACGACCGCAGAATTGACGGTCACGATATCTGGCCGGTGCTGACGGAAGGCAAGGCGTCGCCGCATGAGTATGTGGCGTGGACGAGCGGTCCGCAGCTGGCCATTCGCAAGGGTAAATGGAAGTTAGTGCTGAACGGGATTGTGCATGATGGCACGCCGGAAGGGGAAAAGCCGCTAGCGGGAGAAGATGCGGTGTTCCTGTCGGATGTGGAGCAAGATCCTGGCGAATCGCGCAATTTGCGCCGCGAGAATCCGGCAGTGACCGATGAATTGCAAACGTTGTTAAGCGAATGGCGCAAGGATGTGGAGATTTTCTGAGTTATGACTCAACAGGCAGTTGGACCCTTTGAAGTGAAACTGATTCCGCAGAAGCCCGATCACGCTGCGGCGGAAGGGTCGAAGCTGGGGCGCATGTCAATCGAAAAGCAGTTTCATGGAGATTTGGAAGCGACGAGCCAAGGCGAGATGTCGATGGTGCAGGGCAGCGTGAAAGGCTCGGCGGGTTATGTGGCGCTGGAGCGCGTGAGCGGAAAGTTGCAAGGGCGCAGCGGCACATTTGTGCTGCAACACAGCGGAACGATGAACCGCGGAGTGCCCGGGTTAAGCGTAACGGTGGTGCCCGATTCGGGTACGGAGGAATTGGTGGGCCTGGCGGGCGCAATGAAGATTCACATCGACGGCGTGAAACACGCATACGAGTTTGCGTACACTTTGGACGCGCTGTGATGGAATGAAACCATGCGTTTTTTGCTGTTGTGTGCCGTGGCAGCTTTGTGCTTTGCCAAGCAGCCGATTGTGGAAGGCGATCTTCTGAAGATTGCGCGCGTGACGGAGGTACAGGTCACGCCTGATGGCAGTTTGGCCGTATATGGCGTTCAAACGATTCACAGCGAACCAGCGGCGACGCCGAATGGCGACCCAACTTATAGCTATCGCGTGAATCTTTGGAGTGTTGATTTACGTAGCGCTTCCGCCAAGCCCGTGCAACTTACGTTTGGAGAGCGGAGTGATTCGAGTTTGGCAATCAGCCCCGACGGGCGCGAGTTAGCGTTCGTTCGCGCCGATAGCAAGAAGCATCCGCAAGTCTGGATTATGCCGCTGACCGGCCCTGGTGAGCCGCGCATGGTGACGGATTTGGAAGAGGGCGCCGCGTCTCCGAAGTGGCGGCACGATTCGCAGGCATTGCTGGTGACTAGTGCGGTGCCGGTGAGAAAATTGCCCGGAAAGCCGGAGTTTTCGTTGGAGCGCCCTGGCCGGGAGTGGTGGGATTTCGACCGGACAAAGAAGAACGAAGCGGAGCGCGGAAGCCCCGATGGCGATATTCGGGAGATTCGTGACTGGCTAGAGCATAACAGCGAGCATAATGACCCGAGCGACGTGACACGCATCGCCTTCTTAGGTGAGTTGTCGTTGAATAACGAACTCAGAGAGAGCGAATTGTATCGAGTGGATTTAGGGGCCGAACCGAAGACGGTGAAGCTGACGGAAAGCTTTCGCGATCACGATGGGGCTACGTATTCGCCGGCGGGAGACCGCATCCTGTTTGCGGCCGATCCCGATGCGAAGGAGCATCCGGACCGGGCTGACGGCAAATCGGCGATCTGGCAAATGAATGCGGATGGCACACAAGAAAAAATTCTGCTGAATGCGCCGAACTACAGTTTCTTTGCGCCGCAATTTACAGCGGATGGCAAACACATCATTCTGGCGGGTTTGCAAAACGACTCCTTCAGTTACCGGCAGACGATGATTGGGCGGTGCGATGCCGATGGTTCGCATTTGGTCTGGCTGACAAACGATGCGGAACCGGGCGTGCAGCATATGGAGCTTGATACGGATGGGCGGATTTATTTCAACCAGAATTATCATGGCGGGCAGCGGTTACTCAGTGTGAATGAAAAAGGGAAGGCCACGGTGCTGGTAGACGCGCCCGCGGGTGTTTCCACTTTCGGCGTGGGCGGCGGCAAAGCGGTGTATGCGCAGGTAAGTCCGGCAAATCCGAATGAGTTGTATTTGGCAGGGCGGCAGTTGACCGCGCTGAACGAGGGCTGGTTGAAGGACAAAGAAATTTCGCTGCCGGAAGAGCATTGGATCACGCGGCCCGACGGGATGCGCGTGCAGTATTGGGTGATGAAACCGACGCGGGCGGAAGCGGGACACAAATATCCGTGGGTGCTTGACATGCACGGCGGGCCATCGGCCATGTGGGGGCCGGGCGAGTTCACCATGTGGCACGAGTTTCAAATCTTCTGTTCGTTTGGCTACGGCGTGGTGTACAGCAATCCGCGCGGATCGAGCGGTTACGGGTATGATTTTCAGCACGCCAATTTTAAAGATTGGGGCGATGGACCGATGGCCGACGTGATGGCGGCGTTAGATGATGCGTCCGCGAAAGAACCAATGATGGATCAGGACCGGCTGTTTCTAACGGGTGGATCGTACGCGGGATATCTGACAGCGTGGATGGTGGGCCATACCGACAGGTTTAAAGCGGCGGCGGCGTTGCGCGGCGTATATGATTTAGCGACGTTCTTTGGGGAAGGAAACGCGTATAAACTGGTTCCGCAAGAATTTGGCGGCTACCCGTGGGATCCGGAAACGCGGCGGCTTTTGGACAGGGAATCGCCTATTCGCTATGTGGCCAATATCAAAACACCGTTGCTGATTATTCATGGCAGTTCCGATAACCGGACCGGCATCGTGCAAGGGCAGATGCTTTTTCGGGCGCTGAAACAGCTAAACCGGCCGGTAGAATACATCCGCTATCCCGGCGCGGGCCACGAAATTACTCGTTCGGGAGCGCCGCAGCAGCGGATGGATCACATGTTGCGGATCATTGAGTTCTTCGAACGTTATGCAGCCAACACTCGGCCTACCCCAAAAGTACCAGTGCCCGTAAATGGTGGGATGCAAGCTCCAAAAACAGGCGTACAATAAGGTCGGGTCAATGCCGCTGTAGTACTTTGCTAGGAGCGGCGAATCGGAAGAGAGGTCGTTATGAAAACAGGGTCGTTGTTTAGCGCTAAGGTTTTAGGCGGATTGCTGGCCGTTGCCGCGGTCGCGTTGCCGCAGAGCTATACCATTTCCGCCAAGCCGGGCGCAGTGAATTATGTGGAAGGGAACGTGACGCTGGACGGGCAGCCTCTTGGCTCGTACGGTCTGAAATCCACATTTTTGAATGCCGGTGGTTTGTTGGAAACGCAAGACGGCAAAGCGGAAGTGTTGCTCACGCCGGGCGTATTTCTGCGAGTGGGTGACCACAGTCGCGTAAGAATGCTGAAGCCCGCGCTGGTGGATACGCAATTGGCGATTGAAGCCGGCGAAAGCATGATTGAAGTGGACCAGTGGGTAAAAGACGGCCACTTGACCGTTAGTATGCGCGGCGGCTTAACTTCGCTTGAAAAAGCGGGCCTGTACCGCTTTATGGCGGACGAAGGCGCGGCGTCGGTTGGTGTGATTGAGGGAAAAGCTGAGGTTACTTTCGGCGAGAAGCACACGAACGTTGGCAAAGGGCATGAAGTTTTAATGACCGATGCGCTGAAGACACAGGAATTGGACAAGAATCGCGAAGATGAATTGCTGGCGTGGAGTAACATCCGGTCTCAATACAATGCGAGCCTGACTTACCAGGCGGCGAAGAGCGCGTATAACAGCGGCAACGGTGCGGCCGGCGGTTACTATGACTACGGCTATTACCCTAATAATGGTTTTTACGGACAAGGCTGGATGTGGAGCAATGGCTTTAATTCCTGGCTTTGGATGCCGGGCGGCGAGTTTTTTAGCCCCTTCGGCTGGGGCTTCTATGGCCCTGGGTATGTTTACGGCGCACCGGTGATTGTGGTGCCGGTGACAGGCCGGCCCGTGCTACCGGTGAAGCCGGGCAAGCCGGTGGTTGTGGCGTCGGCGACCGGCGTGACGGTGCCGGTGAATCCGAAACACATGCCGGCCATTGGCGGGAACACCGCGTCGCTGGCACGTATGGAAGCGGGCAGCCAGCAAGCGGCGCGAAGTGTGGCGGCGACGGGTGGTCTACATACGTCTTATGGCGCGCCGGTTTCGCGCAGTGGGGCTGTGGGTGGCGGCGGTTATGGCGGAGCGCGTGGCGGCAGCGCAGCGTATTCTGGCGGCGGTGGGCGTGCGAGCGGCGGCTCTTACAGCGGCGGTGGCATGTCCGGCGGTGGCGGCCATATGAGTGCGGGTGGCGGCGGAGGAGCAGCGGCGGCGTCATCGGGCGGCGGCCACAAATAGCGACTGTCTCACTGTGCACAGTAGAGCAAGAAAAGACGGAGCCTCACGTGGCTCCGTCTTTTTTTGTGAATAACTTGACTTAGTGGGAAGCGGAAGCGGTCTCTTGCTTACGCTGCAAGGCACGTTCGCGGCGTTCGCGCAAGATCTCCTCATACTCGTCAAGCTGATTCTCGTTCAGCAAGGCTCGGAATTTAGTGTCCGCTTCGAGACGAATGGCCTTGATCTTTTCGCGGCGCGCGGGCAACGTGAGCGTGTTGTCGTTGCGAGCGGCCACTACCTGCATTTGACGGTTGGTGAAGATGGCGTGCATGGCCGTCATCTGATCGGCACTGAGCGCTAACCGGTCGCGCAGGCCGTTGATTTCGCCGACGACAACTTTGGGGTCTAACATCTTGGCGTCTTCGTTAATGTCTGGTGCCGCTGGGGGGTGTGCCTGAGATGTTGGTGTAACGGCAGGGCTCGGTACCGGAATGGGCTCAGCTGGCGGCGCAGGGGGCTGAGGCGCTGGATCGACCGGTTGCGGCGCTTCCGACACCACTACCAGAGACACGTCGGTTGCCCGCAATTCAGGCAGTGTGACGTTGATAATTGATGTCTTGTTGGTTTGGATGAGGATCTCGTTGATCTGAACCGTGGTGAGGCCTCTGGCGGAAGCACGCACGGAGTATTTGCCGGAAGGCAGATTGTCAAAGCGATATTGGCCACGGGCGTCTGAGTGGGTGCTGGCATCGCCCCCGGTCTGCGCATTGCGGACCAGAACGGTTGCCTGTTCGAGGCGGGCGCCGGCGTGATCGTAAATTGTGCCCGTCAGACCTCCCGCTGGCGGTTGCTGTGCGAAGAGTGACATCCCGCCCAACAGAAACCCTGTTGCCGTTGTAAGTAATCTTGAGTGAAGCATGATGATGGCTAGCTATTTACTGTTGGGGCGGGTTGGTTGTCGTTTCGCGGCGGCGCGCCGCGTCTTCCAGGCGTTCGCGTTTAATTCGATCGTATTCGTCCAACTGATTTTGATTCAGCATAGCGCGAATCTTAGTTTCTGCGTCGGCCCGGATATCCCTCATTTTCTGGCGGCGCGCACGCGGGGAAAGAGAGGGGTCTGCCTGCACCGCTTCCCGCTGCGCTTTCTCATCTTTATGAATCTCGCGGAACTGGACTTGCTGGTCGTGGCTTAGGGCTAACCGCCGGGCCAGTGGCATCTCGCGCTGCGCTGGCGGCGGCGGTGCCGTGCCAGGCGTTTGTTCCTGTCCTGCGAGCAGAATCGTGGCAGAGGCCGAAAGAACGGCGAAGAAAAGAATTGAACGAAGCGGATTTCTCATAACGAATACCACTTCTCCTAACGAAGCCCAGTCACCGTTAGTTTAGTGCGAAAACGTTAAAGTTCGTTCAAGGTGATTTATGAGCCTTGTGCGATCCGCAATCCCGAGCCGGGTGTGGCGGCGGTGAAGGTGATCTCTTGGCCGGGTGTCGCGGCTAAAGCACGAAAAGCCGCCTCCGCCAGAATGGTCTTGCCATCGCCTGAAACAAAGGTCGCGTTTGACGGCTTGAACAGAAAGCGCTGGCTGACGCCGTTGCGGACCAGGGTTGCTACGACGTCGCACTCGGTGGTTGTGCCGCCCAAGGTTTTTGAGACGAACGACGTTCCGGCACGCTGCTCCAGCAAGGTGATCCGCGCTGAGACAGCCGTCGCGTTGAGATTCGTCAAAGTGACTTGCTGGCCAACAATGGGAGCCAGGTCTGAATCGAAGGCCAAGACGTACTGTTCCAAGTCGCGGCGTGTGTCATCCGGGTTGACAAGCGGGAAGCCCGAAGCAAGACCCGGATCGAATACCTTCGCGTTGAAGAAGTGGAAGATGGTGTCCATGGCGCCATCGTTGAGAAAGCCGAATCCGCGGACCTGCGGCCCTAGATTGGCGGTGGCGACATTGTCGAAAAAATTGACGCGCGGAAAACCGAACATGCCCACTTTGTCGTAGGCATTGCGGAGATGAGGCACTTTGAAGATTTGCTGCAGGCCTTCGAAGCTGGCGTTGGTGCCGGTTCCGAATTGGCCCGCGGCGGGATTGAGGGTGTGGCAACCGTTGCAGGTAAAAGATGTCTGACCGATAACCGGCGTAGTAACGGCTCCTAACGGGCCGACGTTGATGCCGTCCGAGGGCCGAGTGCCGCTGAAGAAGTTTTTGCCGCGCTGCTGGGAGGCGTTGAGCGAATTATCCAACGCCCGGATGGGATTCGGCGGGAGCACCACTTGTAACTGGAAGTTAGTAAACTGTTGCATCTGAGCCGTAGTCGGTTGCTGGGCCGCACCCAGCAAGCTGGGAAAAGCGACAATGAAGTTATTGAAGCTGACAGTCTCGCTGGTGGCACTTACACCGGTCTGGCCATTGGAACGGTCGCCGCGCCAGTGCATGGCTCCGGAGTTGGCCAAACCACGCAGCGTTTGCACCGTCATGGGCCCCTTCATGGGGTGAAAGTTATTGACAACGCCGTTGCCGTTCAGTTGTCCGGCCGTGCCGAAGAGCGTGACACCAATGTTTGCTTCGGCGCCCAGGTTGATCGGAATGGGATTCGTGGTCACGGGATTTTCGGGCACGCCCAAATCCCACGCCAGCTCATCTTTATCGCCGCCAATGTGGCAACTGGCGCAAGAGGCCTCACCGTTTGCCGAGAGATTGCCATTGTAAAGAAATGGCCGGCCCTGGGTAATGGAGGACGACTCCGGATTAGGCAAAGCGACAGTTTGAATCTCTTGCTTGGTGGCCAGGTTAATCACCTTTACGGCATCGTCGAAGCGCGTGAGCACAAACAATCGATTGGTCGATTCTTGCAGCGCCAGTCCGGCCGGGCCTCCTCCGCTGACCGTGAGGTAGTTGGCGCTTTCCGTGACCGGATTGAAGGTGTTGCTCTCTAATTCGGCGGTATTGAAAACGCCGATCTTACTCGACCCGAATGCCGCCACATACAACGTTTGGCCATTTTGGGTTACTTGCATCATGGTGGGTGTGGAAAGGCTGTGGCTGGCGGTCGTTGGATCGAAAGCCGGATTTGTCGCCAGAATACTGTAGTTAATATGTTTATTCAAGTGAATGGGCGTCACCTGCGAACCATTCAGGACGGTGATGCGCATTTCAGCAAGATGGCCTTGCACCGTATGGCCTGAAGCTGTGCCGGGACCTTCGAAACGGGTCATGTTTTGGGCGTCGCTATTAGTGACGTAAACGTGGCCTGTTACGGGATTCGTCGCCATGTTGAACAGCGATGTACCGACATGCGCGTAGGCAGCGGTTTGAGTAAGTTGATTGGCGTCTATGGCGAAAACGTCGGTGTCCGGTAAGGTGAAGTTAACGGAGTTGTCCCAAATGCGGCCCAGTTCGTCTTGCCAGTGCCCGGTGGCGTTGTTGTACTTCACGATCATGGAAACGTAGGGCGCTGTCACGCCGCTGGTATCGGCCGCCGGGCCCAAATGCCCGCCAACCCCGGTATCACCGTTGTCGAGAACGCAAGATTTCGACGTGTTGAAGTTTGGACAAATGCGTCCGCTATAGACAGTGGCCGTTTGATTGCCCGTTTTGAA
Source organism: Bryobacterales bacterium (assembly GCA_963840845.1). GTDB lineage: Bacteria > Acidobacteriota > Terriglobia > Bryobacterales > Bryobacteraceae > Bog-105. Next base: position 32,506 of record CAWJBS010000003.1, read on the forward strand.
GCCGGCCACGTACACGGTGTTGGTATCGGGGCTGACGGCCAGCGCGCGCGGCGTATCGGTGAAGAAACTCATGATTTTCAGTGGTGTGCCACCCAGGGTCTCGCCGATATTTCCCGGGTCGAACACCCACACATCGGCGCGCGGAATGCCGGGAGTTGTGAGTTGCGGGTCACCGGCGCCGGGGACACTGGCAATGGAGGGGTCGGTGCGTTGCTGGCCGCGGTGGGCCGTAGTGATGAATGCGCGCACTGGTGATCCGGCGAAGACTATATCGCGCGGATCGTCGCCCACTAAGAGCGTGCGGGTTACATGTGGGACACCCGTCAAAGTAACTATACTTACACTGTCGGAAAGATGATTGACGACCCAGACTTCGGTGTTACTGGCGGCGGCAACCGCTACCGGTTCCAAACCGACGGGCACGCGGGCGAGCGGCGCGAGAACGCCAGTCTTGGAAACGCTCAGAATCTCGAGCGTCCCATTAGGCGTGTTCGTGGCGAAGAGTTTCGTGCCGTCCGGCGAGAGCGCCAGCGGTCGAACCAAGTCGCTCTCAAATTCAATAAAGGACGGCGGGCTCGACTGGGCATGAACCCGAAAGCCGCCATAGGAGGTGATACCAATGGAGGCCACCGAAACTGCGAGCGCGCAAGCCAAGAATCTTTTGGAGAGGGAACTCGTACTTAAAGTCTGTTGCATTGAGCGAAATTTCCTGCGAACTTTCTAAAACACCTCGTGGTGTCGAGATCGCGACGCTGTTGACGTTAGCGTAGGAACGGCTTGGTTGGCAACGGATTCTAGTACTTCGCGGCGTTAACCTGGGCCAAAGGACACGGAGTACTGCTACGAGGTAGCCCGACATAGGGCAGAGTACTAGGACAAATGTCTTATGCTGATATTGTCCCCAGGTTAAATATTCCTCTTGACAATAATCGTTATAACGAATAATTTAGGGATATGGCGAAACTGGCTGACGAAATCAAAATGACCAAGCCATTCTCGTCGCCGGAAGAAGAGGCGTCGCTGAGCGTGATACGTACGGCAGATGTCATGTTTCAGCGTATGGCGGAATTGTTAAAGCCATTTGAATTGAGTTCGTCGCAATATAACGTCTTGCGCATTTTGCGTGGCGCCAAAGAAGCGATGGCGTGTGGGCAGATTGCGGAGCGCATGGTGAGCCACGATCCGGATATGACGCGCTTGTTGGACAGGATGGAAGTGCGCGGCTTGATCAGCCGGGCGCGCGCCGAAGATGACCGGCGCATGGTGAAAACGAAGATTACGGGCAAGGGGTTGAGCTTGTTAGATGAGTTACAGCCTTTGATTCATGAATACAATCGGCGGCAGTTTGCCGGTTTTGGGGAAAAGAAATTGAAACAACTGGTTGAGTGGATGGATCAGATTCGCGCAACCATCTAATGTAAGAAACGAAAAGAGGAACTATGAAAAACACTTATCAAATTGATGCGGCTCACTCCAGTTTGCACTTTAGCGTTCGGCACCTGATGGTTTCGAACGTGCGGGGCGCATTCAGCGGGGTGACGGGAACCGTGACATACGACCCGGACAAGCCGGCGGACACCCAGATTGACGCCACCATTGACGTCAGTACCGTGAACACTAACGAGGAAAAGCGCGACGGCCACCTCAAGAGCCCGGATTTCTTTGACGTTGCTCAATATCCGGTGATGACGTTCAAGAGTAAGAAAGTGGAAAGCACCGGGACCGACTCGCAGAAGGTAACCGGCGATTTGACGCTGCATGGTGTGACCAAAGAAGTGACGCTAACAGTGGAAGAGATCTCGGGCGAATCGAAAGATCCCTGGGGCAACATCAAGATTGGCGCTACGGTGAAGGGCAAAGTGAAGCGCAGCGATTTTGGTCTCGTTTGGAATGCGCCGCTCGAAACCGGCGGCGTTGTTATCGGCGACGATGTGAAGCTGGAATTTGATTTGGAGTTCTTGAAGGCCACGCAAGCCGCCAGCGCTTAAGTCATTCAGGAGAATTAGTGAAGAAGGCCGGTTCTTTAGGAGCCGGCCTTTGCTACGAATGTGCCAGTTTAAAGGCTTGCGCCACCTTGGCGAACGTCTTTGTCAAATCTTCCGGCAACACGCGCGTATCGCCCACGCTGGTCATGAAATTCGCATCGCCCATCCAGCGCGGCAGCACATGCAAATGGATGTGTTGTTCAATCCCGGCGCCGGCGGCTTCGCCCAGGTTCATGCCTAGATTGAGCCCCTGCGGATTATAAGCTTCTTCCAGAATGCGCTCGGAAAGGCGCGCCAGGCGCATCATCTCTTCCACGGTCTGCTCATCCACCTGCTGCAGCCGCGAAACATGCTGATAGGGCGCCACCATCAAATGGCCGCTCGTGTAGGGATAGCGATTGAGGATGACAAAGTTGAATTGCGCGCGATGCACAATCAGCGTCTCCGGGTCGCAGTCAGCGGCCGCCGCATCGCAGAAGATACACTTACTGCGGTCGGATTTGGCTTTCAGGTAAGTGGATCGCCACGGCGCCCACAAATGCTCCATTATGCCAGTTTCCTAGCTGTGGGGCATGCCGCGCTCGGCAACCTGGAGCTTAGGCTCCTCGCTGGCCTTCTCGGTGCCGTTCACTAAGTCGCGCAGTTCCTTACTGGGCTTAAAGAACGGGATACGCTTGGAAGGCACGTCAACGCGCGAACCAGTTTTCGGATTACGCCCGATACGAGGCTGTCTCTGGCGCGTGCGGAAACTGCCAAATCCGCGAATCTCGATCTTGTCACCTTTATGAAGGCTGTTCACGATGCTGTCGAAGATGGTCTCCACAATCGTTTCCGAATCTTTACGGGTCATCTCCACAACTCTGGATACTTCTTCGATGAGCTCAGCCTTGGTCATATACTCACGCTCTTCATCTCTACCCTAGCGTACCTATCTAGTCTTTCTTGTCTTCCGATTGGCGCTGCTTCATCGCGTCCCCAACCGTGGACGTGGCCGCCGCAGCCTGCCGCTTATAATCTTGCAGACGGCTCTGTTCATCATCGTCGGCCACCGCCCGCAAGCTTAAGCCAATGCGCTTTTGCGCCTCATTCAGCTTGATGATTTTAAAATCGTATTCCTGGCCTAACGGCAGCGCCATTTCTTCGGTGGGCGCCGGCACTTTCAAGTTTCGCCGCTTGCCGGCTTCGTCGGAAATCTCACTGCGGTGACACAGCCCTTCGACGCCAGGCAGCAACTCAACAAAAACACCAAACGGCGCCGCCCGGCAAACTTTGCCGCGAACGGTATCGCCCACTTGATGCGTCCGGAAAAACGTCTCCCAGGCATCGGGCTGCAATTGCTTAATGCCGAGCGACAAACGGCGGTTGCCGGCATCAATATTGAGAATGGCGGCTTGTACCACTTGCCCCTTCTTCAGGAGTTCAGATGGGTGCTTCACATGCGCCGTCCACGAAAGATCGGAGACATGCACTAACCCGTCAATGCCTTCCTCAATTTCGACAAACGCGCCGAAGTCGGCTAACTTACGAACGCGGCCTTCGACTACCGACCCGATGCTATAGCGGTCGGCAACCGTGGTCCACGGATCGGCTTCCAGTTGTTTAATGCCAAGCGAGATGCGGCGTTCCTTCGGCTTCAGCTCGAGCACAATCGCTTCCACCTGGTCGCCGGCTTTCACCACTTTCGCCGGATGCTTCATGCGCCGGCTCCACGTCATTTCAGAGATGTGGATCAGGCCTTCTACGCCGGGTTCGAGTTCCACGAAAGCGCCATAATCGGTAACGCTCACCACGCGCCCCAGCACTTTGCTTTGCGGCGGATAGCGCGCATCGATATCGAGCCAAGGATCGGGCCGCAGCTGTTTCAGGCCCAGCGAAATCCGTTCTTTTTCGCGATCGAATTTCAGTACTTTGAGCGTGACCTGATCGCCCACATGCACGATAGCGGAAGGGTGAGTGACGTTGCCATAGCTCAAATCGCTCACATGCAGCAAGCCATCAATGCCGCCCAGATCGACAAAAGCGCCGTAATCGGTTAGGTTCTTGATGGTGCCGGTTACGGTGGCGCCTTCTTGTATGTTGGCGAGCGCTTCCGCTTTGCGCGATTCGGCCGCTTGCTCCAGCAGACCGCGCCGCGAAACCACGGCGTTGCCCCGGCGCTTGTTCAGCTTCAGAACTCTGACTTCAATATCTTTGCCAAGATAACTGTCCAGATTGTGAACAGGCCGCGTTTCCACTTGCGAACTTGGCAAGAATGCGATCACACCGATATCGACAGTAAGGCCGCCCTTGATCTTATTCGTGACTTTCCCGGTGATCGGGCGTGCCGTCGGCTACGGCTTTTTCCAGTACTTCCCAAATGTGCAAGCGGTGCGGCCGTTCGTAGGAAAGCAGAATGTAGCCTTCCACCTGATTGCCGCTGCGGTCAATCATCACTTCGATGGTTTCGCCGGCCTTCACGGCGGGTTTGCCATCCACCCAATGGGAATTGCGACGCGGGCACTAAGCCTTCTGTCTTGCGTCCGATATCGACAATGACTTCTTTATCGGAAACACTCAGCACATGGCCGTGCAGAACTTCGCCTTCGCCGGGAGCAGAACTGGTTGCTGTAATCGTCGAGGAAGGCTTGGTAGTCGGCAGTATCAACGTTCGCAGGCGTCTCCACGCCCGTTTCAGTGGAGCCAGTCGTGCCTTGCTCAGTTGTCTCTGCGTCGTTTTGCTCGGGGGTCATTTAACAAGCCACCTAAATCAGAAGCCACTTTCCTGGTGGTTCTTTTCACACACATCAAACCGCTTCGCACGGACATCCGCCGCAAATCAGTGGTTTCCCGTTAGTGTAAACCACTCAGAATGGCGTAACTTCAGCAAATCCGCCCGACAAGCGGCGTCGATCTGCCAAGGTTTCCATTTTCCCATGGAAAGAACGAATTTAGGGCGTCAACTAGTTGATAGTTCAGTACTTTAGGAACTATAGCCGACCCATTTCCGGATGTCAACCATAGCCGACAGGTGATACGAGGAATTTTTCAAGCCGATTGTTTAGCCATGCTGCTATCGGCGCCAGTGCCCAGGCTGGTCTAAATTCTTCACATCAGGCAAATCAAATGAATTCAAAAGAGTCTTCGCGGGATTCTGCGGACGATACCGGCTATCTCTGAAATGGCGCGTCATCCAAACCCCCGCCAGATTCGTATATACTCAAGTAGAGCAGAACTTGCTTCTGCTAAGAGCGGAGAAACTTGGATTATGGGCGAACTTCTTCAACCAATGCATTTGTTGGTGATCTTGCTGGTGGCCTTCGTATTCTTTGGCGGCAAGAAGCTGCCGGAACTCGGGGCTGGCTTAGGCAAAGGAATCCGTTCCTTCAAGGACAGTTTGCGTGAAGTGACCGCCGATCACGATAAGATCGAGACGAACACTCCCAAGCAGCCTGAAACAGCCGACAAGGCTCAATAGTTTTTTTAAAGTCGTTTTTTTTTGAATTTGCGCGACGCATGCGGGCTGCGTCCTCATTTTTGACACGCTATCAGTGCGCCCGCGCAACCTTCCCCTTACTCCTGTTCCCCTTTTGCTTCTTTCCCCCAATCAGCAATATTTGCAGCCTATCGGCAAGATTTGCTTTGCGTGCCTACACCGTTTCACTATTATTATCTGAACATTTTCAATAACTTGCGGGCGAAATTGCAAGTTTTAGGAAATGGCCATCAAACTGCTCCCTAGCCATCAGCCCTAGGCTTCTCTATTAGACCCTTTCTTATCTCCTTATTGTTGGGGAAGGGTAGAGTGCCGGGAAAAAAAGCTGTGAGCCAAAAATGACAAACGAAGAATATGGCCGGGCGTACCAAAAAGGTTTCAACCTCACGGTGCGTTTTCTGGTTTCGCGCGGACTTTCTTATGATTCAGCGCTAGATACCGCCCAAGCCGCTTGGGCCAAAGGTTGGGAAAGACGGGAGCAGTTGCGTGATCCGGGTTTGGTTTTGACCTGGACGAACAGTATCGCTTTAAATATTCATCGCACTTATCTACGCCGCGAACCGCAAACGCAAACTCTTCCCGATCTGCAAGCACCGGCGCGCATGAACGTCGCCGCCATCGATGTGAAACGCATCTTGAGTTCCTGCAAGCCGAACGACAGGGCTGTCCTCGAAGGACATTACATCGAAGGCTTCAAAGTTCAGGAGATTGCTAGCCGGTACGGCTGGTCGGAAACGGCTGTGCGCATCCGGCTGCTGCGCGCCCGCCGCAGTGTGGAGCGCCGCTTGAACGGCCCAAGCATATGCGCTTGCGAGGATTAGCGGAGAAGGCCAAGAAGGCTTTGGCCGATGTCGCTGACGTCGATATCTTCGAAGCGCAAGTCGCTTAGATCTCTCAGCACGTCCGGTAAGATGCAAGAGCTATGGCATTGCCGGAAATCCTTCGCAGACGTTTGCGCTTACCCTTGATTGGGTCGCCTCTTTTTGTCATCTCCACGCCAGATCTCGTCCTGGCGCAATGCAAGGCTGGCATTATGGGTGCGTTCCCTGCTTTGAACGCGCGGCCGGCCGCTCTTTTAGACGAGTGGCTGCATCAAATCAAAGAGGAACTAGCGGCGTGGGATCAGGCGAATCCCGACGCGCCCGCTCGCCCCTTTCGCCGTCAATCAAATTGTTCACAAGTCGAATAACCGTCTTGAACAAGACTGGCCTTGTGCGTCAAGCACAAGGTTCCGGTCGTAATCACGTCGCTAGGCGCGCGCGAAGAATTGAATCACGCCGTGCATAGTTACGGCGGCATCACGTTGCATGACATCATCAACAACCGCTTTGCTCACAAGGCAATTGAAAAAGGTGCGGATGGTTTGATCCCCGTCGCTGCCGGCGGCGGTGGACATGCGGGCACTCTTTCGCCGTTTGCCTTGATGCGCGAGATTCGCGAGTGGTTCAAGGGCCCCATTGCGCTCGCCGGTGGCATTGCGCATGGCGCATCGATCTTTGCTGCCCTGGCCGCGGGCGCCGATTTGGCCTACGTCGGATCAATTTTCATTGCCACCCGTGAAGCCCACGCGCCTGAAGATTATAAGAAGATGATTGTCGATGCCAGTGCGGACGATATCGTTTACACCAATCTCTTTACTGGCATCCATGGCAATTACTTAAAGCCATCGGTTGTGAAAGCCGGGCTTGATCCCGGAGAATCTGCCCGCGAGCGATCCCTCAAAAATGAATTTCGCTCAGCGGCGGCAACATGGAAGCCAAAGCTTGGCGGGACATCTGGGGATGCGGGCAGGGCATTGGTGCGGTGCACGATGTGCCCAGCGTGGCGGAAGTGGTGGATCGCTTGGGTAACGAATTTGTGCAAGCCCGCGCGGAGTTAGAAGGGAAGGTAGCCGGTTTTCAATCGGTAGATATGTCCTCCACTCTACGCAGTTAGCTTCAGCCGATCCAAATAAACCATCACTATCGTCAACACTGTGCCTAAATGCAATACCATATGGTTCGCATCCGGCGTTCTCCTGCCCTGTTCATGGGCAATCCACTTGAGCGTGCGCCCATATTTGGCGTCGTAATCCCAAATCTTCCTCGCCTGCGCGAACGATTCTGAGAAATACGGAATCCACCAATCCATACATTCGCCTACGAAGAGAAATGGATAGTAGATCAGCGGATACCAATGGCTGAAACCTGAATTGCCCACAATCAAACAGACCAAGCCTGTTCCCATTAGCAAGCCATTGAAGGAGGTTTCCATCAATCTTTCTTTTCGGGAAAAACGCTCGACGTCATTCCACGGGAACAACGGAACCCAAGAGGTGATTTGATGGTAGACCAGTAGAAACGCGGCCAGCCCTACTGCAAGGTTATGCATCCTCAATACGATATCAGTGTGTAGCGGTTTCCGCTTCGTCGAGGTCAAGCACAGTGCTTTCTAGAACTTCTGCTGAGCGTAGAATCATCTCTCACGAGCGGCTTCGGCGCGCTCCTACTTTGCTGGATCAATTCCGAAGCAAAAGAATGTCCCGCCACCCCTCGCGGAAACCGCGTACTCGCCCGGGAGCAATGCTTGTGTCGGTGAAATTTGAACCGAGGTCGCGCTGTATTTGCTGGCGGCAAACGGGATGAGTGACTTGTCGCGCTCGTCTTTCAAGCCGCCAAAGCCCATAACTCCGTGCGACTGCATGGCCGTCATCTCACGATGATCTTTCTTCGAAGTGAGCGTCACAATTTGCGCTAAGCTCTGCGGGTCTAAGTTCCCAAGTGACTTGAATACGAAAATCACCTTCTGGTCGGCAGTGAAGCGAACCGTGGCGTGGTCACCCGGAACTTCGGTCGTCGACTTAATTCCGCCATAGCCCATCGCTCTTACCTTCGCGGCCGGTCTGCCGGTTTCCGTTCCAGATTGACTAACTTGCTCGAAGCGCTATCGAAGTAATAGAAGACATCTTGATATTCGGGCTCCGGCAGCGCCGGTGATTGTGCAAATAAGAAGCCCGCCGTTAAAGCGAAACTGGTTACCTTTGTGAATTGCTGAAAGAACATGATTCTCCGTTTCAGAACGTATTGGTATGGGGGGCGAGTGTGCTCGCCCGTAGGGTTCTTCACCTACACCTACGCAAAAAGCGGAGAGAAACTGTCAATCCTATCTAAAAAAAAATGAATCGAACCGTTCGGCGTTCGGGATGGTTCTCGCTGGCGATCTTCGTGCGCGACTTCAGGCTTGTTGACAGGAATACAGACACCGTAGCCACCGGCTTGTTCGATAAATTCCGGATCGAGACGGTCGTTTGACCGGCATCGATACGTCGCCACAGAGATGCGCCGCAAGATCATGGGCTCGGGAGGCGAACAGTAAGAGTCTTTGACGGAGTGACCGGTTCCTACCAAGGCCGGGCAGATTCCGTAGTTGCTCTACAGCTATTGGGCGAGCGCCGTGTGGCGGCGGCTAGATGGAAGCCAAAGCCTGGCGCGACGTTCAGATCCGCCCGGAGTTGGAACAGAAGGTGAGCGGCTTTTCTGCGTCGCCGAGCGGCGCTTTTCGATAAGACTTAGCGCGGGATTCCCGCTTTCAGGCGGCAACCTCGATGACCGCTACCTCAGTAGAGCTTGGCGGAATCGGCAATCCATCTTCGCGCATGCCTTCGATGTGAAACGCGACCGCTTCTTTCATGAGTTGCTTAAGTTCCTCGAGCGAATCGGCAGCCGCGACACGGCCCGGAAGATCCGGCACGTAGGCACTGTAGCTGTTGGAAACGTGTTCTGTGACGATGGCGTATTTCATTGTGGGTCTCTTACCTTAAGGTCTCGTAATTTGAGCCTGCTTGAAGATCGACGAAAGGGTCTTGGGGTGTAAATCCGAATCGCTTCGTTAACCTTCACAAAGTCACTGTATCCGCGCTTTCTACCTTGTCCTCGCTTAAAGCTTGATCAAATACAAAAGCGGCAAGCGCACTACATCACGCTTGCCGCTTTCCCAACTCACAAATTGAAAACTACAGCAATTCCGCCGAACTGAAGAAAAACGGAATCTCTTGCGCCGCCGTCTCCGGCGCGTCCGAACCATGCACCGAATTGCGCTCGATATTCTCCGCGAAGCGCTTGCGAATGGTTCCTTCCGCCGCATTGGCCGGATTCGTCGCGCCCATCAATTCGCGCCAGCGCGCAATCGCGTTTTCGCGCTCCAGCGCCAGCACCACCACCGGCCCCTCCGTCATAAACGTCACCAGCCCGCTATAAAACGGCCGCGCCTTATGCACCGCGTAAAACGCCTCCGCCTCATGCTTTCGCCAATCGCCGCATCTTCATGCCGACAATCCTAAAGCCGTCCTTCTCAATCATGCTGAGAATTTCGCCTGTATTGCCGTTCTTCACTGCGTCGGGCTTAATAATCCCAAATGTACGTTCCAAAGCCATTTATAAATGTTCCTGTTCTTGTCTAAATCATTTTTTGCTGCCAGCGCCTGCTGCATCTTTTCGCCCAGCACTGCCGGCGACGGGCACACAATAATGCCGGCGCTCTCCATCGCGGCCAGTTTGTCTTCGGCCTTGCCCGAGCCACCCGAAATAATCGCGCCCGCGTGGCCCATGCGTCGTCCGGGCGGCGCGGTTTGTCCCGCAATAAACCCAACCACCGGTTTCTTCACATTCGCCTTAATATAGGCGGCGGCCGTTTCTTCCGCCGTCCCGCCGATTTCGCCAATCATGATGATCGCGTGCGTATCGGGGTCGGCATTGAAAAGCATGATCGCGTCCGTAAAGGACGTGCCAATAATCGGATCGCCGCCAATGCCGATACAAGTCGATTGGCCGATGCCCAGCCGTGAAAGCTGCCCAACCGCTTCATACGTCAGCGTGCCCGAGCGCGAAACAATGCCCACATTGCCCGGCTTATGGATGTGCCACGGCATGATGCCAATCTTGCATTTGCCCGGAGTAATCACGCCCGGACAGTTCGGCCCAATCAAACGCGTCGCCGGCTTCGTTTGTAAATACGCCCGCACGCGAATCATGTCGTCACCGGAATGCCTTCGGTAATGCAAACCACCAGCGGCAAACCAGCATCGGCGGCTTCCATAATGGCGTCCGCGGCAAACGGCGGCGGCACAAAAATCACCGAAGCGTTCGCCCCGGTGGCCTTCACGCCTCTTCAACCGTATTAAACACCGGCCGGTCTAAATGTTTCTGCCCGCCTTTGCCCGGCGTCGTCCCGCCCACCACATTGGTGCCCGCCTTAATCGCCTGCTCCGCGTGGAAACTGCCTTCGCGGCCTGTGAAGCCTTGGAATAAAAGTTTAGTGGATTCGTTAACCAGTACGCTCATTTTGCCAGCCCTACAACTTTCTCAGCAGCGTCTTTCATGCCATCGGCAACCGTAAAGTTGAAGCCCGATTCGCGCAATATCTTCTGCCCCAACTCCACGTTGGTGCCTTCCATGCGAATCACCACCGGTATCTTGATACCCAGTTCGCTGGCCGCCGCCACCACGCCGTTCGCCAGCGTGTCGCAGCGCAAAATGCCGCCGAAAATATTGATCAGCACCGCCTTCACGCTGGTGTCCGAAAGCAGAATGCGGAACGCATTCTTGATCTGCTCCTTATTCGCTCCGCCGCCTACATCCAGGAAGTTCGCCGGTTGGCCGCCCGCGTACTTGATAATGTCCATGGTGGCCATCGCCAAACCCGGCCCCATTCACCATGCAGGCGATGTTGCCGTCGAGCTTGATGTAGTTCAGCCCAAAGCGCGACGCCTCCACTTCCAGCGGATCTTCTTCGTTCAAATCGCGCAATTCCAGCAGATCTTTGTGCCGGTAAAGCGCGTTGTCGTCAATATTGATCTTGGCGTCCAGCGCGAAAACCTTGCCATCCTTCGTCAGAATGAAAGGGTTGATCTCCGCCAGCGAGCCATCAATCGCGTCATATGCTTTCGACAGCGCCATCATCGCCGCCGCCGCCGCGTTCACGCTGGCGATGACGTTGATCGCCAGGCGGACCAGCTTGTCGCCGCCACGCCCGGGGCGGTCATGCCGCAACAGTTCGAGAACCCCGCCAATCCGGAGATCCACCGCCGCACCACCGCGGAGGAAATCTGGAACGACACGCAGGGCGCCATTGACGTCCTCGTCGCCGGCGTCGGCACCGGCGGCACGCTGACCGGCGTCGGTCAGGTGCTGAAGGCGCGCAAGCCGGAGCGTCAAGATCATCGCCGTCGAGCCGGAAATATTTGCCGTGTTGTCCGGCTGCGCGCCGGGGCCGCACAAAATTCAAGGCCT
>CAWJBS010000004.1:0-42864 GCA_963840845.1 Bryobacterales bacterium
TTGAGGCGGGGGTATCGGCAGTTGCTTGAGTGCCTCCACCGTCAGATTTATCCCTCCCACCTTCTGCCTCGCCACGAGTTGAGAACGAGGCTCGACAGGCACGCGACAAAAACGGAGGCGAATTCGGCAGGCTGACCGACAAAGAGGTTTCTTAGCGAATGCCCGACTGCGGTTGCAGGGTAAACACTGGCAATGAGGGTTCGCTCATCCGTTGCTCTACAAATGCCTCGCCAACCGATTAGCCAGTGGCGATCCCAAGTGTTTGGTGGCCAAAGCGCTCCCTAACTCTGTCCTCTGGTAACCAATACCGTGGCTTGGGCTCGAAACAGGTAGTCTGTTTTTCCTCAAGAGTGCACTCTCGATACTCCCCCTGTTCGAAAGTGGCCCATCTGTGATCATAGAGATGGATCATCTTGGCCTCATATAGAGGAACCCACGCTGTTTTCCCTTCACTTACAAGCTTGAAGTCTAGTGCCGAATAGCCAGCGCTGGTGAGATCGGTCTCACCTAAGTCACCACTGTTATCGGCCATGTCGAACATTTTTGTCATATAGTCGAACGCCCAACCGCCGACCTTCGGGTTCGAGTCGTTAACTAGTACGGAGATTGCACCGTAGATTTTTTTTGTCAGCTCCGCATCATATCTGGAACGAGAAAATCGGCGCCGTCCCGGTATTCGGATTAATTTTCGAAATCATCGCGGGGGTCAAACTAAATCGGCGCTCCTGCTCCAAAAGTTGCGGGTCCGCCATGAAAAAGGCGAAATCGGCTGCATCTGATGAAGCCATCGCCAAAACACACAACTTAATCCGGCTGTCGATTGCAGGAAACAGACCGTCCCGGTTCTCGAAGTCGAACAGTGTTCGTAATTGCTTCGTTCTTACCAGAGTTCCAAAGAACTCGGCCGTCGTGGAGTCAGTGGCGATTCCTGTAGGCACCACGATACCCGCGGCCCCGGACTGCTTCTTGAGTCGCTGGAATAGCTCTGCGAACAAAGCATAAGTATTAATATCGCCGCGCCCAGTAAGTGGGAACCGCCCGCTCTCCCTTGCAGACGCCGAAGACGCTTCAGCAATCCGCTTTGCCGCGAACTCAAACTCGTGATGAAGCCGCTGTTCATGGTGTCCGCCAGCTCGCGTCCAGCAAAGCAAGCAATCAGCGCCTCCCCGTATGCTTGCTGTCGCCGCCATCGCAATTTCGGGCGCCCGCAAGCGAAAAAGCCTTGCTCCTGAATCTTTGTTCCGCTCCCACGGCGGATTCCCATCATGACCATCAAACCCACCCCGCGCCATCACATCCGGCAACTGATCGGCCAGTGAAAAAGCCGCGCCTCCTGCGCCAACCTCCTCAACCACGCCCGCTCAGCGGCCCATAAACCTGATGCCCCGCCGCTTTTTCCACACGTGCTCCGTCGTTGGCACCAGCGCAGCGCCAGGTTCCTTAGGCATCTCCTTCTTCGGAAGCAAAAACGCCGCCATATATAGGTCCGCCCGCTTCCCGCCAATTCCAAGCTGCTTGTCCCTCTTCGCCGCAGCCAGTCGCCGCTTCTTCTCCGCAATCTCTGCCGTACTGTCTTCCGGCAAACTCTTCACCGCCAGAATTGGCGCCGCCAGCGGCGGAGCGACGGCAGCGCACCGGCCGCCCGTAAAATCGAACTTGCCTTGCCCGTCCCGCTCTTCCTTATTACGTCCGTTAAAGTATTTGCAAACTGCCTTGTCATCGCCCATTAACGGCTTATACGCCGCGTCCGGTATGCCGTTCCGCAGCACTTCCAAATCAAACACCCCAAGCAACGAATCGCCGCACAAAAAATTCGCATCCAGAAAACCCAGCGGCCTCCCCGGTTCCACCGTCTCAATCCACAACGCCACCTTGGCCAACTCCAAGGCCATCGGATTCCTGTCCACCCCGTGAATACACGCGCGAACCACATCGCGCAGCGCATGCCGGTAATCCGTAGCCGCCGCGACGCCGCCTGTCCTCGCCCGCGCCACACGCGTAGCAATCCGCCGTGCTGCTGCCAGCAGAAAATGCCCGGAACCGCAAGCCGGGTCAATCACTGTAACGCCGAGCAGCCCCTGCGCCCTGATCCTTGGCTTCCGATTCCACTCGATCCAATACCGGATCAAGCGCACTATCCAGCAACGTCTGCACCAAACTGTCCGGCGTGTAATAGCTGCCGCTCTTCTTCCGCTGGTTGCCTTTGGTTTCATCCCCTTGGGCGAAGGCAAAGCCGCGTCCATCTTCCACTAAGAGAGGCGTCAGTTCCAGCAGGCTCTCATAAACGGAACCGAGTTCCTCCGTTTCCATGTCGCGCCAATTCACCGGCAGCAAACTCGCTTCGTCTTTCAACCACGCCAACCGGAAAACCGCTTCCATCAACGCCTTATTGGAAAGCCGCGCGCCTTCCAAATCCGCCATGATGTTTTCAAACAAACCGCCCAGCGCGGCAAGCCTAATTTCGCCTGACCGTCGGCTAAACCTCGGAAAGTAATCAGCAGGCCTTCCCAGCGGTCATAATGGCGGTCCCACGCGGTGCGGCGGACGGCGCGTTCGCGCAACGCCGCCAAACCATAACCCTCCGCATAGAGCTTGCAGGCGGAAGCGTCCGTTCCGGGCGCATGCAGCAATCCGCGATCTTCCGCCACCAGCAGGAAAATCATCCGGTACACCAGCCGCAGAAGCTGCCCAAAGAATGCCGCCAAAGCTAATTCGCCATTGGCCAAACGAGCGCGCAAATGTCCGTTATCCGGATGCGCCAGAAACCCGTTCCCCAGCGCCAACAACGCCGCTTCTACACCGTCGCGCAAGCGCTCGCGCGCGACCAGCCCTTCTTTGGCTCCGGCTTCGCGCCAGCGTTCCAAGTGGCAATCCGTAACCGGCGGCGCCTGCTGCACCAAATCGGCTGGCACTGCAGCAGCAGCCACGCCGCCGCAAAAATCGGCAAAGTTCTCGCCTTCAAAAATCTGGCGGAAATTGACTTCCACATAAGCGGGGCGCGTCAAGCTGGCGTTATCGCGCAAGAGGCGAAGTCGGTCGCCGTTTCCGCAGAGGCCCCACAAGCAGTTTTCGTGCTGGTTTAACCAATCCTGCAGAGCAGAAGCGGCCGAGCGCCGGCGTCCCTCGCCCGCGAGTTGGTTGCTGGCACGGTCCAAATCGTCGCTGGGCGAAACCACCACCACGGGAACCCGCCCGCTGCTGGCTTCAAGGGCTATGCCGTCGCCTTCGTGGCGTTTTACCTCCGCAAATCCTAAAACACTGCGCAGCAATTCTGTAAAGGCGAGCGTCGCTGCGGCCGAGGGGTTCGCGCTTGCATTCAGATCTTTGAACAGTGCTTCGGCAATCCGGTAGTAGCGCGCGATCTCATCCCGCAGCGCCAGCCCTTTGAGAACGCCATAATCGGCTTCGGCTTGTTGTCCGGCCTTGCGCTCGGCAATCTGCCCGAGCATGGCGGAAGAGATCAATCCACCTTCGAGCGTGATGCCGTCGAATACGCTTGCCTTCTTGCGCTTGCGTTTCGCCAAACCTACACATCCCCCGGAATCAAAGCAAACAGCGCCATCACATCGGCCGGCAAGACGGCTTCGACCGTCACTTTCGGAACATTGATTCCGGCCGCGCGAACGCGTCCATGATCTTCCGCCAACTGCGCAGCCCGCTGCTTGGCGTAATCGGCAATTGGCCCTGCCAGCAAGTCTCAACGCGTTTCCGCGCTTGCTCCAAGACCCGCTCACGCGCCGCCTCGGCCAAATTGCCGCCCGCCTTTGTTTCTAGCAGAGCCCAAGCCGCCATGCCGGTAGCGATGGGCGTTGCGGAGTTCAGCTCAAACGCTACCGCTGCCGCCTCTTCCACAACTAGAAGCCGCTCGCGCCGCCCGCGAATCAAGAGCTTGAAGCGCAAACGCAAGATGGCCAGTGTGGTTACTGATTTGACCGCGCTGCTGGGCCAAGCGCCTGCCCGACCCAAAGCCGCAACAGGGCTGGACTCCGGGTCCAAGGCGGCTTCGAGTAAGGCCTCGGCTAAGGTGGCCGGTAAAGGATGGCTGCGGACCACGACCTCTGCGTTCGGAGCTCCCGGCTCATGAAAAGAGAGGCGGATGGTGCCCTCTAGCCCGCGAGCCGCCAGCCGTTCCTTTAAAGAAACAGGCAACGCACTCAGATGCGCCTTCCAAACTGCGCCATTCTTTTCCAGCGGCACATCGAGCCGGCTCATGGCGCGCTCTACAAAGCGCTGCACTTCTTCCGGCCCGCCTAGAAGCTCGCGCCAGCGCTGCCACTCCGGCGCGACTTCCTGCGGCTTGATGGTGTTCTGCGCGAAACGCGCCCTGGATTTCCGTTCGCCTTCCTGCGCATCCCGCCATCTCACGTCCATGGCCTCGGCATCCCGTTCGAAATGGAAATCGAGCGCCATCTGCCGCGGCGTGCCGCGCCGCAACAACACTGCATTCATCAGCGCTCCGGTGATGGCGCCGCGTTCATCGGGCAAAGGAACCGTTACGCCGGTGGCTTCGCGAATCTTTTCCGCTTTTCGCAAGATCACGTCGAGCACTGCGCCATCGATGGCGCTATCGGGCGAATAGAGCAGAACGGAACGCACTACTTCCGAGGGTTGGCCGAAGCGATCTACGCGACCTTCTCTTTGCTGATGCCGGGTGGGATTCCACGAAAGGTCATAATGCACGACTACATTGAAAAGGTTCTGTAAATTGATCCCTTCGGATAAGCAGTCCGTCGCCACGAGCAGACGCTGCTCGGCTGTGCCCATATCGTCTACGCGCTCGCGGCGTTCTTCTGCGGTAAGAGCGCCGGTTACGGCTTCCACACGCAACTTGGGGAACGCTTTTTTCAGCGCGGCGGCCACATGGTCGGCCGTTGCGATGAAGCGGCAGAAAACCACCGGGTTCGCGCCCTCTGCGATAAGCGGCTTTAAAAGATCAATCACCGCTGTTAACTTTGGATCGCGCGTCTTAGCCAGGCCTTCCGCCCGTTCAATCAGCTTCTGGAGCGCGCCCTGCGCGGGCATCCCAGAGGCTGGTTCCATATCCAGGGATTCCGATTCGTCTTCGTCAAAGATCTGCTCGTCTAAGCGCTCCGGTTCGCCTGCCAACCGGTTGCGCAGCGCGCTGGCCGCCGCCGCTGGTGACGAACCCACACAGCGCATTAGCGCTAGCGTGCCCCAAAACGCGAGCCGCCTGCGGTTCTGGTCGCTGCCGGCGGTCTTCACTATTTCCAGGCAGTAATCGAGCACGTCTTCATGGAAGCTCTTATGGGCGGCGTCCAAAGCGTACGGCTTTTCTGTTGTTTCATGTTTAGGAAAAGAGCGAATCTCACCCCATTCCGGGCCGCAAACGTCAATGCGCCGCCGCTGCACTAAATGCTGCGCCAGTTTGGCGCGCGCTTTTTCTTCGTCGAGGGAAGTGGCCGAGAAACTCGCATCGAGCAGGCCTAGCAAACGGTCAAAGGCTTCTTCGTCGCCGCTGTGGGGCGTGGCGGTTAGCAAGAGCAAGTGCCGCTCACTATCTTCAGACAGGCGCTTGAGCAACTCAAAGCGCTGCTGCCGCCCTTGATGCGCGCCGACGCAGGCATGCGCCTCATCGACCACAATTGTTTTCGGGCAAGATCGGGCAAAGCTTTCGCGCCGTTTATCGGCTTTGATGTAATCCAAGCTCACCACCGTGAAGTGATGGGCATCGAAGATGGTTTGCGAGGCGGTCAGGCCGCGTTCCATCCGGGCGGCTGTGCCGGCTGTTACGGCGACCGCGTCCAGGTCAAACTTTTCGCGCAGTTCGGTTGTCCATTGCTCCACCAGATGCGGCGGACATAGGACGGCAAAGCGGTCGATCTCACCACGGTCAATCAATTCCCGTAAGATCAGTCCGGCTTCGATGGTTTTGCCGATTCCGACATCGTCCGCGATGAGGAGCCGCACGGTGGGCAAGCGCAGCGCCATGAGCATGGGCACTAACTGGTATGGTCGCGGTTCAAAGCCTAGGCGCCCGGCCGAGCGAAATGGCCCCGCGCCGCGGCGCAACGAAAGCCGTAGCGCATCGGCAATGAGCCGCGCTGCATCTTGCGTGGCAAAGCGCTGCAAATCGGGCAAATCGAAGCGGGCTGGCCGAACCGGATCGCGCTCCAGTTCCGGTCTCAGAAATTGGATGTCTGCTTCCGCCCCGGAGAGCGGGCGCAAACAAAGCCAATCTGCCTCTGGCGAGGGCATGGCCACCCACTCCCGGCCCCGTGCGTAAACCAAATCGCCAGGGGCAAACGCGGTGCTCATTTCGCGCCTCCGAGAAGCTTCGCCAATTCCGCCGGCGCCTCCTTAGAAATCAGATCTACCTTCGCGACGGAATAACCCAGTTGCTCCAACGCCGCAGTGTGCTGGGAACTTAGATCCTCTGCTGATCCCACGGCCAAGTGCGAACGCCAGACTAAGGGATAAGTTTGTCCGGCGACCTCTAGCGGCTTCGCGTCGGGGCTAGGCAAGCCCCAGAGCTTGAATCGCTCATCCCATTCTGCCGCACCACTTGCCGCCGCGCCTGGAACAGGGGTCACCTCCGCGCGCGCGAGTCGAATTAGGATAGCCAACGCTTCTTTGTCGGTCCTGTCAATCAGTTCGTGATCGGTCTGGTTGTAATAGGAAAGCAAGCAGCGGTAGCAGCCTTTTACGCATTTGGCATCTTTCTTACTTTCGAGCTGCTCCGCGTCGCCAGCTGCAATTGCTTCGTCCAGCTTTTCGTAATGCATGAGCTCCAACGCAGCCTTGGCCACTTTCGCTAAGGCCTTCGGCTCGGTGACGAGCCGTGAAAGTACGCCGGCTCCGCCTTCCGTGGCTTCAAACGCCAGAATCGCTTTTCTCGCTTCGCGGGTCGGCACCGGCTCTGTCAGCGTTTCACCCTCTTCCAACTGAAAAACGGTGTCGAGACCACGGCTTAACGCATGCTGCAAGGTTGGCATAGCAGCGTCCGATTGCAATTTGGCAACGAGCCGCAGAAGGGCGGCGTTCTTGCTGTCGGTCACGATGGGGACGATCAACTGCGCTGACGGCTCGTCTGGTGTTGGGTCTTCTTCACCATCGGCGTCATTGCCGCCTCCCGTCCAACGGCCGGAAACCGGGTCGATCTTAAACCCCAGAATGGTTTTCTCTTTGCGACGCCTGAGTCCCTTGTTCACGCGGCTAATTGTGGCCCCCGCGGCATAATCGATCCGTAAGATATCCCCTTCGGCGTCGTGCGCGAGGGCGCTGTTCACGTCGGGCCGGGCATCTCTCAGCACCCAAGCGAAAACGGTTTGGATATCGAAGCCCTGCCGCTGCCTATCTTCATCATTGGCCGTGATGCGCTCCGCCGCCTGTGTCTCAACATTGTCAATGCGTACAACGTTGTGAATCGCATTTGCCGCGCTCATGCCGGCTCCGCAAACTGCGCAGCGCTCCGGCTCCGGCTCGTGCGCCGCGCCGCAATCGCCACAGACAAACAGGTTGCGGGTTACGAGTCGTGTGCCGTTGGCCGTTCGCGCGCTGGGCGCTAGCTTTGCCCGGTTCACCCGGAAAACGCGCCCTTCATGGTAGATCAAACTGCGCGGCCCAAATTCGGCGATCGCGAGGAACCGGGCCCTTTGCAGGTAAGCGGCTTTCGCCCCTGCGCCTACGGCAGGGATGTAAGCGTAAATCGGTAATCTGGGGAAGTTATAGCCCGGAAGAAACCCTTCTGTGGCCAAATACCGGTAAGTGGAAAAATCGGAGCTTCCCGTTTCGCTGCCCTTTCCAGAAGCGCCAATTGGTCTGTGGCCTGCATTTGCGCTTGCTTCGCTTCGTTCCGCTCTTTGGCACCTAGGCCGTGCATTTCAGATTTCCGGTTGGCGTCGGCCAGTTGCGTATGGGCGCTTTGATAAAGCTGCCGCCAGCGGCCGAAGGCTTTGGAAAAGCGATCAAAGCTGTCGGCTGCCACGCCATTCACGAACTCATCCTTATTGGCGGCCCAAGGAGCTTTGTCGGCGCTGAGTTCATCACCAACGCTATCCAAAACGCGGCGCATGGAAACGGCCGCCTTCGGCGCTAGGTCTTCGGCGGTTAGGTTCACTTTAATCTCGTTCTTAACATCGAGCTCGGCGTTCGCTAGATCCAGAACATGTGGGATATCTTCCTGCAGGTTCTGTTGTGATTCGGCCAACCAAATGGCGTGGAGATGCGATTCAATCAAATCCCGGTTGGCTAGTTCCAAAGCCGGCGGCCGGACAATGCCGCTCACCATCTCCTGCGGTTTGCTGAAGTAGTTCTGGTCATGCGGACTCTGCGCGGCGCAGTAGGTGACAATCAAGGCCGCTTGGCCCGAGCGGCCGGCGCGTCCGGAGCGCTGCGCGTAATTTGCGGGGGTGGGCGGCACGTTGCGTAGATAGACCGCGTTCAGCGCCGAAATATCTACGCCCAATTCCATGGTGGGCGAACAGAACAACGTGGGGAGAAAAACATCTGGTTCGCCGGCATCACGCAAGAGATCTTTGTTCGCTGCGATTTTTTCTTGGTCTTCATGTCCCCAGCGGAAACGCCATTCGCGCCACTGACGCCGTTGCTGTTCAACCTGTGCGGTGTGTTCGCGCCCTTCTAATCCGAAGAGTCCTTCGCCGCCATCCGCGAGCGCTTGGGCGAGCGTCTCATACAAACCGGCAAAGTACGCGATTGGCGGGGCGTCGATCCGCGGCGCCCTCGCCCACCATCAGCCGTACGGCGTTAGCGGAAAGTTGCCAGCCTTCGACATCGAACGCCGTCTGAATTTTCCGCACCAGTTGATATTTCTCGGCGAGCTCCAGCAGAAACGTTACCACCGCGAGGTAACGATCCCGCTTTAGCCGTTCGCCCCAAAGATCCTTGCGGTTGAGTTGCTTCGCCAACCGGCTTTGCGGGCCACCTCGCAAGATGAGGAGTTCGTCCTTAGCTTTTACGTTCATCCTCCCTGGCGCTCGCACGATCAATGCCGCGGCAATCCGGGGATTTTCTTCGCTGCCAATCGCCCAAGGATGGCGCAACGTCTGCCTTGATGCGGTTTTCACCGCGTCCACAGCGGCCGCATCCAAGGCTTCCGTGGTTACCGCCAAACCGCGCCTGAGCGTCTCAAGCAAAATGCGTAAAGCCTTTTTCCGGCGTTCGCCCGACAAGCGGGCTATTTCCGGCGGCGCTTCTGTAAATGCATTGGCATCTTCCGCCAACTCATCCAGGCCCACGTACACTGCCCGCACCAAACGTAATTCTTCGAGGCTGGGATTGGTATAGCGCCAGCCGCGGCGCTGGTCGGCCCACACGCGATGCGTGAGCACCCGCGCCAGCGTCCGTTCAGCGTCAATGACTCCGGCACCTAGAGTTTCCGGGCGCAGGAGCCATTCCGCTCGGCGTGATTTATTCACCGATGTGAATCCTAAAGCTGCTTGCACCTTGCGCCCGAATTCGTCATCTCCTAAACCTTCCTCGCCAGCCTTGCGAACCGCCGCGAGCGTGGCCGCGCGGAACAACGAGACAAAGAGAAAGTCGTTAAAGTGCCCGGCCTGCAGGGCGGCGTCTTGGCGGTTGTCGGTAAATCCCAGCAGCTTGCTTTGTCTTTCCTGATGGTGCTGGTCTTTTGGTTCATCCAGCGCAATGCGCTCGAAACCAGAACAGTTGTCGCCGAGCTTCGCCCCTCTGCCGAAAGGCCGGCGAGTTTGTTGATTTCGCGGGCCTGCGTTGGTTGCACGTCTTTGCAGTACGGGCAGAACTGGAATTTGCCGGGTAGGAACAGACAGCTGCGCCCGGCGTCTCCGACATCGCCCGTTGCATCGACAAAAACCTGGCGCGGCATTGCTTTTTTCTTTTCGCTGCGAACGCGCTTGACTCCGCCCGGCCCATCTTCAGTCCACTCTTCCGGAAGATCTTCGGGCGCACCGGTGAAGCTATATTCAGCGTCTTCCGCTGGCTGCGGCATCAGATAACCGCGCTGGACGGTTGACCCATCTTCGTCAATGGGCGCCTCATCGATCGACCGGGGAATTGCAGTTGAGCCCCCTTCCCCCTGAACCAACGAGACGGGATGGAACTCTTGGCCGCAAGAGCGGCAGAAAAACGTTGCATAGAGCCGCGATTGCCCATCGTCCGGATCGAATTTCTGCCCGTCCAAAGTGACCCGACGCTCGCCGGGCTTTTTGAGCGTGGAATAAACGAAGCCCGCGCCGGAAATAAAGCGGTGAAGCTTGAAAGCCAGAAAGGCCCGCTCGCCCGAGCCGCCCCGCTCGCTGGCGGGCTGGCTCATCAGCGTGAGCATGTTTTGGATCTGCTCGCGGCAGCGCGCCTCGGCCTTGCCGCTATCCTCAGCGAGTCGCTGCGCCGCCGCGCTGATCGTAATGGGTGGCCGTCTCTTTAGCTTTTGCCCGTCGTCGAGGCCGATCTGCGTCTCAATCCAAATCGCCAGCGGATGCTGCTTGAGTTTGGCATCGCTCAGGCCAGCCGGCAAATCTTCCTCTACAACCTTCGCCAACTCTTTTGCGTTGAGCTTATGTTCCTGATCGGTGGCTCTGTCAAGCGCCTCGTCTATGACGGCGTCGGGTGGAACCTTTACGCCGAATAAGCGGCTGGCGACTTCGGAAACCTCCAAGGCTCGAACTTCATCGCCGCCCTCGCTGGCCATCGTGGCGGAGGTGCCGATGCACACGGGCGCTTTGTCGCGGCAAAGACGGTCTCGTACGCGCCGCACGAGCATGGCAACGTCTGCGCCTTGCCTTCCGCGGTAAGTGTGCAGCTCATCCAAAACCAAGAAGTCTAGGCCGGCCGCATTGGCGATGGCTGCTTTTGATCGCTCTCATTTTGCCGGATCATTAAGAGCTCGAGCATCATGAAGTTAGTGAGCAGGATATCTGGTTTGGACTTGCTGATTCGCTCGCGCTCCGTTTTGCTCTCTTGGCCCGTGTACCGCTCAAACGTCGGCCGCAGATCTTCCGGCAATCCGGACTGCTCGATGTATTTCGCCAGTTCCTGCATCTGGCTGTTGGCCAGGGCATTCATCGGGTAGACGATGATGGCGCGCGTTCGCGGCGCTTCGCCAGCGGCTCGCGCTCGCACGGCTGCATCGATGATTGGGACAAAAAAGCACAACGACTTGCCCGATCCCGTACCGGTGGTGACAACGAAGCTGGTTCCGTTGACCGCTTTGGCTACGGCTTGCGCTTGGTGCCGGTATAACTTCAGCGGGGCTCCGTCTGACCGAAAAATCTTTTCGGTATTCGGATGCAGCGTGCCCTCCGCGACTAAGTCCGAGATTTCTTTATCGCGCTCATAGTTTGGATTAATGCTGATGAGTGGTTCCGGCCAAAACTTCTCGCCCCTATAAAGTTCATCGACCTGCTTGCGGATGTCTTCTGCGCGAATCTATCTAAAAGAACGGGCGAATCGCGCATAGTCATCAATAATCGAGCGGTCGAGATCAAAAACGTTCACCCTGCCTCCAGATACTCCCAAACGCGGCTGTTCAGGACCTGGCAGTCCAAGAGCCGACAGGCCCTCGCCTATGCAAGAAGAGTGCCTTCAAAATCATCGCATTACGGTTTTCATTTGTGAGGTACGACCATTATAGGTGGGACATAACAAGCTGATTGGACGAAGCGAGGACTAACTCTTGGGGTATCTGGCTGCCCTAGTGAGGATGCGATCGGTTAGCGGGAGCTTGCTGCTGACTGAATTGGCGCGAGAAGCCAAACGACTTTCGTCTTGACTTTTTGGCCGTTTGGGTAGATGGCGATTACGGACGCGACGTTCGGGATCGGGCGGAAGGGTGAGCTTTTCTTGTACCGCGTCGAGCTTTGTGTACTTGGGATCGTCCAGCAGGGTTTTTTCTTCAGCGATGTAGAATTCGACGGCGAGCGCTTTTTTCTTCTTTGTCACGCTGATGTCCCGTTAGATTGAACGATGCCGGCGTTGGAATTTCACTAAGGTGCGCGGTGTCGTCTGCGACTGCGGAGACGCACTTGAACTCTTGCGTGATGGCCGAGCAGGTATAGACGGCGGCGGCGGAGAGGGGCTTTCCCTGTGATGCTAATTGCAGCGCGGGCTGCTGCGCACAGGCGCAGCAGGAAACGGACAGGATGAAGAGAAGAACTCTCGCTATGTTAATCGATGACTTGCAATGTTCCGACATTCACGCCGTCTCCCTTCCGGCAGGGTAACAAATAGCGGCATAGATCGTCCCAACTTCCGAAGGCAGTGGGCGTTCCTGGGGCGGGCAGTCCCAGCTCGGAGCTACTGCGCAAGGCGAAGCGTTGATCGGTCTTAGATCGGGGAGCCAGGGGCGGACCGTTGCGCAGCCATGTGAAATGGTACCCAGGTGAAGATAGCGGTCGCCGTGATGACCGATTCGAAACCACACTTGCTGATAGGTTGAGCTTTCCGGGTAGTAATCTTCGTGTGGAGCATCGGGAATTTCGAGGTCGTACGTTCCTAGTGGCACGGGATTGCTGGATTCCGAAAATGCGTTGATCGGGCCTTTCGATCCGTACCAAAGCTGCTGATTCTTGCGGCTCAACCTTACGAGGCCGGGCCCTTTTTGTGGATTTGTGTCAGTTAGAAAGGAACCGGTGCCTGACGCGAGTTTTAGACTCGCTTTGGCGCCTTTGCGTACGCCTTCCAAGATTTCGAAGTAATCCCGGGCGGCGTCGCTCTTCGTTACATTTACTTTTAGTGTCCAAGGCAGTGATATTCCGAGCTTGGGATGAGCCTGGACGAGGCGGGGCTGGGTTCCGTCGGAACGGCCAAGGTCCAGCCATTGTGATTAGGATCAGTAAGGTATTTCACACTCATTTTTAGGTAACCTCCGTCTGTGCGGTCACTCATTTTGGCATAAGGGTGACGCACATGCAAGATCCGCTGTAAGTGCGGACAATGGGAGGTTCCACCGAAGCTTGTTGAAGCGGGTGTGTCCGGGCCTCGGCGATGCGTCGCAAAAGCAGTTCAATCAGCGAGCACTTATGGCCGTTCGGGCACTACAGATGCAGCTAAAAGCCTACGACTCCGGGTTCGCCCGGCCTCGTTGCACCATCGAGTTTGGCAGTTCCGGTTGGACCTCTTTTCTTGTTTTTCTTTTTCTTCTTGGGTGGTTTGGGCTTGCTTGTTGTGTCCGTGCCTGCTGACGGGTAACGGTTTGTCACTTCGTTGCTTTCATTTGCGTGTCAACCAAAAGTTTGTGGCCTATGGGGACCATGATTCTGAAGCTGAATCGAATTCCGGCACAGGGTACAAAGACGATTCCTAGGAGGGGTTTGCTCACGGTGATGTTGCTTCCTTTCGTTTCAGAAGTGACTCTGTTAACTTCCCGAATGATTGCGATCACTCCGGCGGCCAGAGTACCAACCATTCATTAAACAGCTTTGCGAAGACTACGTGAATTAAGACGATGAATATGATGCTGGCGGTTATGGAAATAAGTAATGCGTACAGTGGCGACGAGTCAAGCCGCTCCCAAATCAGGTAAATTACCACAAACCAGAGTAGGCTGACAAAGAGTCCCGCCTCTCCTCCGCCATACAGATAGTAGGAGTTTATAAGAAGACTTTCAATGTAACTGGCGAGAATGACGCCAGCCGGGATCGCGCTGCCGCCGGGGGCTTGGTGCAAATCTTCAGAGATGGCGCAGATAACAATGATCTTCCCGCTGAATTCATCTTGAATCTTCGGGTCGAGCCCGACTGGTTTACAGTTTTCCCAGCCGCCGGGTCCTGCTTCGGAGCCGCATAGGAGGCGAGTTGCCCGATAGCGGATGAAACTCTTCCTCGTTGAGAAAAGGCACCATGAGTTCTGCGCCGCCGTTGTTGCTTTTCGGACGGCGCTTTGCTGCGTCGCGCTGGGATCGAATACGTCTGACGCGGACTTGGCCAGATAGGGAATTGTCTTGGATGAACGCAAGTTCGTTCTAAATAGGTCTTGTGGTTGCCTGTATCCCCGACGCGGGAACGAACGTGTCCCAGGACAACGGGATCTCACGAATGTCGCAGCCAATTCGAGCAAGGGCGTAATGTACGTATGGCCCTTGGGCAATGGAAGCCACTGGCCGGGGGCCAAGATTGCTTCGGTATCTTGTAGGTGTGCGGGGAACTAGGTTTGTCAGGCGTTTCTGTTCGAGATCTGGTTGAGTGAAATCGCTTAGGGCAAGAATCATGTGCGTCCGGGAGTTCACAGCTTCTTGCATGGATGAGACGAGATGGAGGGAAGCGGATCCGTGGATGGGCAATCTGCCTCCCAGTGAAACGTATCGAGCACAATGACACGAGGGTGGGCGGGCAACATGGCGGTGATGAGCCGGGAATCCAGTTCCCTGGAGAGGCAGGCATTGACCATTGTTTGCTTACCTTCGGAGGCTTCGCCTTCGGTGGCTAGTGGCTTGGTGAACCTGTTGCGAACGGTTCCTCTGTCAAATCGGGTCAATCGAAAATAGTAGCGGCCTGCACCTAGACCGGAATCGTCGTCACTGCCGCAACCTTTAGAATGGCGAACGAAAGTCGGGTCCGACGTCTAACGCAAACGGGATGCCGACGCTTAAGAGGCACAATACAAACGCGGACCGGTAACGGCGAAATAATAGGGCGAGCCTCCGCATTGAGAGTCATTATATGCGGCTTTCGCTCCCTCTTTCAACTAAGCCAGTTGTCTTATGGAGCACCTTTCGCGCCATACACAAGCCCAGGAGAGCGGCGTAAGACCCGGTACTGCTACCGGTTT
Source organism: Bryobacterales bacterium (assembly GCA_963840845.1). Classification (GTDB taxonomy): domain Bacteria; phylum Acidobacteriota; class Terriglobia; order Bryobacterales; family Bryobacteraceae; genus Bog-105. Next base: position 14,722 of record CAWJBS010000004.1, read on the forward strand.
GGGTTGGCGATCTTTTGTCTCGCCAGCTCTCTAAATTCCGCTTTACTCTGTGGAGGGGTTCGATGAACCGAAGTCGAGAGAAGCCGGGGAGATTGGACGGCGGCCCTGAGGGCTCTGGGATGGTATGCCAACAGGATGAAGGGGATGCGCGTGGGCGGGGCATGACGCTGCTTACCTTCGGATTGCACAGGGTGACGGCGATTCATATGGGACGGCGTTGCCCTATGATGGCAGGAAGCTTACCTACTGCTTTGGGCCCGCTGAATAGGAGGAGACAGCCATGTTCTATTCACTTCTGGTTCTGTTGCTTACCGTACAAACGGGGCGGTTGGGACTGGTCCCAGCGCGCAGACTGAACCGGTGGCAATTGTTGCGTTCTTGAGCGGAAGCGCGATGGCTCGCAGCGCGGCGGGCCAGAAAGCGCCGTTACATACGTTTGACTGGGTGAGGCTCAACTCTACTTTGGAGTTGAAGCGCGATACGCGGGCGATTCTGGTGCTCTTAGACGGGCATCGATACGTGATGGAAGGGCCGGCGCGGGCGGTTGTGCAGAACCATTTGATTCAAAAACTCAGCGGCGTTGTGCGCGAACTGCCGGCGTTACCGGCTCTGCCGAAAATTGTGGGTATCGCGGGCCAGGGTTCCGATTCGTCCGAAGCGGCAGTCACGGGTGTGCGCGATGTTTACCTTCCGAGGAGAATGTTTCCGCGAGATCCTTTTCGTACTTTGCCCGACGCCACTTCTTTTCAGTTTGAAACTGCGCAAAAGGGTTTAGAGCACGAAATCACAGTGGCGGATGAAAGCGGAGCTGTTTTATGGCGAGTGCGAAGGCGTGAAACGACGCTGCCGGCGCCGCCGGGATTGTTGAAGGCGGGGCGACGCTACGTGTGGCGGGTGCAGGCTTTGGGCGACATTGGCAACACGCTGGCGACGCAAGCGTATTTCAAGACGCTGGAACAAAAAGAGCTGGATGAACGGAAGCGTTTGACGCAGTTTTTAGCGAGCGATCCGGATTCTTTGGCTGTTCTGGCGGCTATTGATTGGAAGCTCGGTCTACTTGAAAATGCGGTGGACGAAATCAGAGCGGCGATGAAACGGGCTGGGCATCCGCAGGCGTACCGGGCGCTGCTGCAGGAAATGGAAAAGGACCTTTATGGCAAGTAGAGCGATGGTTCAGATCTGGAAGTGTTTGGCGGTGATGATTCCAGCGCTGGTGGTTTCAGCCGATGGCGCCGCGGTGCGACTCGAGGTGCAGATTGGACATTCGAACGCAGTGGAAGCACTGGCGCTTTCTCCCGATAAGCGATGGGCGATTACAGGAAGCGATGGCCTGATCACGCTGTGGGACGTGGCTTCGCAGCGGCAACTCTTTCAGGTGTCGGGCGACTGGCAGCAGATTACTTCGTTCGCGTTTATGGGCGAGCGCGTTCTGATCGGCGCGCACAAGGGGACAAAGTCGGGTCAGATGCTGGACATTCGAAGCCGCCAGGTTTTGAACGTGAATCATCCGATCTTGGACATCTGTAGCAGCGCGCCGATTGCTCTGACGCGAGAGAGCGATGGGGGCTTGGCCTTGCGGAACACGGGCGATTGGACGGAGCTTTTGAACCTGCACGATGCGAAGACCTTCTCGCCCAGTTCGGCCGCGCCGCGATTGACATGTACCAGCGATGGCGCGCGAGTGCTGATTCCGATGATTGGACCTGATGGGCTTTTACAGGCGCAATTATGGAATTTGAAGAGTGGGACGAAAGTGGCGACCTTTGGGGCAGCCGGTGTGAAGATTGACGCGATGGCGATCTCGCCTAATGGTGCGCTGGTGGCGACGGCCGGCGGCGCAGAAGGCGCGATTCACCTTTGGAATACGGAGACTGGAACGGAGACCGCGGTTTTACCCGGACATGGGTACGCATCCGAAGAGCAGAAGAAGACGGAGGAACTGCAAAAGAAACAGTCAGGAAAGAGTTTCGCATTGACGCTCGTGCGTCTTTTGGAATTTTCTCCTGATAGCAGCCTGCTGGCCAGCGTTGGAACACTGGACGGGGCTCTCTTCGTTTGGGATTTGAAGACTGAGAAGAGAGTATCGGCGTTTGGGGGCGCACTAGCTCTCACTGGATTCCACTTTTCCGATGACGGGCAAAACGTGCTTCAGGGTGGGATTAATGGAGAGGCGTTTATCTTCAGGACGCATGGTGAGCCTCTGAGTAACTCAGCCAGGATGGGGTATATGCTGGCCAACATGACCTTGGACCAAATCCGGTCAAAAAAGCTAGTTCCGCCACCGCCAGATATGAAGACCAATATTGTGGTTGCCAATTTTAGATCGCCCCTGATGCCGCGCCAGGTGGGATGCTTCTCGCCAGATGGGCGTTATCTTTTTGATGTTCTCGACAGTGAGGGGCGGGATTTTGGGAAGATAAAGATCCCCGACAAAACCGGCCTTACATACTTCGATTTCAAGACCGGTTCTTCTGGAAGCTGGGGGAATCTTTCACCGGTTTGGAGTTGCGCGTTCAGTGTGGACTCGAAAACGATTGCGCTGGGGCACTCGGACGGTTCGGTCAGCGTTTGGGATTTAGAAACACATACGAGGAGATATCAACTCAATGCAGGCGCGTCTCCTGTGACGGCGGTTTCACTGTCCCCCGACGGTATGTCTGTCCTGGCAGGTTTGTCGGACGGAGGAGCCTTGCTGATGGATTTGAAGGGGAACGTCATAAAGAGTGGCAAGGGGGCGGAACTCGTAACGCAGGATGCCGCATTTTCGGCTGACGGGCGTTGGTTATTGGTGGGCCGATCTGTGCCGAGAGCGCAATTTTATGCAAAGTATCTGAGGCACCAGGTGGATCTAAAAGCCAGCGGCTTGCTGGTTGTTTTGGACACCCGAATGCAATATGCGCCTCAGGAGGTAAAGACGGTCTTCCGGTCTCGGCAAACGTCGGCCTTCACGGCGGATAGCTCGTCACTTCTGTTTATCGATGGAAATACGATTGTGTCACTTGATTTGGCACAACGGAACCGACGGATACTCATTACCGAGCCTGATTTGATTAGGCGTATGGCGTTGTCGAAAGCTGGAGACAAGATTGCGACCACGACATGGAGCGGGGATCTGACGTTATGGGATGCCAGTGGCGCAAGAAAGATCTGGAGTCAACAGTTAGTGGGAGACGGCTATGTGGAGTCGATGTATTTCACGCCAAACCAGAAGACGCTTGTGGTGTGCCGCTCAGACGGCGTGACACAAATGATTCGCTCGCAGGACGGGGAAACGTTGGCCACCATGGCTTTGACCCGAGATGGGAAAGGGGTGGTGGCGGATTCGGAGGGTCGGTTTGACGCTAGTTCCTTTGATTTCGGCCGATTGATGCATTGGATATCGACGGATGACCCCTTCAAACCAATTCCGCTCGAATTCTTCGCGCGGGAATATTTTCAGCCGCGATTGCTGGCGCAGATCCTAGCCGGCAGTCCGTTGCCGCCCATCCCTCCCATTGCTAATCTGAAGCGCGGGCAGCCATCGGTATCCATCTTAGACATGCGGCCAGAGCCGGGGCCGGAGTGGGAAGCTACGGTCCCAGTGCAAGTAAAGTTTCCGATGGATGACCATGACGCTACCGAATCGACCGGAGAAGTTCGTGTCTTTCGAAACGGCAAGTTAGTCGGCTCAGCCAGCCGGCGAGAAATGAATCTAATAAATGGCGGAGGTGTTTATGAGTTTCACCACATTCGGCTCCCCCAAAATGATGACAATGTGTTTTCCGCCTATGCTTTTGGAAGAGACGGGGTGAAGAGTGAGACGGCTTACCAAAGATATTACAGTTGTGCGAATATGTCGATGGGCGCCGCTGCATCTCCTGAATGGCACCCGGCGCGGCGGAATTGGCCTGAGGGAAGAAACGCGTGGCTGGTCAATGTTGGAGTGAGTGTTTCGCCGCTGCCCGAGCTGCAATTGAAATATGCGGCGAACGATGCGCATCAAATTGCAAAGATTCTGAGCGGGAAGCTGCAGGAAACAGGGCAATTCGAAAAAGTAAATGCGACGGAATTAGTGTCGGATGAGAGACACCCGGAAGGTGCGTCGAAGGCGGCCATTCATGATGCTTTCAACCGGCTCAAGTTACATGGCATGAATGAGGCGCGACCGGATGATCTGGTGGTTATTAGTTTCTCGGGACACGGTTACGCGGATCTTAGTGGGCGGTTCTATCTGGTGCCTTCGGACGCCGGTAAGAGCCTTGGCAGTTTGAAGGGATTGACGGAGGCGAAGCGCAAACAATTGCTGAAGGATTCGATCAGCAGCGAAGAACTTTCGGAGTGGCTCAAGGACATTGATTCGGACCACATTGTGTTGATTATCGATGCATGCCAATCGGCGGCGAGTATTGAGGGAGAAGGCTTCCGGCCGGGTCCGATGGGCAGTAGAGGTTTGGGACAACTGGCCTACGACAAGGGGATTGCGGTGCTGGCCGCCACGCAAGGCGACAATTTCGCGTTAGAAAGCAGCGATATTGGACAGGGTTTGTTGACTTATGCGTTGACGCATGACGGGTTAGAGAGCCAACGAGCTGATCTACAGCCGAAAGACGGCAAGATTACGCTTGCGGAGTGGCTGCATTATGCGGTCCTGCGCGTGCCCGAACTGTGGCGCGATGCGGTGAGCGGCGGCGGTATCAGCGGGGGTCACGACACGCGGGTGCTTCCGTTGAGGGGCTTAGCGTTGGGGGCTAGCGTGGAAGGAAATATTAGCGAGCAACCGATGCTTTTCGATTTCTCCAACGCTTATAACGACAACTTACTGGTAGCGGGGCGAGCGGAGACAAAAGACGTAACGCCTGATGCGAAAATGCTGGAGGTTTCGCAGGCCTTCGGCGGCAATGCCCCTTGCGAAGTATGGAAATGGAAGGATGTGCGAACGAAGCCGCCGGACCCGCTGCGGATTGCCCCTATGAACTTGCGGCTGGTTAAGAAGGTGGAACCGGTTTATCCCGCTGCTGCGAAAGCGGCGCGGGTTGGCGGCACGGTTGAACTGGCGGTCAAGATTGGGAAGGACGGGCATGTGGAGACGGTGGAGTTACGGAGCGGGCATCCACTGCTGGTGAATGCGGCGGTGGATGCGGTGAAGCAGTGGGTTTGGAGTGTGCCGATGGAGCGTGGCGTGCCGACGGAGGTGGTAACGAAGGTGGCGGTTAATTTTGAGTTTGGGGGGAAGCGGTGAGGGCGGAGTGAGAGGGGATTGATGATGGAGTGGATTTAGTCTGCTGACGGCTTTGGCGAGGTAGCCAATTCAGCCTCCAGCTCTTCGATGGTAGGCAGCGTGCCTTTTAATTGCTCCGGCAGCTTTTCTAGATGTTTGAATTCCGAGATGCCGAGTGGTTTAGCGATATCGCGGAGCGCGTATTCCGCTACGATTCCATTTTTGGCCTTGCAGAGAATTAGGCCGAGGCTCGGCTTGTCATCTGGATGCCGAAGCAGGTCGTCAACGGCGGACAAGTAGAAGTTCATTTTGCCGGCATATTCGGGTTTGAAGGCACCCATTTTTAGATCGATGACAACAAAGGCGCGGAGTTTCAAGTGATAGAAGAGCAGGTCAATCTTAAAGCCCTCGCCGCCGACCTCAATTGGCACCTGATTACCTACGAAGGCAAAGCCTACGCCCATTTCAATAAGGAATTGGCGGAGATGGGCGAGTAATCCGCGTTCGAGATCGCGCTCTTGGGCTTCATTTGTGAGTGTGAGGAAATCAAAGTTGTAAGGATCTTTGATGACTTGCTGAGCGAGATCGGATTGGGGTTTTGGCAGCGTGGCTCGGAAGTTGGTGATCGCTTTGCCTTGGCGCTTGTAAAGTTCGCCTTGTATTTGGAGAACTAGGACGTTTCGGCTCCAGCCGTTTTGCAGAGCTTGTTGGATGTACCAAACACGCTCAGTCGGGTTCTTCACCTTGTCCAGCAGCACGCAATTGTGAAACCAGGGTAATTTTGCAGCAAGCAGCTGCAAAATTGGCTCCTCGGGCCAAGCGTTGGCGAAAGCCTTCATATAGCCGAGGTTACGGGCCGAGAGGCCTTGCATGTCGGGGAATTCTGAGCGGAGATCTTTTGCCAATCTCTCGATGACGCCCGTTCCCCAGCCATCTTCTTTTTGGCGGTTGAGAATCTCCCTGCCAATACCCCAGTAGAGCAGTATCAGCTCTTGGTTCACGGCAACGGCGGCGCTCAGCTGAGCCCTTCGAATCTGGTTTTTCAAGCGGGACAAGAGATCGTGATAGCTTTGCGAATCCGAAGTGATGTCTGCCATTGGCTACTTCTGTCGTACCAAATGGTGCGCCAAGTCCTGTACCGCCGCTTGGTAGCGTTACGTACAGGTGCTATCAGAGCTGCGAAACCTTTTCGCCGCAGATGAACGCAGATAAACGCAGATAAAAGCCTATCGATGAAGTGATGGATTGGAGCGGGGATTGTTACGTGAGTTTCGCGCGCCGGTAGCTGAGTCAAAATGGTGAAGAGATTTAAGAACTGGTGGGCGAATTTCCTTTCTGATCCGCACAGAGAGCGAATAGAGCAGAATGCGCTTGAAGTGGATGATGCGACGGAGAAGGTGACGCGAACGCTGGCTTGTTCGTAGGACGCTGTTTAGCGGCCGATGGGGCCTTGGATCGCCTTGCGGCCTTTCGATGTTTCGTATTCGTCGATTAAGCCGCTGCCGCTGGCCACATGGTCGTTGGATTCGAGGCTCAGGGTCTGGTCGTTCAGGCTAAATGTGTAGAGTGCGTCCTCGCCCTCGCGGAAAACGGTGAGCTTCAATTGATCGGGCGAGTCCCAGCCGTGGAAGCTTATACTTAGGGACTTTTTACTTATTAGGTGAAGGAACTCCTTCGGGCGGTGTGTTTTCAGTTCTTCAAGGGCGGTGCGGGCTTGGAGGATCTGGAGACCGAGCAGGCTTTCGGACTGCGGGAGGACCAGCCATTCGCTGTCGGGGGACCACACGCCCGCTTTTATGAGCGAATTGATTAATAGGGGATGACCGCCGGGTAATGATTGCTTGGCTCTGAGGCCAGTGTGGTCGTCGGTGAGAGTGAGGTAGCTGGGTTCGTATTCGTTGATGCGGGGATTGGCGGCGTGATGGATCCAGCCGTGGACTTGGAGAGTTAGTTGGTACTTTGCGTTACGGCTGACATAGATGACGTGGGAGGATTGCTTCGCCATGGGAGTTGGCGCGGAGTCTTGACACGAGGCCAGAGAGGCGAGAAAGAGTGAAACGGCGGCGGCTGCGAAGATTGGCCCTGCGCTCATTAGCGGACGGTCTCCGGCGGCAGAGTGAGTTGAATTTTTCAGGCGGGAAAACTCCAGAACTTTTGGCTGCGGATGAACACGGATAAACACGGATAGAACCGATGGAGGAAGTCATAGAGTGGAGCGGAGGTGAAGTGTTGGCTAGTTTACATTAGAATTTCCTGCCTTTTTTGGCCTGAAAATGCTAGGATATTCCAAAGCTTACTCGGAAAGCCATCATGCCAACAACCTTAGCCTCGATTTCGTCATTATCTACCACTGAGAAATTACAAGAAGTCTTCACAAGATCGGGAAAGTATGTTGGACCCGATGCGCAGCAGATGCTGGAGCAAATGATTACGCGGCGGGCGCTGGAAATTATGGCGGCCACAATGGTGGCTTGGGGCGTGGCGCAGCTTTTCGGAGTGGGGGAGTTGGTCGATGTTATTATGCTTGCCGTGGGCGTGGTGGCGCTGGGGAAGAATGGCATCGAGTTTGCGAGCGATTTAGTTACAGCATCGAGCAAGACAATCCGCGCGAAGAGCGAGGCTGATCTAGATGAAGCGGCACAGTACTTGGGCAAGGCAATCGTTGAGGCCGGCGTAGAGGTGATTTTGGCGCTGCTCATGAGGAAGGACCTGGGCGAGATCAAGATCAAGATTAAGCGTTTGCAAACAATGCGGCCGCACCTGCTTCCGGCAGGTCCAGCGCCGCTCAAGGGTCCGCTTAAAATCAGCTTTCAAAAAACGCTGGGAACAGGAAACAACGTCGGGTGGGTCAGGGGAGAGACAGACCCTTTCGGTAGAATCACGATTGCGCGCGAGGGTTATGTCAGCGTTCCTGGGCCGAATGGTCCTACTGCCGTTTGGACAAAGTTTACGGCGGAGGAAAAATATCTAACGATCTTACACGAGATGGTTCATCGCTTTTTCTCCCCGCGATTCGGAACGTTACTTGAGTTCCGCGCGTCGGCCGGAATGACAGCGTACCAGCGGCTCTATCTTCTAAAATATCTAGAAGAGGCGTTGGCGGAGGGTTACGCTCAAACCCGAGCGAATGGCGTTTCAGGCATTTGGTCGGGCATTTCGTTTCCCATCAAAAATAACTATGTGAAGATTTCGATGTTCTCCGGTACGGCTGGGGCTGCCAGTTCAACTTTAATTGGTGTTTTCTATGTTTCCGGGAAGCGCTACTATGTTCGGCTCGAGCCAAGGTCAATTGGAAAACCTGTGCCACATTACGAATGGTTGCCAGCGACGAGGTAAGGTCGGCAGCTGAGTCAAAATGGTTAAGAGATTTAAGAACTGGTGGGTGAATTTTCTTGCTGATCCGCACAGAGACCGGATACAACAGAATGCACTTGACGCTTTGCGAGCAGCCGGTGAAACCGATGAAATCATCATTCTGGAGTGCACGAAAGTGCCGCCGTACTCGATGAAAAAGCTGCCGAGGAGTGGGCCGGCTTGGTTCATCCAGACATCGACCGCGCGGTCTTTTCGGGTGATGGTTTGGGTTGAAGTGGATGATGCGACGGAGAAGGTGACGCGAACGCTGGTTTGTTCGTAGAGCGCTGGCTAGCGGCCGATGGGGCCTTGGATCGCCTTTCGGCCTTTCGGCCTTTCGATGTTTCGTATTCGTCGATTAGGCCGCTGCCGCTGGCCACGTGGTCGTTGGATTCCACGCGCAAGGCATGGTCGTTCAGGCATTCTTGTGTATCAAACAACTCTATACTCACGACTACCTGGGACTAAGGAAACTTCATTGAAGAGATGCGCACGATTGCCTAGGGCTAATTTTATTGGGTGTTCGCGCCTGGCCTTCAAAATCCGTTATAGGTCACCGAGGCGGCCTCTGGGAGCGCGGATCCGATGAAGCCTCAGACCCACCCAACACCTGGATCTTGGTGCATCCTGCCGGGCTCCGCAAGGAGCATAGTTGAAAACACGCAAGAAACGCATCAGATCGCGACATATAAGCCGACCGGCGCCGCAGTGTCTCCGATTGAGAGTTAGATCCGTATCCGGAGCTTCGATATTGCTGCGAATACGTTACCGTCCTCCAACCTAGCCCGTCCTGACGGTCACTCGCCGCCAAGACGGCGTTCTTGGCAAACACCGTGGGCGCGTTGCCGCCCATTCCAACTTTAGTAACATCTTGAACGAAAGTACGGAGGTACTCCATGTCAGCTACTTTGACTTTGCAAGACTTGACGGAGGCGGTAAGTGGGTCGGCTGCCGCCTTTCCGCTCCATCACTCATTTGCAGCCAGCAGAGGGCCCAGGCGGGAAGCTCTTCCCGGCAACATATTCCGGCGGTGTGTACGCCACGGAAAAAAGGCGCATGCCCGACGGCACCCTTGTCAACTGCGTGCTCCTGGGCTCGGTGCAGTCCCAGAGCAACAGAGCGGAAGAAGCTCTGAAGCGGGCCGTCGAAGACGGCAAAATCAGCTTGCCGCTCATTGAAGTGGACTTTAGTTCCGCGAACGCCAACTTGCTAAAAGACATTCCGAAGCTAACGACTCTAGATGTCCCGCACCGCCTAGCCGACGCCATCCTGCGTGACAGTCTTGTTGATGGCAAGACGCGCTTCTCTCAGTCAGCCTATGCGCAGCGTTGGAGCAAAGCAAACCTTTGGAACGCCACCCCCATTTACGAATTGTGCCCAACGGCCCTGCTTTTCGGCATGTGGGGCTCACCACTAAAACCGGGTGGCCTGGGAGCCAAGTTTGAGCGTGCCTACGTTTCGGAAATTATCGCCGTCGATGTCGTGCCGAACCGCGACGAAGACGAAGCTCGGCCGCGCGACGGCCGCAAAGATCTGGTTGACCAAAGATCAGGATTCCGCATTGATCCACTCGAGATCAGAGCGGGCGTACTCGTCAAACAGAATCCCGACGGCAGCTTCGAAGTTGGCGGCAGCGGAAAGACCCGTCCCTCCGAGCTAAATCACGGAAATGTTTTGTTTGCGGGTCTGATTGGGCGTATCGAAGGATTTTATCGGGACTCATAAGTACTTCATCAGAAGTCAACTCGTTGATCAGGCTGAAGATAGGCCGTGCGGAGCGTGGCACCTCACGCATTCCTTATCTAGTTGGGCCCTCCAGGGCGTTATTCAGTCAATAACCCTTATGCCTTCCTGATGAGTGCGGCTCCATACTTCGGAAGTAAAGGAGCCTCTGGGAATGACTCGAAGGGATGTGCTGACGAGTACCGGCCTCATGATTTTGGTGATGGCGATGGGAATGGTCCCGAGGAACGCGGCGGGGCAAGAGCGAGAGCTTCTGAGCCGCAAGGAGTTGCAGAGCCTTGTCAAGAACGCGTCGAGCGCGAAAGACTTTCAGCGGTTGGCGACTCACTATCATTACCAAGAGCTCGTTTTTCGGAACAAGGCGCAGAAAACGCTTGATGCGTATGCCAGCCTGAATGGCCGGTACGCGATGGCTACGAAGACGATCTCACGGGCGGATGCGGCGGATCGGGAATATCAAAGCTGTCTGAAGAAAGCGGACGAGAGCGCGGCGCTGGCGGCACATTATGACGGGATCTTGACGGAGATGGGCGTGACGCCGGAAGTGATATCGGCCGTGACGGTTTCGGCGAAAGATGCAGCGGGTCAAGGCTCCTCGCCGGCAGTACCACCCGCCTCCGCAACGCTGCTGGCAAAGCCGCGGCCGGCGGGGAACTAACGCGGCGGCTCGGAACGTTTTTCCTGATCGGTCTAGGCTAACAACAACAGTGAGACATCAAATTAGTTTTTGCGCATTCCTTCTCTGTCTGACGGCATCCGGCATGTCGGATAGCCGCCGTCAGCAGCAGTTGCAGCAGCAGGCATCTGACGACGATCCGTGGACTTTGTCTGAGGTCCTGGCGCCTCCCACGTTAGAGGCGCGCTTAAAGACTTTCGATCCGCAGTTGCACATTGTGTATGTGGGTGCGCGGAAATCGTATAAGGGAATCCACATTCCGCGGGCTGTTTTTGGGGGACCGGTTACCAAGTTGAAGGGGCAGGAACTTCTGGCCGAAGCGGTGAAAGATCTTCCGCATGACGCGGAAATCACCATCTACTGTGGATGCCGCCCGTTTTCTTTGTGCCCGAATATCCGGCCCGCTTACAAAATTTTGAAGGATTTGGGCTTTGTCCATATCAAGGTCTTGAAGCTCAACACGGGTTTTGACAGGGACTGGGCGGACAAGGGATATCCGGCGGAAATCGCTTCGCGCTAATGGTTACGGCCTTCTTGTGTGTGGAAGATCCTTGCACAGAAGGGCGGAAGTGTGATTGGTTAATAGCAAAGGATAATCCAAATGAAGAAGATTGGTATTGTGCTGTTGATCGCCGGCGCGCTTTTCGGCGGGAACCTGGGCGGACGCCAGGGAGATCCAGCGACGCCCCAGCAGACGGCGAAGGAAGAAAAGAAGTTAGCGATTGGGGAGCGAGAGGCCAAACGGATGCTTTTGTTGATGGATACAGACAAGAGCGGCAAAGTGTCCAAGCAAGAATTCATGCACTTCATGGAAGAGGAATTCGAGCGGTTGGACATTAATAAAGACGGGGAATTGGATGTGAAGGAATTGACACAATCGTATGTAGTGGTGCGAGGGCGCTCAAGATAAGCTCCGCATTGCGTTCCGGGCCATTTTTCTTTCTTCTTGTGATGGGTGCCGGGTCTATCTTCGCGCAGGATGCGGCGAATGCGGGCCGGGGTCCGATTACAACGGACCGGCCGGCAATTACGGATGCCAGCACGGTTGTGGGAACGGGCGTTCTGGTTTTTGAAAATGGCTTTTTGGAAACGGGTACGCCCGGCCAAGAGAGCTTCGATTTGCCGGAGACCTTGATTCGTTATGGCGTGACCAGCAAAACAGAACTGCGACTTACGACACCCGATTACTACGATAACTTCAATGCGGGTGCGGGTTATGGTTCGGGCTTCGGGGATTTACTAATCGGTTTGAAGCAGCAACTGGGTCCGGTTCATGGCTTTGATGTGTCGCTGGTGGCAAGTGTGAGCGTACCGACCGGGGCCCATCGCCTTTCCAGCCATGGGTACGATCCACAGTTCCAGTTGCCGTGGTCACGGGGAGTTTCGGCGAATTGGACAGCGGCTGGGATGTTTTCGTTTTTCCTGCCAACGCAAGGTACGAAGAGAGTGCCCCTGGGACAGGTTACCTTCTTGATGGACCGGCAATTGACGAAACGTTGGGACGCGTTTCTTGAATACGCGGGGACTTTTGCGGGTGGGGAGGGTGCGCAGCATTTACTGCATGCCGGGACATCTTACAAACTCACAAACGATCAGCAGGTTGACTTTCACGCGGGTGTCGGGCTTTCGGCGGCGGCGGTTGATCACATTGTGGGGATCGGCTATTCGTTCCGTTTTGAGCCGATCCGCCATTGAGTAACAACGGCCACCGCGCAAATAGCCTGCTAATAGAACCAGATGACGTCGGCGGCAAACATGAATTGGCTTTTCTTGGTGCCGTTGTTATAGGCCGTCGCGTCGTAGGCATGTTCATATCTAAGCTCAGGACGAAAGACCACGGTGCTGCCAATCCAGTGATTCCAGGAGATGTCGTGCTCGGTGTATTTCGTGGCAAAGCCAGTGCGCTGGCCCTTAATATCGTCCATGTATTCATTGCGGACGATGAGGGCATCGTGCTTGCCTAGCTGTCTGGTGATGTAGTGGACGGTGGCCCACTCGGGGGCAAAACAGGTCAATTCGCTAGCGTATTTGCAGACAGCGCCATTTGAATTGGTGATGAGTAAGGACGCGGCTGCTGGATTGTTGACGTTGGGCGTGTCTTTCATGTATTGATACCAAGTCTCCCAATCCATGTGCCAATATGACTTTCCGAACTTGTGATACCAGGTGGTATAGTAAGCGGACAAATTATTGTAGTTATATTTGCCGCTATTGATGGAGTTGGCGCAGATGTAGACGTTATCGCCGCCCTCGGACCAAGTGTAACCGACGCAGGCATTGCCGGTGAGAGCGGCATCTTTGGCCCAGGGCGCCGCCTCGCAACCGCCCGATAAACCAACCTGTGTCGTCCAATGGTTGCTCCATTTCGTTGTCATGTTGATGCCCGTTTGGGTATAGCAATCGTATGTGTAGGTGAGCGAATGGGTATAGGTGTAGTTATTGGGCGCTAATTGGGCTTCAATGTCGGGGAGAGAAATATAGCGGCCGATTCGAACGTCGGTGCCGTTCCCGAGTTTGGGGAAATAGAGGTCTACGTAGGCCATGACCGGGTCGTACCCATATTTGTTACCGATGGACCCATTTGCCTTTGGGTTATTCAGGAGTTGTTGGCTGAAGTAACCTTCCGCGGTTGTAAAGCGGTAATCGAGGCCGTAGAGGTTAGTGAAACGAAAACCCCAGTCGAAGTGGTCGGTTTGGATGGTATCTGGAGTCCTTTCAAAGTAGAGGGTGGCCTGGTCCACTTGAAAGGTGTTGGGGGCTTCGGCATAAGCGGCCGGCGAATTGCCGTAGGGTTTGGCGTTAGAGGTACTGATGTTCATCCCAAGATCGAGCCAACCATAGATTTGAATGTTTGCCTTTTTCCACCAATCGCCGTGAGGGCCATTCAACAATGCGGTGGTTAGTGGATATGCCGTTGCATTGGGGTAACCGATCCAAGGAGTGCCACCGATGGGCCATACGGTGAAAGGATAGGGGGGATTCGAGATTGGCGCAGGATAACCGCGAAACGGTGCGGCGGTGTCAGGACCGGGCGCGGGATGCCAGTCATCAAGATACGCTTGCGCAAAGCGATTCCAAAAACCTTTGGGCGGGGGTAGCGCTTTTGCTTCTTTGCTTCCACTATTTGGCGTGATGGCCGGATTGATGGGGACAACGGGTGATTGCGGCGCCGCGTCGGGAGTGCTGCTGGGGGCCGGGCCGTCCACCGGAGGAGCGCCGAAGGATGTGGCTACGGGGGACTCGACGAGCTGTGCCGCTGGCTGCTCAATCGAAGGAGAAGTATGGGCCAAGGCGGAGGCATAGGACGTCATGACAAGGACGGCAAGGAGAGCGTTCGTTTTGTTTGGATAAGTCATAGGAGTTGAAGTGGCTGCAGACGCCGTTATCCAACTCTAGAGAGGCAGACAGAAAGAAACCATAAAGAAAGTGTTAGCGTTTCCTCAGGGTGATCGCGTTGGGCACATCCGTTTCATAACGGGGTTTTCACACGATTCGCGAGCTTGAGGGGACAAATATAATGACCGTATTAAAATAAGGCTGAGTCTCGCGGTATCTTCATGGCTTTTTTATGCGGATGGGTTTCCGTTTTGAAAGCGGCGTGTATTTTCCGTAGTACTGCCAATGATGTCAAGCGTCAGTGTGATCTTGCAATGGCTGATGGGCGGCCCAGCGGTTCCCAGGGGGCGGTTCGGTCTTGTTATCCGGTCAGGGACAGCGTTTGCAGTGGTGCCTGCGGTGACGTGGCTGGCATTTGAAGCGCATTTGAATCTGACGTCCACCAGCTTGCTGCAATTGCTGGCAGTGCTGGCGATCGCCTTGCGCGTCGGTTTTTGGCCAGCGGCGATCGCCTCTGTTTTCGCCAATCTATGCCTTAATTACTTTTTTGTGCCGCCGTTATTTTCTTTGTACATCGCGGATCCACAGAATTGGATTGCCATCTGCGTTTTTGAAATATCGGTTTTGATTGTGAGCCGGCTTTCCACGCAGGCTCAAGAAGATGCGGCGCATGCGGTCAGCCGTGAACGGGAGGTTGAGCGGCTCTACAACTTTTCGCTCGAGTTGCTGCTGTTAACCAGAGAAGGTTCGCCGGGCCGCGAAATAGTAGATGTCATCGAGCGCATCTTTGGCGTAGAGACGGTGGCGCTGTTAGATGGGTTTGATGAACGGCTTTACTCGGCTGGGTTGAACGGCAGGGACGAATTGGAGGCTGAAATACGAGCGGCCTACTTTGGTAAGGACGAAGGGCTGATCCAGAGCGGTTCAAATCTTATTCGGAGGCTTCACGAGGGTACGCAGTTGCTGGGTTCTCTTGGATTGAGGAGCCAATCGTTGTCGCCCCTTACCGTCGATGCCATTTCGTCTCTCGTATCGATCGCCTTGGAGCGAGCTCGTTCGATGGATAGGGAAAACCAAGCTAAGGCGGAGCGTAAGGTGGAGCAGTTGAGAACAGCCGTATTAGACGCGCTGGCTCACGAATATAAGACACCTTTAACCGCGCTGCGCGCCGCGGCAAGCGGGCTGATAGAGATTGGCGGCCTAGCCCCAGTCCAGCTGGATTTGGTGTCACTTGTTGATTCTGAGGTTAGCCGGTTGAGCTCTTTGACGACGCGACTGGTGCGGATGTCGCGACTGGATAGTGCGAAGGTGAAGCCATGCACTGAGCTCATCGATGCTAACGAGTTCGTTGATACAGTCCTAGCGAACTTAAGGGACGTTTTGAGGGGACATGAGATTCATGTAGAAAACCTGCGAGAGGAAGCGTTTATCAAGATCGATCTGGAGATGGTGGGCCTGGCATTTACTCAATTTATCGACAATGCTCTTAAATACTCCGATCAATCTCGACCGATTACTGTCTCGGTCTCGGCCGCTCCTTGTGAGGTTTGTTTAAGCGTGACTAATTTTGGTCCTTATATACCGCCCGAAGAACGGACGCAACTCTTTCAGCGCTTCTATCGCGGAGTGGCGGCGAGTCACAAAGCTCCGGGGAATGGTCTTGGCCTCTCCATTAGCCGCAAAGTGGCAGACGCACATAAGGGAAGAGTCTGGGTGACCAGCGGAAAAGAGACGGGAAACACTTTCTCAATGGCTTTGCCACGCTATTCAAAGGAAGGTCTATGAGTGAGTCGATCGGTACGGTGCTGGTGGTTGACGATGACGCGGCGATCCGCCATGCACTCGCTACAACTCTGAGTGCTCTGGGTTTTGTAGTCGAACAGGCAGTTTGTGGAGAGGAAGCGATCGCGACCTTGAGAAAGCAACAGTTCGATGCGGTGCTTCTCGATATTTCCATGCCCGGGATGGGGGGCTTGGAGGCATGCCGGCAAATTCGTCTGGATTCGGCCACCATTCCCATTTTGATGTTGACCGTGCTCGATAGCCAGAACGACATTGTTGAGGCTTTCAACGCGGGCGCGGACGACTATGTAACTAAGCCGTTTGATATCCGTGAACTGGCCGCCCGGCTTAGACGAGCCGCATCTAGAAATCGATTAGTGGAGCCTGCCGGCAGGACGATGGTGGCCGGCAATATTGAGCTTGACCCGCATCGAAGAATGGTGAAACGAGATGGCAAGCCAATCCGATTGACACCGAAAGAGTTTGATCTGCTGCAGTATCTGATGGAGAATTCCGGTATGCCCGTGACGCACGCCAAGCTCTTGCGGGCCATCTGGGGGCCGGAGTACGGAGACGAACTGGAGTATCTGCGTGTGTTTATCCGGCAGTTGCGGTTGAAGATCGAAGCTGATCCTTCGAAGCCCGTTTACCTGCAAACTGAACCTTATGTTGGTTATAGATTCTGTTCGCCGTCAGCGGGCGTTCAACCGTGACGGAGTGCATTCAGGCGTAATGCGCCTGCGATCGCCCAGCGGAGAGGCAATTTGCCTCGCCAGCGACGCGGTCGGGCGAAAGTGACAAAAAGAAGGTAGTTCCTTGAATCCCACTGCGCGCGCCTACTCTGCCACCGTGCGCTTCCACGATCTTTTTCGTAACGGACAAGCCCAAGCCAGTTCCACGCGAACGTGATTCCGATTCCGGGCTGCGGTAAAATCTTTCGAAAACCCGCCGTAACTGATCACTTGGAATAACAGGACCAACATTATGAACGGAAATGTGCGCCTCGTTTGAACGCTGTTCCAGGCAAATGTTTATGGTGGTTCCTGGGTCGGAGTACTTGGCCGCATTGTCCACTATTTGGGACAACGCCATGACCATCAAGTCGCGATCCAAGGGGAATTCCATGCTACGCACCGGAAGATTTGTCCGGACTGAGCGGCCCCGGAGTTGATCCGCAAGACTGGAGAGAGTGTCACGGACAATGTCCTGGACATCAGTTATCTCAAGATGCAGACGCACATCGGCGCTATCCAGGCGCGACGTTTGGAGAAGGCGCGTGGTGAGTTGATCTAGTTTACGACTCTCGGCATCAATGATCGATACAAGATTTTCTTCGGTCCCATTCAACTGCTTCATAGTGAGCATGGTGCTGCTCGCAGTACGAATCGAGGTGAGTGGTGTTTTGAAATCGTGCGCCAATGCGTCTAGAACGGCTGCGCGTAGCTGCTCGGTTTGGCGATCGCCTTCCGCCCGGCTTTCTTTCTCAAACGATCGCCAACGTTCAAGGGTGGCTAAGGTGAGAGATGAAATAGCGTTGAAAGTCATTTCTGTGATAAGTGAGCCGCGAAGCGCGAGGTTGCCGATGTGTTCTCCGTCTGCGAGCAACTTCTGTAGGAAGATTCTTTTTTCAGTATTTGTCTCCAAGGTCGGATCGTACTTTCCAGAGCGCCCAGATTCCTGGAGAAGGCTGTCACCTTTACCCGCATATTCCAGGCGGCCGGCAGCGGAATCGTAGAGAGCCACTCCATCCGCTCCAAACAGCTTTTGAATCAAGTTGACAATGCTAAGACCTGGTGCCCTAGTCCTATCCAATAAAAGCAGTTCGCAGGAAAACTGATAGAGCCGTTCAATCTCCCGTTGCCGGTTAGCGGCGTTGGCCGCTTCCTGCTGCGCTTCGGTCGATAGACGGCTCACCACTAAGGCAGTGAACTCGAATACGCCCAACGCGACCCAGTTTTGGGGATCAGAAATAACGAACGAAAACACGGGGGGGACGATGAAATACACTAAGCACACGTTGGCAAAGACGGAGATAAGAGTCGCTTGCCAGAAGCCAATTCGTAGTGCCGCGATCACCACCACCAGCAGTTGGAGCAACACCGTGGCGGCCAGATTCAAGCGCAGAGAGTAAGCGATCAACGTCGCCAGACTCACCGCTGTCAAACTAGCAGCGGTAGGCAGTATCGATTTGCGCCCCGAACTTGTTAATGGCCGGAGCATCTCCGCACGTTGACGGCTTTCTGGCCAGAGGCCGATTTTTCAACCGCAAATGAGAACCATTGGTTATAGGTCTTTTTTGAACCGCTCGGCAAGTCGCTAGCCTCGAGTTTGACGAGTGCCCCGGGAAGACATTCAAGGACTCCGACGCCTTTAGCCGCGTTCCATTTGCGCAGTCTTCCCGTGACTCGTCCGTCGGTTACTGTTAGGGCGCGCAAGGCAGCGACGAGATCCTTGGCATCTCGCGCAAATGAACTCGGTTTGACTCGAACCGCATGCTGGCTGTGAGCCGAAAGATTAGCATCGACACGCTCGGCTGAAAAACTGAATAGAAACGACGGCTGGGAACTACGCCCGCTATCGTCGTGATAGATCTCTACCAGCAGCCTGAGTGTACTCTTGAAGTTTCTATATTCGATATGGCGGTTGCCGCCGCTCGAAGTCCAAGACCCGGCACGGATGACCAGCCCCGCGTTTGCCGCGACCTTATCGGCATGGCGCTCCGCTTCAGAAGGGGTGCGGCAGCCAGTTTGTTCAAATAATCCTGGGTACTGCGTTTCTAGGTCGGTTAACGTCATATAGAAGATCACCGTCAGAAGAAGAAAATGACGTCTCCGGCGAACATCACTTGGGTGCTCTTGGTTCCCGTACTGTAGGGAGTCATTTCGAAAGCATGTTCATAGCGAATTTCAGGCCGGAACACGAGAGTGCTGCCGATCCAGTGATTCCAAGAAATACCGTCTTCGACATAGGGCGTCTTGTAGCCGGTCCTTTGCCCCTTGAGGTCATCAAAAAACTCGTTACGGAAACTAATGAAATCTTTCTTTCCTAACTGGCGGTTTGTGTAGTTCAATACCGCGAATTCGGGCGCGAAGCAGGTGAGTTCATTCGGACGGTCGCAATATGCGCCATTCGCGCCGGTGATCATGAGACCTTGCGCTGCTGGGTCGAATATATTCGGGGTGTGTTTCTCATACTGGTACCAGGTTTCAGTAGCGGTGTGCCATTTTGCGTTGATCTTGTGGTAGTAAGTGAAGTAGTAGGCGGCCATGTTGTTGTACGAATAGTCGCCGTCGTTGATCGAATTCGCACAGACGTAAATATTGTCGCCACCATTTTTCCAGACGTAGGCGGCGCAAAGATTGACCGTGGCCTTAGCTTGTTTTGTCCAGGGTGCGGTGTCGCAGGATGCCGACAGGCCTGCCTGAATGGTCCAGTGATTACTCAATTTGAAGGTGCCATTGATGCCATCTTGCGTGTAGCAATCGTAGGTGTAAGTCAGAGAGTGAGTGTAGGTGTAGTTGTTGGGAGCTAATTGAGCTTCAATATCCGGCAACGAAACATATCTACCGATACGGACATCGAGCCCTTCCGCCACGTGAGGAAAGTACAAATCGACATACGCCATTACCGGGTCGTAGCCGTACTTAGAATTATTTTGCAGAAGCTGTTTGCTAAAAATGCCATTTTGGGTAGTGAATCGGTAGTCCATGCCATACAAGCTGGTGAAGCGAAAACCCCAGTCGAAATGGTCAGTCTGGACGGTATCGGGGTCGCGCTCGATATAAAACGTCGCTTGATCTAGCTGAACGGAGTTCGACACGACGTCGTAGGAGGCGGGAGTGTTGGCAAACGCACCATTTTTCGAACTACTGATGTTCATGCCCACATTGATCCAGCCGTACATCTGGATTCCGCTTTGCTTCCAAAAATCTCCGTGCGCCCCGCCGAGTAAGGCGCTGGTTAGCGGATACGGGGTCTGGTTTGGTTGTCCAATATTGACGGTTCCACCCATAGGCCAAACAGTGAACGGGTAGGGGGGGTTATCCATCACCGGCGGATCGCCGCGATAAGCTGGCGGTGGCGCATTCTGGACTTCGGCTGGCGGATGCCAATCGTCGGCATAAGCCTGAAGGAAGCGGCGGACGAATCCCGCGGGTGGTGGTTTGACCGGCGCAGCGACGATGCTCTTCATTAACGGCATCTCGACGGCGACGTTTTGGCCTTCATTAAGATTTACTTTTACTTCAACGCCGCCAAAAAAGCCTTCTTTTCGCGCAAGCAAGACATAGTTGCCAGCTTTGAGCCCTTCAAAGGTAAACGTTCCATCAGGATCGCTCAGCACTGACGTCGAACCGGTAGAGCTTTCAGCGATCAGCAAGACCACGTTGACGCCTGATAGGGCGGTGCCATCTTCCTTCTTTGTTATCCCATGCAGACGTGCGGGTAAGTCGGCCGCTTGAGACGAACTCACGAAGCCGAGCAGAAGGAAAACTATAACGAGTGACCAACGCCAGAAAAGCATAGTTATGTATTTGTTTCGTTTCGGAAGCTCGACCGGAGAACCAGATCAGGTGTGAGGTGTATTTGGGAGTTTGAGGAGACTCAGCTTGGTGTCTCGGACGCCCAAAAACAGAAATTCTATCTAGAGTGAGTTTAATGACGCGCCGATAAGGAGCGCATAAACAAATGGTTAAAAGTATTTCATCTACTAAGTAGTCTTTGATAAGTCTCGCCAAGTTTCATTTATGCGGGAAACAACCAGTAAACATGGGTTTTTGTTGGTTTGACAAAGGCTCTGGGCAGGCGCAATATTAAAAAAACCGATCGGTTGCATATGCTTAGCAGCATGAGGGCAACATAAGGATTTGTCCTGATAACTCGTTTGGGTTGATTAGATTCTTTGAGATAAGAAAAGCCTGCTCTTCATGGATTCCTTAGCGTCGGTATTCAGAACAGTTGTGTGGAGAGTTTATTACTGGTAGGCGGGAGGGCTTATTCTTCAGTAGTCTGGGGCGGGGCGGAGGAGTTGCCATTGGCGAACCGCTCGTGAGTACCGCAAAATCTATAGCCAATGTATGCTTCCGTGAGGATGTATGAGGGCTTAGCGGGATCATCTTCCAATTTAAGGCGAAGTTGACGGATGAACGTCCGCAAGTATTCCAGTTCGTTTCCATGTTCTGCACCCCAGACTCCCTGCAGGAGACGCTGATGAGTAATGGGCAAACCCGCGTGCGCCATCAGGTAATGCAGAAGGTCGAATTCTTTCGGGGTCAAATGGATCGCAGTGCCGGCCTTTCGAACCGCCCGGCGAGCAGGGTCCAACTCGATGTCGCCGACAGAGATGCCACCCGGTGAATTATTACCAAACAAACGCGTGCGCCGCACTGCGGCTCGCAGCCTTGCGATTAGCTCGCTAATATGGAACGGCTTAGTAATATAGTCGTCCGCTCCGGCATCGAGCGCCTTCACTTTATCATCCTGCGAGTCACGCACGCTTAGTACCAGGATAGATAGAGCGGGGGAAAGCCGACGCATTTCTGCGCAAGCCTCAAAGCCGCCCATTCCCAAGAGATTGAGATCAAGAAGGACCACCTCGAAGTTTTTGCGCCGGAGAAGCCTTAAGGCTTCCTCAGCGTCAGGAACTTCGTCGGTACTAAATCCAAAGGCACCCAAGGTGGTCTTTAAGACCTGACGAATAGACGTTTCGTCGTCAACCACTAAGATGTGTCCGGCGGATTCTGTCAAGCAACTAGAGGATACGCTTCACCGCATAAAGAAGGCATAAGGATGAAGGGAGAATCGAGTGGGAGGCTGGTCGCTTAGATCCAGCGCCAAGGCCCGCGTCTTTATGGAATCATCATGCGAACGTCAGTATGGAGGGCGAGATGAATTCAAAAATGTTTAATGAATGGCGCGATGCCGGCTCGCATTCTTGTTTGGAAATAAAGATTCTGTAAGTAATAAATAAAACCTTACTTATATAAGTGCAATGACCTATAGATTTTTAGCACGGCGAGCCATTCAAAAGATTGTTAGTGTTTCTTGATAAGTTGTATTGCTTTTCCATCATCCTGCGGTTCATACTGAGCAACAAGTATTTCGTCTAGGGGTGGCGGACTGTGAGGCCGTTTTCCTTCGACAGCGAATTCCTCCTCCCTCGTTCGGTTGAGGCCTACCGTAGTGCTCCGCGTGCAGCACTCCAATCTTCGAAGCAGATTTTGATTCATAGGGAGAGAAGCAAAAACATATGAGAAGAACTCTCGGAAGGAACAGCCTGGGCATCGTGTTTGTCTCGCTACTTGGGCTGAATGGGGCTACGCAACTCGCGTCAGCTCAAACGGCGGATCCTCCGCCGCAGGATGTAAAGAAGGAAATTGATGATCTAAAACAAAGGCTCGACCAGTTGCAGCAACAACTGAACCAGTCTAAACCCGCCGCTCCGCCACCAGCGCCCGCTGTGGCTACACCCGCCGCTACCCCGGCTGCGGCAGCGGGGCCGCCAACGCCTCCAACAACGCCGCCAGTTGATAATGATACGCCGTTCGCATTCGGGGACTTCACCTGGATGAATGCCGTTCCGCGCAACCATGATTCAGTTTTCGACGGCAAATATTTCACCGGAGAGTTTCGTTGGGATAGCAACTATATTTACGATTACAACCATCCAATCGATCACACGTTAGGCGGCACGACTGAAGGAACACGAACGGGAGAATTCGTTCTTCAGCAACTGAACGTAGGTGGTGATTTTCACTGGGAAGGCGTTCAGGCGCGCTTCTTATCGCAGTTAGGTGCGGTGGCCACAGCGACCCCACGTAACGACGCCAGCACGTCGATTGGCCAATGGGACATTGCCGACGCATACCGGTACCTCACGGAAGGCTACGGCGGTTACCATATCAACTACAAACACGGTGTGAACATTCAGGCTGGTATTTTCATGTCCTTTATCGGGCTATTCAGTTACTATAGCTTTGATAACTGGTCTTACCAACCTTCTTATGTGTCCTCGAACACTCCTTGGTTCTTCAACGGTTTTCGTGTGCAGTATTTTCCAACGAACAAGCTGAAAATTGAGCCTTGGCTTATCAACGGCTGGCAGTCGTATGGCAAATACAACGGCCGCCAGGGCGTTGGTGGTCAGATTCTATGGCGTCCGACTGAGAATTTGGACTTCGTGTTTAACACATACACGGCCGGCGAAGATACTCTTTATACCCATCGAACGCGTTCCCACGAGGACGACAGTTTGGAATGGAAGTATTGGCAGAACCCCAAGAGGCTGATGCACCGGATGGCTTTCTCCTTCACTTTCGATATCGGCTGCGAAACGGGCGGGGGCCAGACGGTCGTGGTGGGAACCACTCCGGGCCAAAAGGTAGTTTGTACTCACGGCAACGCCAACACGCCGGCTCAGAACTTTGTAGGCGGCATGGTGTATCACCGCTGGTGGTTTGACCGGGATAAATTCGGTGCGACCGTTGGTGGCGGCTGGATGAACAATCCTGGGCGTTATCTGGTTTTGTTGCCTCCTATTGACGGCGCCACCGCTACCACGGGCACGCCCTACTTTACGGAAAATCCCGGCCAGCAATTCAAAGCCTACGATTTCCAGACGACCTTCGACTGGATGCCGACGCAGTTTGTCACGTGGCGCGTTGAATTCACACAACGCGGCGCTGACGTTCCTTACTTTGCGGGCCCGGGAGGTATGACTCCGCCCGGCGGGAACAACGGCAATCCTGGCGTGGTTACGCCTGGTTGGGCACCGGATCTGGTGAAACAAGAACGTCGCTGGATTTTTGCCCTGCTCGTGCGTTTGTAATTTCCCGATGAATGGCGCGGACGGTTCGCTTGGGCCGCCGCGCTATTTTCGGCTTTTGAGACCGAAAGGAGTATCAAAGTGAATTCGACCCTAAAGAAAACCGCGCTCGTTTTCCTATCCGTCACGCTGCTGTTCGCAGCCGACCCTGATTGGGTTTCTAAGGATTTGTCCGCCTGGACCGAAGCGGACGCCAAGACATTCTTAGCTGATTCGCCCTGGGTTCGATCAATCAAACCATCTCTGCTTCCTGGGCTGAGCGAATGGCAGAGACGAGACGGCGGCAATATGACCGCTGAAGGGGGAGGCAAAAGTTCCGGCCTCGATCTCAACGACCTGACGGGCATCAACACCGAAAGATCGTAAAGCCGAGCGGACTGACCTAGACTCAAACGGAATTCCGCGCCATATTGTTGCCCGGTGGGAGAGCGCGTTGCCTGTGCGCGCCGCACAAATCAAAGCGAAGAACGATGACGCGCCGGATCTTGATGGAGAAGATTATGCAATAGCGGTATACGACGTACCGCTCAAAGGCGCAATGTTCAATGTCGATCTGAAGACGCTTGCCGGAATGCTTAAGCGAAATGCAGAACTAAAGGAGGACGGGAAAAAAGATATCAAGCCATCGCGTGTGGTTTTGCGCCAAAACGGCAGTTCCGTCGCTACCATTATTTTCTTCTTTTCCCCGCTCAGCGCACATCACAGAGGAAGACAAACGGCTCGAATTTGTCGCTCTCGTCGGAAGACTTTACTTGGCGCAGTATTTTTACCCGCCCGAGATGGTTTTGAAGGGCAAGCTTGAGTTGTAACTCTTTCCTGTTGCGATGTCTGCACAGTCAGCCAACCCATTCACATTCAAACCACATAAAGATCAACTTACTGTGGAATAAGTATTTTTTTATAAGTTATGACTTAGCAGAGCTAGCTACGAAAGATCTAGCCGAAAGATCCGCCGAATGAGCCAAGGCGCCTTGAAATCACCCCTTAGTCTCACTAGACTTAAAGACAAGAGTGGCGCTGCCCCGTTTCGCGCGCGGCGATGATTGCGACTCGGAACATGGGGCGGATGTGTTTGCGATGCAATTGAACCCCGAATGGAGGAGAACGATTGCCAACTGCGAGACCTTAGCCTCTCAATCGATTCGGGCATCGTCCCAATCTCTTGACCTCTTCAAAGGGCGCGGATTCGGTACGAAACTAGCATTCGAGACTTCAGAATGAATGATCAAAATATGATTTTTGGGAAAGAGCCGCACCTGGGTTTCAAACGCTTCGGGGTTTTGCTTCTCGCATTCGCCTGCACTTCGGCCACGATGAATGCTCAGAAGTCATACAGTTGGGAAGAGATCCGCGACAAGTTCAGAGTAGCCAATCCCACGCTAAAGGCGAATCAGCTTAGTATTGATGAGTCGCGCGCTGCGGAGGTGACCGCCTATCTTCGGCCCAATCCCGACTTCTCACTAACAGCGGACGGCGTGCAGGTGACCCGTAATCAGGGAGTTTGGACTCCTTTCGGCGGCGTTGTCGAAACCCCGGCGATTAGCTATCTTCACGAGCGCGCACACAAACGAGAATTGCGCCGCGACCAGGCAAAGGAATCGACGGCGATTGCCGAATCCACGTACCAAGATCAAGAGAGAAATTTGCTGTTTAATCTGCGCAATGCTTTCGTGCAAACCCTGCAGGCCAAGGCAGTCCTGCAAAATGCGGTTGGCAACTTAGAGTATTGGGATCACGAACTAGACATCAACCGGAAGCGTTTGGCGGCTGGGGACATGGCGCAGGTCGACCTCAATCGCTTGGAATTGCAGCGCGTTCAGTTTGAATCTGATTACGAAACCGCCATCGTTAACCTGCGCACCTCCAAGATCCAATTGTTGATGCTCTTAAACGATAGGACACCAATTGAGCAGTTTGATGTGACTGGCGCGTTCGATTTTAACGAATCGCTCCAACCTCTGGAAGATTTCCGGAAAACAGCCTTGGAAGGGCGCCCGGATCTAAAGGAGGCAATGCAAAACGTCGATTTGGCGAAGATCACATATAACTTAGCTGTCGCTAACGGTTCTACCGACCCCACGTATAGCATTTGGTATTCGCACAATCCGTCTTTCAGCAATCCGTATGCGAATGAAACGATTGGCGGAAGCATTAGCATTCCTTTGCGAATCTTCGATCGCAACCAAGGAGAGAAGGCGAGGACGCAGCTCGACATTGGCCGCAATCAGCGTTTATTGGACGCAAATCAGGCCCAAGTCTTTAACGATGTTGATTCGGCATATTGGACCATCGTTCAGAACTTGAATCTACTCAAACCTTACAAAGCGAAATATTTACCCTTAGCGGAGGACAACCGCAACAGGATAAGGATCGCCTTTCAGAACGGCGGCGCATCCTTGCTCGATATGCTCGATTCCGAAAAGGCTTATCGCGATACGCGATTAGCTTACTTGAATTTGATTGGTTCGTATTTAACGGCGGCCGCGCAGATGAACATGGCCGTCGGCAGGGAGGTTATTCAATCAATCGCACATCCGACTTCACAGCGGACGCCTGCAAACGACGTCGTGCCGCGTTAATGATCAGTTTCGTGACATTTGTTGGCCTGGGGCTGACTGGCTGCAGCAAGCAGACGGAAGTCCACGCAGACGATACTGGTCCTCACCCAGCCGTGGTGGAGCCGGATATGGATGCCAACAACTTCAAAGTGGATCATCCCGATCAGTTTCCTGTCACGGAAGCCGGTTCGTATCTGGCTTCGTCGGAGCTCAATGCGACGGTGTGGTTAGCCCCGACGTGTCGCGGCAAATTCCAGTGCCTTCGCTCGCGAGCGGGCGGGTGGTAGAGATCAGCGCCCGACTAGGAGACCAAGTTAAAAAAGGGCAATTACTATTCAAGGTGAGAAGTACCGATATTGCCGGCGCTTACTCCGATTACCGCAAGGCAATCAAGAACGAGGAGCTGGCCAAGATTCAACTTGACAGAGCCAAGCTTTTATTCAACGACGGAGCGATTCCTAAGAGCGGGCTTGAAACGGCTCAAAACGCCGAGGATAATGCCGTCGTCGATGTTGAGACGACTACTGAGCATCTGCACATTCTTGGGTCTGATCCGGATCATCCATCGGGAATCGTGGAGGTGCATGCGCCGGTATTGGCGTGATCACCGATCAGCAAATTACGGCCGCCGCCGGCGTGCAGGCATTATCGGCGCCGAACCCATTTACTATCTCCGACATGTCGCACGTCTGGATCATCTGTGACGTGTATGAGAACGATCTCTCTCAAGTTCATCTGGGAGAGTTCGCGGATATTCATTTGAACGCCTATCCAGATAGAGTTCTGAAGGCGCGGATCGGCAACATCGGTCAGATCATGGATCCTAATATTCACACAGCCAAGGTTCGTCTCGAGGTTGAAAATCCCTCGCTGATGCGCCTGGGGATGTTTGTGACAGCGACCTTCCACGGTCAACAGAAGACATCCCATGCGACCGTGCCCGCGACGGCGGTACTCCACTTGCACGACCGGGATTGGATCTATACGCCCACGTCAAAGGAAGGCGTGTTCAAACGAGTTGAAGTAGCTGGCGGCTTGATGCTCCCAGGCAACCTTCAGGAAATCACGTCCGGCATCGAGCCGGGAACCAAAGTCGTAACGAACGCCCTGGTCCTGCAGAACACGGTGGAACAGTAGATGCTCCGTGGCGCTGTTGATTTTGCTCTTAACAACCGGCTCATCATTGTTGCACTTGCTTTGGTCCTCTTCATTTGGGGAGCTGTCTCCTTCCATCAGCTCCCCGTGGAAGCCTATCCCGATGTGGCTGATAACTATGTAGAAGTCATCACGCAGTGGCCAGGAATATCGGCGGAACAAATTGAGCAACAGGTAACCGTGCCTTTGGAAAACGGCATGAACGGTATACCGCATTTGGTTCATTTGCGCTCCTTCTCGCTGTTCGGTCTGTCGGACATCAAGCTCATCTTCGACGATGAGTCGGATAACGATTGGAACCGTGAGAGACGTCTGGAGCGACTCTCTCAGGTGACCATGCCGAACGGCGTCCAGCCGCAAATGGGTACCGATGGAGCCCCGTTGGACAATCTATTTCTTCACATTGCACAGCACCAACCCGCAGTATGACCCGATGGAATTGAAGTCGCTTGAGGATTGGGTCGTTGAAAAAATGAGCGTTGTTGTAACTAATCTGATCTTCAACGCTGACATTCCTGGC
>CAWJBS010000005.1:0-19217 GCA_963840845.1 Bryobacterales bacterium
GGCACTGGATGCGGCCACGCCTCCGCCTTGATTCAGGAAGAAGGATACTGTGTATAGGAATCATTGGAAACACGCAGGGCGTGAACAACGACGCTAAACCGAAGGTGAAGGCTGTTAGCAGGAATGGCAGCAGGTCTTGTTGCGCCGTCGTCACTGCAGAAGACTCAGTTGTCGGTTTTGCGGGTTCGGTAGTTGCCGGTGTAGCGGCCGCTGCCGGCACGAACAGGTATCCGCTAGGGATTTTGAAGCCACCTGCGGCCGTTCCGTTTGCAAAGGCTAGACCCGTCGTAACGGTCTTCTTCACTGGCGGCAAGCACTTCACATCGCTGCAGGCCTGATAGCGTACATTGGCTTTTACGTTAGTTGCCCTGCTGCGTTACCCGCAGCGATAATGGCCGCAATGAAAACGGCTTCGCCGGTATAAGTTTCGGTATCAATCTGAAAGTTGGGATCGAGCTTACGCACCGGTTCGGCTGGGTACCCCTGGGACATCTTGAAAAAGCGGATTTGCGGTGACCTGAATTTTAGTGATGATTCGGCCGACCGGCAGCGGTGAATAAAGATGCCAGCCGGGATCTATAGTGGCCTTCAGTTCAAAATGGACTAAGCTGGGCGCGACGACGGCGGTTCCGCCAGCGGGCGCCAACGTCCAACGCACAGGGTCTTCCTTGACGTGCAGAAGCGCAGGCAGCCCCAAGACAATTACCGCCAACGTTTGCGATGACAGACTCTTCATCGGATGTAAACCTACCTAGGCTGATGCTCGACCGTCGAGCTCCGAATATTGGTTCGTTGATGTGCCCATCCATGAAATCTTTGCCAACGCGAATCGCATTGCGAATTGCTTTGGCATTGGAGCGGCCGTGGCAAATGACACACAAGCCGTTTACGCCCAACAGAGGCGCACCGCCGCCTTCGGCGTAGTTTACGGGTTTTCCGAAATCGTTGAAGGCGCCGCGCGCCAGATAAGCGCCGACCTGCCGCGTCAGGGTCTCCTTGAGCCAATCTTTCAGCATCTGGCGAAACAGAACTTCGATGAGTCCTTCGCTCACCTTCAACGCCACGTTGCCCACGAAGCCATCGCAAACAATGACGTCAACCGCGCCGGAATAAACGTCGCGGCCTTCCACATTGCCTACAAAATTAATGTGTTGCAAAGCTTTGAGCAACGGGAAAGCTTCGTGCGTGAGGGCGTTGCCTTTGTGCTCTTCTTCCCCGATGAGAATAGACCAACGCGCGGATGTCTTGTGGTAAATAACGCGGGCAAAGGCATCACCCATGACGGCAAATTGCGCCAGCATCTGAGGCGATGAATCCACGTTCGCACCCACATCAAGCATGACGGCACTCCCCTTCAGCGTAGGAAAGGCAGACGCCAAAGCCGGCCGATCGACGCCAGGCAACATACCCTGCACCATCTTGGCCGTAGCCATGACAGCACCAGTATTACCGGCAGAGACCACACACTGCGCCTCGCCAGATTTCACCAGGCGTGACGCCACGCGAATGGAACTGTCTTTCTTCGCGCGTACGGCTTTGCCGGCGCTATCTTCCATCGTGATCTGCTCAGAGGCGTGCCGGATCTCAATTGGCAGAGACTGCCAGCCGGAATGCCGGTTCAGTTCATGCCGAACGACATCCTCTTTGCCCACCAAAATCACTTTTACGCCAAAAGCTTTAGCAGCCTGAACAGCGCCGTCCACCTCTGGCTTCGGATAATGATCGCCGCCCATCGCGTCGAGGGCTATGGTCACCATGTATTTAGCGCGGTCGGGATTAGGCTTCTACGATTTCAATGACTTCGCGGCCTTTATACACACCGCAATGGGGACACGCGCGGTGGGCGCGGATCTTCACATGACAATTCGGACATTCCGACAATTGCGGTATTGTCAGGGCATCATGAGCCCGGCGGGTGGACGTGCGCCGCTTAGAGTGGCGCCGTTTCGGATTCGGCATCGTTTTCCTACTTTCTCAATCTATCGATATTAATGTCGCTGACCAATTTCGGTCCGCAAATCTTTCAGCTTGTTCCAGCGATCGTCCGCCGCCGACATATGGCAGGCGCATTCGCGCTGGTTGCGGTTTTGCCCGCAAACGGGGCAAATCCCTTTACAAATTTCGCTGCAGACCAACTGCATCGGCAACGCCAGCAAAACAACTTCTCGCAGCACGTCGTTCAGTTCGATCCGTTCCCTTCGTAAAAGCCCACTTCGACGGCTGCGTCGTCAATCTCTTCTTCCCCGCCCTCGCTGGCTTCGCTCGCCGGCATATAGACCAAGTCGAACGGACTCTGAACAGGCAGCGAAACCGGCTCCAGGCAACGGTCGCACGGCGCCGCCACGGTGACTTGCAAGTTACCCTGCAAGCGAATATCACCCGGCGTATGGCTGACCAACTCGGCCGAGCCTTCGGCGTGCAAAACCGATGACTGCGTTACCTTGTTATCAAATTCAATTTGGCCCGCTGGAATATCAACATTAAAGCGGACAGTATGTAGTTGTAGTTCCTGGAGGGTTATAAGCACACTGATCCTCCGGAGGGCCAGCCCGAAGCCACCAAATTTCCGCGAGACGCACAAACACAAAGTATAGCAGGATGCGGTGGTCTCCGCCTTACGAAGATGGGTGAAGAGTCTCGGTTGGACAGCGCGGGCGTCTGCCAGGTCGTGGAATCAATAGGTTAGATTTTGGTTCGCTCCTCTGGGCGACGAGCGGTTTAGGGTGAGATTTGAAAAAACAAAGCCAACGAGATGGAGTTCCCCGGGCTGCGGCTAATTCCGCTCGAACCCAAGCATGGGCGTGGGGTGATTGGGATTGCCAGAACGAACCCAATTAAGGGCGGGTGAGAAGAGAAGGAGAAGCTGCGGGACCTTATCGAAGCTACGCTTCAAAGCCAATTTGGCGGTGGGATTTGGAAAAACTAACCCGATTGGAGATCGACGCGGCGGTAGGTGAGTTTCAAAAACG
Source organism: Bryobacterales bacterium (assembly GCA_963840845.1). Taxonomy (GTDB): domain Bacteria; phylum Acidobacteriota; class Terriglobia; order Bryobacterales; family Bryobacteraceae; genus Bog-105. The sequence continues at coordinate 2,970 of CAWJBS010000005.1, forward strand.
AAAGCCTGATGGGGATCGCGATTTGCGCTTCGAACCCAATCAAGGGCATCGGCAAATTGGAATTCAAGAACGAACCCAATTGGGTGCACGACAAAGAAGAAGCTGCCGGGACGGCACATTTTGCGATTTGAAGGCAATTTGGACCACGGCGTGGGACCATGATCGTTCTCCTTTCCTGAAAATTTTGACGTGATCTAAGGAAAAGCGCCCTGAACAACGACGGCGGGTTAGGGCGCCTTTGCGAAGCTTACTCGGGATGCTCGACGACGGGCGTACACTATCGCCGAAGCTCTACTTTAGCATTCGTAGGAGAACGGGGATCACAAGTTGCTCTTGGGCGCCGGCGGGACAGGCACACGAGCAAACGATAGGGGATCTGCACCGTAGATGCGTGAGCATTTATGTGTTAAAGTCACGATTGAACCTAACAGGGTTTTTCCTGCAAATCGGGCGGGAGTAATTCAGTGGTAGAATGCCAGCTTCCCAAGCTTGGACGTCGCCGGTTCGAACCCGGTCTCCCGCTCCATAGAATCAATGACTTACGGACGAATGACATCGAAAGTGTCATTACAAACGAGGTTTGATCGAAGGTAAGAGTCGAGTAACTCTATGTTTCTTCTGGAAATGCCAGCGAGGCCTGAGCGCATAGGGCCACAAATGGAATAGACCGCCTCGCCTCCAGCGCTGCCCGGAAAGAATCGTCGTTTGGCCAGATTAGGGATCCCTTCGAAATGTCGAAAAGTCAAATCTAGTAAATAAAAATTGACGAAGGTCTAGTCCGGCACACAAACACTCGAAAATGTTTCGCTAGGGTCTGCTGGACGGGCCCCGCCGAGTATCAACTTCGCGATAACGCTTCTGTTCGGGGATAACGAGTTTCGAAAGCCAAGTGAATAGCTCTGACCACTTGAGTGAGCTTTCGGGTGGGACTGCGCAATTCAGGCGAAAGTGCCGACTTGCGCTGAAAAATTGGCTGAGGTGGCGAACGCCAACCTTGCGCGAGCCCTTTGAGCTGTTCATCGTCGTCGGCAGCTTAGAGATTAAAGTTCCACTGACACTACGAAGTCCAGCGTATTCCCACGGTATTGGGCTGTGAGATCCCAACAGCCAGCCGTCGGGCGCCGTGCTGTGACGAGGTCTGGCGCCACTTCCGTATGCCAGTTGAAACCTCGTCGCCAATATACGAGCTTCGAACCGCTTTCTTAACTCTTCCACATCCTCGAAGCTGCTGTTAAACTGCTCGCGTCATTGTTCCCGGCTTCCCAGCCTTTGTTGACGCTCACAGGATTCTTACCCAGTGTCATGCAGGCTTGCCGAAAACCACGATCATCTGGACAAACTGCCGTGGCATCGCGTGATTGGCGCAGACGGCCAAATCAAGACTGCAGGAACAGCCGCAAAGGAGCAGCGTACAAGGTTGCGATTGGAGGGTGTGAAATTCAACGGCAACAGGGTGGGCCTCGACAAGTGTCTGTTTCACCCGAACCAGCGTTCACTCCGAGTGCCCAGAGAATAGCTGCGAATGGTGTGGTAAACACCGTTCGCCATTTCAACCTTCTTAGGGGCACACCATGCGAATTCCCGACGAACTGACCGAATAGAAGCAAAGGGTTCTTTAGTACTTTGGCAACGGGCCGCATCGCGCCCTCTGCGCTTAGATTGCTGTGCACCTCCATCGCCGGGAAGATCGCCACTACAACGAATCTCGCAGTTGGCCGTATGCCCCGGCTTCCTACAGTTTGTTCTAGCCGACGATTTTCATGGACACCCGGCTATGGCACAAACCTGCGCGGCGATTTCACCAAGCCACCGATAACGGTGCTCTTTGCGGATGAGCTTGTTGTCTGTACGTTTGTCTGCATCCCTCGAGCAGTGAAACCGTGAGAAAGCTACACATCCATGTACTCCGGCACATAATCTTTCCAAATGCCATCCGGCGCGGAAATACGGGCTGGAGGAAGATCGCACGCGTATTTGCTGGTGCGTACCCAGTGCCACGCGTGATGCAGTTCCGATTGCTCAAAATAAAGTGTCTCGGCCTGTAGCAAAGCGGCCGCCGCTACAAACATATTGCTGACTTTCTCCCAAGCGTGTGCGCCCACGACTGCCATGCGCGCAATGTTCAGGTTATGTTTTTGCAGAAAACGCATTTCTTCCCAACGCGCCGCGAGATCGAAGCTGGTCATCTCCGAAAAATCCACCAAAATCCCGATGGGTCGCTTACCACGCGAGTGAATTAGGAATTCAATCTGCTGCTCCATATGCTCCCAGTCATCAACCGTGATCTGTCCTACAATTTTGAAGCCGATCGCTCCGCCAGAACTTTCCACCAATCTTTTAATCATCGTTCGGACCTGTGCAACTCGAACACCAAACTGGAGACTGTTTTGGGCACGAGGAAATCAGCGAACCAGAGTGAGAAGACGGGGCCATCCCCGGCCCAGTCTTGCCCATCCCAAACCTCGAGTTCCTGGTTCGCATGACCAACAGCTATTGGCCAGAGCCCGTAGCGGCGGTGTGTTCGTGATCGGAGTCTTTGTCTAACTCCTCGACGAATCTAACAGCAGCTTTGGGCATCTTCGTCCTAGTGGTAACGATTTGGCGGCTATCAAGCCGTCTGCCGTAAAGTTTTGCGTTATCGTCTACGTCTGAACGCAAGGTGGCTCCTTCGAGCGAGACACCGGCGAATATGCCTTGCGCACGAGACCATGACAGGATCTCGGCATGCATTTGAGCGTCGGTTTGTGCTGACGTGGAGCGTCCGATTGGACCAGCGGCAACACTCGCGTCACCACCCAAGGTGAATTTGCTTTCCAAGAGTTTATTCTCTCCGCCTTCGTTCATGACGAGCATGACCAAGTCGGTTTCTTTGCCGCCAATTTGAAAACCGACGCTGCCACCTTCGATGCGGATTGTGGCCGGCGCGGACCAACCGTTTCCACTTGCTTTCCGGCATGATAGATATCCGGTCCCGAATTTGGCGCCGACTACGAACGCCGCGCTCTTCTCGTCAGGAACGACGACGATGCAGTGCGCTTTTTCCAATAAGTCTTTTGGAATTGCCTTGTCTGGGGTTGCCATGATTTCGGACATTACCATCGTGGCTTGGTCCAGTCGTTTGACTGCTTGTTCCCCTGGGCCATCAATGGTGCAATGACCAGTGCCGCTAATAAAATGATTCGCATGATTGTTAACCTTTTCAGTACACCTAGTGAGATCCCTCGGGCCTGTAGGCGACACATTCGTAAGTGCACGGGGAACGCCAATGTAGCTGAGTTGTTGAGCCAAATCATCTGGAACGCTCTTCAGGCGTGAATTTCACGAGAAGCGAATGACCGCCCGCGGTCAGATGACGAAGCGCGGTCAAGGATTTTAAGTTAATTGGGATTTTTGCATTCCTGAATCAGACTAAATACAAATGAATCGCTGTGGCGCGTCGACGTGCCTGTGCAAAGATATGAAGTCGCAAAGTAATGAAAACCTTCCCAGGCTGCGTGGCAGTTTGATCAGAGACAAAAGCCATGCGCTCGGATTCGGCTGGCCAATCCGGAGATCTTCAGGGCTTGTCAGACGAAGAGGATGTGGACTCGGAGAGTGTCGTTGGCCTGCTGGAAGAGGGGCAAGCCTTTGAAGCGGAAGCCATTGGCGGGGTAAGAAAGTGTTGTCGATGCCGACTTGGCTGAGGTCCACACTAAACAGGTTTCGGAAGACGATGTCCCATTGGAGTATTTGAATCAAGATTAGAGCTTTGGTTGGCGGGCACGGAAAGGGATCCGGTTATGCCGAATCCCTGGTCCGTTACGCATGAGTGTGGAGAAGCATTGCTTCTTCCGTGCCGATTTCGGCGCGTTCTTTCCGGAGATCCAGCCGAATTCTCCCGAAGAGACTCATATATACGTTCGCAACCCACACCAAAGCGAAACCCGCAATGAGGTAGCCGCGCCAATCGGTGTAAAGAAGCTTATAGCGAGTGATGATCAGAAATGCCGCGGTTACATAGTGGCTGAAGCAATATTCGCAAGTAAAAAGATAGAAGAACTTGCGTTGATAAATCCGCCGGCATATTTTACTTTCCGAAACGCAATAGTCGCGAAATTCGCGGACCACTTCTTCATGGGTAATGGTCCAAGCTATGGAAGCAATGGGAAGGGCAAGCAGAAAGAGCGAGAGTACTTGCAGCGGCAGGTCCATAACTATGAACCGCCATGAGCGCGAGTCAGCAATTGCTCGGTGGCGCGAAACCAGTCTACTTGTGGAGACCCATGCGGACAGCCTCTCTCCATCCACAGCCAGTGGGCTAGTTCGGCAGTTTCATGATGTCCGAATGTTACGATGCCGTGCCGATTCGCGCCCAACTGCGTCTGCCGGTGAGCAGCTTGGGAATGCTCGAGGGCTTGGCGCGAGTGCTCGTGCCCCGTTTGGTGATCCTGTTCGCCGCGGTGTTCCGCGGCAGCTCTATGGGCATGCGCGGCCAAGTCGTGAAGTTCGGCAGCCCGTTGATGGTTCTCGTAGTGTGATCCGTTGTTATAGCGAGTTGACATATTAGAGTGCCTCAATCTGGCCCGATTTGTTATGGGCTTCTTTTGCCAGCTTAAAGGCGTGATCGGAGTATTCTAACGCCCGCTCCGCATGCCAACGCCCGAGTCCGTCGTCGCCTTTTTCGTTATGTTCAGACGCCGTGCGATGGGCGCGCGCAGCGAGTTCGTGTTGTTGGGCAGCTTGCCAATGTTCTTCGTGCATGATGTTCCTCAATATATTCGTAATGCACGATCAAGTCCAATCCGGCTTCCGCTCGTCCGAACGTTTAGACAGTAATTGTGTCTGGCCGTCTTGACCATATCTGGTCGCTTGACGCCAGGTGGTTAACGCTCGAAGCTCATTCTCTGTATCAATCATTGCTGATGGCGTGTTGGCGCTCCGCGTGCACTTGTTGTTTCTGTTAGCCGATTGAAAAGGAAAACAAAATGTCTGAACAAAATTCAGTAGTTGCGATTTATAGCTCACATACGGGCGCGGAACAAGCGGTGAAGGAACTGCAGCGAGGCGGAATCGATATGCACAGCCTATCGATCGTCGGTAAAGATTACCACACGGATGAAAATGTCGTGGGCTACTACAATACGGGCGACCGGATGAAGTACTGGGGTAAAGTTGGCGCTTTTTGGGGCGGATTCTGGGGCTTGCTTTTCGGATCAGCGTTTTTTGCGATTCCTGGTTTGGGCGCGGTGCTAGTTGCCGGGCCGCTTGTCGCCTGGATTGTGGGCGCACTGGAAGGTGCTGTTGTGGTCGGCGGTTTGAGCGCGGTAGGCGCGGGGCTCGTCAGCATTGGCATTCCGAAAGATAGCGTTGTACAGTACGAAACCGCCCTCAAGACAGACAAATTCTTACTGATGGTGCACGGTTCGATTGCGCAAGTTGAAAAGGCTAAAGAGATTCTTGGCAACACTCAGCCTGAGAATGTCCACTTCTATTCGGCTGAAGCGATGGCTGCGGGCGCGAAGTAGATCGATTGGAAAGGAGAATAACCATGTTGAGAGATGCGAGCGAATTACAAGGCCTTATCATCCGAGCAACCGACGGTGAGCTTGGAGAGGCCAAAGAATTTTATTTCGACGATGAGTCATGGGCGATTCGATACTTCGTGGTGGAAACAGGCGGCTGGCTGGGTGGCAAGAACGTACTGATTTCGCCGTATGCGATTGCCAAAACGGACTCGAATGCGCGCCACATCAATGTCGCACTAACGAAAAAGCAGGTGGAGGAGAGCCCCAGCATCGATACGCACCTTCCTGTTTCGCGTCAGCACGAGGTGGCCTATCTTGGCTACTACGGATATCCGTATTACTGGGGCGGTCCCTATCTGTGGGGTCCCGGATACTATCCGTCTGGCTTAGCCGTACCAACGATTGCTTCGCAAGAAAATCGGTCAGGCAAAAGTCACGGAAATTTGACCGACACGCACCTGCGCAGTACGAAAGCGGTTACTGGCTATCACATTGAAGCGGTTGACGGCGACATCGGGCACGTTCACGGATTCATTCTGGATGAGGAGTCTTGGGCGATCCGCTATATCGTTGTGTCCACCACTAATTGGTGGCCTGGAAAAGAAGTGCTGGTTTCGCCCGCCTGGATTAAAAAGATTAGCTGGGGCGAATCTAAGTTCTATACCGCCCTTACTCGTGAAGCAATTAAGGATGCTCCTGAGTACATCGAGTCGAGAAAGATTACGCGCGACTACGAAGACGATCTTTACATGCATTATGGGCAGCCACCTTATTGGCTTCGCGATGCTGAACAACAATCTTCATTTTCCCTGAGCAGTGTTTAGTGTTTGGGCTTGGGCATCCAGGTTAGGGCGGATGCCCATGGTTTTTTGATTTTTAGTTTAGAGGATGCCCAGGAATGGGCTGGAGGAAAAATATGCTTTGGACAATTGTAGTGGTTTTGTTTATTCTTTGGTTACTCGGTTTTGGCCTACACGTCGGCGGCGGGCTCATCCATTTGCTGTTAGTGGTCGCACTTGTGGTTGTTGTAATTAACTTGATTTCCGGCCGCCGTAGAGTGATCTAGTTGCTGGAGGCCCAACGTCATCGCCTCCAAGCGCCTGGCGATCAGAAAAAAGGCAAAGGGCGAGGCATTTTGCCGCGGCGGTTCCGAAAATTCTTTGGCCAGTTGGGGCCGGGTCTGATTACGGGCGCCGCCGATGACGATCCGTCCGGAATCTCCACTTATTCCGTAACCGGCGCGGCATTTGGGTATGCGCCATTATGGACTGCGCTCGTGTCTTTTCCGCTTATGGTCGCGGTGCAAATGATGTGCGCCCGGCTTGGCATGGTAACCGGCGAAGGCTTAGCTGGTGTAATTCGCCGGCGATATTCCAGATGGGTTTTGTGGGGATCGTGTTGTCTGCTTGTCGTAGCCAACACCGTTAATATCGGAGCCGATCTGGGTGGGATGGGAAAAGTCACCGAGATGCTGAGCGGCGTCAGCAGCGTTTATTGGACGCCCCTTTATGCCGTCTTGATCGGGTCTTTTCTCGTCTGGTGGTCTTACTCTACAATCGCGCGTATTTTTAAATGGCTCACCCTCGTGCTGTTTTCATACGTGCTGGCTGCGTTCTTTGCGAAACCAGATTGGGCGGCAGTGTTGCACGCGACGTTCATCCCGCACGTTGAATGGACAGGATTGTATTGGGCCACTCTGGTTGGGATTTTTGGAACTACAATCTCTCCCTATTTGTTTTTTTGGCAAGCGTCGCAGGAAGTGGAAGAAGAGCGGGAACATGGTGAATTGACGCTCGAATCGCGACGCGGCGCCACGACTTTGAGCTTCGCAAATCCAGGAATGATGTTGTGACAGGCATGTTCTTCTCGAACTTGATCATGTATTTCATCATCCTTACCACAGCGGCGACGCTCCATGCGCACGGCAAGACAACGATTTCGACGGCGCAGGATGCCGCTGAGGCATTAAGGCCGCTGGCCGGTAATGGTGCGTATTGGTTGTTCAGTCTGGGTTTGATTGGCGCAGGTATGATCGGAGTTCCTGTACTTGCGGGAACAGCGCTTATGCAGTTGCGGAAAGCGCGGTGTGGCGCGGTTCACTCGCCGACAAGGCCGGTCTCGCTCGCGAATTTTACGGAGTGATCGCCGTTGGTCTTGCGCTGGGGCTGGCCTTGGACTACTTTGGCTTCAATGCAGTCTCGATGCTGTTCTGGTCAGCCGTTTTGAACGGTGTGTTGGCGCCGCCACTGATTGTCATTGTGCTTCTATTAACAAGCAACCGAGCTGTTATGGGAAGCCGCTCAAATCCGTTCTGGTTAGCGGCGCTGGGTTGGGTAACTGTGGCGGTAATGACTCTTGCGAGTTGCGCCATGTTTGTTACTTGGAAATAAACTCACAAATCCTTGCGGGAAATGCCCAGTTTTCGCATCATCGCGTTCAGCGTGGTCCGGTGGAGTCCAAGCTTGGTAGCCGCGGCCGTGACGACACCAGCGCTCTCGCGAAGCACTTTGACTATGTAATCGCGCTCCACCTGTTCTAGCGTGGCGCGGCTTCCCGAAACGGGCGCATCTTCCTGAATTTCCGCCAAAGGCACTCGGAGCTCCGGGCCTTTGGAAAGGATGACGCTCCGCTCAATGAAGTTTTCAAGCTCTCGCACATTGCCCGGCCAATGCCAACCAACTAGCGCGGCCATGGTGTCGGTTGGGATCTTTTCGATAGGCCGATCCATTTTCGAAGCATATTTTTTCGTGAAGTGGCGCACGAGAAGAGGTATATCTTCGGGACGATCCCGTAACGCTGGAGTGGTGATGGGAAAAACTTTAAGCCGGTAGTAGAGATCGCTGCGAAACAGTTTGTCGCCCATCATCTGATGGAGGTTGCGGTTGGTAGCCGCCAACAGGCGGACATCAATCGGGATTGTTCGAGTGCCGCCCAATCGTTCAAACGACTTTTCTTGCAAGGCGCGTAGTAGCTTCGGCTGCAACTCAATTGGAATGTCGCCCACCTCATCTAGGAAAAGGGTTCCTTTGTGAGCCATTTCAAAACGGCCAATCTTTTGACGCAAAGCACCGGTAAAAGCGCCTCTTTCATAGCCGAACAACTCACTTTCTAAGAGTCCGGTTGGAATGGCGGCGCAATTCAACGTAATGAAGGGTAGATTTCTACGCGGACTAATTCTGTGGAGGGCGCGGGCGATCAATTCTTTGCCGGTGCCAGTTTCACCTAAGATCAAGACAGTTGCATCCGTTGGCGCGACTAACTCTACCTGGCTCATCACTCGCTTCATAATGGCGCTGGTGCCCACGATCTCCGAGAAGTCGCCGAGGGGCTCGTTCTCATGTTCTTCAACCGTTTCCAGGCGATCGCGTTCCGCGAGATCCTGAACAAAAGTGATCCAGCGGAAGGGGGAGAGTTTTAGTACCGCCGTCGTGACGAGCACTGGGATGCGCGTTCCATCTCTTCGGATGAGTTCCTTTTCATAAGGCGTACAAGCGCCGAACCGCAGTTCCTCTTCATGGGCCAACTCATCCATGGCGAGATATTCGACGGGCGTAAGATCCGGCCAATGCAGACCGCCTTTTGCCAAATCATCGCGGCTGTAGCCAACGAGTTCGAGAAACGTGTCGTTGGCTTGCGGCAGGTGGTCGAACTCGCCGGACACAATGCCGGCAACCGTGGATTTCGCTTGAATTGAGCGCGAGGGCGCTCGGCCTCGTCGAAGCGTTTCTTCTTGCTCGCGACGTCCGCTAAAGTCGCGAACTGCAACTGCAAAACCCCGCAACGCTCCCTGCTCGTCCTTCAAGGCTACGGTTAGAATGTTGGCCCAGAATCTTGAGCCCTTCTGGGTAACCTGCCAGGCCTCGGTTCCTGTGTGACCTTCGAGTTCAACGCGGCGCAATTGCTCGCGCGGGTCGGTTTGCGGGAGGTCTCCTTTGACATAGAGATGAGATGCGTCCTTGCTAACCGCTTCGCTACTGGGGTAACCATACATCCGTTCTGCTCCGGCATACCAAGCGGCGATATGGCCTTCGGTATCCAACAGATAGAAGGCATAATCTTGCGGGCCTATTGGAGTGTCACCAGGGGTTGTATTGTCTCTCAATGGAATAAGATGACGCCCTGGCAAGACGTTCCCTTTGGCGTGGTAGGAAATTTCGCGAATACCGCCGTCTGAAGCGCGGAGGTCAAAGGTACCTTCCTGTTCCCTGTTCACGCGTAAAGTCTGGAAGAGCTGAGCAAGCATCGGTTTTGAGCTTGCTTCCACAAATGCGGCTAGAGGACGACCAACGATCTGATCTTTAAAAACACCAAGAAGTTTGACGGCGCCCGCGCTAGCGTCCCGGCAATTGCCGTCATCATCAACGATCAAAACAGGCCCAGCAAGATGATAAATGATCGCCTGGAGGAGCGGTTCAAGCTCTTCCTGACCATTCTGGATGAGCCAGCGCGATACTTGTGGCTGAGCAGCCATCGATTTAGATCTAGCTTTTCCTCCCGCCTCAAAAAAGACGCTAATTAAGGGAGAAAATTGTCGATTCAGCGTAAGCCGAAACTTGCTAGTAGTGCCCAAGCGTACCACCAATTGTCGGTCTGCGCAATCGAAATGACCGCATTTGGTCGAATGACCCGCACCGAGTGACTGAGACCGGTACTGTTCGGTGAGTAGAATCACCAAACCGGGCACAATTCGCTTCGGCCCATCAGTTGCTCATCATTCTTTTGCGCAGTCTAAAAAAGATGAGGGGAAGAAATGGCCATTTCATTTCAGGGCTTTCGTTCATTGGTGGAAAACAATCCCGACGCAATTTCGCTGATAGATACGCAAGGCGAAATTCTGTATGGGAGCGCGTCGAGCGCCAAAATCTTTGGATATCAGCCGGAAGAGATAGTAGGCCGCAACTGCTTGGACCTATTACATCCTGAGGATCGCGCGCAAGCAAATGGGGCATTAAAGGAAGTACTGGCCGTGCTGGAAGGTCCGCTAAAAGTGGACGGCAGAGTCCGCCACAAAGACGGCACATACTGCTGGGTGGAAAGTACGTTCTCGAACCTCCTCTTTGAACCGGGGGTTAACGCGATTGTGATGCAGCAGCGCGACATCAATTTGAGAAGAGCGGCGGAAAAAGAAAAAGAACGACAGGCTGATGAACTGGTGCGTTCGAATATGCGTCTAGAAGAGTTTGCGCGTGTGGCGGCGCACGATTTGAGAGAGCCGCTGCTGGCGATTTCTTTATATACGGAGCTGATCGTTGAGCGGACACAGATTGACGTGACGTCGAGGCAAATGTCCAAAATCGTCCTAGACAGTGCTGCGCGGATGGCGACTTTGATTGAAGGACTGCTCTCTTTTGCCAGTACCGGCCAATTTGAATCTCCGCGGCTCGTTGATTTGCGGCACGCTGTGCGGCTAGCGACACAGAATCTTATCTTGCCAATTAAGACGAGCGGAGCGATCATCACCCTCGGACGGCTACCGATCGTGAGAAGCAACGAGATTCACTTGGTAAGTGTATTCCAGAACTTGGTGAGTAACGCCGTGAAATACCGGGCGGAACGCACACTCACGATAAATATCACGGCTGAGCGTAGCGGACCAGATTGGACTGTGAGAGTGAGGGACAACGGCTTGGGGATTGCTCCGGAAGATCGGACACGTGTCTTCATGCCCTTCGTTCGCTTAGGAAGTCGCCACGTGACGGGCTGCGGCCTGGGACTCGCTGTTTGCAAGAAGACGGTTGAGGAATTAGGCGGCACGATGTGGATTGAATCAACAGGCACGGAAGGAGTGACTTTTTGTTTTACGATTCCTGCCGAGGATGCGGATACGGTCCCGCCCACCTCTCATGGCGAAATTGTTTAGCTGGCCTCCGAAATCGAGTTGGGCGGCGACCTTCAGTCTAGCGAGGCGTGTGGTTGAAGAATGGAATTCCGATGACGCGATGAGTTGGAGCGCTTCTGTCGCTTTCTATACTCTGCTTTCGCTGGCGCCGCTCTTGATTTTGATGGTCGCCATCGCAGGCCGTGTTTACGGCGACGATGCAGCGCAGGGAGCGTTGGTTTTGGGCTTGCGAAACCTTGTAAGCCCAGAGATCAGTCCCGTTGTTCAGTCTATGTTGGCCCGTCCTCAACAGTCTTCCACCGGATTGATCGCGGCTTTGTTTGGGGGGCTCATTTTGTTTTTTGGCGCATCGTCGGTATTGACGGAACTCCATGACGCCTTAAATGCCATCTGGCACGTGACGTCTAATCCCAATGCTACTCAAGCAGCTACTTTATTTCGCATCGTAAAAGAGCGGCTGTATTCATTTTTGGTGGTTATTGGTTGCGGCGTACTCCTTCTCTTTGCGTTACTACTTCAAGGTTGGGCCACCGCGTTAGAGACTGTTTTCGGCTGGCGCATCAGTAGTGCCAGTGAATGGTTCCACCCAATGGCTTTCGCGATATCGTTCTTCGTCATTACATTTGTTTTTGCCATTATCTATAAGTTGATTCCGGATGTGGAACTGAATTGGCGCGACGTTTCTGTTGGTGGCCTTGCCACTGCGCTCCTGTTTGTGGGCGGAAAGCAGCTGATCTCGCTTTACATAAGCAAAGCGGACTTAGGTTCGGCTTACGGTGCGGCGGGATCGCTCATCGTCGTCCTTGTTTGGGTCTACTATTCGGCGCAAGTCTTTTTTCTGGGAGCTGAGTTTACGAAGGTGTATGCCGGCTCGCACAAAAACGGCGCTGGCCGCGTCACTTGGTCTTAATTTGGATGAGGTCGCCGAAGTCTTGCGCTACTGCCGTTGACTTGGCCCGGTAGGCGCGGGCGTCGCCGTATGGGAGCATATGCGCGTCTCTAGAGTGCGATTGAAGGCTGCGACGCGCGTGTTTGATTGGGCAGAAATGTTGTTCTGTGCGCGCGGCTATTTCTGTTATATACGCCAGTAAGCCATTGGCGTAGGAACAGTAAACGCAGGCAACCTTCTCAATTGCGTTCAGATAGGCAAGATGCCCACGATCATAAACGATGTAGTCATAGCGCTGAACCTTGGGGATTCCATAAATAGGGAAACAAACGGATTGGTAGATGGCGACGACAAGATCGAGTGCCAAAAACGGCAAGACGCATATGTAAATCAAGGGCGACGTTAGAACGACGAGGAACGGAGTGGTGCGCATGTGGCGCCACATGGAGATCTTGTGCAAAAGGTGTTCCGCTCGCGCTTCCGGGGAGAACGTTACGAATGGCTCTTGAAGCTTTTCAGTTTTCACGTCATGTTTATAGAGCAAGAAGATGGCCTTCGACTTTGGTCGTTGGGGTGCTCGCATGAAAGGCAGGAGTACATCAAATGAAGACCGTTATGGAAGAACCAGTGAAAAACGGAAGTCCCGCGCCGCAGACAAACCGGACCTGCAGGCAGGACGAGGACGAGGCGGAGATCGCCAGAGGGGTTGAACGAGCCATAAACGAGGCGAAAGAGTCTATTTCCGGCAAATTTGAGGAAGTGAAAACTTCCGCCGAACGATTGTTGAAGCACGGACGCTATGCGGCGGAAGACGGAGTGAGCGAACTCACACACCGAATCAAGAAACATCCGCTCGGATTTTTAGGAATTGCTTTTGCCGCGGGTGCTGTTTTCGGCTTATTGATGTCGCGCTCTTCCGAACCGGAACCAACCGAATGACCATGTTCAGTCACCTGACCGCATATCGTCATGAATGCGGTCAAACGGCTGTGATTTAAGTTTCCGTTTCCCGCGGGGCTTCACGCCGTCGCTTCTGGCGAATTGGCAACTCCGCTCGACGGCAGAACATCCGGCAGGTCCAGGCGCGCGACACCAATGCGATTGTCGGCCATGCCGTAGTACACGTCAAAACGGTCAGGCGTCCCTAGGTCGTCTCTTCTATCGATGCCGCTTGGAAAAACGACATTCGCAACGGTTCCATGGCACTCCTGCGGAAGCGAAGGCCTTAATACTGGCTCGGTCGAACGATAACGGATGACTTGCGGAAGCGCCTTCGAAAGCACCATCAATCCGGCCGAGTAGCAGAGTTTGTGCGCGGTCGCCTCCGGGCCCGACAAGTCACTCACCCCGTGATAGACAATCAGCCAACCGTGTCGCGTAAGCACTGGCGGCGTGCCGCCTCCAATCTTTAGCCGTTCCCAAGGAGATACTGGAGCCGCCAGACGGTGATGGGATGTGAAGCGTCCGAGTTCCTCCGGTCCTAGGCCTCCTCCCAAGGACATCGGGCAATACGAGATCCAGATACTTTCACGATCAATATCCAGTTCACGTTTAGCGGCATCGCACGCTGTTTCTTCCGGGCGAGTGCCGGGGAAGAGCGGGCGGTGAATGATTGCTAATTCTGGGTGTCCGGACGGATTCGGGATAGCGACTGGAAAAAGGCTGGCGTCCTTGTCATCGACATCACTGAATTGCACATCCTTGTACGGGCCGAAGGTGGCAAGTCCGAGACGCTGCCAGTCGAAGAGATCCTTTGATGAGGCCAAAGCTATGCGCGGACCGCGACCCGAAAATGCCGTGTAAGTCATGAGATAGCGCTGTAGCGGTTCGACGAAGGTAATTCGAGGATCCTCACAGCCGCCGCCGTCAGGCCGCTTCTCGTAATCGGCTTCAGGCTCCAACGCAATTCCCAGGCGCTCAACGCCTTCGGGATCGCCATCCGCATTGAAGCGAACACGCGCTATGCCAATACGCGAATAGTTGCCTTTGGCCGTGAGGCGTGGGAAAAGGTAGAGAGCACCATCGGGCCCCCGAACGGCAGCCGGATTGAGGACCCCCTCAACCTCCTGCGGGTTACCCGGCTGAGGTTCCATGATCATTCCCAGCCGCCTCAATTTGAGGCCGCTGCTTAGCCCTGCAACGGCGCTCATGCTTGATCATTTCCATCTAAACAAGCAATGATTGCCTCAGTCACGGGTTTGGTCTCATTCGGACCTCGCACTGGTACGGATATAACGCCGGCTTCTTCGGCCGGATAATCATTACCACCCACGAATAACGCGTCACCGATGTACACCATTTCTTTGATCGCGATTCCCAGTAGGTCTCGAAGCTTTCGAATTCCGTACGCCTTATCTATGCCGGGTTTCGTGACATCAATAGAAGTAGCTCCGCCCATACGCACAGAAAAGTCGGGGATCAGCGGATCGAGGATCGCTTTGATCTTTTTTCGCTTGGCATAATCGTGGTCCCATTTGTCCTTTTCTTCCAAAGGAGCTTGCTGTCCTAGCGCCGAAAAGGTAATTTGACTGCCACGGTCTTCAATTGTCGGTCCCCACGTCTTTTCAATTTTGAAACCTGCTTTGTCTACCGCGAACTTAAGCGAACCAATGATCTTTGTTTTTTGGTCCTCGGTGAAGTCTTCCGAGTAGAGTTTCGCCCAGTGGCCATCGTAGCGGTAAAATTTTGTCCCGCAAGTTGGAAGCAACGATAGGTTTGTTAGGCGGCCATCTTCGGGCAGATGGGAGAGTACCTGTTTTTCGAACTGCGGCCAATCGCCTCCGGAAATTACAGCCACCTTAACGACGCCAAGCAGGTCATGCAAGAGCCCGGCCATTTCAGCGTCAACGGATGATTTGCTTTCTGCGAGCGTGCCGTCCAGGTCTACACTATTAGTCTTTTCACTAGTTCTTAGCCCCGGGCTCCGGTATCGCAATTTCCAACAAAGTTACACCACCGCGAGGTTGGAAGGCAGCAACACCAATTTCGGCAGGAAGTAGAAAAACATCCCCTCTGTCAACGGCATGGGTCACTCCTCCGTGCACAATCTGACCCGTGCCGTCGATACAAACAACAATCCGAGGCCCGCCATCTGCGCCTACCGTGAAGGGCGATTGCGCGCGCAGGCGCCACACCCAAAAGTGATCGTCCTTGAAGAGCATTTCGCGCCTAACGTGCGCTTTCCATTCCTCCATGGGGAGTACCGCACCAGTAAGGCTTTCCCCATAATCAACACACGCGAGCGCCTGCGCCACCTGCAAGGGGCGCAGGTTTCCCGTCTCACCATCGATGTGAGCCCAGTCGTATAACCGGAAAGTAACGTCGCTATTTTCCTGAACCTCGAACACAACTACATCGCCGAAAGTGTGGACTGTTCCGGCGGGAATGTAGAAAGCGTCGCCCACTTTCGGATTCGAGAAACTGAGGTGTTCCGCGACTGTTCCGTCGGCAAGGGCCTGAACCAAGGCTTGTGATGTTGTACCGGCTTCCAGACCTGCGCAGATACGGCTATCCTTGCCGGTTTCCAGAACGACCCATGCTTCGGTCTTTCCGGTTTCTCCGGGTGGAAGCAAATTCGTTTGCGTATCGGAGGGATGCACCTGCACCGACAGCATCTGACGAGCGTCTAAGAATTTCAAAAGTAAAGGGAAACGTTGGAAGCGGTGAGCCAGCTTGCCCATCAGTTGTTGAGGAAATTGCTCGAATAGCTGGCTGATGGTCTTCCCTTTGAAATTTCCATTCATCACTCGGCTCGCGTGGCCTTCACGGTCGCTGAGCACCCAAGCTTCGCCGACCGGGCCGGAAGGCAGTGGTGCGCTTAACAGGCCGGCTAACTGCCTTCCGCCCCAGAGCCGGTATTGATAGATGGGCTCGAAGCGAAGGGGATAGGACTGTTTTGCTTAGGGGCGGTTCTTTTCTTGTTGGAACTGCTAGGAGTTGGGCTGGCATCTGAATTCCTCTGCCATTCTTTGTGCACGGCATGCACCATTGAAATCTGCAGCCAATGGAGCATTTCG
>CAWJBS010000006.1:0-22941 GCA_963840845.1 Bryobacterales bacterium
ATTGTATTATCCGGAACGCTGCGAACGATCTCGCCCACGGAGCATCTATGGATGCAAAATGCAGCCATAGGTAGTCGGGTAATTGCTCTCAAAAAGTCGCCTTTGAATGAGCGAAGCTCTGGCGAAACAACATGCTTATTCCAACTTCCTGAGTTGGCCATCCCCTTGGGCGCGGACCATCTGGCCGAGGTCGTTCTGATGATGCGGCTCCAAGAACGAAACGCAGAGCAAAAACGGGTTCGTCTTCGATGTGTTTTGCAGAAAACGTTCGGCCCGGGCCCGTCACGAAGTAGACGGGATCGGACGGGCGTTTCGCCGTCGAACAATTCGCCTTCATAGGGGCGCGATGCTGTGTCGAGTTCGTTGGAGGCTTCCCTGATAAAACCTGGGTTCCCGCCGCGCGCGGAAGCGGCCACCGGTCCAGAACGCCCATCGGCCAAGTGCCATTTGCCAATGTAGTCGGCGGAGTAGCCGACCTTTGTTAATTCGGTGGCGATGGTCGGCGTGGCCGGGTTCAGCGCGACGCCATTTCCAATATTCCGCCAGACACCGTGGCGGGCCGGATATTGGCCCGTGAACACGGCCGCGCGCGGAAGGACCGCACACCGGTCGCGCGATGAAGGCATGGCTGTAAAGAGTTTCCGCTGCGAGCGAGGGCATCGATATTTGGTGTGAGGTCGATTGGGAGTTCACACAGATGAGGGCATCGTAGCGAACTTGATCCGCAATCACGATGACGGATGTTTGGGCGCGCCAAGGTTTGGGCGGCGCCTGGAACGAGTGCGGCTGACGCTGCGCCGGAAAGAACGTTCCGTTGAGCGTGAGCTGCGGACTGTAGTTCCTGTAAGCTCCAGACGCGTAGCTTGGGTCGCGGCGGCGGGAAGCTGATGGCTTTGGGCGGCGGCGCGGGCTCCACTCATGGTGGTGATGCAGGGCGTTCGGTAGGTTACAGCGTTGCGGCGAATGGTTTGTTTGTCGGGGAAAGAGTGGCTACCGGTTGTCGTATAGATGACCAGTTCGGCACTGGCTGGTTTGCAGTAAATCGACGGCGTCCCGGGGCCTCGGTTCACCCTTTTGAAAACGGTTTTACAGGGCAAGCCAGCGGCTTTCAGCGCGCCCGCGATCGCGAGTGGCGAAGAGGGTGAAACTGAAAACTCGTGGAGCTCTGCGGAGCCACATCTGACGTAGCGGCTTTATTCACGATCATTGACGCTGATGAACAGCTGAGCCAGAATCAGGGAATCGGCGTTCCCGCTGCGACTGCGCCTTACCGAAGGCTTCGCCGAAGGACGCCCACGCCCATGACTTCGCCCTGGAACGCGGCGCGAGGTCCGGGGCCGGGTCGACGCCGGGAAACTTGTTGAACGGGAAGACCGGGCTTTGACGAAGAAATTGTGAACCGGCAGGGTGCCGTTGACAATGCCACCGGTGATGGATTCGAATTCGTCGAGTTCTTGCCGAGCATGAGACCGACCGCGATTTTGGGAAGAGGGACGCCAGTTGCTTTGCTGACAAAGGGAACCGTGCGAGAGGCGCGTGGATTGACTTCGAGCACATACACGTCGCCATTCTTCATGGCGTACTGCACGTTCATGAGACCGATCACGTTGAGGGCGCCGCGCCAGTTTGGCGGTGTAGTCTTCGATGGTCGCCTTGGTTTTGTCGTTGATGTAAATGGCGGAAGAACGCAGGAACTATCGCCGAATGGAGAAGCTGCTTCTTCAATGTGTTCCATGATGCCGGCGATGAGAACGTTCTGGCCATCGCAAAGCGCATCGACGTCCACCTCGGTGGCGTCTTCCAAAAAGCGATCAATCAGGACTGGGCGCTTGACAGAAAGATTGGTGGCTTCCTGCATATAGCGGCGCACGGTTTCTTCGTTATATGCGATGACCATGTTGCGGCCGCCGAGAACATAGCTGGGACGAACGAGAACCGGGAAACCGAGACGTCCAGCCACTTCAATGGCTTCAGCCACATTGGTAGCGGTGCCGTGTGGCGGCGAAGGAATGTTGAGATCGCTGAGAAGCTTGCCGAAAAGCTTACGGTCTTCGGCGAGATCGATGGAACTGGGATCGGTACCGATGATAGGCAGGCCGAGTTCCTTAAGCGGCATGGCCAGGTTGAGGGGCGTTTGACCGCCGAACTGAACGATGAGACCGTCGGGCTTTTCGACGTCGTAAATGTTGAGGACTTCTTCCTGCGTGAGAGGTTCGAAGTAGAGGCGGTCGCTGGTGTCGTAATCGGTGGAAACCGTTTCCGGGTTGCAATTCACCATGATGGATTCGACACCGAAGTCCTGCAGGGCAAAGGAAGCGTGGCAACAGCAATAATCGAACTCAATTCCCTGCCCTATGCGATTGGGACCGCTGCCGAGAATCATGACCTTCTTGCGATTGGATGGCGCGGCTTCGTTTTCAGACTCGTAACTCGAATACATGTACGGCGTGAAGCTTTCGAATTCGGCGGCGCAAGTATCGACACGATTGAAAACGGCTTCAACGCCCAACTTTTTACGGGCCTCACGGACCGCCATTGGCTCAACCGAAAGACGTTCAGAGATTTGGCGGTCGCCGATTCCATCGCGTTTGAGTTTGCGAAATTCGCGCGCGCCGAAGGAAGAAAGTTCACGGCCGGTGAGCCTTTTCCTGGTGGACCACTTCATAGACCTGCTGGAGGAACCAGGGGTCGACGTTGGTCATTTCATGCACTTGCGCGACGGTATAGCCTTGATCGAAAGCGAAGCGAATGTAATCGAGACGGTCGGGATTCGGCGTAATGAGGCGTTGCGCGATCAGCGCGGATCGAGTTTCGCGCCAGACGCTTTGCCCGTTTCGAGACTGCGGAGACCCTTGCCGAGAGCTTGTTTGAAGGTGCGGCCAATGGCCATGGCTTCGCCCACCGATTTCATCTGCGTGTTGAGAACAGGCTCGGCGCGGGGAATTTTTCAAACTGCCAGCGTGGAATTTTGACGACGACGTAATCGATGGTGGGTTCGAAACAGGCGGGCGTGGCGCGGGTGATATCGTTCTTGATTTCGTCGAGTCGATAGCCAACAGCCAGTTTGGCGGCGATTTTGGCAATGGGGAAGCCGGTCGCCTTTGAAGCCAGAGCCGAACTGCGCGAGACGCGCGGGTTCATTTCGACTACAATCATGCGGCCATTCTGCGGATTGATGGCGAACTGCACGTTCGAACCGCCGGTATCGACGCCGATCTCGTTGAGGCAGCGCAAAGCAGCGTCGCGCATCATTTGATACTCGCGATCGGTCAGCGTTTGGGCAGGAGCGACAGTAATGGAATCGCCCGTGTGGACGCCCATGGGGTCGAAGTTTTCGATAGAGCAAACGATGATGCCGTTGCCGGCCAGATCGCGCATCACTTCGAGTTCGAATTCCTTCCAACCGAGGACGCTTTCTTCAATGAGCACTTCGTGAACGGGCGATAGATCGATACCACGCTCGAGAATTTCTTCGAACTCTTCGCGATTGTAAGCAATGCCGCCGCCGGTGCCGCCCATGGTGAAGCTGGGGCGCAAGATGATGGGGTAACCGATTTTTTCGGCAAACTTCAGCGCGTCGTCGAGATTATTGACGAGTTGAGACTGCGTCATGTCGAGACCGATTTTCTTCATCGCATCTTTGAAGAGGAGACGGTCTTCGGCTTTTTTGATGGCTTCGATTTTGGCGCCGATGAGTTCGACTTTGTATTCATCGAGCACGCCTGCTTCGGCCAGTTCGACAGCGAGGTTCAGAGCGGTTTGTCCGCCCACTGTGGAGAGCAATGCATCGGGACGCTCTTTGCGAATGATCTCGGTGGCGTAGGCGACGCTGAGCGGTTCGACATAGGTGCGGTCGGCCAACTCGGGATCGGTCATGATGGTGGCCGGATTGGAATTGATGAGGATGACTTCGTAGCCCTCTTGCCGGAGAGCTTTGCAGGCTTGCGCGCCGGAGTAATCAAATTCGCAGGCTTGGCCAATGATGATGGGGCCGGAGCCAATGATCATGATGCGGTGGAGGTCGGTGCGTTTAGGCATGGAGAGGACCTCCGAAGAACGCAAAACCTTTTAGCCACAGATGAACGCAGATGAACGCAGATAGAACCAACCGATGAGCTCCTAGAGTGGTGATCGGAGGGCCGATCACTTTATTTGAACATATGAGGCTGGCGGCCACTGATTCCCTATCATTATTGGATCGCTAGGACAGAGCGAGACTCCGTGGCTTATGCTTGGGCGGCGCTGAAGTCGGGGATGAAGTATTCGCGGATTTCGGTTTGGACCTATTCGCTGTAGTGTCTGGCGTGATCATCCCGTCAAGTAGTTATGTTCGGATGTCTCAACGCGCGTTTTTGTGTTCAACGCGTGCCTTCTTCCCTAACGGCCGCACCTTCGTACGATACGAAGAGGATAAACCTGTATAGGCCGCGATTCTGTCCGATCGGTGTAATCGTCATTGCTGGGAGGTAGCAGTTGGACAAGTCGATTCGTGAGAGGCCCAGTCGATCCGCTTCGAGGTCGAAACTGATCTGCTGAGTGTGAACGACGAAGGCGGAATACTTGGTCCATAGAAATTTGTTTCGTCGCCTGTTCTTTTTTGTCGGCGTAATTGTAAATGGCTTCAGCGGTGGCCTTGGCCAGGACGGCTAAAATGGCGATTTCGTCGGGCTCGGGCGGGTCGGGTCTCTCTAGTTTCCGAGTCAGCGATTTACCTGTACGCTCTTGCGAAATCAGTATGGATGGGGCTGGTGTGACGCTGCAGATTGCAAACCAGTCGAGCCCGCGGGCGATCTGACGCCCCAGAAGAAGTTAACAGGCATTGAGGCACTCACGCAAGCGTCCCTTCCTATGTATCCGTCAGATTGGTTGGGTTTTCCGCTCGAGGAGGAGTATCATGCGTCGGCAGTG
Organism: Bryobacterales bacterium; assembly: GCA_963840845.1. GTDB lineage: Bacteria > Acidobacteriota > Terriglobia > Bryobacterales > Bryobacteraceae > Bog-105. Next base: position 4,909 of record CAWJBS010000006.1, read on the forward strand.
GGTGTGATCTCAAGAGTGTTGCCAATGCGATCTTTAGCCGACGAAGAGCTTCACGATTTAAGGCGACGGCCACATCAGATGTTATCGTTGGAGTCCAGGCCCTTCATCAGGCGGATTTAACAGGTCTGCTTCGGAAAGCGATCGTACTACTCTTTCCGCGCTTGATAACGGCGAAGCGAACGAACTCGTCGACATGGATGTCTGACTCTTTGAGTTTCTTAATGGTGGGAAGTCTGGCGATAAGGCCGATTAAAAGTCTTTGTCGGCATCATCGGCGTCTTTGCCAATTTTCTCGACCAAAATTGATAATTTCCTGGCTTTCGTTTATCAGGTTTGTCTGCGTCTGGTTTCATTTAGTTTGCGCGCTGCCCTCGTCGGCTGCGCTTTGGGCGAGTTCGTGGGCCTGCCGCTCCTTTAACAGTTGCTCCTCGTCTGCCACTTTCATGCGGCTGAGTTCGGCTTCGCGCTGCTGCTCTTGGTCTTTAAGTCTGTCCGAGGCTAGGGAGGCTTCGATCCTTGTATTGTTCGACTCTTGCTGGCGTTCACAGACGATTCGAGCTCTTTCTGGACTGATTGGAGACGGAATCGCGCCTCTGTCTCCTCCTTCTGAGTTTGAATCTCCTTTAACTTCGTATCTTCGATCTCTTTCTCATGCGGCTCACTTCAGCTTTTCTTGAGCTCTGTCGATCTCCGCCTCGCCGCGGCGGTATCCGTCGAACCACGATGAACGCCTTCCAAGCGCCGCCGACCACAACGGGCGAGAATAGTGATCTGACCGCGCCAGCGGTGCGAACCCAATGCGGAACTCCGTTTCTTCGTCGGCTTTGTCTTTGTCGGCTTTTTTCTCTCGGGCTTGTTTTGCTGGATCCTCGTTGTTGGTTTTGTGTTCTTGTCTCACGTTGTTGGCCATGAGTAACACTCCTTTTTCAAAGTTCAAGGCCATTTTCTCCAGTGTTGGGCGTGCTCTGTCTATTTAGAGAGTTAATGTCGGGCCCTGTTATAGGCGAGAATCTGTCTGCGGGCTCGGCTGGCGTTATCGATGAGCCGAGGCCGCGAATTGGGGTTCATTCGTCTGAAGGGACTAGACGAGGCGGTCAAAGTTTTCTTTGTAATGCGTTGTGGTTCTGTTTTCCAGGAGCTGAAGTCGGGGATGAAGAATTCGCGGATTTCGACGGCGGCGTCTTTGCCGATTTCGGCGTCGAAGCATTCCCATTCTTTCAGCGGTTGGAAGCCGACTAAGCTGACGGGGAAGAGCATGCGGCGGTTGTCTGCGACTTCGCGTTTGCGGGCTTTGCGGATTTCGGTTTTGACCCATTCGCTGTTCATGCTGTGCGGAGAGAGGATGAGCAGGAGTTTGTCGTGGAGGCGGATGGCTTCGTCGATTTGCTCGTGGATTTTTTGGCCGGGGGCCATGTCGTGCGGGGCGAACCAGCAGCGGACGCCGTTTTGGAGGTCGGCGTAGAGGCGGTCGGCAAAGGCTTGGTCTTGAGTGGAGTAGGAGATGAAGCAGGAGTAGAACTGGACGGCTTGATTGATGAGGGAGAGGGAGGTAGGTGATGAAGCTATACGGGATACCTCCAAAAATGAAGGACTTCAAGGCACGGGCCAGCGATCTTTCTGATTGTGGATTGGTCGGGAATGACTAGGACGCTTTATGAATACAGGCCGTCGAGCCGATAGCGCGGCCTAGATTTGTATCGTGGAAAGCTGTTTTTGAAGCAGGCAACGATGGAAGACTCCGTCGAGGTTCGCTGCCAATGAATCGCGTGCGTGGAGATGGCTGCGGCCTAGACCGGCCGGGCGAAAGATCGAGCCAGAGTATTCGGCTTTCTTCGAGGTTGCGTACTAAGATTCGCGCCTCCAAGGTTCGTTTTGGATAAATCCGCCCGTGTAGCTTCCGCTCATCAGTTTGCACCGCTACGATTCATAGTTGGCAGTCTGCCCCGGTTATGGCGTGCCATGCAAAGGTATTGGAGCTCTACTTCCAATTCTCGTTCCTGATTCGAGTTTTCGCCATCTGTTCCATTCATGGTAACTCCTTCTTTCAAGTATGGCGATTCATTCAGGGTCGGCCATGCACGAACAATATCAGTAATTAAGTTTTAGTTGCCTGACAACTGCGCAGATGCTGAATGATGGCATTTTATCTAAGCACTTATGCTGGCGGCGCGCGCTCGCCTTTCGTCTGAAGCGATTTGAGGAGTCGCTCGAAGTTTTGTTTGTAGGCGTCGTGGTTGGTTTTCCAGGTGCTCAAGTCGGGGATGAAGAACTCGCGGATTTCGACGGCGGAGTCTTTGCCGATTTCGGCGTCGAAGCATTCCCATTCTTTGAGGGGTTGGAAGCCGACTAAGCTGACGGGAAGAGCATGCGGCGATTGTCTGTGACTTCGCGTTTGCGGGCTTTGCGGATTTCGGTTTTGACCCATTCGCTGTTCATGCTGTGCGGGGAGAGGATGAGCAGGAGTTTGTCGTGGAGGCGGATGGCTTCGTCGATTTGCTCGTGGATTTTTTGGCCGGGAGCCATGTCATGTGGAGCGAACCAGCAGCGGACGCCTTTGTTTTGGAGGTCGGCGTAGAGGCGGTCGGCGAAGGGCTGGTCTTGGGTGGAGTAGGAGATGAAGCAGGAGTAGAACTGGATGGGTTGATTGAGGAGGGATGGAAGATAGGTGATGAGCTTTCCGGGAGCCGCAGCCGCGGAGGAACGCGAGGGAAGAGGCCAGGACTCGGCGATGGTGCGGTGGTCGAGACTCGGCCGGGGCGGGAGCGTTGGGCACAAGGGTCAGGCCGAGTGTCGTCCAGTTTGGTGTTGCGCAAAGGTCGTGTGGTAGAAAACGGCCTCGGTGAGATGTGTGCCTCTGGAGTCTGTGTCAACTAGGTACGCGCTGCTAAGGTGCGCGCCGATGAGGTAGGGGCGCTGCAGAGGGTTTGCGCGGTCAAGGTGCACATGGCTCAGCCGCGTGACCTTCCACCGTGCCTACCTAGGCGGGGCGGACCTCAGCCACGCGCGCCTTGACGACGCGCACCTGAGCCATGTGCACCTTGACCGCGCAACCCTCTGCGGCGCCTACCTCATCGGCGCGCACCTTAGCAGCGCGTACCTAGTTGACGCGGACTTTAGAGGCGCACATCTCACCGAGGCCGTTTTCTACCACACGACCTTTGGCAACACCAAACTGGGCGACGTCGGCCTGGCCAGTTGCCAACACTACGGCCCCAGCAATCTCGACCACCGCACCCTCACAAAGTCCTGGCCTCTTCCCCTCGCCTTCCTCCGCGGCTGCGGCCTCCCGGAAAGCTTCATCACCTATCTCCCATCCCTCCTCAATCAACCCATCCAGTTCTACTCCTGCTTCATCTCCTACTCCACCAAAGACCAGCCCTTCGCCGACCGCCTCTACGCCGACCTCCAAAACAAAGGCGTCCGCTGCTGGTTCGCTCCACATGACATGGCTCCCGGCCAAAAAATCCACGAGCAAATCGAGAAGCCATCCGCCTCCACGACAAACTCCTGCTCATCCTCTCCGAGCACAGCATGAACAGCTGAATGGGTCAAAACCGAAATCCGCAAAGCCCGCAAACGCGAAGTCACAGACAATCGCCGCATGCTCTTCCCCGTCAGCTTAGTCGGCTTCCAAACCCTCAAAGAATGGGAATGCTTCGATTCCGAAATCGGCAAAGACTCCGCCGTCGAAATCCGCGAATACTTCATCCCCGACTTCAGCTCCTGGAAAACCAACCACGACGCCTACAAAGAAAATTTCACCGTCTCGTCAAATCGCTTCAGACGAAAGGCGGCGCGGCGGCAGCAGAGGCTTAAATCGATGCCATCGCTCACATGTGCGCAGTTGTCGCAACTAACTAATTACTGATATTGTTCGTGCATGGCCGACCCTGAACAACTCGCCAAACTGAACGAAGGAGTTACCGAATGGAACAGATGGCGAAAATTCGAATCAAAGCGAGAAGTCGATTTAAGCGGCGCTAACCTCTGCATGGCACACCTTAAGGGAGCAGCCCTGTACAGTCTGAATCTTAGCGGCGCAAACCTCACCAGCGCGAAGCTTCACGGCGCGGACTTTTCCTACACGAACCTTGAAGGCGCGAATCTAGTGAACGCCAAGCTCGACAACGCCGAATTCTCTGGCTCGATCCTTCGCCGGGCCCAGTTAAGCCACAGCCACCTCCAACGCACGCGATTCATTCGCGCGAACCTCGACGGAGCGGATCTTAGCGATGCCATTCTTCAAAACACGATTTTCAGCGATACAAATCTAGGGAGCGCTATCGGCCTCGACGCCTGTATTCATAAAGGTCCAAGCATTCTCGACCACTCCACGATCGCGAGATCCTGGCCCGTGCCCATTAGCTTCCTCCGTGGCTGCGGCCTCCCCGAAAGCTTCATCACCTACCTCCCCTCCCTCCTCAATCAACCCATCCAGTTCTACTCCTGCTTCATCTCCTACTCCACCCAAGACCAGCCCTTCGCCGACCGCCTCTACGCCGACCTCCAAAACAAAGGCGTCCGCTGTTGGTTCGCCCCGCACGACATGGCCCCCGGCCAAAAAATCCACGAGCAAATCGACGAAGCCATCCGCCTCCACGACAAACTCCTGCTCATCCTCTCCGAGCACAGCATGAACAGCGAATGGGTCAAAACCGAAATCCGCAAAGCCCGCAAGCGCGAAGTCACAGACAACCGCCGCATGCTATTCCCAGTCAGCTTAGTCGGCTTCCAACCGCTAAAAGAATGGGAATGCTTCGACGCCGAAATCGGCAAAGACGCCGCCGTCGAAATCCGCGAATTCTTCATCCCCGACTTCAGCACCTGGAAAACGAACCACGACGCATACCAAGAAAACTTCGACCGCCTCGTCAAATCCCTTCAGACGAAAGAACCCCAATTCGCCGCCTCGGCTCATCGATAACGCCAGCGGCCCGCAACAGATTCTCTCCGAGAACGGGGCCCGACATTAACTCTCTAAATAGACAGAGCACGCCCAACACTGGAGAAAATGGCATAGAATTCAGAAAAAGGAGTGGGACTCATGGCCGACGACGTGACTAGAATGCAACAGCGCACGCTGATGAGCAAAACAAGCCCGAGAAAAAAGAGGACAAAGACAAAGCCGACGAAGAAATCGGAGTTCCGCATTGGGTGCGCACCGCTGGCGCGGTCATCACTATTCTCGCCGTTGTGGTCGGCGGCGCTTGGAAGGCGTTCGTCTGGTACGACGGATACCGCCGCGGCGAGGCGGAGATCGACAGAGCTCAAGAAAAGCTGAAGTGGGCCCATGAGAAAGAGATCGAAGATACGAAGTTAAAGGAGATTCAAACTCAGAAGGAGGAGACAGAGGCGCGATTCCGTCTCCAATCAGTCCAGAAAGAGCTCGAATCGTCTGTGAACGCCAGCAAGGTCGAACAATGAAGGATCGAAGCCTCCCTAGCCTCGGACAGACTTAAAGACCAAGAGCAGCAGCGCGATGCCGAACTCAGCCGCATGAAAGTGGCAGACGAGGAGCAACTGTCAAAGGAGCGGCAGGCCCACGAACTCGCCAAAAGCGCAGCCGACGAGGCAGCGCGCAAACTAAATGAAACCAACGCGGCGAACCTGATCAACGAAAGCCAGGAAATTATCAAGTTGGTCGAAGAAAATTGGCAAAGACGCCGATGATGCCGACGAAGACTTAATCGGCCTTATCGCCAGACTTCCCACCATTAAGAAACTCAAAGAGTCGGACATTCATGTCGACGAGTTCGTTCGCTTCGCCGTTATCAAGCGCGGAAAGGTAGTACGATCGCTTTCCGAAGCAGACCTGTTAATCCGCCTGATGAAGGGCCTGGACTCCGACGATAACATCGATGTGGCCGTCGCCTTAAATCGTGAAGCTCTTAGTCGGCTAAAGATCGCATTGGCAACACTCTTGAGATCACACCCACTGCCGACGCATGATCTCTCCTTGAGCCAACCCAACCAATCTGACGGATACATAGGAAGGGACGCTTGCGTGAGTGCCTCAATGCCTGTTGACTTCTTCTGGGGGGGCGTCAGATCGCCCGCGGGCTCGACTGGTTTGCAATCTGCAGCGTCACACCAGCCCCATCCATACTGATTTCGCAAGAGCGTACAGGTAAATCGCTGACTCGGAAACTAGAGAGACCCGACCCGCCCGAGCCCGACGAAATCGCCATTTTAGCCGTCCTGGCCAAGGCCACCGCTGAAGCCATTTACAATTACGCCGACAAAAAAGAACAGGCGACGAAACAAATTTCTATGGACCAAGTATTCCGCCTTCGTCGTTCACACTCAGCAGATGAGTTCGACCTCGAAGCGGATCGACTGGGCCTCTCACGAATCGACTTGTCCAACTGCTACCTCCCAGCAATGACGATTACACCGATCGGACAGAATCGCGGCCTATAAAGGTTTATCCTCTTCGTATCGTACGAAGGTGCGGCCGTTAGGGAAGAAGGCACGCGTTGAACACAAAAACGCGCGTTGAGACATCCGAACATAACTACTTGACGGGATGATCACGCCAGACACTACAGCGAATAGGTCCAAACCGAAATCCGCGAATACTTCATCCCCGACTTCACCGCCGCCCAAGCATAAGCCACGGAGTCTCGCTCTGTCCTAGCGATCCAATAATGATAGGGAATCAGTGGCCGCCAGTCTCATATGTTCAAATAAAGTGATCGGCCCTCCGATCACCACTCTAGGAGCTCATCGGTTGGTTCTATCTGCGTTCATCTGCGTTCATCTGTGGCTAAAAGGTTTTGCGTTCTTCGGAGGTCCTCTCCATGCCTAAACGCACCGACCTCCACCGCATCATGATCATTGGCTCCGGCCCCATCATCATTGGCCAAGCCTGCGAATTTGATTACTCCGGCGCGCAAGCCTGCAAAGCTCTCCGGCAAGAGGGCTACGAAGTCATCCTCATCAATTCCAATCCGGCCACCATCATGACCGATCCCGAGCTGGCCGACCGCACCTATGTCGAACCGCTCAGCGTCGCCTACGCCACCGAGATCATTCGCAAAGAGCGTCCCGATGCATTGCTCTCCACAGTGGGCGGACAAACCGCTCTGAACCTCGCTGTCGAACTGGCCGAAGCAGGCGTGCTCGATGAATACAAAGTCGAACTCATCGGCGCCAAAATCGAAGCCATCAAAAAAGCCGAAGACCGTCTCCTCTTCAAAGATGCGATGAAGAAAATCGGTCTCGACATGACGCAGTCGCAACTCGTCAACAATCTCGACGACGCGCTGAAATTTGCCGAAAGAATCGGCTATCCCATCATCTTGCGCCCCAGCTTCACCATGGGCGGCACCGGCGGCGGCATTGCTTACAATCGCGAAGAGTTCGAAGAAATTCTCGAGCGCGGTATCGATCTTTCGCCCGTTCACGAAGTGCTCATTGAAGAAAGCGTCCTCGGTTGGAAAGAGTTCGAACTCGAAGTGATGCGCGATCTGGCCGGCAACGGCATCATCGTTTGCTCCATCGAAAACTTCGACCCCATGGGCGTCCACACCGGCGATTCCATTACTGTCGCTCCTGCCCAAACCCTACCGATCGCGAGTATCAAATGATGCGCGACGCGGCTCTGCGCTGCCTCAACGAAATCGGCGTCGATACCGGCGGTTCGAACGTGCAGTTCGCCATCAATCCGCAGAATGGCCGCATGGTCGTCGTCGAAATGAATCCGCGCGTCTCGCGCAGTTCGGCTCTTGCGTCCAAAGGCGACCGGCTTCCCCATCGCCAAAATCGCCGCCAAACTGGCCGTCGGCTATCGACTCGACGAAATCAAGAACGACATCACCCGCGCCACGCCCGCCTGTTTCGAACCCACCATCGATTACGTCGTCGTCAAAATTCCGCGCTGGCAGTTCGAAAAATTCCCCGGCGCCGAGCCTGTTCTCAACACGCAAATGAAATCGGTCGGCGAAGCCATGGCCATTGGCCGCACCTTCAAACAAGCTCTCGGCAAAGGTCTGCGCAGTCTCGAAACCGGCAAAGCGTCTGGCGCGAAACTCGATCCCGCGCTCATCGCCAAACGTCTCATCACGCCCAATCCCGACCGTCTCGATTACATCCGCTTCGCTTTCGATCAGGGCTACACCGTCGAGCAAGTGCATGAAATGACCAACGTTGACCCCTGGTTCCTCCAGCAGGTCTACGAAGTCGTCCACTCAGGAAAAAGGACTCACCGGCCGTGACTCTTGCTTCCATCGGCACGCGCGAATTTCGCAAACTCAAACGCGATGGCTTCGGCGACCGCCAAATCGCCGAACGTCTTGCGGTCGAGCCAATGGCGGTCCGCGAGGCCCGCAAAAAGTTGGGCGTTGAAGCCGTTTTCAATCGCGTCGATACCTGCGCCGCCGAATTCGAAAGCTTCACGCCGTACATGTATTCGAGCTACGAATCGGAAAACGAAGCCGCGCCATCCAATCGCAAGAAGGTCATGATTCTCGGCAGCGGTCCCAATCGCATAGGGCAGGGAATTGAGTTCGATTATTGCTGTTGCCACGCTTCCTTTGCCCTGCAGGATTTCGGTGTCGAATCCATCATGGTCAATTGCAACCCGGAAACCGTCTCCACCGATTACGACACCAGCGACCGCCTCTACTTCGAACCTCTCACGCAAGAAGAAGTTCTCAACATTTACGACGTCGAAAAGCCCGACGGTCTCATCGTTCAGTTCGGCGGTCAAACGCCGCTCAACTTGGCCATGCCGCTCAAGGAACTCGGCCTGCCTATCATTGGTACCGATCCCAGTTCCATCGATCTCGCCGAAGACCGTAAGCTTTTCGGCAAACTTCTCAGCGATCTCAACATTCCTTCGCCTCCACACGGCACCGCTACCAATGTGGCCGAAGCCATGCGAAGTGGCTGCGACGTCTCGGTTTCCCGGTTCTCGTTCGTCCCAGCTATGTTCTCGGCGGCCGCAACATGGTCATCGCTTATAACGAAGAAACCGTGCGCCGCTATATGCAGGAAGCCACCAATCTTTCTGTGAAGCGCCCAGTCCTGATCGATCGCTTTTTGGAAGACGCCACCGAGGTGGACGTCGATGCGCTTTGCGATGGCCAGAACGTTCTCATCGCCGGCATCATGGAACACATTGAAGAAGCAGGCGTCCATTCGGGCGATAGTTCCTGCGTTCTTCCGGCCATTTACATCAACGACAAAACCAAGGCGACCATCGAAGACTACACCGCCAAACTGGCGCGCGCCCTCAACGTGATCGGTCTCGATGAACGTGCAGTACGCCATCAAGAATGGCGACGTGTATGTGCTCGAAGTCAATCCGCGCGCCTCGCGCACGGTTCCCTTCGTCAGCAAAGCCACTGGCGTCCCTCTTCCCAAAATCGCCGTCGGTCTCATGCTCGGCAAGAAACTCGACGAATTCAAATCCTCACCGGCGGCATCGTCAACGGCACACTGCCGGTTCACAATTTCTTCGTCAAAAGCCCGGTCTTCCCGTTCAACAAGTTTCCCGGCGTCGATCCGGCCCTCGGACCGGAAATGCGCTCAACGGGTGAAGTCATGGGCGTCGGCGAAAGCTTCGGCGAAGCATTTGGTAAGGCTCAACTGGCGGCGGGAACGCCGATTCCTGATTCCGGCTCGCTCTTCATCAGCGTCAATGATCGCGATAAAGCCGCCGCCGTAGATGTGGCTCGCAAGTTTCACGACTTCGGCTTTACCCTCTTCGCCACTCGCGGCACAGCGGGCGCGCTGAAAGCCGCTGGCTTGCCCTGTAAAACCGTTTTCAAGGTGAACGAAGGCCGCCCGAACGCCGTCGATTTACTCAAAGCCGGCAGTCTCAAACTGGTCATCTATACGACAACCGGTAGCCACTCTTTCCCCGACGAACAAACCATTCGCCGCAACGCTGTAACCTACCGAACGCCCTGCATCACCACCATGAGTGGAGCCCGCGCCGCCGCCGAAGCCATCGCTTCCCGCCGCCGCGACCCGCTTCGCGTCTGGAGCTTACAGGAACTGCATGCCACAGCTCACGCGTAGAAACATTCTTTCCGGCGCAGCGTCAGCCGCACTCGTTCCAGGCGCCGCCCAAACCTTGGCGCGCCCAAACATCGTCATCGTGATTGCGGATCAAGTTCGCTACGATGCCGTCGGCGCATACGGTCAACTCCCAATCGACCTCACACCGAATATCGACGCCCTCGCTCGCAGCGGAACTCTTTACCGCCATGCCTTCATCGCGCAACCGGTGTGCAGTCCTTCGCGCGCCAGCATGTTCACCGGCCAATATCCGGCCCGCCACGGTGTCTGGCGGAATATTGGAAATGGCGTCGCGCTGAACCCGGCCACGCCGACGATCGCCACCGAATTAACAAAGGTCGGCTACTCCGCCAACTACATTGGCAAATGGCACTTGGCCGATGGTCCCGCTGGACCGGTGGCCGCTTCCGCGCGCGGCGGATTCCTCGGTTTGTGGGAAGCCTCCAACGAACTCGAACACACGTCGCACCCCTATGAAGGCGAATTGTTCGACGGCGACGGCCGTCCGATCCCGTTCAAAGATCAGTACCGGGTCGATTTCATGACGGGCCGGGCCAAACGTTTTCTGCAAAACGCATCGAAGACGAACCCGTTTTTGCTCTGCGTTTCGTTCTTGGAGCCGCATCATCAGAACGACCTCGGCCGTATGGTCGCGCCCAAGGGGATGGCTGAGAAGTACAAGAACCCTTTTGTTTCGCCAGAGCTTCGCTCATTCAAAGGCGACTTTTTAGAGCAATTACCCGACTATTATGGCTGCATTTCGTCCATAGATGCTGCCGTGGGCGAGATCGTTCGCAGCGTTCCGGATAATACAATCGTAGTATTTTTGAGCGATCATGGCTGCCACTTCAAGACGCGCAACACCGAATACAAACGCAGCGGGCACGATTCGTCCATCCGCATCCCGCTGATTATTAGCGGCCCAGGTTTCTCGGGCGGCCACGAAATTCAAAGTTTTACTTCAACCGTTGACCTGATGCCGATGCTATTGAAGGCCGCTGGAGCGCCAGTCCCCTCGTCCTGCCAAATCTCGACCGTTTCAGATGAAATTTTCGTTCAAATGTCCGAATTTTGGACCGCAAGAGCCCTCAGAACGCCTGAATTTACCTACGTCGTCGCCGCCCCACGAACTGCTGGTCAAAAATACGTTCCAGCAACCTAACTCGCCGCGCTATAACGCCTTTCAGCTCTATGACAACCGGGCCGATCCTCATCAATTAGTTAATCTTTGCGGACGGCAGGAAACGGCCTCTATAGAGCTCAAATTGCGCGAGCGTCTCCTGGCTCGAATGGCCGAGGCTGGCGACCCCCCTGCCGAGATCTTGCCGACCGCCTTTCCCCTACTGTTAGACCCAGATTTTGCCCTTTAAATAAAGCACGGCTCGCCCCGCAATTTCCACCCGATCGCCGTTAAGTTTACACGCCAGTTCGCCGCCCCGAGCCGACACCTGACGAGCCTTAAGTTCTTTCTTTCCAAGCTTTTCCGCCCAGTAAGGAATCAGCGAGCAATGTGCCGAGCCGGTGACTGGATCTTCGGGAACCCCAAGCTTCGGCGCGAAAAAGCGCGACACAAAATCGCAATCGTTTCCCTTCGCAGTTACGATGAATGTCGCCTGCTCCAGCTTCGCCAAAGCGGAGAAATCCGGCCGCAACGCCAGCACCTCTTCTTCCTTTTTATAGACGAAAACAAAGTCCCGCGCACCCAGAATTTCGATCGGTTTCCCGCCGATCGCTTCCACTGCACCCGCCTCGGGAATGATTGTTTTTGGCGGCCGGGAAGGGAAATCCATCGTCAACAAATCGCCGTCTTTTCGCACCACCAACTCGCCTGATTTCGTATCAAACACGATCCTGTCTTCGCCAATCACGAAGGCTGAAGCCAAGGTTGCGTGCCCGCACAAATCCATTTCTACCGCCGGCGTAAACCACCGCAGATGATAACGATCGCCAACCTTAACAAAATACGCGGTTTCCGCAAGATTATTCTCGAGCGCAATCGATTGCAGTGTCGCGTCGGGAAGCCAGTTTTCTAGGGGAACAACGGCGGCGGGATTACCACCAAAAACCTTGCTGGTGAACGCATCAACTTGGAAGATGGATAGTTCCATCCACCTAGTTTAATTCACGCGGGCTCGATACTTTTCTTTGTGCACCAACTCGTCAAAAATAGCCAAAACCTTTTTTCGGTAGGTGTACATTTGCCGCAGAGAATCGCGGAAGTTATTTTCGTATCTTCGAGGCTGAAGCCATTTGTGCAATAGCGGGCGGGGGACGTCGATATCTTTGCGTAGGTCGTCGGCGGAATGTCCCCTCAGGAACAATCCGTAGAAAATCGCAGCCTCACGTTGCGGGGCTAACGGGTCGAATTCTTCGCGGCCTATCATACTTTTTCAGAGCGCTAAATCCGTATCGTACTACCAAAACAGGAACTTTAGATATGAAAATCTTGTTCCTCATGAGTTCAGTCTAACAATGCTGTCAAGTGCGGGGCTACTGCCTGGTCAATCTGCGTAGAAAGCCCAGGTAAGTTGGTGGAATCGCCATCGAAGGCCCCGGTCCAGAGCTGTTTTCCATCGCGAGCGCTCACCATCTGGACATTCACTTTCACATGGGTGCCGGTCCGCTCGATTTTGCCAATCAACAGCATTCTGACGCCCGTCTCGCGCCCCACCACAACCGGATCGGCATCAATTTCAGGTGGCAGTGCCTCGACGCGGGAAATTCGTGCCAAGCCGCTAATCATCGTGCTGGTGAGCTTCTGATCAGATTGGATATCTTCGCGGGAAGAACTCAGTGAATGAAAAGGTAGAACGGCAATGCGCGGGAAGGGTTTGACGACTGCAGCCGCGGCCGTCTCAATATGGAGAAAGTGGAACGCCCAGACAGTCATGGTTGTGCCAACCACGCCCGCCAAAGCGATGAGTAGCATTGTGCCTAAGTTAAATTGATCTCGCGGTTCGTCCAATTGCCCTCTCACCAAACGGGATGATCTGGGAAACTAGTCTCGCGGTTTTGCGAAATGTTCTCTGGCCTATTGGCCGTTGACGATCTTTTGAGCGATCTGATTGGCGATGCCGGCAACGTCATTGGACTCGCCCTCCAAGCTGGTGGACCAGATCTGGCTGCCGTCCTGCGTGCTGACGAGTTGCACCTTGACTACAATATGTCCAGCCAGCCGCTGCGCCATGCCTCTCACAATTAACTGCGCGCCGAGCTGTTGTCCAGCAGTCACCGGATCGGCTGGTCCCGATTCCAGATATTTCTGAATAGCGGCTGCGGGTACGACCTGAACTTTAGACTGTTTCCCGAGAGCATTGAAAATCCCTTGAGTCAGATTGCGATTAAAGCCCTCGTCACTAGCCTGTCCCGTTAATGACTGGAAGGGAAGAATAGCCACCTGAGGAATGCCGTTCTCGCTGACGCTATAACCGCCGCTGTAGTCGCTGGAACTGGCGCTGGACCCAGCACTGGATGCGCTGCTTGCAGGCATGAACCGCCAGATTCCTATGCCGACAGCTACGACCGCTACAGCCGCCAGAACGATACCTAAAATGGGGCTTTTGGATTTGGCCGGTGTCCGGCCGGGAGCATACGAGTATTCATCCCGGCTCTTACTGCCGAATTTATGATCACTGGATGAATCGCTCAGATATTCCGTCACTTCGCCGTCGAATTGGTAGCCTTGTCCCAAAACGAAACGAATCAGCGGGGATTGTTGCGACGTATCATCGAGCAAGCGTTTAAGTTTGAGAATCTCTCCCGACAGTTCCTCTTCGCCAAAAGGAGACTTCGGGAAATGCCAATCAACCAGTTTTGCGGCCGACACCACCTGGTCACGATGTTCGATCAGATCTAGCAACAGCGGAAGCGTTTTTCCAGGCGTGACGACCATCAGCCCGTCTTTGGTCAGACGCTGGTTGCGGCGGTCTAACCGAAAACGGTCAAATTCGAGAATTACGGTAAGAGGTGATGCCATAGTCGCCGTCAATTTAACCTTCGGCAGTGGCCCACCTTTCCTTTAGCGGACTAAGTAAAAAAGGCGGTCCGTTGCGGGACCGCCTCTATTGCCTCCGTTCTGGCTAAACTAACGGCTAGAACGTAAACTTAACGCCCAATTGGACACTCCGGGGCGCGCCGGTGCCAGCGTTGACAGAGCCCGAACCGCTGCTGAGCGTGCCGGTCACATATCCGAAGTTTGCATTGTTCGCCGTGCAGCAACCGCCGTTTGGATTCGCAAACTGGGGGGTATTAGTGGTATTCACAGTTTCCAGCCGAAGCTGCATGGCGAGGCGTTCGCCGAATTGGGTGTTCTTAGCCAAGGCGGCATTCAACCCAAAAAATCCCGGTCCGGTCATGGAATTCCGTCCTACGCTGCCCACTTGTTGGGCCGCACCCCCAATCTGATCGGCGGCTCCGGTTGGGCAAGCGGCCGTCGGTGTAGCTGATTGGCAGGGGGGCGGGGCAAAGGCTGCGGGATTGAACCACGGACTGCCACCGTTGGATGCGGTATTGATGCCATTGAGAATCGGCACGTTTTGAACCACTTGTTCGGCCGTATTGGTGCCGCCCTGGTTTAGGTTTAAATAAGTCGAACTGTAAGTCACCGTGAAGGGCAGTCCGGTCATGACTGTCAGGACACCCTCCACCTGCCAGCCCCCGATAATCTTATCCACCACTCGCGATGGCGAATTCAGGAATTGTTTGCCTTTGCCGAAAGGTAGTTGATAGACGTAGCTCTGAACAAATTCAACCGTGCGATTGAAATCATTGACCGCAAAATTACGCTGATATTGGCCGTTCAGATAGAAGCCATAGAACCCATCGTCGTCGCCGCCGTTGTAGAAAGCCATGCCCTTCTGCCAGCTAAACGAGGAAGTGATGCTGAGCCCGGTTGCGAAGCGCCGGTCAACCTTGACTTGCAGGCCGTTATACATCGACGAGACCGGCACGAAGTATTGGACGACCGAGCCGGTATGGGGGAAGTAAGGCAGGTAGGCCGAATCACCCGAAGATTTGGGAGCAATCACTGGACTAGCGTTGATGTTTTCCGAGGCACCCATATCTACCCCGTGGTTGCCGACGTACGCCACATCCATCGTGAAGTGATACGGCAATGATTGCTGTATCGACAAGTTCCACGCGATGATGTGCGGGTTCTTATAATTGGTGGGAAAGTAATCCTCTGTCGCGCCGTTCTGGCCGAGAGCGGTGACGCTGTAAATGCCGTTAGAGGGGATTGGCTGGGGCGAAGGCGCC
The DNA here is from genome assembly GCA_963840845.1 of Bryobacterales bacterium. Lineage (GTDB taxonomy): Bacteria > Acidobacteriota > Terriglobia > Bryobacterales > Bryobacteraceae > Bog-105. The sequence goes on from CAWJBS010000006.1 coordinate 20,191, forward strand.
GGTAGACCGCTCTCGAAGCTCAGGGCAGAGCCCTGATAGTACGCGGACGTATAAGCACTCTGGCCTTGGACCGCTCCGATGTTGCCTTTCGTCGGATAGTTATTGTTGATGTAGGTGTTGTCTTCAAACGGGGTGTAGCTGACGCCTAAACCAGATCGGATCACCGTCTTATCTGTCACGCGGTACGCCAGCCCTAAGCGCGGGGCGAAATAGTTCAGATGGTTTTGCAATCCACCGTTGTTGGGGTTACCGCCCACACCGCCCACCACTAGCGAATTGCTGGAAGGAATATAGTTCGAAAACTGTCCGGGGAAAGCCGGCAAGGCAGGCGGATACAGCTCCCAGCGCAGCCCCAAGGACAAGGTCAGTTTCTTGCTGACTTGCCACCGGTCGGCAACGTAGGGGAAGAAGTACCAAGCCCGGAACGTTGGGAAGGTGCCGCTAAAGTCGCGGCCGGTGCCGGAGGCCTGCGGACTGTCCAGCAGAAAGCTCGCCAAGTCGTTAGCCCATGACGTCGTGTTGTTCGGAGTGGTCGGCGAACTGATGGTTCCGTTCGCCAGCTGGCAACTGCCCGCGCAGCTGGTTTGGGCCGTGCCAAACGTATAAACACCGCGCGGACTATATGTCTGGGTCTGAAGCAAGTCGTCGCGGATGCGGCGCATATCGAAGCCGATAGTCAAGGTGTGATTGCCGAACGTTTTGAGACGTTGTCTACCAAATCGATGTTTGCCTCGGCGCGGTCCCACGGCAAACTGGCGGAATATCCCACCAGCGGGCTGGTAAACGCGCCGATACTGATACCCACTAAGCCACTGTTGAATGCGCTGATATTGATGCCGGGGATTCCCAAGCTTGTGGAAGCGTTCGATCCGTAGTCAGTCTCTTGTGCGGCGTTGTGGTAGTGGGCTACGCCGACCCGGAACTCGTTCAGCAGCGTGGCCGAAAAAATGTGGGTCCAGTTGATGCCGCTGCTGTAAGTCTTCTGAATTCCGGTGCCCTCGAATGCGCCGTTGGCATCGCCGCCGGCAGCGCCGAAGATAGGCGCTTGATAAACCACGGGGCGCTGGAAGCTGAAGCGGCCGCTCACGCGATCTTTGTCGGTCACCGTGTAATCCAATTTGCCGTCGGTAAAGTCTGTGTCTTTGGTGAAGGGCAGGCTGGCAAAGTAGTTATTCGACGGCGCCAGGGTGCTGAACGGTTGATTCGGCGCGGGCAGCAGAGCCAAAATGTTGAGCGCGATCGGGTTCAAGCGCGATGTGGGAATGACGTTGTTGACAAATGGCGTTCTGCCTACGCCCGTCTGGGTATTTCCGGTAGTTGGGTCGTAAACCAAGGCGGGGTTGGCGCCAGCCAAAGCCTCACTCAGATTCCCCGTACGCGATAACGTTGACGGTATTGTCTCCGTGGTAGAGATCGCTTCGTGATCTTCGGAGCGGAGATAGTCCGCAAAGAAGAACAGCTTGTTCTTTTTGATCGGGCCCCCGACCGTTCCGCCGACATAGTTGTAGTGCGCCGCGCCCACCGTCGGCTGGAAGAAGTTTCGAGCGTCCCAATCGTTGTTCTGAATGAACTCGTAGACCGACCCATGGATATCGTTCGTCCCGGACTTCAGGATCACGTTCGTAACCGCACCGGCGCCGCGGCCCAAATCTACAGCGTGGTCACTGGTAGACACATCCACCGTTTGAATCGCTTCGAGCGGAGGGATCAGGATTTGCAATAAACCGGTGCGCTCGTTGTCGTCGATGCCCTCGATCTGGTAATTATTCGACACGCGCGGCGCGCCGTTCACTTCGGTCTGCAGCGAATCCGACGCGTTAAAGAACTGGGAATGTTCCTCCGTTGGCGGCGACGTGCCGGGCACCAGTGCCAGCAAGGCTTGATAATTGCGATTGCTCACGAGCACGGGAAGATTCGAGACCGCCGCGAACTCGATGCCGCGGCCGGTATCGGCTCTGTCGGTCTGCAGCGGTGGCGGTTCCGCAGTGACCACCACGGACTCACTCAATTGGCCGGGTTGTAAGACCGTGTCAATACGGACGCTACTATTCACGTCCAGGTGGATGTTTTCTCTGGTCTCTTTCTTGAAACCGGAAGACTGGACGGTGGCGGTATAGATTCCGCCGGGAAGGTCAGAGAAAGTATAATTGCCGCTACCATTTGTTTGAGCGTTGTGCACAATCCCGGTGTTGACCTCTGTCAGAGTCACCTTGGCATTGGGAACTACCGCTCCGCTAGCGTCTGTTACGGTGCCCAGCACCGTTCCGCTGACGGCTTGCGAATATGCAACGAAACAGCTTGCTGCCATTAGCGCCAACAGCACACACATCTCGCGCAGATGCTTCATGACTAACCTCTCTTTTATGAGCGATGGAACGCCGAACTTGTTCTCGTTTTCGCGATTGCCGGAATTATATACCACAGCAGCGGGCGCGATCTTCAGTCATGTGTCGTGAAAGAGAGACAATAGCTGGAATGAAAAATCTTATGGATCTTTCCGGGCAAACCGCGTTGATTACCGGGGCGTCTTCAGGCATTGGCGCCGCCGCAGCTCGCTTGTTTGCGGAATTGGGCCACGCCGTGGGCATCGGCTATAACCAAAACGCGCACGGCGCCGCGGATGTTCAGATGGCGATTGAGAAGGCCGGCGGAAAAGTGCTTGCCATTCAAGCGGACATGCTGAAGAGCCACCAGATTGCGCGCATGGTGCAGGAAACGACCGCAAAATTAGGCCGCGTGGATATCTTGGTG
>CAWJBS010000007.1:0-25136 GCA_963840845.1 Bryobacterales bacterium
AAACGAATCAGCGGGGATTGTTGCGACGTATCATCGAGCAAGCGTTTAAGTTTGAGAATCTCTCCCGACAGTTCCTCTTCGCCAAAAGGAGACTTCGGGAAATGCCAATCAACCAGTTTTGCGGCCGACACCACCTGGTCACGATGTTCGATCAGATCTAGCAACAGCGGAAGCGTTTTTCCAGGCGTGACGACCATCAGCCCGTCTTTGGTCAGACGCTGGTTGCGGCGGTCTAACCGAAAACGGTCAAATTCGAGAATTACAGTAAGAGGTGATGCCATAGTCGCCGTCAATTTAACCTTCGGCAGTGGCCCACCTTTCCTTTAGCGGACTAAGTAAAAAAGGCGGTCCGTTGCGGGACCGCCTCTATTGCCTCAGTTCTGGCTAAACTAACGGCTAGAACGTAAACTTAACGCCCAATTGGACACTCCGGGGCGCACCGGTGCCAGAGTTGACAGACCCCGAACCGCTGCTGAGCGTGCCGGTCACATATCCGAAGTTTGCATTGTTCGCCGTGCAGCAACCGCCGTTTGGATTCGCAAACTGGGGGGTCCTAGTGGTATTCACAGTTTCCAGCCGAAGCTGCATGGCGAGGCGTTCGCCGAATTGGGTGTTCTTAGCCAAGGCGGCATTCAACCCAAAAAATCCCGGTCCGGTCATGGAATTCCGTCCTACGCTGCCCACTTGCTGGGCCGCACCCCGAATCTGATCGGCGGCTCCGGTTGGGCAAGCGGCCGTCGGTGTAGCTGATTGGCAGGGGGGCGGGGCAAAGGCTGCGGGATTGAACCACGGACTGCCACCGTTGGATGCGGTATTGATGCCATTGAGAATCGGCACGTTTTGAACCACTTGTTCGGCCGTATTGGTGCCGCCCTGGTTTAGGTTTAAATAAGTCGAACTGTAAGTCACCGTGAAGGGCAGTCCGGTCATGACTGTCAGGACACCCTCCACCTGCCAGCCCCCGATAATCTTATCCACCACTCGCGATGGCGAATTCAGGAATTGTTTGCCTTTGCCGAAAGGTAGTTGATAGACGTAGCTCTGAACAAATTCAACCGTGCGATTGAAATCATTGACCGCAAAATTACGCTGATATTGGCCGTTCAGATAGAAGCCATAGAACCCATCGTCGTCGCCGCCGTTGTAGAAAGCCATGCCCTTCTGCCAGCTAAACGAGGAAGTGATGCTGAGCCCGGTTGCGAAGCGCCGGTCAACCTTGACTTGCAGGCCGTTATACATCGACGAGACCGGCACGAAGTATTGGGACGACCGAGCCGGTATGGGGAAGTCAGGCGGGTCGGCCGAGATCACCCGAAGATTTGGGAGCAATCACTGGACTGGCGTTGATGTTTTCCGAGGCACCCATATCTACCCCGTGGTTGCCGACGTACGCCACATCCATCGTGAAGTGATACGGCAATGATTGCTGTATCGACAAGTTCCACGCGATGATGTGCGGGTTCTTATAATTGGTGGGAAAGTAATCCTCTGTCGCGCCGTTCTGGCCGAGAGCGGTGACGCTGTAAATGCCGTTAGAGGGGATTGGCTGTGGCGAAGGCGCCGGTAGACCGCTCTCGAAGCTCAGGGCAGAGCCCTTTGATAGTACGCGGACGTATAAGCCTCTGAGCCTTGGACCGCTCCGATGTTGCCTTTCGTCGGATAGTTATTGTTGATGTAGGTGTTGTCTTCAAACGGGGTGTAGCTGACGCCTAAACCAGTCGGATAACCGTCTTATCTGTCACGCGGTACGCCAGCCCTAAGCGCGGGGCAAAATAGTTCAGATGGTTTTGCATCCCCCGTTGTTGGGGTTGCCGCCCACACCGCCCACCACTAGCGAATTGTTGGAAGGAATATAGTTCGAAAACTGTCCGGGGAAAGCCGGCAAGGCAGGCGGATACAGCTCCCAGCGCAGCCCCAAGGACAAGGTCAGTTTCTTGCTGACTTGCCACCGATCGGCAACGTAGGGGAAGAATACCAAGCCCGGAACGTTGGGAAGGTGCCGCTAAAGTCGCGGCCGGTGCCGGAGGCCTGCGGACTGTCCAGCAGAAAGCTCGCCAAGTCGTTAGCCCATGACGTCGTGTTGTTCGGAGTGGTCGGCGAACTGATGGTTCCGTTCGCCAGCTGGCAACTGCCCGCGCAGCTGGTTTGGGCCGTGCCAAACGTATAAACACCGCGCGGACTATATGTCTGGGTCTGAAGCAAGTCATCGCGGATGCGGCGCATATCGAAGCCGATCGTCAAGCTGTGATTGCCCAATGTCTTCGAGACGTTGTCTACCAAATCGATGTTTGCCTCGGCGCGGTCCCACGGCAAACTGGCGGAATATCCCACCAGCGGGCTGGTAAACGCGCCGATACTGATACCCACTAAGCCACTGTTGAATGCGCTGATATTGATGCCGGGGATTCCCAAGCTTGTGGAAGCGTTCGATCCATAGTCGGTCTCTTGTGCGGCGTTGTGGTAGTGGGCTACGCCGACCCGGAACTCGTTCAGCAGCGTGGCCGAAAAAATGTGGGTCCAGTTGATGCCGCTGCTGTAAGTCTTCTGAATTCCGGTGCCCTTGAAGGCGCCGTTGGCATCGCCGCCGGCAGCGCCGAAGATGGCGCTTGATAAACCACGGGGCGCTGGAAGCTGAAGCGGCCGCTCAGGCGATCGTTGTCGGTCATGGTGTAATCGAATTTGCCGTCGGTAAAGTCTGTGTCTTTGGTGAAGGGCAGGATGGCAAAGTAGTTATTCGACGGCGCCAGGTGCTGAACGGTTGATTCGGCGCGGGCAGCAGGGCCAAAATGTTGAGCGCGATCGGGTTCAGGCGCGATGTGGGAATGACGTTGTTGACAAATGGCGTTCTGCCTACGCCCGTCTGGGTGTTTCCGGTGGCTGGGTCGTAAACCAAGGCGGGATTGGCGCCAGCCAAAGCCTCGCTCAGATTCCCGGTGCGCGATAACGTTGACGGTATTGTCTCCGTGGTAGAGATGGCTTCGTGATCTTCGGAGCGGAGATAGTCCGCAAAGAAGAACAGCTTGTTCTTTTTGATCGGGCCCCCGATTGTTCCACCGACATAGTTGTAGTGCGCCGCGCCCACCGTGGGCTGGAAGAAGTTTCGAGCGTCCCAATCGTTGTTCTGAATGAACTCGTAGACCGACCCATGGATATCGTTCGTCCCGGACTTCAGGATCACGTTCGTAACCGCACCGGCGCCGCGGCCCAAATCTACGGCGTGGTCACTGGTAGACACATCCACCGTTTGAATCGCTTCGAGCGGAGGGATCAGGATTTGCAGTAAACCGGTGCGCTCGTTGTCGTCGATGCCCTCGATCTGGTAATTATTCGACACGCGCGGCGCGCCGTTCACTTCGGTCTGCAGCGAATCCGACGCGTTAAAGAACTGGGAGTGTTCCTCCGTTGGCGGCGACGTGCCGGGCACCAGGGCCAGCAAGGCTTGATAATTGCGATTGCTCACGAGCACGGGAAGATTCGAGACCGCCGCGAACTCGATGCCGCGGCCCGTATCGGCTCTGTCGGTCTGCAGCGGTGGCGGTTCCGCGGTGACCACCACGGACTCGCTCAATTGGCCGGGTTGTAAGACCGTGTCAATACGGACGCTGCTATTCACGTCCAGGTGGATGTTTTCTCTGGTCTCTTTCTTGAAACCGGAAGACTGGACGGTGGCGGTATAGATTCCGCCGGGAAGGTCAGAGAAAGTATAATTGCCGCTACCATTTGTTTGAGCGTTGTGCACAATCCCGGTGTTGACTTCTGTCAGAGTCACCTTGGCATTGGGAACTACCGCTCCGCTAGCGTCTGTTACGGTGCCCAGCACCGTTCCGCTGACGGCTTGCGAATATGCAACGAAACAGCTTGCTGCCATTAGCGCCAACAGCACACACATCTCACGCAGATGCTTCATGACTAACCTCTCTTTTATGAGCGATGGAACGCCGAACTTGTTCTCGTTTTCGCGATTGCCAGAATTATATACCACAGCAGCCGGCGCGATCTTAGAGTCATGTGTCGTGAAAGAGAGACAATAACTGGAATGAAAAATCTTATGGATATTTCCGGGCAAACCGCGTTGATTACCGGGGCGTCTTCAGGCATTGGCGCCGCCGCAGCTCGCTTGTTTGCGGAATTGGGCGCGCAGGTGGCCATCGGCTATAACCAAAACGCGCACGGCGCCGCGGATGTTCAGATGGCGATTGAGAAGGCCGGCGGAAAAGTGCTTGCCATTCAAGCGGACATGCTGAAGAGCCACCAGATTGCGCGCATGGTGCAGGAAACGACCGCAAAATTAGGCCGCGTGGATATCTTGGTGAACAACGCCGGATCTTTGGTAGAGCGTCTGTCGTTCGAAAAAATGACGGAAGCGCGCTGGGATGAAGTGATTGATCTGAATTTGAAAAGCGCGATGCTGGCGGCGCAGGCGGTAGCGCCGGGAATGATCGCACGCAAACGCGGCAACATTATCAACATTGTTTCGATTGCCGGACGCAACGGCGGCGGGTCCCGGTGCGGGTGCCTACGCAACAGCGAAAGGCGGCCTGATCACTTTGACCAAAGCGCTCGCGAAAGAATTTGCGCCACACGGCATTCGCGTGAACGCGGTGTCCCCAGGCGTGATTGATACGCCGTTCCATCAAGTTTTTTCCACGCCGGAGATGATCGCGAATTTCGTAAAAGGAATTCCGCTGGGCCGCGTGGGAACGTCGGAGGAGGTGGCGAATGTGATTGCCTTTCTGGCATCGGACGCAGCGGCTTACGTCACCGGTGAAACGGTTGAAGTGAACGGTGGGCAGCTGATGCTGTGATAAATAAAGAAATGCCGAGGGCTAAGTCGGCCCTCGGCATTTCAAGTGCTTGGAATGCGTGCTTTGTGGTTAGGCGCGATCGCGCACGCGCATCATGCCAACGCCAAGCAATGCGAATCCCCCCGTCAAAAGCAGCACAGTCGATGGTTCAGGGGCTGCGCTGCTAGCAGTTGTTGACGAAAGGCTATCCACTAACAGCCCGGTCACGCTTCCTGTGTTGCCTACCTCGAAATCTAAATAGTAGGTCGTGCCGGAGGTCACCGACTCCTGAATAGAGAAGGGGGTGAGAACGTTGAAGGTAGAAACAGAAGTGGCGCAACTGGTGCCGACGCCGTTTCCTATCGTTGTCCCGGTACCGCCGGTGACGGCAACGGGAGTGGCGCCCCGGCGATGGTGCCGCAATTGTCTGCCGCCCAATCGCCCGAGATGGTTACAAGGCCTGTCGTAGTTGCTAGGATCGCTTCTTGATAGTTGTAGGTGCCCACGGCGGTTGCATCAACTGGCGTTGTGCCGGTAGCCGTGGTAATCCAACTCGCCGTGGCCGTGCCAATTCCATTTCCTCCACTGGTGAAGTAACCAGGATTGCTGGCGATGGTTCGCGATGCGAAGGGCGGTGTGCCAACAGAGGGGGTTATGGTTACGGTGAAGTTTGTGTCAACCGCGTTGGCCGTCAGAGGTGTTTGCGTAGCGCAACCGGCTGTTACGCCTGTGTCGCACAATCCGCTAAATGATGCAGCAACGGCTGAATTCGCCGACGCCGCAACGGCTAACGAAAGAATGAAAGTAATTTGTTTCAAAACGTGAAGCCTCCATTTCTGGTCTGGCCCGACATGAAAGTGTTGATTTTCCTTCACTACAGGTCTTGGAGGATGGTACAAGAAAACCCGTCCCCGATGTAGTGCATGGACATGTGACTTCTGTGGTACGTCACAAATGCCGCTGCATTCTACCCGAAGCGCCACGAAACGATGAACGAGCTGACTCTAAGCAAGTCTAAACGGTTAAACTTGACCAAGGACCAACAAGGGAATGAGAATCGTTCAGCCGCTTATATTCGCATTATTGCTTCTGCCGGAACTGGTGTTTGCCGCGCCGCGCCAAGTCACATTCAGCTGAGAATGTCGCCCCCATCATTTATCACCGTTGCGCGGGTTGCCATCGTCCCGGCGAAGCGGCACCATTCTCCTTGCTGAGTTATGACGACGTCGCCAAACACGGAAAGCTGATCGCCGCCGTAACGTCCGCCCGAATCATGCCTCCTTGGAAAGCGGAACCGGCCTCGTATCCATATAAGGACTCGCGCCGCTTGTCCGACGCAGAACTTAGCACCTTGCAGACATGGGTCAAAGACGGCATGCCCAAAGGCGACATGAGCAAAGCGCCGGCCGTGCCCAAGTTTCCTGATGGCTGGCAGTTGGGTACGCCCGATTTGATTGTGAAAATGCCCAAGGGGTTTCCCGTCCCGGCGGAAGGCGCCGATATCTATCGTTATTTGCGCATTCCCCTCAATTTGCCGGACGACAAATGGGTGCAGGCGATTGAGTTCAGACCCTCGGCGGGTAAAGTCGTTCATCACGTCTTATACTTTGCCGACACAACCGAAGACGCCCAACGAATTGAAGCCGAAGAAGAAGCGGCAGGTAACACGGGAGCCAGCATGAAGTTCACGCGGAACATGGTTCCCTTGGGCGGCGTGGCCGTGGGCGCGCAGCCGCACTTGCTGCCCGGCGGGTTGGCTCTCCGGTTGCCCAAGGGCACAGACCTGATGTTCCAATATCACTTCCATCCAACCGGCAAAGCCGAAGTGGAACAATCCACCATCGGTTTGTATTTCGCCAAAAAGGCGCCCGAGCATACGCTCACCAATGTGCAACTGCCGGTGGCATACTCGCTCTTTGCCGGACTCAAGATTGCGCCTGGGCAAAAAGATTTCAGCGTTCACGAATCGTACACGCTGCCGGTGGATGTGGAAGCCATCAGCATTGGTGCGCACGCCCACTACATCGGCAAAACCATGAAGATGACGGCCACGTTTCCCGATGGCAGCGTGAAGACCCTGCTCGATATTAAGGATTGGGATTTCGCGTGGCAGGACCGCTATTTCTTCGAGAGCCCGATTTTATTGCCGAAAGGCACGAAGCTGGAAAGCGATGTGAGCTGGGATAACTCAGAAGAGAATCCAAAGAACCCTTCGCGGCCGGCCATTCCCGTGCAATGGGGCGAACAGACAAAAGATGAGATGGGCGCGGTAACGCTGGCAGTTTATCCGGCGGTGGAAACCGACTTGGTTGCTTTGCAAAAAGACTACCGCCAGCACGTCCGGCAGGTTGCGCGCGCCCGGATAATGCGAGACCCCAGCATGCTGACGAAAGTGCGCGAGATTATGGGTGAGGCGCAGCCGGCGGAGAGAAATAATCAATGAACGGCTTAGCGCTGGGCTTGTTGCTCATCACCTTGCGCGACGTGAATGGTGTGGCGCGGCAACCCATGCATGTCAATTCCGGCAAAGCCAACGCGCTGTTTTTTGTAACCAACGATTGCCCGATTTCGAATGCCTATGCCCATGAGATTGCGCGGATTTGCGCCGACTACAAGACGAAGGGCATTAGCTGCGACTTGATTTATGTAGACCCAGCGATGACGGATGCAGCCGCTCGCCAGCACGCGCAGGAATACGGCCACGGCGATTATCCGAAGATCGTTGACCGTAAGCATGAGTTGGTGAAGGTAACCGGAGTGATCGCGACACCGGAGGTTGCGGTGATAAACGCCGCCGGCAAAGTGGTTTATCGCGGGCGCATTGACGATTCATTCGCGGGCTTAGGGCAACCGCGGCGGCCTGTGAAGAACGCCGATTTACGGAACGCTTTGGATGAAGTGGCGGCGGGGAAAGTGGTGACGACGCCCGTGACGAAAGCGCTGGGCTGCTATATCGAGAATATTGAAGTCCGCAGCGGCGGGCGGAATTGATCCCGCGTATAGCGTGCCCCGGCCGCCAAGGGGCTTATCACGGCTCGCAACCAGGCAGATCGAACGGCGTCACAGTGAGAGGCGTCTGAGAACTGGCGGCTCCTTCCACCGCAACGGCGTACGGCTGTGATCTCCAGGTACACGGGGACAGTATGCCGAGGGTGAGGGCGCTAGCAACGGCCGTACGCAATATTCGTCCGGCAAGATTTTCGCGCTCCATATACGTAAGTTTCGAAATCGCTGAGATCGTGATTTGCGCCTTCCCTCGCGGATGAACCCGCGCATTGGAAGTCTTCGCAATGCGTAGGGAGAGTGAAGTCGGATTGATTTCTTCAACAATGGCGTCAGCCGTCGATTCATCCAGGAACGTGATGGATATATGTCGGTGTACAATCTCATCCCGCAATTCTTCCAGCGATTTCGTCTCGCCGGCGCACAGTGGCACCCCCGCGATCAGCCAAAGAAGGAAGGCAAGACTCAGGAGCCGGACAGGTCGCAAGGCTATCGTTACGCCGAACATATGCTCACGATAGCTTCCAACGCGAAGAATTGGGCCAGCGCTTGTGACACTTTCGTAAGTGGCACAGCCCGGCCAACACGGGATTGCTGCTTACCTAGATCTGGCTAAACAATTCTGCGATTGGCAGTTCAATCTGACCACAGATTCCAGCACTTTTATTTATGTGCTTGAAGGCTCAGCTTTGGCCGGATCAAGAATCGAGGTAATCGGAACACCCATCGTGAGGTAATCCCCGGCTGTATCACAGTCAGTCAACTTGTCGTCGGGTGATGACTTCTATGCAAAGTAGGTGGTTCTTCGATAACTGGCGGGTATGACGCCGCGGCCCCCAGAATCATCACGTCAGGCACCCGGCACTTTCGCGCCCGGATCTTCAACCGAATCTCAACGACCGAATGAACCGGTTACTGCCGTTCGCGCTGCAACAGGTAGACGGCAATCAAAGTTTGCAGTGGCCGTGCGGACGTGTTCCTAAACTACGCTTCGGAACGAAGCCTTCCACATAGTTGCAACCCGGCCGGTATGACGTGTGTCGGGAGATATTGGACAATGCGCTATTTTCGGAGCAGACATGGATTCTACAGCCGTCAATAAACTCCTCCGCAGCCAAATCTGGCCCGTGCTGAAGCAGCAAGGCTTTAGAGGCTTTCGGTTTTGAACCGCTTATCGATATCGCGACCCGTTTATCGACGTCGTCAATTTTCAGTCCTTCAACCTCCACCTGGCGACGGGCCTCGGTTGTACGACCTACTCATTCGCGGTAAATTTGGGCGTTCATGTCCGCGGCGGTCCCTTCGATGCTCGCATACCGCGCGACAACAGAGGTCGTTTGCGTCCGGATGAGGCTATGTGTTCGTTTCGCAGCAACCTCTACAAGAGATCGCCCGTTGATGGCTTTGATCGGCTTGATATTTTTTTCATTGACCCGAGCGGTCGAACCATCGCACCCTGTTTCCAAGAGCTTGAGAATCTCATGGGGACCGCGGTGCCCGCTTGGTTTGAAAACTTCGACAGCATTGAGCTTCTACTGCGGCACAAGGAAGACGCCACGCCGGTGGGGACAAGCAATCCGGCTCCCTTGAAGGGCAGCCTATTTCCCAATTTCGGTTGCTTGGCCTACTGCGACATCGTGGCAATGCTCCAGTTGCTGGCGTTTGAAACGGAGCCCAGCAGTGAAAGAGCGGCCGTAGCGTTAAGAGGAATCGAAAATCTGACCGATGTGACGTTGGATATTGCTAGCCGTTTCGATGGTGCCTTGGGTACAGAGAGCAAGACTGAGCGAATTCATACCTTATTGCAGCGGCTGGAAGCCGAACCAACGGGGAGGCGGCTGCTTGCTTGCTTTCCTGGGTCGGCGAACATCCTAGCCGAGCGATGGGACGCACCTCCACTGCCCACAAATACGGAAAACGAAGCCCAGCCAGTCGCCTCTCCCGACTGCCGTAAAGACTTTTGGCCAAAGCTTAAAGGCAGCGATTTCTCAGAGTTTACAAATCGCTTGGCGCACCGTGTTCGCGCTGGTCGAGTGGAAGTCATAGAGATTCTTCCAACCGATCCCTATGAGAGACGCCACTGCGGGCTGCCTGCTGGTCAGTTCCGTGTGGCTGTAGGTATCTTCTGGCCGGAGCTCGCGGAGCAATCGTTCCGGACAGCTAAAGGGCAGCCGCGACCCCAGGCTATGGAATGTCATTTGAGTTTGTGGCTGCTGCCGCCGCAATTCTGCGCAGCCTCTCGAACGCTATTCAGCTCCGTCCAAGACGCTCGCGAACAAATCGAAGAGGAAGGCTTAGCCTGGCTTGATCGTTTCGCTGATCCAGAATTTTGCTTGTCGTATCTTCAAAAAACAACTGTCTGATGGTTCATTGAATATCCCCTGATGCGAGGACTTGGTGGCCGCGGCTCGAGCCTTCGCCAACTCGCGCTGGCGCTCTTTGCAAAAAAGCTTGGCCGCTTTGATGAAGTGGAAAACCATCTGTCAAATGCGCAAGCCGCATTAACTCGGTCCACATCAAACGGCCTGAGACCGAATGGGGAGCAATTGCTCCATGACGTTAGAAAGAGATTGTCAATAGGCGTCGGCTCTTAACTCCGATCCAAACCGATTTGGCCAAGACATCAAAGGACGCCTCCGGGGACATGGTCCAGGTAGGCGCTAGACTCATTGATCCCCTCGCCACCCGTCTCAGTGCCGGCATCCGCCTGCGGCGAAAACTCCGTTGTGCCTCCGCCGATTCCTCCTGTGGCAGCGGTAGGTGTGCCCATTTGCCGGTCACAAAAATCGACCAACTATATTTATCTTGCTTTCAACCACTTACCGCCCAAAAATCATTTCCGCGAACGGCCCCAAAGCTAACCTGAGCCTGTTTCTAGCAGTTCAATCTCCGTTCAAAGGAACCAAAAATATGGCTTCAGAAGCCCAAATTAACGCCAACCGGATCAACGCCACAAAATCACACGGCGCACTGTCTCCGGAAACCAAACAGACCAGTTCACAAAACGCGCGCAAGCACGGCCTCTGTGCTAAAACGCTTGCGATTCATCCCATCGATCGTGAAGAATACGATCACTTGGTCACCACGGTCATGGATTATTACAAGCCAGGCAATGACATGGAACGCATTGTCATCCAGGAAGTCGCCAACCTTCAGTGGAAACTTTCCCGCATCCCGGTCTACGAAGGCGCAATCAATCTGCGCGCTCTCCGCGACCAGACCGAGAAACTCGGCCTCATTGCCAGCGACGAGGAGCGTTATCTCCTTGAACAAGGCGCCATTCAGCTTGCCAATTCCAAGGCGCTCACCAACTTGACTCTCCAGCAATCCCGCACCCAGCGTAATCTCGAAAAGGAACTGGCGTGCTTCAACCAGATGCGCGCCGAACGCGAAGCGGTTTCCAAGGTCCACGCCGACCTTGCCGAAGTCAGCATTACCGGCGAGAACACCCCTTTGCAGAGCGTTGGGGTCGTTTTTAGCTACGAGTACTTGATCCACCGCATCGCCTTCAGAAAATCAAATCCAACGGTGTCCATCTCTGTTTTTGATCGCTTCTGGGGCGATCCAAAGGCGAAAACACCCGCTTAAAATTTGCAGAAACTCGTCCAATTACAACCCGCACGCCACGCCCAAACCCTAAGTGTGTCCGGCGTTGGATTGGGTCCGTTTAGGCTAAAAGTGCGAACGCTTGCGTAAGCTTTCAAATAGGAGAAGACGAATGAACATAGCGTTTCTTGGGTTAGGCAATATGGGCGCCGGCATTGCCCACTGTCTGCTGCGCACGGGACATTCCTTGCGCGTTTGGAACCGTACCGCGGAGAAGACGGCCAGCCTGGTGCAGGCGGGCGCGGTCGCTTGTGCCACACCGGCGGCGGCCATTGAAGGCCTGCCCCTGATCATCAGCAGCCTGATGGACGATGCTTCGGTGCGCGCCGTGTTCGATGGACCCGACGGCGTGATCGCCAAGATGGCGCCCAATGCCATTCATCTCTGCACCATGACGATTTCGCCCACCTGCGCGGATTGGCTGGCAGAGACGCATCGCGCGCACCGAAGCCGCTATGTTTCAGGCCCGGTGGTCGGCCGGCCCGATGCAGCCGCGGCTGGCATGCTCACTGAGTTTCTGGCTGGGGATGCGAGCGCAATTGACGAACTGAAGCCAGTGTGCGGCGCCTTCGCGAACAATGTGATGCCAATCCCTGGCGCGGCCAGCGTCGCCAACAGGCAAAAATTGTGTGTGAATTTCTTCATCATTGCGCAGATTGAGGCAATGGCTGAATGTCTAACCTTTGCCGAGAAGACCGGTGCGTCGCCCGAAATCATGGCTGGCTTTTTCGATAAAGCGTACGCGATGCCGGGATTGAAGGGTTATGCTAAGCGATTACTCGAACACAGCGTTGATGGTGCCGGCGGGTTTTCCATGCGCGGCGGATTGAAAGATGTGAACCTGATGCTGGATGCAGCGAAGGCGGCGGAATGCCCGTTAGATTTGGCCACGATCATCCAAGGGAAGATGCAGGAGTGCATCGCGCAAGGACTAAAGGATGCGGATTGGAGTGCTATTCAACAAGTGACTCGGAAGCGCGCTGGGTTGTCATAGGAATTAGGCGAACATTCGCGCCCAAAAATGCGTCTATCCCAGTTACGGTAACCTGTGGGAAGGCGCTTTTTTCAGCGTCCAGCGCTGGGATTTGATTAAATCGTTTTGATCTTTGGAATCAACCGGGTAGGGCGCGAAACCGGGCCACAGCCAGAACGTCGTACGAAGTGAGTGAGTAGGAAGGGAGTGTGCGCTTGGCGCCTCAAAGCGAAAAGCTCAGCGAGCCGAAGGGTTCGGGGCACGGCCGCCGCGGCGAAACGAGGCTCAGCGGCCACATCATCATTAGTGAGTTGATCCGCAACATGGAACTGGGCAAGTTCGATATGAACTACTCGGTGTTGCTGCCCTGTGTGTTCACGGTTTATTTGAATCCGCAGGATCATACGACCCTAAGCAGCATCTTCAATTTAGTTTTGGACGATGCGCGGCGTGCGCTGCGAGACAAAGTCGTGGAACTTAATACGCCGCCCAAAATCTTGGGGATGTCTCGTAAGAGCAAAACGGCCAAGGAACACAAAATCGCCTGCCAGGACTGGTATATCGAATTTCTGCCGGATGCGGAAGTGCCGGTGGGGGATATCGAAATCCATTCGGAGTTGAATGAATTGGAAGAACCTGGTTACCGCGGTACCAAGACTACGCTGATCGGCCGTGAACCGAGTGCCGCGCCACGGGCTGACCATGCGACGACGCAGCGGGCCTCTTCAACGCGTCGAGTGGATACTATTTATGCGGATGTAAAGTATCAGGATGATTCGGGGCCGCAGACCTATGCGGTCATGCAGAATCGGGTGAGAGTGGGACGCGGCGGCGACGATCAGCCCATGGACTTAGCGCTCTATACAAATGATGAAGTGTCGCGCGAGCATGCGGTGATCCGCCGCGATCCGGCCACCGGCGCATTTTTTCTGACCGACATGAGCACCAATGGCACGACGCTGAACGGCAAGAAACTGCAAAAAGGTGTGGAGCAGCCGCTGCCGGAACATGCCGAGATCGGCTTAGGAGGCGTTCTTAAGCTGGATTTTGAGGTGCGCAAGTGAAGTTTCTTTATTTCGCACACATCCCGTTCGTGCTGGTGTTCTTGTTGTTCACAGTGGGCCTTTGGGTTTGGAGCAGGGTAGGGCAGGGGCGGTAGATGAAGATGGCGACGCTATGGCGAGCCGGCTCAGTGAGCGACCCCGGCCTACAGCGAAGTATCAACGAAGACCGCGTCTTGGTTGACGATGCGCGCGGTGTCTTCATGGTTGTGGATGGCCTGGGCGGGCACGCAGCGGGCGAGACCGCGGCCGAGACAGCGGTGGATGTGATTGGCCGTGAATTGCGGGCGGCGCGAACCATTGATGAAGCGGTGGTGCGCAAAGCCATTACGGCGGCGAATAACGAGATTTTCCGGCTGTCGGACGCGAATGCTTCGTGGCGCGGGATGGCTTGCGTGCTCACCATGGCTGTGGCGACGGGCGATGACTTCCTGATTGGGCACGTGGGCGATTCGCGGCTTTATCTGTTCTGGAACGGCAAGCTGCAGAAGGTGACGCTGGATCATTCGCCGGTGGGCGAGATGGAAGATTCGGGCGAACTGACTGAGGATGAGGCCATGCATCATCCGCGGCGGAATGAAGTGTTTCGCGACGTGGGCTCGTTTCCCCATAATGCCGATGATCCGCGCTTCATTGAAATCAAACATCTGGCGTTTCATCCGGACGCGGCGTTGATGCTTTGCAGTGACGGATTGACTGACTTAGTGAAAGCGGCCGACATTACGCGCATTATTGAACGCTACGACGGCGATTCGCAGAAGACGGCGCAGTTGCTGGTGGAAGCGGCGAATGCCGCGGGTGGGCGCGATAACATCAGCGTTGTTTTCGTCCCGGGGCCGGCGTTTTTGGGTGCGGATTCAGCGGCATCGGCGGAAGGACGGAACCGCCACGCCACGACGCGCATGCGCTCCGATAAGGCGAACGCGGGCAGCTTCTTGCGAAATTTGCTGATGCTGGCGGCGGGGGGTGCGATAGCCTTGGGCGGATATTTTTTCTATACGCACTATGAGACCAAGCCCGCGGCGCCCGTCGTGATGACCCCGCCGCCGCACATTCCGAGAGATATCAATGTGGATGCGAGCAATGCGAACGGCATCATCAAAGCGCTGGATGAAGCTTTGCCCGGAGACACGATTTTAGTTCCCGCCGGTGAGTACGTGGGGCCGCTAATATTGAAAGATCGCGTGAGCGTGCTGGCGCAGACGCCGGGCCGCGTGGTGGTGCATAGCGCGGTGGCTTCGCAGAATGACGCCGGCATAGCCGTGGTGGCGCGCGGTGTGAAAGAAGGCCGCGTGAAAGGGCTGCATCTGGAAGGCACGGAGGCGCATCCGTTGCATACGGGAATGTTGATAGCCGATTCGTCTATTGAAGCGGACGAGATGGAAATTAGCGGCGCGACTGAGTGTGGCGTACGGATTTCCGGCGATGCGCACCCGCTCGTGCTGGCGAGCAATATCCACAATAACGGCGGGCCCGGTGTCATTGTGCAAGGGCAGAGTTCGCCGCGCATGATGGACAACCGGATTGCCGATAACGGGCGCGTGGCCGGTGCGCTGCATGCCGGCATTGAGATTGGCAATGAGGCGCAGCCCAGCTTGCTCCACAACGAAATTTTGCATAACGGGTTAGCTTGTAATTTTCCGTTAGCGCTGGATGAAGACATACGTGCGAAGAATACGGTGGATACCGCGGCCCGCGGGAAAGACAGGCTCCGAAGCAGCATGCCGCTCCGCCTGTCCACTTAGATAAACCGAAACCCGAAGTGAAACCCAATGCGATTGGTAATCCGGCAAAACCGGTGACCGAAGCCTAATCCCCATGGAAAGCCCCACGCCGCAAGCCGAGAAGTTCGGGAAATATGAAATCATCTGCAAGCTGAGCCGCAGCATGACGGATGTTTATCTGGCCAGGGACGTTTGGACCAACCAGAAGCTCGTTCTGAAACGAATTGAACAGTCGAAAGACGAATTCACGCGCATCGCCATTGAGGCGGAGACACGCGGCGCGCAGATCCAGAAACAGTTGCACCCGCATGGATCCGCGTATCTTGCAGATCTACGATTATGGCGATTTAGGCAACTTCTTTTTTGTCGCGATGGAATACTGCGAGGGAAAGAGCCTCGCGGAGATTCTGCAAAAAGAAGGGCGTTTAGAGCCGCAGCGGGCCGCTCGTTATGCAGCCGAAGTTTGCAGCCAGTTGCGCACGCTGCATTAGTTTGTGACGGATTATGCGGGCGGCGCACCGCCGTGATTCATGGCGATATCAAGCCGTCCAACATTCAGATTTCGGCGCGAAGGGCGATGTACGGCTGCTGGATTTCGGTATTTCGAAAAATATTTCGGCCACGCAGAACTGACGAAGCACAACATGGGAAGCCCTAGTTATTGCTCGCCGGAACGGTTAAGCCGGCCAGGTGGATGTGCATGCCGACCTTTGGGCGGTAGGCGTAACGCTATTCGAAATGTTGGCAGGTACGCCGCCCTATCAGGCGCAGGATACGCGGCAGCTTGAAAATATTATTGAGTCGAAACGGCCGCCGCGCGCGTTGCCGGAAGATTGCCCCGAACCGCTGAAAGCCATCGTGGCGAAAGCCCTGGCCGGTGATCTGGGAATGCGCTATCACACGGCGCAGGAGTTTGAAAACGATTTACGTGCGTATTTGGCGAACCAGCCGGTAGCGGCGACACGTGAGCGGGTGAGTTGGGATTCGAACGCGACCATTGATAAGTCTGGAACGCCTCGCGTTCAGCCGCCGGCACCGCCTCCCATGAGTGGACGGCCCGTGGCGCACCGCCTCCACCGCCTAAGGCGCGCAGCAATCCCACGCGATTGACAACTTCGCAAATGATGGCAGCAAATCAGCAAAAAGCGCCTGCTTCCGCTGCTGCGCCGCATAAAGTGGTCTTTCATGCGGCCGGGCAGTACCAATGTAGCCATTGCTTTGTTGGCGGGAGTGCTGGCTGGCTTAGTGGTGTTCGTGCCGTTGGTTTATTACTTGCGCGTGTATACCGAAGTGGCGCCCTTGCGTCAGGTGCGCGATTATGCGCATGAACCACCCGCGGCGATTGATACGGATTGGGATTTATTCCAGGATTTAAAGAAACGTACCCAATTCATGGGAATTTTGTCGCCTTTAAATTTGGCGGAAGGGCGTCTGAAATCAAATTTAACGAATGCCGGCCGATACGATCATCGACGGTTATCGTGCAAGTGCGGTTACGAATCCAGGAGAGTTCGATTGGGCGCGCGCACGCAAGTGCCTGAAGTACGCATTGCAGATTGATCCCAGTGACAACACGCTGAAAGGTAAAGTGGCGCTGGCTGATGGATATGTGAATCTGGTATCGGCCGAAGCGGCGGCGGCGAAGGCGCGCAATAATCCGAATCCGCGGCTGCCGAAAGCGTCGCTTAGCATCGATAGTTTTCGGCAGGCGGCGTCTTATCTGCCGAAATCGCCCGATCCGCATCTAGGTTTGGCGCGTTTAAACGTGTACTGCTATCACAACATTGGCGAAGCCGATGCGGAGTTTCAGCAGGCCGAGCAATTGGGTTATCACCTAGGCCCGCGCGAGCAGGTGCAGAAGGCCGATGGTTACATGTTCCGCTCGCAGTATGAACTGGCGAAGGCGAGGCGGGCGGCAGCGAAGAATCATGATGAAGCCAAAAATGGCTCCAAATGTGCCGCGACGATATCGATAACGCCCGCAAGTTGTATGAGCCTTTCGTCGGGTTTTCCAACGTGACAACGGATCTGGAACAGTTAGATGAGATCAAGGTGGAGCAAGCGTCGCTTGAGACGCAATCGGGGACCGGCGTGCAACCGGTGGTGGGCAATCCATAATGGCTGTTACTAAGAGTTGGGAAGCTTCGGTTAGCAATCGCCTCGATTTTGAGGGAAAAGCGAAAGCTCCTGAACGGCAACGCGAGTTCTGGCCTCTCCTGGGCGCAAGTCTCTAGTGGCATGCGGTCTGGCGCTTGTTTATACGGCGAAGACGCAGGATTTTCCGGCATTGCAGCAGCGCATCGACTCGGGCGATTTGGTTGACATCAATTCGGTCAAAAGCGCCAACGATTTGATGAATGCGTTGTTCGTGTTTAACGATGCCGGCGAACGGGCATATGCGGCCGACCGCATCATACGTTTTCTGTGAAGAACGCCCGCTGCCCAATGCGGTTCGTTGTCGCGCATTCGCTTGCACAAGTCAGACACGGAGACCGATGCGCGCGCACGCAGCATCTGGCAGCGAGAGACAGCGCACGCCAAGACTCCGCCCAGTAGCGTCCAGTTATTTCCCGTATCGAAAGTAAAACCGTTCTTGGTGGTTCGGACGCCGAAAGAGTTTCAGCAGGATTATGTGATTTGGGGCGTCGCTTACATTCTGGCGTTTTGGGCGGTGCACATTTTGTGGCGCTTGCGCAAATTTCGCGGAGATCCCACCATACTGCCTGCGCTTCACCTGTTGAGCGGCATGGGCTTCATTTTGATGGTGAGCCTGCGCGATCCCTTGCGCGATACGCTGGAGTTTCGTAAGTTCGCTTGGGGTTGTGTGGGCGGCTGCGTGATTCTTCTGCTGCCGCTGCTGCGCGCCTTTCAATATCGCGTTTTCGCGCGCTGGGTCTACACACCTTTGTTTGCGGCCGTTGCCCTCTTCGCTGGATTGCTAGTGATGGGTTCCGGCCCGACGGGTAGCGACGCCAAGGTCAACCTTGGTCCCATTCAGCCGGTGGAACTGATCAAGATTTTGATCATTCTCTTTCTGGCGGGTTATTTTGCGACGAATTGGGAGCGGCTGCGAGATCTTCATCAAAAGGCGTTTGTGCCCGCTTCCATGCGCTGGCTGCGGATTCCGCGCATTGAACATACGCTGCCGGTGATGTTGGGCGTAAGCATTGGGCTGGCGCTGTTCTTCGTTTTGAAAGATATGGGTCCGGCCTTGGTCATGGGCTTCGTGTTCATGATTATGTTCGCGGTGGCGCGCAATCGGGCGGGCTTGCCGCTGATCGGCATTGCCGCGTTGATTATCGGCGTCATGATCGGCGTGCATTACGGTACGCCGCATACGGTAGTGGAGCGCGTCGATATGTGGCTGTCGCCCTGGAACAACGATATTCATGGCGGCGATCAACTGGCGCATTCGTTGTGGGCATTCGCCACGGGCGGCCCTGTGGGTTCTGGCCCAGGGTGGGGCGACCCTAGCTTGATCCCCGCCGGACACACTGATTTAGTGCTCGCCTCCATTGCCGAAGAGTGGGGCATGCCGGGCGTAGCGTGTGTGTGTCTGCTCTTCGTGATGCTAGTTTATTCGGCGTTTCGGATCGCGCTCAAAGCGCCGGATGAATACGCCACCTTCTTGGGAGTAGGTTTTGGGCTCGCTCATTGCGCTCGAGATGCTGCTTGTCTCGGGCGGCGCATTGGGTGCCATTCCACTCTCCGGCGTTGTTTCGCCGTTCTTGAGTTCGGGCAACACGGCCATGCTGTGTAACTTCCTGATCTTTGCGGTGCTGTTGGGAATTTCGAATCAATCGGTTCAGCCGCTGGTGGGAGTGACGCGCGAAACGGGCGTTCCGTCGCTTCAGCCCGCGCCTAGTTTGGAGCCATCTTTCAGCATGCCGGTGCGGGTGGTGAGTTGGGCGATGGCGTTTTGCGCGATTGCTCTGCTATGCCGCGCCTCGTACATCCAACTGTTCCATGACCGTGAGTTGCTGGCCAAAGAGACTCTCGTGTTTGCGTCCGATGGTGTGAAGCGGCCGCAACGAAATCCTCGCCTTAACTCGCTAGCTGCCGAAATTCCGCGCGGGAATATCTATGACCGTAACGGCGTTCTTCTCGCTACCAGTTCCTGGGCCGAAATCGAAAAGCGGCGCGCCGATTATCAAAAGTTTGGGCATTTCGATCGATTAGTTCGCCCGGCTCGATGGCCGCCTTTATCCGTTCGGCGGGGCCACGGCTCATCTGCTGGGTCGTGTGCGCGCCGGCGAGAAGTTCCACGCCACCAACTCCTCGCTTATGAACACGATTCCAATCCGCGCTTGCAAGGCTATACCAATTACGAAGATTTAGCGCCCGTGGTGCGAGTACGGCATCAACGCGGGCAACCCCATTTTGCAAGATCTTTTAAACCGTCCCCGTGACGTTGATTCCACCATCGACGTGCGCCTGCAACTGAAAGCAGCTGAGATTCTTCGGTCCCATTTGGAAGCTTCGGGCAAGAAGGGCGCGCTGGTTGTGATGAATGCGCAAACGGGAGATTGTTGGCATTGGTAGCTATCCCGCGCCGCCGCCCACCGGGCCCGCCACGCCCGACCAATTGCTGGATCGCGCGCGTTATGGCGAGTATCCTCCAGGCTGAACGTTCAAGCTTAGTCACGGCCATCGCGGCGCTTCGCCTCAATCCAAAATCCACTGACAACACTTATAAGTGCGCCGGCTTGGGAGACGGCCGCGTGGGGACGATTATCCCTGGTTGGCGGCGTCCGATTCGTGACGATGTGGGCGACCATGCTCACGGCACGCTTAACATGGCTAATGCCATCACCGTTTCTTGTAACGCCTATTTCGCGCAGCTTGGTGTGTTCGCCGTGGGCGCGCAGGCGTTGCACGATACCTCCGATGCGCTCGGAATCCAAAGCGGAACCGTGGCCAAAAGTAAAAGAATCGCTGCCCTTCGCCTCTTACGGGCAGGGAACTGTAGTGGCCACGCCATTCAAAATGGCGCGTGTGGCGGCCACGATTGCGGCCGGCGGTCAGATGCCGGAAGGCCGCTGGGTGACCGACCCGAGTAACTCGCGAACCGCCGCACCGCACCCTATTCTGGAAGCAGATTCGGCCGCATTCTTGCAACGCGCCATGCGTTCCGTAGTCACGAACGGTACGGCCCGCACAGCCATGTCGGGCGTGAAGTTCGAAGTGGCCGGCAAGACCGGCACCGCGCAGCTAGATGAGGGCGATCCGCATTCCTGGTTCGCTGGTTATGCGCCTTACAATGCGCCTCCGGACCAGCGGTTGGCCTTTGCCGTCGTGGTAGAGCACGGTGGCTACGGCGCGAAATTCGCCGCGCCCATCGCTCGCGAGCTTGTGGAGGCCGCCGGCCAACTCAACTTATTGACTCCCGCGAAACCTGCGGAAAATGGAGATGCCAGTGTCCAACATCATTGAGAAGCTCGGGCGGGCTATTTTTGAAGCGCCCTTCGGCACCCAAAAGATTGCGCAAGATGCCCCCGAACTCGCCGAGATTCGCATCGCCGTGCTTGACGCCGTGAAGGCTAAAAGCCACCAAGCCAGCGGCCGCAACGTGTTTCCGTACAATTTGGTGCGCATCAATTTGCTCGGTGTGCCCGATGAACAAGCTGCGGTCTTTCACGGCGAATTCCTGGTGAAGTATTTTGCCGAAGAATTGCGGGCCGGTTTGTCGCGCTCAAATTACCGGTATCCCGACGATCTCTATGTAGAGATCACTCCCACTCCCAAGCTCCCCGAACCCAATCAGGAATGGCTCACAGTGGATACGCTCATCACTGAAAGAGTGGCTCCGCAAAATGTGCAAGCCATCCATCCGCCGGCCGCCTCGCGGTGGAAGCGGGTTCCGCCGAGCCTGTGGAACTCACGATTGGCGGCCCACGCGTGAATATCGGCCGCGGGACGGAGGTTTATCGCGAAGGCTCTGGCTTAGCCCGTCGAAACGACATTGCGTTTGGCGAGGAGGATCACATTGGCCGCAGCGTTTCACGCGAACATGCGCACGTTTTGTATTCGCAGGAAACCGGCGAGGCCCGCCTAGTGAACGACCGCATTTACAAAGGCGAAGGCAATTGCGGCACATATATCATTCGCAACGGTTTCGCCATGGCCGTCCACCGCAACGCCCGCGGAACAGTTTTGCAGTCCGGGGATCAGATTCAACTGGGGCAGGCGTTGCTGCGTTACAAAGTGGACTAAACGCTTATGGCTTCGGGCGGGTTGCTTTAAACTGTCCGGCGTAGTCACTGAAAGACCAATCGCCAGTTAGCGCTCCATCGGCGAGCGCGCCTTTGATCTTCATGGTGCCAGCGCCCGCTTCTTCTGAGTTGAACGGAAATTCAGGTTGAGCTTGCCGTCGGCGAAAGTGCCTTTGACGTCGGCGGGACCCCATTTCCCGCTCACTTGATCGCCGTCTACCTTAAATTCCGCATCCAGTTCCCGGTCGCCGCCCGGGGTGTCGAGAACGAAGTGCCATTTGCCGTTCACATCGGGCTTGTCTTGCATGTTTTTCGCCGCGCCGAAAGGAACAACCAGCGCCGCGCCCATCAATAAAACGAACATCGCGAGAAGATTTTTCATAGGTCTCTGTATGTAGTATTAGCACAACATTGGGTGGTGGCGCACAGGCCGAAAACGCTTTTCGTTAAATCGCTTAAAATTAGCTTGTGGATGCCCAATTCGAAAAGGCTGTTGACGCGGTGGTTGCGGGCGACTTGCGGACCGTCAGCGCGCTATTACGCTTCGAACCCAAGCTTGTCCATTCTCGCTCCGAAT
Organism: Bryobacterales bacterium; assembly: GCA_963840845.1. GTDB lineage: Bacteria > Acidobacteriota > Terriglobia > Bryobacterales > Bryobacteraceae > Bog-105. Next base: position 21,941 of record CAWJBS010000007.1, read on the forward strand.
TTCCGCACCACGCCACTTTGCTTCATTACACGCTGCCAATGGGGTCGAAGAGCAGCGACAGAAAACGCCCGATAATGCTGTCGAGATTGCGCGGGCGCTGCTGACGGCCGGCTCAGAAGTGGATGCGCTCGCGCACATGTACGGCGGCCAGTGCACCACTATGTCTATGTTGGTCTCAAGCGGACATCCGGCGAAAGCAGGCGTGCAAGACGCGCTGGTTGAAACGCTGCTTGATTTCGGTGCTGCCATCGAAGGTACGGGCAGCGGCCAGTGGGTATCGCCACTCATGACCGCCTTGGCTTTCGGTTACAGCAGCGCTGCCGAAACGCTGGTTCGGCGAGGCGCCAACACAAACCGTTTGGCCGCCGCTGCCGGCCTAGGCCGCTTGGCGCAAGCCATTCATTTGCTCGCAGACGCCGACCCCGCCGAACGTCACGCAGCCTTGGCTCTGGCCGCGGCACATGGTCACGCCCATATCGTGCACCTGCTCTTGGATGCCGGCGAAGATCCAAACCGTTTTAACCCGCCCGGTTTTCACGCTCACTCTACACCTCTGCACCAAGCCGTCTGTGCCGGTCATGAAGCGGTGGTGCGCCTGTTGGTGGAGCGCGGCGCGCGACCGACATAGAAGATACCGTCTACCATGGCACTCCGCTCGGTTGGGCGCGCCACGAAGGGCAAGTCAATCTCAAGAAGTATCTCTAGCGCTGTAACGCTTTCTCTCCTTCCTTCACTACCCACCGAGCGCTCAATTGACGCTCGAAAAGGATTCGGAGACTCTCATGCCTACTGCCCCAGTTACCTTAGCGAGCGGACTCCTGCGCCATTGGCTGCGATTATCGCGCCACTGGTAGTCAATTGATTTTTGTCGAATATGGAGGGAAGCTTTCCTCCTTAAAACTCGGTGTGCCGCCTGCTGCTACGTACTCTGTACTCGGCACCGGTTACACCAATCCTGAAGATGTGAAACTAAGCAGCGATGGTGTCCACGCCTACATCACGGAGCGTCTGGCGATCTCGTCAAGGTCGCGCTGACCAGCGCCAACCGTTCGGCTGCCACCGTAGTCGCGAGCGGCATGACCGCGCCGCAGCAACTCGCCCTAGACGAAGCGCACAACGCCGCTTACACCGTGGAATACGGCGCCACGGGCCATCTTTATCGCATTGCTCTTCCACTGGCGTCAAAACATCCGTCGCTACCCTCAATTTCGCGGTTGGAGTGGCACTCGGTGCCGACCTGCAGTACGCGTATATGACCGAACAAACCACCGGTCCCGATTCAGGCCGCGTGAGCCGAATCAACCTCAGTGACGGCACTCGCCAAACCATGGTCACCGGCCTTACGGCCCGTTTTATTTGACCTGGGCTGACGCTGCCAAGACCACGTTGCTGGTGGCCGAGCGCGACCCTGCCAACCGCATTACTGCTATTAACGCCACGAGTTTCACGCATATTGTTGTAGCCAGCGGAGTGGCCGCTCGTCCTTCCAGTGTTGCCATGCAAAACCCGAGCCGCCTGTTGATCTGCTGCGACGGCGTAGTGCAAAGTTTCGATCTGCTGGCGTTCTCCACAGCGCAGTTGCTTATGGGTATCGGTTTCATTCCGTTCGACAAAATTAATGCCGTTACCGGACTCGCGAACACAACCGTTGATCCGACTTATTTCTACCAAGTCAACAACACGCCATTTGGTGGAACCCTGCCCATCATGATCAACTTTCAGCAGGCGAACTCGTTGAGCCTCGCTTATTACCGAGTGAAGATCGATGGCGTCTACCGGACAGACTCCTATACGGACGAAAAATGGAATGGCCTGGAATATGTGGCCACCATGACCGCGCCTGTGACAATCGGCGGTCTACCCAGCTACCCCGTTCATCCCACCAGTGATCTTTTTCTATGGATGAATCCAACCCTCGGCGGCCTTGTTGATTCAACCAGTCTGACGAACGGGATTCATCATTTGGTGCTCGAATTTGTGCCGTCGTCACTCCCCGTCACGAGCAGTGAGACGATCACGCTGCGGATCGACAACAATATGTGCATTGGCACACTTGCGGTCCCAACGCTGCACGGCCACGGAGCCGACCCTAATTGCGGTTTGCTGAAATACACTCCGCCCGCCCCCGACAACAATGTTTACATGTATTACACGGCCAGCCATCCTAATGGGTTCGCCAACTATACCTTCCAGTTGGTGAAAGGCGTGAATACGTTGACGCCGCCCACCATTAGCGGTCCAGTGAGCAGCGCGGTTTCGCCGATAACCGAGCTCTATACAACGTTGCTGGGTACATGTGCCGCCGCTGGAGGCATCGCGGCTTTCGCGGAATATCTCTACGTGGCGGCCACTGCGAATAATGGCTGGAGCCGGCAAAGCCAGTACGACGCATCGGCTGCCATCGCCTTTGTTTTAGCGCCCTAGTGGCGACTGGACGAAGGGCTCTCTAAAGTAACCAGAGAGCCCTTCGTATTTTAACGTGGATTTCCCGCCTTCGCTGATGTAGTTCCGGTTCCATCCCGGAATTTCCACAGTGACGTCGCCGTTCACAACGGCTTGGCAACCGAGCCTCGAGTGCGGCGTCAAATCGGCGGCCATGTCAACCGGTCCAGCTCGTCTTCTCCGGCTCGGTCAGATCTTCCCCGCCATCTTTGACAACCACGTGACAGGTGGTGCACGCACAGTTTCCGCCGCAGGCGTGTTCCAGATGAATGCCAAAATTCAGGGCGATATCGAGTAGCGATTCCGGCTTGCCGTGATCCTTATAGGGCAGTTTACCGGATTCGAATTCGACCGTCTTATTTTCCGGCATAAACGTAACTTTAGGCACACTCCATTGTATGATCCGCCATACTAAAGAACAGTGTTTGAGGAGATTGAAAATAAACTAATCGCTGCCGTGGAGCGGCGGCTGGCGGGAAGTTCGACCTGAAGACGAAGGTCACGCTCGAACAACCGAAGCAGAGTTCTTTTGGCGAATTAGCCATTCCGGTGGCGTTCCAACTGGCGCGCCAATTAAAGCGGCCGCCTAAGCAGATTGCCGAACAGCTCTTTAGCGGATTGGGCGGCATTCCCGGCGTCAAATCGTTCGAAATTGCGGGCAACGGCTATATCAACGTTCGGCTTGACCGCGGCCTGTATGCTGCCGGTCTGCTGGCGCAGGGCGGGGAAGCGGCCCCAGCGCCCGGTTCTGAAA
>CAWJBS010000008.1:0-33775 GCA_963840845.1 Bryobacterales bacterium
GGCGAGGCCGGCGGAGATTTTGCTGACGATGTTAGAGCCGGGGGCGATTTGACGTTCGTCGAGCCAGATTTTGATTTGGCCGGAGGGATCTTTTTCGAGGAAGTCGGCGAGTTCGCGCACGAAGGGTTTGTCTTCTTTGGAGTGGCTGAGAAAGACGGTTGTGGGCATGTTAGTGCGGGGTGCTTTAGTTATGGTAGCGAGTTAGGAGGGAGGAGAGGTGTAAGGAACTCGGCTCGCTTTGCCAGACGTGATTCGTCAATAAGTGCGTATGCAGTAAAGTTAATCGTGATCAGGAGTTTCGCAAAGGGTACGGACCGCTCTGTCCACCGTAGAGAAGGGGTCCGGAAAGTCGAAGAACTATCCGTTGGGGACAGAGAAGTCCGGCCCCTCTGCTCGTGGCGATGAAACGCAGCGCTACGCCACTGGTTTCGTGAAACCCAGGGGAGCTTCTTGCCCTGATTCGTGCGTGCCTAGACCGTTCTGTCCTTTGCTCAGGGCGTTGAGCGCAGGATGCGCAAGTGGCTGCTTGAAATTTGCGGAAAGTTTAGGAAGCGCCCTCGGCGAGGGATTTATCGAGTTCGGCTTTGACGGCATCGCGTTCGCTGATCATTTTCAGGTCGTCAAAAAGGGCGAAGGAGGCGGCGAGCCGATCGCGTTCGGCTTGGGGATGGTTCAGTTCACGTTCGATGAGACCCCAATTGAGGTAGCACTTGGCTAGACCTTCTTTACTGCCGATAGCTCTGCAGATTTCTTCCTGCTTGCTGAGAAGGAGCAGGGCTTCTGTGAGTTGGCCCTGCGATTGAAGAATTTGGGACTGATTTCCATAAGATGTCTGTAGGCCCTGTAAATGGCCGAGGGCCAGGCAGATCTCCTCTTCCTTCTTATGGAGCGCCAAAGCTTCTTCGGACCGACCCCACCGATTGAGAATCACGGCCTGGTTACCGTAGCTGATGGCCAGAGTGGATTGATTGCCGGTCTTAAGGGCGAGCTCTTCTTGCTTTTTGAAAAGCGCCAAGGCTTCTTCGTGGCGGTCGCAGAGAAACAGGATTGAGGCCTGGTTGCCGTACGTGGCGCTGAGGCCATCCAGGTCATTGAGGTCGCGACAGATCTGTTCCTCTTGCTTGTGAAGACTCATTGCCTCGTCAAACTGCCCCAGGACGAGAGGATGAGTGCCTGGTGGCCGTAGCTGCGCGCCAAGCCTTCCTGGTTGCCGAGGACGAGGCAGATTTGTTCTTCTTGTTTGTGAAGCGCTAAGGCTTCGTCGAGTGCCGCCACAGTTGGAGGATCAGCGCTTGGTTCCCATAGCAGAGTTGGAGACCGTGCTGGTCGCCCAGAGCCAGACAGATTTTTTCGGTTTCTCTTTGAAAGGCCATGGCCTCTTCGAGCCTGCCCCATTCTTGGAGGATGAGCGCCATGTTGCCATAGCAAACATGCAAGTTGACGGGGTCATTTCGTTCGGCAGACAGACGGGCGAGCCGCTGGCAAAGGTTGGGGAACGCTTCGGCAGGTCTGCCAATGCGACGAGTGAGGAAGTAGCCGTGGGTATAGAGTGACGCAAAGGGAAAGTGGCTGGCGGCGTTCTTAGACACATCCGTTAGTGCGCAAGTGAAGGCCAACTGGAAGTCGGGAAGGTCCTGCTCGCACTGACGCCAATCGGCTTCCCAATCTTTAAAACGCTTGTCAACGATATCGGCGTGGCGCGCGGCCAGAGGCTGAGCGTCGGCGGTTTCGCGCACCAGCGCATGGAGGCGGTAGCGCCGGTTGTTGCGGTTCAGTTCCTCTGCCAGGGAGCGCGCGACCAAGGGCTGTAAAGCATTCAGCGCAGCAGTTTCGTCGAAGCCCGCGATCTCCGCGGCTAGGCTGAGCGCAAACCCTTCAGGAGCGCAGGCGGCCATAGCAGATAAGAGGTGGCGCGGCGCGTCTTCCAAAGCTTGCATCGCTTGCTGAATCAATTCTTTTGCGTCGGCGGGAAGATTTGCCGCCATGCCTGCGATGGTGTAGCGCACATCTTCAATGAGTGCCGCGGCGACAGTTATGGCGAAAGGCAAGTAACCGAGGCGGTTGAACAGCTGGATGTACGGGCCTTCGTTGCCGCTGGTTATGCCTTCTGCACCTCAGCTCACGCCGGAAGATGTCGAAGCACTCGGCTTGGGTAAAGAGAGGCAAGCTGAGCGGAAGATGGCCGCGGAGGAAGCGGAGGTTATGGTGACGCGTGGTGACGAGAACAGACGCTGCGCCGCCGGGAATGAGTTCGGCGGGGGCTTCGTTTTCGACGTTGTCGAGAATAAGCAGGCAACGTTTTTGGGAACAGATCTCTTTGAGATCGCGAAGCATGGTGGTGGCGTCGGTTTGCAGTTTTAGTCCGAGTGACGTTCTAGATTCGAGGCGAGGGCGCTGAGGCTACCGCTTTGGCATTGCAGCCAGTAAACGGATTCAAAATCGGACTGATATCGATGGGCACACTCCAGGGCGAGGGAAGTCTTGCCTTTGCCGGGCATTTCAGCGATGTGGACGAGCGCGCCGGGAACAGAGAGGCGCTGGCGGAGTTCGGCGAGTTCAGGTTCGCGGCCAATGAAGAGGGGCGGACGAGGAGGGAGTTGGTTGACGTGACGCAGGGGGATGGCGGGCTGATTAGAGAGAAGGAAGGTTTTAATTTGGTGGAAGCCGTCTAGGTGGTTGGTGCGGAGGTCAAGATAGGCTTTGTTGCGAAGTAAAGCTGGTAGGTTGCAGTCGCGGTAAAGGATGGGGATGATTTTGGTTTGTTGGGTATTGGTTTGGGTCCGGGAACGGTCGGTCCATTCTTCGGTAACCCAGTTGGTGTTGACGGAGGCAGGGGAGAGGATGAGGATGACGAAATCGGCTGCGGCGAGGCCGTCGGAGATCTTGGTGACGATGTTTGGCCGGGGGTGATTTCGCGCTCGTCGAGCCAGACTTTGATTTCGTCTTTGGGTCTCGCCGAGAAACATCTGCGAGTTCGCGCACGAAGGGTTTGTCTTGGCTGGAGTGGCTGAGGAAGACAGTCGTGGGCATGGTCGTGCGGGGTGATGTCGTTATGGTAGCGAGTTAGGGGGAGGGGTGTAGTAGGGAAGTGGCGGGTTAGCAACCCGCCGCAGCTTTCCAAGCTGCCCTACTTTGGCTCTGCGGGCGAGGGTTTAGGCGGCTGGGAGGAGGTGGGGGTTGGCGGGTTTTTGTGGATAGAGTTTGCTGAGCCATTGGCGAGCGGGGAGATCGTAAAAGTTGAGGGCGAGCCAGGCGGCGGCGCAGATGGTGGAGATGACGAAGAAGCCGAGTGGGATGCGGGGGATGCGGTTGTAGAGGTGCAGGGATTTCAAGGCGCCGGTAAGGGTCCACATGAGTGGGATCTGGAGGACGTAGAGGGGATAAGAGAGGTCGCCGAAGAGGCGGCTGGCTTGGTGAAGGTTTGGCGATTGCTGGTGGTTGGCGCCGAGAATGAGGACGAGAGGGAGAACGGCGGTGATGGTGAATAAATCGAAAATGGCGGATTGCAGTGGGAGGGCGGCGATGGTGATGAGAACGGCGGACAAAGCGAGGGGGCCGGCTGAAATTTTGGGCCAGGCGCTTTTGAGACGGAAGAGGGCGACGCCTAAGAAAAACGAAAAGATGACGCGGAACGAGGCGGCGCTGAAGATGGTTATAAGTGAGTAGCGGCCAGCGCGGGTAAGTGAGTGACGACTAAGCCGAGCCAGCCGGCGATGATGACGGCGGACAAGGTGGAGGCTTTGAGTTTCTTGATGAAGAGCGCGTAGGCCATGTTGGCGAGGGCTTCGTAGAAGAGCGACCAGAGGACCATATCCAGAGGGAAAGCGGCACCGGCGACGAGGGGTTGAGGCGTAAGTGGGGTGAGGTGCAGGATGGGGAGCATAAGGAGGCCGGCGATGCCAGCTTCAAGGTAGTTGGGCCACGTAGCGGCGCTGGGGATAAGGACGTTATGTAAAACGTGACGGAACATGCCCAAGACGACGGCGGCGAGGATCATGGGGTACAGGCGCACAAAGCGAAGCCATAGGAAGCGCTGGGTGGACAGAGTGGTTCGCAGTTTGTCCTCGTAGGAATAGGCGATGACGAAGCCGCTGAGGAGGAAGAAAAAGTCAACGGCTAGGCCGGCGTTGCGGAACCAGGGGTAGCCGACGCCATCAAACCAGTGGAGGAAACGACGCAGAGGGCGGCGGTGCCGCGGAGGAAGTCGAGGGTGCGGAAGTGGGTTTTAGGAGTGGCGCGCATCCGGGGTTCGTTCAGTAAGGGAGTGACGGATGACGAGGTAAGCTCTCGGAGAATTTTTTTGAGAAGGGATGTCCCCGTTGGTGGGGGAATTTACGCTTTAGATGCTGGAGGCGACTATGTCCACTAGAGCGATAGAATACGAAGACTTCGTTTCGACCATGGCTACCACTCGGCGACGTTCCGATGAGAAGGAGTCCCCGTCGGTAGGGGACCTGATCCAACGCTGCAATGGCGGGGACCACGACGCACGCGAGAATTTGGTGGAGCGCTTTTATAAGGATCTGCGGCGGATTGCGGCGGCGCAGCTTAGGCTGGAGCGAGCGAACCATACGCTGCAGCCGACGGCGCTGGTGCATGAAGCGTATGCGCGCTTTGTGCGGCAATCGGCGGTTCAGTTGAATGATCGCGGCCACTTTTTGGCAACGGCTTCGCAGTTGATGCGGCAGATTCTGGTTGATCATGCGCGGGCGCGAATTGCCTCAAAACGGGGTGGAGCGCAACGTCCGGTGACGATAGACGAAACGATGGTGGCTGAAAAACCGCACGCGCTGGACGTTCTAGTTTTAGACGATGCGTTACGGCGTTTGTCCCAACTGGACCCGCGGCATGGGCGGGTTGTGGAAATGCATTTTTTTGGAGGGCTGACTTTTCAGGAGATTGCGAAGGTGATTGGCGTGGCGGAAAAAACGGTAAAACGCGATTGGGCGATGGCGCGGGCCTGGCTGCGCACGGAACTCGCTTCAAGGCCATGACTCCGACCCAATACCAGAGGTTGGTGCCGTTATTCGAAGCGGCGATGGAGGTTCCGACAGAGCAACGAGCGCGCCGAGCGCAGAAACTGTGCAAAGGCGATCCGGAATTACTGAAAGATCTATTGATTCTGCTGGAGGCGGCTGAAGAGCCGGCGGATTCGCTCGATAAGCCGATTGCGCATCTTGATAGCGAGCGCGCCCGTTCGGGTGCCGCTGCGCCTTTCTCTTCCTCAGATTGGTTGATACTGGATCGGTTTCGGATCGTTCGTCCCTTGGGGCGCGGGGGCATGGGCAAGGTGTTCCAGGCGATTGATAAAGAAACTGGAAACACCGTCGCCATTAAGCTGATTCAGAATCGCAATGCGTTTGCACAAGAGCAACGGATGCGGTTTATCAAGGAAGTGCGGAGCATTGGCGCGCTACGTCATCCGAACATTGTTGAGGTTTATGACATTGGCCAAGTGGAGGGGAACCTCTACATGGTGATGGAGTATTTGGCAGGGGCAGTCGCTGAGAGAGCTATTGAAGAAGCCCGAGGTCCGGCCTGCCGCCTTTTTTCAGATTATGCAGCAAGCAGCCAAGGGATTAGCGTTTGCGCACGCGAATGGCGTAATTCATGGCGACATCAAGCCGGACAACATCATGGTGCTGAAAGATGGGTCGGTGAAGCTTGTCGATTTTGGAGTGGCGGAACAGGTTGGGCTTCCCGAGACGTCCACCGAATGGGTGGGACGCTGGCGTACATGGCTCCGGAAAGGATTGGCGTTGCGGGAGCAAGGCCAACGCGGGCGTCCGATATCTGGGCGGCGGGAGTGACGGTTTTTGAATGCCTGACGCGGTTCAGGCCGTTTGTTCCTCTAAGAAATCATCAACGCTCCTACGCCTGTGCTGCGCTGGAATTCGGCGCTCGCGGAACAAGCGAATGCGTTGTTTGGATTGACGCTTGAAAAAGATCCGGCGAGGCGATTGCAGAGCGCGGAGGAACTGGCGGTTGGCTTGGGGCGGCTGAGCGGCGATGCTCATTCATCCACGGAAAACGAGACGCCGAAACAAAGTGAAAAGACGAGAGGGGATGCAGCGTATTCTCTGCCGGACCTGGGGTTTCGAAGGCAACCGGAGGGACAGCTTGATGCACGGGCGCAGGTGTTTCGCTGGGTTCAGAAGCCGCCTTCGCTTCCGCCTTGGCCGAAGGTCCGTATACCTGAGCGGCAGAAGGGATTCGGTCCTTCAAGCTTAGTCACGACGATCTTGAGTTCGCTGCCCATGATGGGGTCTCTTATTCCGCTGGCGCTGCTGATTATTTTCTTAGTGGGCAGCGTAGCTGTTTGCCGTAACGGCGCTTATTACCTATATACCCGCGGCATTTCGCGCCATCCTGAATGCATTCACGCGGCTTCCGCGCTGCCGCAACTGCCATTTGGCGATGCGCCGCAGTGCGGGGTGGTCGCGCCTCGTCAAAGATACGGCGGAAGTGATCTATGGACAGCGGGATTGCATGTCGGCCCTGCAATATGGGTTGTGGCAGGACGCGGCTAAGTTACTTACTATCCATGGCAGAGAAAGTATTTCCGCCTATGGCAATAGCTTCCTTGCGCCGGCGCGGATTCGCCTCGAGTTTTTCGAATGCGATACGTGCTGCGATCATGCGGCGCGGCTGACCACGGAAGAGCGGGTGAAAGATTCATGGAAGCAACAGGCAAGATACTATCAAGCGTACTGGCAAGGATCGAAAGCACGCCCGGCCTTGCTTGCTTATGTTGCTAATGGTGGCAAGCATCTGTTGCGAACTGTACGCGAGGCTTGCCGCTGCAAGGTAAGCGCCCGATGGGTGATCATATTGGCGATCAGCAGCGGAGTTGTGGGTGCGATGATTTACGTAAATTCGTTGCCTAGCGCGGAGCAGCAGGAATTTCAGAAGACTCAAGTGCGTTGGCAAAGTGTTTTGAAGGAGCGAGCGGTGTGCTACGGTTATCCGTGGAATGCGCGAATTCAGGACGCGCATCGACCGTTGAGCCGGGTTGTCTTCAAAGATGCGAAAGTCAGCCAAGATTTTTTACGGAATTACTTTTGCTACGCAGGGCGAGTGGATGGCTCAGACTGCGAAATCTTCTGTGTTCGCAACCGGTAACCTAAAGGACCGCGCTACGTGCGGTATGCTAACGGGTTCGAGGGTGCATGAACGCGCAAGAAGCTTTAGAATTCGCTAAGAAAAACGATGCTCGCCAAATTGATCTGCGTTTCACAGATCTGCCAGGCTTGAGCCACCACATCTCTTATCCGATTGCCATGTTGGATGAGGGCGCCTTTGAGGATGGTTTTGGGATAGACGGTTCCAGTATTCGCGGCTGGGCGGCGATTAATGAAAGCGACATGCTGATTATTCCCGATCCGGCGACGGCGTTTATGGATCCGTTTGCGGAGACGCGGACATTGGTGATGGCGGGCGACATTATCGATCCGATTACGCGCCAACATTATGACCGGGATCCGCGCTGGATTGCGAAAAAAGCGGAGCTGTACTTAAAGAATTCCGGATTGGCGGATACGGCTTATTTCGGGGCGGAAGCGGAATTTTTTATCTTCGATAATATCCGTTTCGACCAGAATGCGCACAGCGGTTTCTACTTTATCGACGCGGAAGAAGGGCGCTGGAATTCGGGGCGCGAGCAGAATAATTTAGGCTACCGGCCGCGTTATAAGGAAGGCTATTTTCCGGTTCCGCCGACCGATCATTACCAGGATTTACGCAGCGAAATGGTGGCCACGATGATTGAGTGTGGCCTGACGATTGAATGCCACCACCATGAAGTGGCGACGGGCGGGCAGTGCGAGATTGATCAACGGTTCGACACGCTGGTGAAGAGCGCCGATAACATGATGTTGTACAAGTACATTGTTCGTAACGTGGCTTACCAATATGGCAAGACGGTTACATTTATGCCGAAGCCGATTTTCGGCGATAACGGCAGCGGGATGCACACGCACCAGAGTTTGTGGAATGGCCCGAAGCCGCTATTTGCAGGCGATAATTATGCTGGACTTAGCCAAATGGCGCTTTGGTATATCGGCGGATTGCTGCGGCATGCGCGGTCGCTGTCGGCGATTATTGCGCCGACGACGAATAGTTACAAGCGGCTGGTGCCCGGTTATGAAGCGCCGGTGAATCTGGCGTATTCGCGGCGGAACCGGAGCGCGGCGGTGCGCATTCCTATGTATTCGAACAGTCCGAAGGCGAAGCGCGTGGAGTTCCGGCCGCCCGATCCGGCGTCGAATCCGTACTTGGCGTTTGCCGCGATGTTGATGGCAGGGCTGGATGGAGTGGTGAATAAGATTGACCCAGGCGAACCACTGGACAAGGATATTTACGACTTATCGCCAGAGGAAATGAAGAAGGTGCCGTCGATGCCAGGCTCACTGGACGAGGCGCTGACGTGTCTCGAGGAAGATCACACGTTCCTGACAAAGGGGGATGTTTTCTCGGAAGAACTAATTGAAACTTTTGTTTCTTACAAACGCAAAGCTGAAGCGGAAGCTGTCCGCTTACGGCCGCATCCGTATGAGTTCGCGCTTTATTACGACATTTAAGCTGTAGGCTGATAACTGCCGAGCACGCGATGAAATTGAGTGACTTCGCTTAAATTGGCGAGGGCGTTTTTGACGGCGGGATCACTGTCGGCACCGAGGAAATCCACGTAGAACATGTATTCCCAGGGGTGCCCGACCAGCGGACGAGACTCGATTTTCGTGAGGCTGATATCGCGCAAGGCAAAGCATGCCATGGTTTTGAAGAGCGTACCGGGTGTATTGGCAGTGGTGAACACGACGGATGTTTTCCACGGCGCATGGGCTACCTGCGCGACATTACGCTGTTTCGTCAACAGAAAAAATCGCGTGTAATTGTGGGGATTATCTTCGATATTTCGTTTGAGGATGACGCCACCGTAGATCTTGGCGGCCGATTCCGACGCGATGGCTGCGGAGTTGGGCACCCTTTCTTCCTTGAGCATTTTGACGCTGCCGGCCGTATCGTAAAACGTAGATGCCTCTATGGACGCATTTTGTTCAAAAAAGTGACGGCACTGGTTGAGGGCGACGGGATGGGAGAAGGCTTTGGTAACGTCTTTGAATTTAGTCCCCGGCATAGCGATTAACTGGTGTGCAATGCGGACGCTGGTTTCGCCGCGAATGGGGAAGCCGTATTGGAGTAAATTGTCGTAGTTTTCGAGAATACTGCCGTGAAGAGTGTTTTCGATAGGCAGGACGGCGTGGGTGACCTTATTGGCTTTTAGGGCTTCAAAGACGTCGCGAAATGCCGGGTAAGGCTTAGCCAGGACTTGGGGGCCGAGCAACTTCATGGCGGCTGCATGGCTGAAGGCGCCGAGTTCTCCTTGAAACGCGACGGTTACTTTTTTGGATTGATTTGTTTTTATGGAGCTTTCGGCCACAGCACCAGCTTTCAGCGAAAGTATATCCTAACCCCCGAACGACAAGGTCGGGGAACGCCGGTAGAACCAGAAGAGCGTTTGATGATTTTGAATGTTGCCTGGTGTATGATCAAAATCTGTTCTGAAAGCGGAACAAGCGGCCCTGCAGCCTTTATAAATGGCTAGGCCGCTATTTCAACAACTTAGCGGGGGTATCTTTGCCGTGCGTGCGCCACGTCTGAATGAACCGGGTCAACAGTTGAAGCGGATTCGGGAGAAACTGCTGTTGAAATACCGCGATGTGGCGGAAGCAAGCCAAGGAATCGCGCGCCAGTATGACAATTTAGAGTTCGCGATTGGGTTGAGCCGGCTGGCCGATATAGAGAACAAAGGGACTGTGCCCTCGATCTACCGGCTGTATTCGCTTGGTGTGATTTACGGTCTGGATATTAATCATCTGCTGGGCTTGTTTGGTGTGAATGTGGGGCAGATGCCGGCCGATTCGCTGCGGCTGGCGTTTCCGCGCACGCGCGAGGCGCTTTTCAATCCTGCGGGCCAGACGGCTGTGGAGGTTCCCTCGAGTGTTGAAGGCGCGGAGGAGTTTGGCAGGACGGCGTATTTAAGCCGGCAACTTCACCGCTGGGGGAAATTGCCGATTGTTCTCTTGCAGTCGTTCGATTTGCGAAAGCAGCGCTATGCGTTCATCGGGACTGACGATTGGTCAATGCATCCGATGATCAGGCCGGGTTCGTTTGTGCAGATTGACGAAGGGAAGCGGCAGATCAAACGGGAGACTGTGATGCACGATTACGAGAAGCCCATTTATTTTTTAGAGTATCGGGAAGGGTTTCGCTGTGGTTGGTGCACGTTGAGCGGTCACTGGCTGATTGCGCAATCGCACCCAGCGTCCGGGGTGGCGCCGGCGATTTTTAAATATCCAGGGGATGTTGATGTGATCGGACAGGTGGTGGGGGTGGCTATGCGTCTCGATCTGGAGAAGCGACGCCGTAAAGGTTCTTAAGGAGGCCGAGGATGGCTTCGAAATCGGAGATGTGGCGCTGACGTTCGGGCCCTTGCACGGAGGCGGGGACCAAATTCATGTAAGGGCGGAGTCGAAGCCAAGCATCGACGAGTAAGCGCTTGTCGCCTTGGTCCACGCTGGCGATGTAGAGTTCGATGTCGGCCTTTTTACGTTCCAGGGACAAATTGATCCAGTCGCGGAAGATGGTTTCGTGGATTTTCTTTAGATTGCGACTGGCGACCAAACTGGTGGGAGTACCGGGAGAGAACCCGTAGTGTTCATAGCGACCGTTATCAGGATTACGTAGACCTGCTAGATATACGAGACGACCGTAGAACGTTTCGATTTGAGAGTAGTCACGGATCCAAAGAGCGTCACTGCCGTCGGTCTCAGTCGCGATGTTACGTCTAGTCAACATTTCCAGCGTTCTCTTAATGATACACCGAACTGGGTGATGGACAAGAGCCAACAGTACTGTTTCGAATTCGGGCGTTCCGGCACTGGAAAACGTCACCAAATATAGCTAGTGGAACCGAAGTACTAGGCTATCTTAACCCTTCGAGATATATTTTTCACTCGAAAAAAAGATTAAGGAGATTGCCCACTATGAAGAAATTATTTTGCACGTCTTTTTTGTTATTTGCAACAACATTATGTTTTGCAGCGCCCGCTGGTAAGACAGATCGCGTTGTTGTGAAGACGGGGAACTCGACGATTGCGAAGGCTCCCACAACCGTTGGCGAAATGCCCATGCCAATACCCGGTTGTTCGACTGTTCCCAAATACTGCCCTGGTTTTTGATCTAGCCGCCCCGCCCTTCTTGTATTGCCACATCGCGCGATCTGCCGTACCATAGCTAATGAGAATGCGATAGGTTGAGCGATTCATGAAATTCTGGATAGATGTAGCCCAATATGCGACTGAGGTTCTTGCGCTCATTCTCATGTTCCGGTTGCTTTTGCTGCGTGGCGGGGATAACCATGTCTATCGAATTTTTGTTGGCTTTCTTGCTACCCAGTCCTTCGGGGTGTTTGCCTATTTCATGTGCGCGCACTGGAGGCAGATTGATTACAGGACCGTCTGGTTATGTTTTACGGCGGTTTTGGCGGTCCTGTCTCTCTGGCTTGCATACTCGCTCGCGCAAACGGTACTGGCGGAACTGCCTGGGATTTTGCGATTTTCGCGCAGGCTCTTGAACATCGCTTTTCCGCTTGCGGTTTTGATTGCTTTCTCGACGGCGAGATCGGAATATTGGATGACGCCTTCGCGGAGCATGCGGCCACTTTCAGATCAATTAATCTACGCGTTTATCGTGGCAGAGAAGGGCATCTCTCTCGCGGCAGTCATCGTTTTGATGGTGATTCTGGCTTTTATTTTGTGGTTTCCCGTTAAAATGGCGAAAAATCTGGCGGTTTTTAGTATTGGATTGGTCGTTTATTTTGCCGCAAAAACTGCCTTAAAGCTGCTTGTCATTTACTCCAGTGTTCACGCAGCGGAAATTATCGACCTGTGCGTAAGCGGTGTTCTGATCCTCTGCTCCATTTACTGGATGGTTTTTATCACTGAGAAAGGGCAGAGAACCGAAGTACGGGTGGGGCACGGCTGGCATCCGGAGGAGCAAGAGAAGCTTCTGGGGAAGCTCGAGGCGCTGAACGGGGTCCTGATGAGGAGTTCGCAACAACTTCGCAGCACCTCTCCGGAGATTCCTCTGTAAGATAGTTCACTCTTCGCTTTTTTTTCGCGTGAGAATTATTCAACTTGAGTCTTGAAAGAGTCCTAGTATTCTTGTACTGTAGTGGTACGGAGAATTTTGGAATTTTGAGTGCCCCGTTGGTTATAGCCCCGCTGCTCTTATTAATCGCTGTTCTCGCATTTCTTGTCCCTGTACTCGCCAAGCTCTTCCATCAATGTCACTTGACGGAGATTGCACCAGATTGGCTGGAATCGTTCTCGCCGGCGACTTATCGAACCAATGCAGGTTCTGTTAGCGGATGAGGATTTTAACTTTCTGCTCAGCCAGCCTGGCTTTGAAGTTTCGATCGGCAGGAAGCTGCGTCAGGACCGAGTACGAATTTTCCGGCAATACCTGCACCGGCTTATTGGCGACTTCAACCGGCTGCATGCGGTTGCGCGGCATTTGATTTCGCGGAACAAGACATCAGATCAATCAGCAGCCTTTAGCCGGCTCATCCGGCTGAGAGTCCGCTTTTCGATTACCGTGCTGCGGCTCGAACTCAGCTTGGCGCTCGCTTACTTCGGGTTCGAACCGAGGCTCGCCGGAAAAGTGGTCGCGCAATTGACTGAGATGAGCGATTGTCTGTATTCGCTTCGGCCTGCTAGCGCTCATTAAGGCTGCTGGCGCACAAATCTCTTCAACGCTTCTTTGGCTTCGGCATAATCCGCGAAGGCGCGTTCAGCTGCTTTGAACTCTGGGGTGTGCACGCAACGCCGGACTCCGCGGTTTTCAGTTGGATAGCGAAGGTGAAGCATTTCGTGGAACATGACGAAGCGTACAGCCTTTTCCGAAGCCGCCGGGGAATCGAGGGAGCGGCTCAACACGATCACGTGATGGCTTGGGTCGAAGTGTCCCAGTATGGTGCGTGAGGGCCGCAAACTCCACCCCAGGGCTGGCGGCGTAAGTGATCCGCGAAAATACTGCTCGTTCAGATCAGCGAACATTTGCGTCAAGTCATAGACGGCGCCTTGCGGGGCGGTGTAAGTTTTGCGGCCGCGCTCGCGTTTGGCGGAATGCAGGCTGTGACGGATGTCGGCGCGATTAAGATAGTGGCGGTATTGGGCGAGGCGATCCTGATCGGGAACCTTGCCGAATAACTTGGCAACCAGCACGCTGGCGAGCGCCTCTTGAATAGGGGCGGGCGCGGTTTCAAGCAAGTCGCTAATTTCCACCAGCAGCAGACCATCTTCGAGCCGGATGCGGCTATTGGCGTTGGCGTATTTTTTGTAGCGGACGGAAATGGCCGGGACCGGTGTGCGAGGGCGCAGACACTTGAAGACGCGCGCGTAGATCTGTTCTACGGATTCGAAAAACAGCGCTGCCTCAAGTTGCATTTTCCCCAAATGTAACATGGAGTTGCAGCATTTATTTTCGAATACACACAACTTTTTTGAGGGATCTTTTGCCAACCGCCAAAATTAGCGCCTTGGGGACCTATGTACCCCCGGGCATTCTCACGAACGAACAACTGTCGAAGATGGTAGAGACGAACGACGCCTGGATCCGCGAGCGGACGGGGATTAGCGAGCGACACATCGCCGACCCTTCGATAGCGACATCGGATATGGCGATTGCCGCGGCCAAGATTGCGCTAGAACGGCGTGGCATTGCTGCCAGCGAAATCGGCGTGATTATTCTTTGCTCTGTGACGCCGGATACGATGTTCCCGTCAACGGCCTGTATCATTCAACAGGCGCTAGGAGCAACGGGGGCATGGGGGTTCGATTTGGTAGCGGCGTGTTCGGGCTTTTTATATGGCCTGACGGTGGGCTCGCAACTGATTGCTTCGGGCGCTCATAAATATGTTCTCGTGCTGGGCGCCGATACGATGTCGCGGATTATTGATTACACAGACCGCTCAACGTGTATTCTTTTCGGTGATGGCGGCGGGGCATTTTTGCTGGAGGCTTCAGCGGACGCTGCGAGCGACGGCGGGTACATTGGGCACCTTAACGAGATTGACGGATCGGGCGCGCCGTTCTTGTACATGCCGGCGGGTGGAAGCCGTTTGCCGGCGAGCGCGGAGACGGTAGCGAAGCGCCAGCACTACGTCAAGCAAGAAGGGCAAGCGGTTTTTAAGTACGCAGTAAAGAAGATGGCCGACCTTTCGGAAGCACTATTGGCTAAGCACGGCGTTGCCGCGGCGGATGTGAAGTTACTGATTCCGCATCAAGCGAACCGGCGGATTATTACGGCGTGCGCGGAACGTTTAGGGATGCCGCTGGAGCGGGTGATGATTAACCTTGATAAGTACGGCAACACGACGGCGGCCACGATTCCGCTGGCGACCCAACAGGCGGTTGAGGAAGGACGTTTGAAAAAGGGGGATTTGGTCTTGTTCGCGGCCGTGGGTGCCGGGTATACGGCGGGCGCTAGTTTGTGGCGCTGGGCGTACTAGCAACCGTTTTCGCTTTGTTATCTTGCAGCTTTTTATATTCCTGGAGCACGCGAATGATATATTTGCGCGTTTCCAGATAAGGCGGGACGCCGTTGTATTTTTGCACGGCACCGGGGCCGGCATTGTAAGCGGCGAGGGCTAGGGCCGGGTCGCCATTGTATTTCAGCAGCAACTCGCGCAGGAACCTGGCCCCGCCGAGAACGTTGTCGGCGGCATCGTGTGCGTCGACGCCCAGGAGCGAAGCGGTTCCGGGCATGAGTTGCATCAAGCCTATGGCGCCTTTGTTGGAAACGGCATCCTGTCGTAAATTTGATTCAATGCGCGCGACGCTGCGGACGAATTCCGGCTCGAGGCCTTGTTGGATGGCGGCTTCGATGAGCAAGTCATCATAGGAGGCCGCGGAATTGGCTGAGAGTTTGCTACGTGGCTTCAACGGAGGCTGGGCGTTGGGCAGATCAGGCAGCATGGTGATTTCGGTGACTTCGGTGGAAGGAAATTGCATGGTGCCGCTACCCGTGTGAATCGTATACAAGCCGTTATCGATGGTGTGCGAATCGGCGGTGAGGCAGAACCCTGTGTTTAGACAGACGGACTCACGGGAAAGAAGCGGGGATGCCGCCAAGGCGAGCAAGGCCGCAGCAGCCCACAGTGGATTTGCCATCTTCATGATTGGTTCACAATCGCCAATTTTTGCCACTGCTTCTGAGCTTCCTGCATATTTGTGAAGTCATGTCCCGAGCGAACCCAGCGGCTAACTCAAACGGGAACTGCCCATCTTTATTGTGGCATAAATTAGCCGTGTATCCGACTGGAGCCACGCTATAAACTATGGACAATCTCCCGAGCCAATATGATGACCAGACGAAGTGCTATCCAAACCGCTGCCGCATTGCTGGGCGTGCCGAAACTGCGCGCCAGTGAAGAAGCAGCGAAGCAAGTTGCGTTGCCGGCAAAATCGCTGCTTGCCGCCGATCCGGAAAAGTTTTGGCTGCAAGTTCGGAAGGAGCAGTTTTTCTTGCCGGAATGGCGGAATTTTTTGAATAATGGCTCGTTGGGAGTGACGCCCCGGCCGGTGTTTCAAGCGGTGGCGGATTACATGCAATTGGGTGATTCGCGGTCATTGGATACTTATCCGCGTTGGGGTTATGAAACGATGGACGCGCAGCGGCAAGAGATGGCCGATTTTATTGGCTGCTCGAAAGACGAACTGGCGCTGACCCATTCGGCCACTACGGCGATGAGCATTGTGGCGGCGGGCTTGGATCTTAAGGCTGGCGATGAAGTGTTGATGACGGATCAGGAACATCCGTCGGGTAAAGGTTGCTGGCAGATGAAGGCCGCGCGTTCTGGCACGGCATTGCGGGAGGTGAAGATTCCCACTTCGCCCAAAAATATCTCCGAAGTGACCGACGCGCTGATTTCGGCAATAGGGCCGCGGACGCGGGTGTTGAGCTTCTCGAGCATTCTGACAACGACTGGTTTGGTGTTGCCGGCAAAGGAAATTTGCCGGGCGGCGCGGGCCAAAGGCGTGATCACAGTGGTGGATGGAGCTCATCATCACGGGCAAATTCCGCTGAATATTCACGAGATCGGCTGTGATTTTATGGCGGGGAGTCCGCATAAGTGGATGTTCGCGCCGGCGGGCTCGGGGTTGCTTTACATTCGCGAAGAATGGCTGGACAAACTTTGGCCGACGATTGTGACCACAAGTTGGAACGATACGAAATTGAAGGCGGCGCGCTTTATGATGATTGGCACCAACAACCGGGCGATTATGGAAGGGATGATTGCCGGTCTGCGCTTTGGGCAGGCGCTGGGTTACGATCACGTGTTTGCGCGAATACACCAGTTGGCGAAACTGACTTGCGACAAGGCGCGCCAGATTCCTTATGTTGACGTGGTGACGCCGCAGGACGATGGCGCCTATGGTTCGATTGCATATCTGAGATTTGATAAGGATGCCAAGCCGCTATGGGATCTTTGCGCCAAAAAGAAAATTTGGATTACGCACAGTGACCGCGGCATTCGGGTGTCTACGCACATCCACACGCGGGTGCAAGATATCGACATGTTCTTCGATACGGTGCGGGAGGCGCTCGGGTGAGCAGTACGCGACCGTTATTGTCGCAGCTTCCCTACTGGCTTAATTCGCGATACAAGTGGAGGTATGTCAGTTCCTGCCACGATCCTGTTGTTCTGCTCTGAGCCGTTGATCCGTTCGATTCTTGCGGAAACCCTGCAGACACATGGCTATGTAGTGCTGCCGGTGGGCGATTTAGGCGCGGCGATCGACCGGCTGCATTCGACTAAACCGGATTTGCTGATCATTAGGACTTATGTAGACACAATGCCGGGCCATGATGCCGCGCGTTATTTGCGGACGAAGAGACCGGGCATGCGCGTTCTCATGGCGAGCGGTTTGGTTGATGACGATCGCATTAACTTTCGGGAGTCGGTTCACGGCATTGAAGTGTTTCCGAAGCCGTTCACCGCCGTTGATCTTTTGGAGAAGGTACATGAAGTCCTTGCCAAGCCAGTTCCAACATCTGGTCGGCAAACTCAATCGTGAGCGGGCGGTGACCGATGAGGAGGCGATAATAGAGCGGGGCATAGAGGGCGTCGAGGAGAACCTCAAGATCGACGCCTTGGCGAAGCTCTTTCTTATAGCGTTCAATGCCACGGCGTGCGAATTCGCGGCGCGGGAGAACCCATGTTGACAAAAAGGCCTCGGCTACTTTCGGGTCGCTTTGGGCGGCGGCAATGATGCCTTTGAAGACGCGGCCGCGGCTCGATTTGAGTAATTTTACGAAGTTGTGCAACTGAATACGGATGTCTTCTTTGAGCGAGCCGCTGTCTGGGAAGGGGAGTTCCTGGGCGACGGCTTCGCGGAGAGCTTCGAGCATTACTGCCTCTTTGTGGGGCCACCAGCGGTAGATGGTAGCTTTGCTGGCCCCAGCGCGTTCCGCAATCGCCTCAGTAGTTACGCCAGGATAGCCAAGCGCTTCCAGCGCTTCAAGCGAAGCCGCTAGAATTCGAGCCCGTGCTTCTTCATCTCTTGGACGACCCACTTTTCCGAAACCTCGCCGTATCGAAATTAATCTCTATCTTATGTGGGTTGTCAAAATCGCGCTATCGCGGCCATATACATTCATCGTGTTAGCGCTGTTGATTCTGCTTGCTGCCCCGATTGTCATCTATCGGACACCCACTGACATCTTCCCCAACATCAACATCCCCGTCATCTCGGTGGTATGGAATTTCACCGGGCTCAGCCCGGACCAGATGGAAGGGAGGATGATATCCCCCTACGAACGTGTATTGACCACCACAGTTAACGATATCGAACACATTGAATCGTTTTCTTTGAATGGCGTGGCGATCAACAAGATTTTTCTGCAGCCGTATGCGAATGTGACCACCGGTATTGCGCAGGTGACGGCGGTATCGCAGACGATTCTGAAACAAATGCCACCCGGTGTGAACCCGCCGCTGATCATTACGTACAACGCGTCGAGCGTTCCCATTCTGCAATTAGCGCTTTCGAGCCCAAAGATGCAAGAGCAGGATCTGAACGACATTGGCTTGAACTTTTTACGGCCCCAGTTGGTGACGGTTCCGGGCGCCGCGATCCCGTATCCGTATGGCGGCAAGCAGCGCCAGGTGATGATCGATTTGGATCAACCGCAATTGCAGGCCAAGGGGTTATCGCCGTTTGAGGTTGTTAATGCCGTGTCATCTCAGAATTTGATTTTGCCTTCCGGCACGGCAAAGATCGGCCAGTTCGAATATGACGTAGATTTGAATGCGAGCCCGAAGACGATTCCCGAGATCGGCGATTTTCCAGTGAAGGTGGTGGGCAACTCCACGATTTATGTGCGCGACATTGCTAACATTCGAAACGGCTTCGCGCCGCAGACAAATATTGTGCGGCAAGATGGGCGACGTGGTGTGCTGCTCTCGATTCTGAAAGCCGGCAATGCGTCCACGCTCGATATTGTTAACGGAATCAAAGAACTGGTTCCACGGGTGGCGAAAACGCTGCCGCCGGATCTTAAGATTCAACCGCTGTCGGATCAGTCGATCTTTGTGAGGGCCTCAATTAATGGAGTCGTGCGAGAAGCCATTATTGCGGCGTGTCTGACGGGGTTGATGATTTTGGTTTTTCTGGGAAGCTGGCGGAGCACCATCATTATTGCGATCTCGATTCCGCTCTCGATTCTCACTTCGATTATTGTGCTGAGCGCGCTGGGCGAAACAATCAATATCATGACGCTGGGCGGATTGGCGCTAGCGGTGGGTATTCTCGTGGACGATGCGACGGTAACGATTGAGAACATTGAACGCTACTTGGAAGAAGGACTTCCCCTGCAGGAAGCGATTGTGCAGGGCGCGGCGCAGATTTCCGTGCCGGCCTTAGTCTCAACGTTTTGTATCTGCATCGTCTTTTTGCCGATGTTTTTCTTGAGCGGCGTCGCTCGGTACTTATTTGTGCCACTGGCGGAAGCGGTGGTGTTCGCGATGCTGGCGTCGTATGTGCTTTCCAGAACGCTGGTGCCCACGCTGGCGATGTATCTTTTGAAAGCGAAAGCACATGGGCATGAGCGGAAATTCGATCGACTATTCGAGAAAGTCCGCACGCAATACCAAGCAGTGCTTACGACTCTAGTTTGGCGACGTAAGATCTTCATACCTGTTTTCCTGGCGGCCTGCAGCGGCGGTTCTGCTACTAGTTCCGTTTTTGGGCGAAGACTTTTTCCCAACGAGCGATAACGGCCAATTCAAGCTGCACCTGCGTGCGAAGACGGGTACGCGCATTGAAGAAACGGCGCGGCTCTGTGATTTGGTGGATGCCGCGATCCGGCGGCAGATTCCGGCGGGTGAGATGGATACCATTCTGGACAATATAGGGTTGCCGTATAGCGGTCTGAATTTGTCGTACAGCAACACGGGGCAGATTGGAACGGCGGACGCAGATCTGTTGGTGAGTCTGAAAGAGAAGCATGGTCCCACCGCGGACTATGTTCACAGGCTGCGCGAAACACTTCCGAAGGAATTTCCAGGCTCGACCTTCTACTTTCTGCCGGCCGACATTGTCTCTCAGATTTTGAATTTCGGGTTGCCCTCGCCAATTGATATCCAGATTGTGGGCAACGACGTGTTTGCTAGTAAGAAATACGCAGACCAAATTCTGCCGCAGCTTAAGGCGATTCCAGGCGCTGTGGATCTGCATGTGCATCAAGTTTTCGATCAGCCCAAGCTGCATATTCAAGTGGATAGAACTAAGGCGGCCGAGAGTGGGTTTACGCAGAATGATATTGCCCGCAGTCTGTTGACGACTTTGAGCGGCAGTTTCCAAACGCAACCGACGTTCTGGCTGAATCCGGTCAACGGAGTGAGTTACAGCTTGGCTACGCAAACGCCGCAGTACCGAATTCAAAGTTTGCAGGATTTGCAGAACATCCCGATTTCGGGCAGCGGACAGATGGCTCCCGAAATTCTTAACGATGTAGCAGGCATTGAGCGCGAGAGCGAACCGGCGGTGATTACGCATTACAACATCCGGCGAACTGTGGATATCTATGGTTCGGTGCAGGGCCGAGATTTAGGCGCGGTGGGCCGGGATTTGCAAAAAGTGGTGGATGGTAGCCGCAAGTATTTGGCACGCGGCAGCGAGGTTTCGGTGAAAGGGCAAGTGCAGACGATGCAGACGTCTTTCACGGGGCTTCTTCTAGGCCTGGCGGGAGCCATCGTGTTGGTTTATCTCTTGATTGTGGTGAATTTCCAGAGCTGGCTTGATCCGTTCATCATTATCACCGCGCTGCCTGCTGCCTTGGCCGGCATTGTGATGTTCCTTTTTATTACTCATACGACGGTGAGCGTACCGGCGCTGATGGGGGCTATCATGTGTATGGGCGTGGCCACGGCGAACAGTATTTTAGTGGTGAGTTTCGCCAAAGAGCAACTGCATAAACATGGCAACGCTATAGAAGCGGCGCTCGAAGCCGGATCAACGCGTTTTCGTCCGGTTTTGATGACAGCTCTGGCCATGATCATCGGCATGATACCGATGGCGATTGGCATGGGAGAAGGCGGTGAACAAAATGCGCCGCTGGGTCGTGCCGTTATTGGCGGTCTGCTGTTTGCTACCGTCGCCACATTGTTCTTTGTACCGAGCGTCTTCGGCTTACTGCACACCTTGGCGGGAACAAAGAAACTGAATGAGAACGAACCTGAGCACGTTGCGCAGCGACATGAGAATTGACCTATGCAAGTAGAACAACCACAAAAAACGGAAACGACACAGACGCAACGGACCGGAGTGAAGCTTCGAGGTTTATTGGCGCTGCTGCTGGTGGCGGGCGTGGTGGTGGCTTACATCGTTTGGACTGGCATTAGCTCGCGGGTAGAAGCCGGGAACGTGTTGAAAACGGAAACGAAGCAATTGGCGATTCCGACTGTTTCGGTGATCTCGCCGAAAGTCATGTCAGGGGCGCAAGAAGTGGCGCTGCCGGGTAATATGCAAGCGTTCATTGATACGCCGGTATGGGCGCGAGCGAGCGGGTATTTGAAGACTTGGTATGTGGATATTGGCGGCCACGTGAAAAAAGGCCAGTTGCTGGCGGAGATTGAAACGCCTGAAGTGGACCAACAGTTGTTGCAGGCTCGCGCTCAATTGCAGACGGCCGAGGCAAATTTGAAACTGTCTGAGGTGACGGCCGATCGCTATACCGAATTGTTTAAAACTGATTCAGTTGCCAAACAGGATGTCGATAACGCGGTGCAGGGTGAGGCGGCGAAAAAGGCGGATGTGGCTTCAGCACAAGCCAACGTTTCGCGATTGGAGCAACTGGTTTCGTATGAAAAAGTGGAAGCGCCGTTTTCCGGTATTCTGACGGCGCGCAACATTGATGTGGGTGGATTGGTGAATCAAGGGGCGAATACGCCGGGTAAAGAACTGTTTCACGTGGCATCGATCGATACCCTGCGCGTTTATGTGAGTGTTCCGGAAATGTATTCTCAAGCGGCGAAGCCAGGCGTGCCGGCGTATCTGACGCTGACGGAGTTCCCGGGCCGGAAGTTTTATGGCAAGGTTGTGCGCAATGCCAATGCGATTGATCAATCTTCGCGGACATTGAATGTGGAAGTGGACGTGGCTAATCCGACGGGCGAACTGCTGCCGGGCTCGTATGTGTCGGTTCACTTGAAACTGCCTTCGGACATTCCCGCCGTGACGGTGCCTTCGAACGCGCTGTTATTTCGGTCGGAGGGTTTGCGGGTGGTGCGGGTCAACGATGGCAAAGCCGAGTTGGTGCCGGTGATCATGGGACGCGATTTTGGCGACAGTGTGGAACTGGTTTCGGGGATTCAGCCGCACGATCAAGTTGTAGTGAATCCGAGCGATTCGATTACGAACGGCCAGCAAGTGGAGATTGCCAAGTAATGAAGTGGGTTTCTCTTGCGTTGATGTGTTTGCTGCTGGGAAGTTGCGCTGTAGGGCCAAAGTATGCGCAGCCAACTGTGCCGAGTGCTCCCGCGTTTTCAGAAACACCTTCCGGATGGACGTCGGCGAAGCCAAGCGATGCGTTCCAAAAAGGCAAGTGGTGGGAAATTTTCAACGAAGCTGAATTGAATACGTTGGAAGAGCAGGTCGGGCCGGCAAACCAGAGTTTAAAAATTGCGGAAGCGAACTACCGCCAGGCGCGCGCCAGCGTACAGACGCAACGCTCTTTTTTGTTTCCGACCGTCAGTGCGGGCCCTTCGATTTCCACCAACCGGGTTTCTTCCCACTATCCCGTGGGCGCGCAGGGATTGCAGTATGGACTTTTCACTTTGCCCATTAATGCGTCCTTCGATGCCGACTTGTGGGGACGCATACGGAAATCTATTGAGGCCGCGAAGGAGCAAGCGCAGGCTTCCGCAGGGGATTTGGAAAACGTGAAGCTTGAGTTGCAGACGGAGTTGGCCTCTGATTACTTCACCATTCGGGGCCTAGATTCGCAGAAGCAATTACTGGATGATACGGTAGTGGCGTATCAGAAGGCATACGACCTGACTAATAATCGTTACAACGGTGGTGTTGCGTCGAAGGCTGAAGTGATGCAGGCGAAGACGCAGTTGAACCAAACGCAGGCGCAAGCGATTGACCTGGGCGAGGAACGGGCGCAGTTGGAGCATGCGATTGCGGTTCTCGCCGGTAAGGCCCCCGAAGGGTTTCACGTGTCGGAAGCGCAGTTGAAAGACACCATACCGGAGATACCGTTGGGGATTCCATCGCAGCTGTTGCAGCGTCGGCCTGATATTGCGGCCAGCGAGCGGCAAGTGGCAGCGGCGAATGCGCAGATTGGCATTGCCAAGGCGGCGTTTTACCCGGACTTGGTGATTGCGGCGGAAGGAGGGTTGCAATCGGGCAGCATTGTGAACTGGTTTGCGTGGCCGAGCCGGTTCTGGGGGCTTGGGCCGCAATTGACACAAACGATTTTTGACGCCGGGCGGCGACGGGCGCAAGTGACGATTTCCGAGGCTGCCTACGATGCCACGGTTGCCAGCTACCGGCAGACTTCGTTAACGGCGTTCCAGGAAGTGGAAGACAATTTATCGACCCTGCGGATTTTGGAGCAGGAAGCCGCGAAACAGCACGAAGCGACGCTGGCGGCGGAGAACTCGCAGCAGTTGGCGATGAACCGGTACAAGGGCGGGTTGGTGACGTATCTGGAAGTGATTACAGCGCAAAGCATCGCCCTGACAAACGAACGTGCCGAGGTTGATTTGCAACAACGGCGCATGGGTGCGGCCGTGCAACTGGTGCGGGCTTTGGGCGGCGGCTGGGATAGCAGCAAGCTGCCGAAAGTCTAGCTGCACGATTAAACCTTCTATACTTCCCTTATGGGCGTGTTGGTTTCATTACAGTCCGATCCGGCGATTCTGGAGGCGAAAGAACGTCTTTTGCTGCGGCTATTGCGGGAGATGGAACGCGTTGTTATTGCGTATTCCGGCGGGACTGATTCGGCTTATTTAGCTTGGGCAGCGCATCGCGCGCTGGGCGAGAATGCCATCGCGATTACGGCGGATTCCGCCTCCATTCCAACTTCTCATAAACGTGACGCCGAAGCTTTTGCGAAGGAATGTGGTTTCCGGCATGAATATATTGAGACACACGAATTTGAAAATCCGGATTACATTAAGAACGATCAGAACCGCTGCTTCCATTGCAAAGATGAGTTGTTCAACCAGCTAGAAGCGTTTGCGCAAACGCGTGGATTTAAGCACATTATTTACGGCGTGAATAAGGATGATTTGGGCGATTACCGTCCTGGCCAACGGGCTGCCAAGATTCACGAAGTGAAAGCGCCGTTGGTGGATGCCGGTTTGAGCAAGGCGGAAATTCGGGAGCTTTCGAAGCGGGCGGGGTTATCGACTTGGAATCGTCCAGCGGCGGCTTGTTTGAGTTCGCGCGTTCCCTATGGCACTCCGGTTACGCCCGAGACCATTAAGACGATTGAGCAAGGCGAAGAGGCGATTCGCGCTTTGGGATTCCGGCAGTTTCGAGTGCGCTTTCATGGCGACTTGGTTCGGCTGGAGATTGCCAAGGAAGAGATGCCGAAAGCGATGACGGCGGAGAATGCGGCTGCTTTCTCCGCCATCTTTAAACAGCTTGGTTTTTTGTACGTGACCCTGGATCTAGAGGGTTACCGGCAAGGTTCGCTGAACGCCGCGCTGCCGGCTAGTTCCCGCCCGCCGTTGCAGCGGCAGACATCTGCTTGATCGCGTATGTCGGCATCGGAGCGGGGAAGGGACTCTCGCCCAGAATGTCGCGAATCGCTTTGTTTGTGTCGAAATAAACTTGCCAATAGTGGTCGTTAGAGCAACAGGGCCGCACAGCTAGAACAGGGCCTGCGCCGGTAAAGGAAAGAATAGCCACTTCGGGCGCGGGATCTTGCAACACGTTCGGGATTTGCGCCACGCTCCTCCGAATGGCTTCCATGGCTTGGTCGGGGCGAGCGTCGGCGGCGATTTGCGCGGTGAGATCGACGCGGCGATAAGGCGTGGACGAGAAGTTTTGCACGTTGTCGGAAAAGAGTTTGTTGTTGCCGACGAAGGTGTGGACGTTGTCTGGTGTCAGGATCGTGGTAACAAAGAGGCCAATCTCCTGGACCGTTCCGGTTACGCCTCCGGCGGTAATGAAATCGCCGACCTTAAACGGGCGCAAGACGATGAGGAAGATGCCTGCGGCGAAGTTAGCGAGCAGGCCACTCCAGGCTGCGCCAATAGCTAAACCAGCACCGGCTAACAGGGCCGCGAAACTGGCTGTCTGGACACCGAACTGACCCAGGATGGCGACCACCAGGAAGACGTTCAGCGTGACGCCGGTGGCACTGACAAGGAAGCGGGATAGTGTTGGATCAAAATGTTCGCGCGCTAACGCTTTCTGAGCAAGGCGCGTGACAAAGCCGATGATCCAACGGCCGACAACAAACATTACGATCGCGCCGAGAACTTGCAGGCCGACCGTCGTGAGAAGCGCTTGGGCTGTTACCCAAGCGGAAGAGAAGTTTGGCATAGCGAATATGCTCCAATTCTTATTTTTTAAAGTCTGGCGCTACTTGCATGAGATCAGGATCCCATAGCATGATTTTTTGTTGAAACAAGCTTTCGTTGGTGAGCAAAGCGGGCCCGGCAGCGCGGAGCCCAAACGTGGCGTCTTCCACCGAAGGACGCCCGTCGCGAATGGAACGGTAGAAATTTCTATGATGCTCTAACTGGTCGTGTACAGCGCTCGTGTCGTAGGATTCGCTGGTCTGTTGGAAGGTTCGGGAATCGAAGCTGGTGTGGGCTGCGTCCCATTCGGCGCGCAAAGCCTTTTGAACAGCGTCGGCGAAACTGCCGGTAGAGCCGTCGAACTGATCGGGTTGAGGCGAGCGTTCCACCGTTACGCCAGTGTAGCCAGTCGTCATCACGCCTTCGCTGCCGATGAACTTTACGCCGAAGGATTCTTGCGGCAGGCCGCTCTTGAAATTGACGCGCAACAGAACGTTAAAGGCGGGATGATTTTCCGATTCAGGATAATCGAGCACGGCAAGCATCACGTCGGGTACGTCGCGGTCTTTCCAGTAGCGCATGCCGCCGGTGGCGTAGATGCGGTTAGGGCCAATGGATCCGGTGACGGTATGCAGGCCAGTGAGAAGGTGAACGAAGAGGTCGCCCGCGACACCGGTGCCATAGTCGCGGAAATTGCGCCAGCGGAAGAAGCGCGCGGGATCCCACGCGCGCTTGGGGGCGTTGCCAAGGAATTGGTTCCAGTCGCAGGTGTTCGTGTTGGCATCGGTTGGGATGGAGTATTCCCAAGCGCCGATCGCGGTGTTGCGGTCGAGCCACGCTTCGACAGAATTTAAGCGGCCGATGGCGTTTTGCTGATACAGATCACGCGCCTTGGTGTAGGTGGCGGAACTGCGGTACTGGCTGCCTACTTGAAAGACGTTGCCGGCTTTGGCTTGGGCGGCGATGACGTCGTGGCCTTCGCCGATGGAATGGACCATGGGCTTTTCGCAGTAGACATGCTTGTCGGCGTTGAGGCAATCGATGGAGATGGGAGCGTGCCAATGATCGGGCGTGGCGATGATCACGGCGTCGATCTCCGGGCGACGGACGATCTCGCGGTAATCGCGGGTAATGAAAGTGTCGGGGCCATAGACTTCTTTCATGTGCTGGAGGCGGCCGTCGTAACAATCGCAAGCGGCGACCAGTTTCACGCCGGGTAAGGAAGTAGCCAGGCGGGCATCGCCTTGGCCCATGCCGCCCGCACCGATCAGGGCGATTTGAAGAGTGTCGTTCAGTGATCTCATGTGGTTGCCCCTTTAGCCTTTGACCTTCATGGTGGCGGCATCCCATTCGACGACACGACCTTCGGAATAACTGACATTGGAGAGGAGCGCGGGACCAGCGGCGCGGAAACCGAAGAGCGGATCTTCGATCACGGGCTTGCGGGAACGGACAGCCATGGCGAAGTTCGTGTGGTGATCGACGTGGTCGCTGTATTTGGGCGGTGCGTGATACGCCATTTCCCGGGAGGTGTTGAGAGTTTTGGTCTGAGGGTATTTGGCCCGGTAGGCTTTGAGAAACGCCTCTTGCTCGCTGGCCGCGAAAGTGCCGATGGTGTAGCCCGGTTCTTTTTCGGGCGGCGCGTTGGTGACGGTGACGTTATCGCTTACGGTCATGATGCCGTCGCTGCCAGTGAAGCGGAAGCCGGAGCTTTCTTGAGCGCCACTTTCGAAGTTGACACGCAGGGCGAGATTGAAGGCGGGGTGGGCGGCCGTCTCCGGATAATCATAAAGACCAATCAGGAGATCGGGCACGTCGCGGCCGTCGTTCCAGAAACGAATGCCGCCGGTGGCGAAGACGCGGGTAGGCCCGATGGCTCCGGTGATGAAGTGGAGGCCGGAAAAGAGATGGACGAAGAGATCTCCGGCGACGCCCGTGCCGTAATCGCGATAACAGCGCCAGCGGAAGAAACGGTTGGCGTCCCAATCGGTTTTGGGCGCGCGGCCTTGGAAGGTGTCCCAATCGCAGGTGTCGGTATTGGCGTCGGGCGGAACGGCATATTCCCAAGCGCCGGTGGCGGAGTTGCGATCCCACCAGGCTTCGACCATATTGAGCTTGCCGATGGCGCCTGATTGAAACAGCTCTTTCGCTTTCTTATAGACGACGGAACTGACACGCTGGCTGCCGACCTGCATGATGCGATTGGTGGCGCGCTGCGCTTCCACGACGGGCGCACCGTCGTCGATGTGCTGCACCATGGGCTTTTCGCAATACACGTCTTTGCCGGCGTTCATGGCGGCGATGGAGAGTTTGCTGTGCCAGTGATCGGGTGTGCCAATGATGACGGCGTCGATATCTTTGCGGTCGAGAATTTCCTGATAGTGCTTGGTGGTGAAGATCTGGGAGCCATACACCTCTTGCATGTGGGTGAGGCGGCCGTCGTAGCAATCGCAAGCGGCGACGATTTTGGTGAGGCCGGTGGCAGTGGATGAGCGGGCATCGGCTTGCCCCATGCCGCCGCAGCCAATCAAGGCAATTTGAATCTTGTCGTTCGCGGACGTCTTTACTGGCTTTGGCGTAACGCCCAGCAGAGGCACACTTATCGCTGCACCGGCAGCCGCGGTGGTTAAGAATTCCCGTCGAGAGGTCACCCTCTATTTTTTATCAGACGAGGAAGTTGAAGTTGTGGTGCTAGCGGTGGTAGCGCTGCTCGACGAGCTGGAAGTGTCCGAAGACGAAGCGCTGCTGCCGCCGTTAGAATCGGACGGGGAAGCGCTCGATTCTTTCTTGTCGGACGAAGAGCTTTCGCCGTCTTTCTTGCCGCCACTATCGCTTTTGCCAGGGCTGGAACTGCCACTCTTGGCGTAATCGGTGACATACCAGCCGCTCCCCTTAAACTGCAGGGCGGGCGCGGAAATCAGACGGTGGACTTTACCGCCGCATTTGTCGTGGGTGGTTAAAGGTTCGGCACTGAATTTCTCTATCAATTCGAACCTGTCACCACAGTTTTCGCACTGATATTCGTAAAGAGGCATAATTCGCTAACTATTGTTTCGGCTGCTGTTCGGGAGCAATGATTTTCGGGCTCTTCTGAATGATGGGATGAGCATCATCGCCATCGGCTACGGGACGCGCGCCAGGATCGGCTCCAGTGAGCTGGGCGATGGTTGTCTTGCCAGTGACGAGCTCAATGGATTGCTTTAACAAATTATCTTCGGTCGGCTTAGGCGCGGCACCAGGCAGCGGATTACCATCCTGATCGACGTCGGGTGTGGAATCGTTTTCGGCGAGGGCGACTGACGGGGTAATGCCGCCATCTTGGATCGCCTTGCCAGAGGGCGAATAGTATTTGGCTACCGAGAGAATCACTGCGCCGCCATCGTCCATTTGAATGGTCTTGCGGAGGCTGGCATCGCCGTAACTGCGTTCGCCGACGACTTGCGCACGCTTGTCATCAAGAAGCGCACCAGCGGCTATTTCGGCACCGCCGGCAGTGGCTCTATCGGTTATGACCACCAGAGGACCTTGCCAGACGTCATTAGCCGGGTTGGCGGTAAAATTCTGTTTTTCTGTTTTCTGACCTTGCAAGTAAGTGATCTCTCCCTTATCGAGGAAGAGATTGGCGAGCGGTACGCCCTTGTCTTGTTCGCCGGTAGAGCAGTGACGCAGATCAAGCACGATGAATTTGGCGCCTTGTTTTTTGAGTTCGTTCAGCTTGTTCTTGGCTTCGTCCACGCGGTTGCCAGCCAAGCTGGTGACGTGGAGATAGCCGACTTGATCGGGCATCATCTTGCCGATAACAGCCGGGTAGGAGATATTCGCGCGGGTGAGCGTGATCTTTTCGGGGTCGGGGTTCTTGAGACGGAGAACAGTTATGTTGATGGTGGAACCGGCATCGCCGCGCAGCAGTTGCTCCGCATAGGCCAAGGGCATATCGCGCGTGGCCACGTTATTGATGCTTTCGATCAGGTCGCCCGTGTTGATGTTGGCTTTGTCAGCGGGTGAGCCAGGCAGAGCGTCAACAACGGCCACGTATCCATAACGTTTCGCCAGGACGAGTCCGACGCTTGCTTTAGAGGTATCAACCCCTTTTTCATATTGGCGATATTGATCGGCATTCAAATAGCTGGCGAAGGGATCGACAGATTCGAGCAAGCCGTTGATAGCGCCGAGAGTGACGCTTTTCATGTCGGGCTCTTCGACGTATTCCAACTTAATGCGTTCAAGGACTTCGGTGTAGACCTTAAGATGTCCGTAAACATCGTCGTGCGCGACGGCACCGCCACTGCGCGCACCGAGTAGGAGCAGGACCACAATACAGGTGGAGCTGCCAACAATTGTCCATCTTAAGTTGCTGTTCATGAAGGGATTACCGAAGACTTCCTTAAGTATAGCGAAGAATTGTCAACTTGCCGCTTTTGCGGCCGATAAGGGACCAAGAGGGCTAAAGATGTCATCAACCAGTACGGGATCACTTTCCGCCGGAGTGCAACAGCTCTATAACGATGGCCTGCTGCCCTCTAGTCTTTCCGCCGGCACGCTAAACGGCGCTACTGCTGGACAGTTGAGCAAGATCGCTGGATCTACTATTGCGGGGCAGGAGGTTTCGGCGTTGTTGGGAACGGGCACTGGCACCACGGATACGGCGAGTCTTAGTTCCACTGCGACGAACGCACTGCTACAAGAAATCAATCCAACCTCCAATAGCTCAAGCTCTTCAACAACAGATCCGCTCACGGCAGCGGTAGACAATGCTTTGACATCAAGTCTGAACGCTGCCGTGAGCCAATTTGCTTCGCCCACTTCAACTAGCAGTGCAAGCGGAAGCAACATCAATGTAGTGGGTTAACCGCAGTTAGCGACGGCCTCCGCCGCTACCACCATGAAAACCGCCGCCGTGGAAGCCACCGATGCGTGCGCCGACGCCGCCGATGTGTCCATGCCAAGCGCCGTATCCGCCCCAGTGGCCATAGCCGAAGGGAACGCCATAGTAGCCGATGAAGGCGGGCGAATAGAAGCCCCAACCAAACGGGCTATAGAGGAATCCCGCGCCGGGCAAGAAAGCGTAGGAAGACCAGTAGGGATCCCAATACCAGCCAGCACCGTACCAGCCGCCATAAGCGGCGACGTTTTGGGCGATGGCGACGTTGGCTTGCGATTCATCGCGGCTGCGCGCTTCACTCCATACGTAGAGCGGTTGCGCCTTTTCAGCCTTGACATCGAAGCCGTGAACCTTGAAGGGTTTCTCGCTCGCGAGTAAGAGTGAATCTCCTTTGCCGATTGATTTAGAGCCGGCGGCGGAAGAGACATTCACCTTGCCGTCGAATACTTTGACTGTCTGTTGGTCTGCATTGAAATCGTACAGCCCTCTTTTTTCGATTTGGGCGGTTGCCCCTTTCATGATGAGCGACAGATGGGTACCGTCGATTAGCTGGTCCGCTTCGACGTTTGCCGTACCGCGGTCTAGCTGAATCTGGGTATTTGCCAAACCGGCGTTGTCGAAGCGAAGTTCACTATTTGGACCGACGCGCAGGAAGGCGCCGGGTGTAAGCAATACCTCTGCAAAACCATTACCAGTGGAAATAGTATCGCCAGGTTGCAGCATGGCGGAGCCGCGCGCGGCCAGCGGTTGGTTGTTGATTGAGACCTGTCCTTCGACGTAGTTGACCGTTCCGGGTTGTGCCATTTCGTGGTTAGCGGCTGGCGGTTGACTTGCGTTGTTGGGATAGGTGGGTGGATACTGCGTTGCGGTCATTTGCGCGAAGCTCAATGTTGCCGATGTTAGTAACAGCAGCGAGAGCTTCTCAAAACCTTTTAGTTTTTCCATCTTTCCTTCTCCTCTGCTCATTGGACGTATGAGAGAGGCACCACGGCGCAGTGGTTTTTGAGAAAATTGCTAGTGTTTTGCGGTCATAACGGAGACGCGGTAGATGGCAATTCATGACATTTGCCTCGAATCGGAAGGACGACTTCCTGACGCGAGTGGCTCGTAGACGCACTAAGTCAAGCGTGTCATAGTGTCAGGGCACACGTCGGGTGTGGGTGGCGGCGTGCGGCGCTGAAATGACTTAGGCGGCTTGGGCCATTGGCTCCTTTTGCTTCATTGGAAGGCCCAGTTCGGCGAGCGCGGCTTCCAAATCGGCGTCGTAATTCGTGAATTGGCTCTTGGCTTGGAGGTATTGGGTCAAGTTCATGGCCACTTGGAAGCGGGCTGCGCGCCTCTTTGCGGAAGTTGTCCCAGGCGAAACCCTCGTTTTCAGCTTCTTCCTTCAATGTTTTGCGAAGTTTTTCGTACTTTTTGTCTTCTTCCGCTTCGAACCCGAGACCGGCTTTGCGCGTTTCGGCACGAAGCTTTTGGAGTTCGGTGAGCGCCTTATAGAACGCGCGGCGGTGCGTGGTTTCATATCGCAGATATAAGGCGAACTTTTTATCGTTGGCGATTTCGCCGGTGTCGGGATGCAGGCAGGTGTTTTGAAGACGCTGCGCGCGATCGGCGAGCCAGTGCGATTCGGCCATGGTGTTGACCAGGAGGCATTCCGTCTCTGTACTCGGGGAATGTTCCTTGGTGAGAGAGTGTTTAAACGCTTCGAACCCAGCGGGATCTTCGGAAGTTAGGAGTTTGAAGGTTCCGTTGATGTGACGAGCGAGACCGTGCGTGGTGTGATTTTGCGCAGAGGTGGCGCGGGTCTCGGCGGTCTTCGGACCCTGTGAATGGCTGCCGTTTTCGCGACTGGCGGCTTGGCGCGCTTCGGAGATGAAGGGCGTGGCCGGTGCTTGGTGATTGAGATTTTCGGTGACGCCTTGCAGGGGTGGTGCGGGGGCCGGAGTAGTGCCGGCTTTGCGGTCGGCCTTGCGTTGAGCGCGCTCGGCGGCGCGGCGGAGTTGGCGAGGGGTCATGGTGGTCATGATTTTTGTCCTTTGCGAGGATTGATTCTGCGTGTGAACGGGCGCAGCGGGGAAGCGGTGACAGCGGATCTCCCACGGTTCAAGATTTGCAGGAGCTACTCGCGGGCTGAATGGAGGGGAAAAGTTGGTTTTGGATAAGGTGTTTAGAATTAATGGGTTAGGGGCAGAAAATTTTCTTTGAAGTTTTGTGACCGCAAGAGAGCGCTAACAAAGTAGGGCGAATCTGGATGTTGGGGTGAGCTGAGTTTATGCTAGAAAAGGGACGCATGAGCGATACGCCGATCACAGTACGGAAGTACACCAATTTTGATGAGATCAAGGCTGACGAATACCGATACTGGCAAAGTCGGCCCGCGCATGAACGGCTGGACGCT
Organism: Bryobacterales bacterium; assembly: GCA_963840845.1. Classification (GTDB taxonomy): domain Bacteria; phylum Acidobacteriota; class Terriglobia; order Bryobacterales; family Bryobacteraceae; genus Bog-105. The sequence goes on from CAWJBS010000008.1 coordinate 32,389, forward strand.
CTTGATGAAATGATTGAAGCCGCCTACGCGCTTAAGGGTTGGGAGATTGAGCCGGATGTACCAAGACTACAAAGACCTTTTGTTCGCCTTCCAGTCCCATGGCGTTAAATACCTTGTGGTTGGAGGCTTCGCGGTTATCTATCACGCGCAGCCGCGCTTTACGAAAGATCTTGACCTTTTCATAAAGTCGGACGCTGCCAACGCGAAGGCGACCTATGCGGCGCTGGCTGACTTTGGCGCACCGCTGGAAGGCATTCGGCCAGACGACTTCACTGACCGCCAGAACTTCTTTCGGTTTGGACGTGACCCCAAAGGTTTTGATATTCTTCCCGAGATTCCCGGCGTCGATTTTGACGCGGCAGCGCAAAGCTAGTGTTGAGTATCGACGGCGCACCGAAAAATACCGTACGTGAGATAGGCCGAGGTGAACGCCCTGGTGTGGTGGATCCGCCTGCACGGCTATTAAGAACGGCGGACGTACTGCTAACCAACCATCTGGCATTCGGCTCAACCACCATCGCCGCCATTTGTAAGTACCGCTGGGAAATCGAGCTGTTTTTTAGGGCACTCAAACAAACGGTGCAGTCTAGGAATTTTGGATCGGAATTATTGGAGCTAAGGTGGCTCGCCGGGGGAAGCCGTCACTCGTTATCAATTTAGACCAAGTCAAGCCTTCATGACTTCGGCGGTTGAAACCCCGTGCCATCGCGCGCGTGCTGGCACGGGGTTCAGCGCCGATCTGTGTTTGCAGCCTAGTTCGCTCTTGCCGACCAATTCCGCTTTGTCAGAAGGGAAATTCCGGCGAGACCTAAGCCGATCAAGGCGAGGCTGGAGGGTTCTGGCGCGGCGGTGGTGCTAAGGTCGGCGGCGCCGACGTAGGACCCATTAGTGATCGAGGGGAATGGACTGTTGCTGGCGATGGAGTCCGTAGCAACAGCGATGGTGTTGCCGGCGCTGTTGGCAGTCAAGGTCGGTAGGGCGGCTGAGAAATTCAGGATAAGACTGTCGGAATCGGTTACGCCGCTTGACATACCGAGGGTGTATTCGTAGTTAAAGTCACCGGCCGAGCCGAGATCATAGCTGCCTTCCATGCCGCTGCCGCCACAGCCGCCCCAAGAGGTGTAGGGGTCTAGATAGAACGATTTCGCGTCAGTGATCGCGTTTGGATCGGCAGTATTAATATTCATGTAAACGATCAAGTACTGTGACTGGGTCGTGTTGAAAGCGAAGGATAACGTAGGACCGGTGCCGAATTGGTCGCTGCTGGAGCCTATGCCTACGCTGCCGATCACTTGGTTTGCTGAGTTGGTGAGGTTGACGCTGTTGGCGAACGACGAAACACACCCCAGAATCATGAGCCCGATGAAAGTTGTTGTTTTCTTCATTT
>CAWJBS010000009.1:0-45743 GCA_963840845.1 Bryobacterales bacterium
TTGCTCGGCACAAGGCCCCGGGCGAGAAACCGGGTGTGCGCGATGGCCTCGCGCAGCATCTTGCCCATCCGCTCCAGCCCCTTTGCAAGCTCCGGGAGCTTCCGGGATGCGTCGTCCTTTAGCGCCACGCACACAAGTTCGATCGCGTGAGCCGCTGTCCCAGGCCGTCGTGGAGGTCGTCGCCTATCCGCCGGCGTTCCCCTTCCGCGACATCGAGCATTTCCTTTTCCAGCCGCCTGCCCTCCGCCTCGGCGGCGGCCAGCGCGCGCTCCCGCTCCACCACCGCAAGCGCCCGCCGGACCACCCCCGGCAGCAGGTCGAGTATCCCCGTGTCCTTCATCACGTAGTCAAGGGCGCCCTGCTTCATCATCTCGACAGCGGCCTTCTCGTCCCCCTGGCCGGTGACCACGATAAAGGGCACCGGGGGGGTCTTCTGCCTGAGCCGATCAAGCAGCACCGCCCCCTCGATGTCGCGCATTTTCAGGTCAAGCAGCATGAGGTCCGTCGTGCGCTCCGCGAGCCAGGCCAGCGCGGCGGTTCCCGAGCCGGCGGTGCTCAACAGAATAGCCCTCGCTCCTCAGCGCCTCCGCCATGAGGACAAGCAGGCCCACATCGTCGTCCACGACGCGGCGGCGGTACGGGCACCGGGGGCGCTACCGGCGGCACCGGCGGGGCAGGCGGGGGCGGCGGACACGGCGGCACCGGCAGCGCCACCGGAGCCACAGGCGCTACCGGCGTGGGTGGCACCGGCGGCGCCGGCGGCCACGGCGGCACCGGCGGGACCGGCGCCGCAGGCGCAGCGGGCGACGTCGGCGGCCACGGCGGCGATGGCGGGACCGGCGGCGCCGGCGGCGCTGGCGGCACAGGCAGGCCACCCAGGGCGCAGGCGGCACCGGCGGCACCGGCGGGGCCGGTGAGCACCCGGGCGGCATCGGCGGGCCCCACATCGGAACGGCAAGGCCGGCGGTACCGGCGGCACGGCCGGGGGCGGGCGGCGCAGGCGGTGCTGGCAATACCGGTGGCGCAGGCGGACACGGCGGCACCGGCGGCGCCGGTGGCACCGGTGGCGGCGCAGGCTCTTTCGGCAACACCGGCGGCACCGGTGGAACGGGCGGACACGGCGGCACACCGGCCGCGCCGGCGGCACCGGCTCGCGCGGGCAGCGGTGCCACCGGTAGCGCCGGCGGCACCGGCCACGCCGGCGGCGTCCCAACCAGCGGCTTCGGTGCCGGCGGCTGAACCGCGGCATCGGCGCACGGGGTGGCCTACCCTGGAGCCCGAGCTGACCGGGGGCGTTGTCGGCAGCCACGACGGCACCCGACACGACGGCTGGCTCGAACTGGTCGTCGCAGGCCCGATCAGCCTGAAACCGGCTCGCGACCGGCGTGGCGGTGTAGCACCACCGCCGTCGTCGGCTCGATTTACGTGCTGCCAGGGGCCACGGCACACCGACGACAGATTCCACTGCAAGTCGACAAGTGACTCCCCGCGCGCGTTGACATACCACCGGCCACCCGCTCGCGGCACTCGCTCGCTCGCACCGGGGTGAATACTTTATTGCCGAGCGTCTATCACGACAACGGTTGGTGTACAACGCTATTCACCGGCGGCGCCGGCACCACCGGCTCGTCCGGCGTTACGGGCCCTGGCGGCACGGGTGGCGCCGGCGGCCACGGCGGAGCAGGCGGCGCGGGCGGCACCGGCGGACACGGCGGCACCGGCGGCCAAGGGGGCACCGGCATCCGCGGCGGCGACCAACGCCGCTGCCGCGGGCGCTGGCGCTACCGACAACGCACCGATAATCACGCCGTCAGGAGGAGTGCCGCCCGCAAGCCAGCAGCAACTCAACCAGCCCGGCACCACCGTCGCCAGGCGAGTTGACCCGTTGCCAGCGGCCACGGCACCGCCCCGCCAGCCGGTCGAGGCACCGCTGCCGCAGTCGACTCGGCCAACAGGATCTGACCGCCGTGCCCGGCCGCCATCACGCGTGCCGCACGGTTGAGCACCGCGCCGAAGTAGTCGCCCCCTCGCAGTTCGGCTTCGCCGGTCGCGATGCCCATCCGCACCGGCAACTCCAAGGCCCGCTGCGCGGCCACAGCAGCATCCACCGCACACCTCGGCGAGGCGAACGCGGACACACCCCGTCACCGGTGTGCTTGAACAACCAACCGCCGTGCGCCTCGATCACCCCGCGCAGCACCTCGTCATGCGTGGCCAGTGCCAACCGCATCGCATCGGCGTCGGCCTCCCAGCGACGGGTGGAACCCTCGACATCGGTGAGAAGAAACGTCACCACACCCAAAGGCGCAACCACCGGCGGAGCGGACACCCATGGAGAATGTCACAAACGAACACACCGCCGCCTTGACCATAGTTGGGCTACCGCGTCAGGCGCCCCTGGTCCAGGGCGTGAATGCCACACCACGCACGCCCGCTTGAACATCGTGGGGAGGGTGCATCAAGGACCCGTGGCCGACGGCGGGCCGTTGCGTACGCAGATGGGGTATCAGGCAGCGCGTTGCACGCGCTCCGTATCTCGAATCGCCCGCCAAGCCGGGTCTGGCTTGGCTAAGATTTCGTCATCTTCCCGAGGTTGTCGCGCCGCCGGAGGGGAAATCGCCGATGTCGTCGTATGTGATCGCAGCACCGGAGGCTTTGGCCGAAGCGTCCGGAGACTTGACCGAGATCGGGGAGGCGATCAGGGCGGCCACCGGGGCGGCGGCGCCGTCGACTACGGGATCGTCGCGGCGGCCGGCGATGAGGTGTCGGCGGCTATCGCACGTGTTTTCGGCAGCTACGCCAAAGAGTTTCAGGCGCTGAGCGCGCAGACGACGCTGTTCGATGGCCAGTTTGTGGGCGCGTTGAGCGAGGCTGCGGCCACGTATACGGCCGCAGAGGCTGCGAATGTGTCGCCGCTGCAGGCGCTTGAGCAAGGGCCCAGAGCCTTCTCGCACCCATCGAGGGGCTGTTTGGGCTGCCATGGCTGAACGGCGCCGGGGCTTGGACGGGGACTGTGGGCCTCGATATTGCGACACTGGGGCGGTGTTCAACTCGGCGACCAGAGCGATGGGCCTGGGTGGGTTCGTGAGCTTCCCCACCACCGTGGCCCTCACCGGCCCGGGCATCGACGGAGTGACCGGGGTCAGAATCGGGTTCTCCTTCGTTCAGATTCCGCTTGGTGAGGCCTCCGTCCTGGGAATCCCGCTCGGTTTCGACATCAGCTACCCAGCCCCCGCACTGTGGTACTTCCCGACGCAGGCGAACGGTTCGGTGCAGCCCAACGGCACCATCTATCTGCAGCACGGCTTCGCCGCAATCGGTTGGTTCTACCAGCCGCTGGGCATCCAGCTGGCGGGGAGTACCGACAGCGTCGTGGTGACCCCCACCGTGAATTCGCTTATTCCGCTGCCGTTCGGCGCCTCGCTGAACAGCCCGCAGATGCAGCAGGGCGTGGCCTCGTTGTTCTTGGGCAACCAGACGGGGCTGAACATCAGCGCACAACAGGCCGGTTTCCAGGGGACGTTGCCGCAGCACTTCATCCTGTCGGGACACTCCGCAGGCGGTGGCCTCGCCACGATCGCCGCGGGCGATTACCTCGCGGACCTCGGGACGAACACCAACAACCTGCAGGGGTGGTGACATTCGACGGGGTCGCCAACAGTTCCGCGGCTTACGCGGCTGCGATAGCCAACCTGCAGGCGGCGCACACACCCGTCTATGTGGTGGCCGCGCCGCCCCAGGCGTGGAACGCCTTCGGGGCCACCACGAACGAACTGGTCAGTCTGTACCCGGGGCAGTTCGTCGGGGTCGAACTGGCCGGCGGTTCGCATGTCGACTCGATGCTGGGCGACAAGCCCATCATCGACTTAGTCCGTCCAACTGGTGACCCAGTTCTCCCCGCCCGGCAACACCCAGGCCGTGTACACCCTGTCCTCGGGCTGGATCAACGACATCTACGCCGGGCTCCCGGCGGGCCCGAGCGACCCGATATACGGCATCTACGGGCCCACCGGCGGCTACGTGTCCCCCGGCGGCCAGACGATTCCGCTGGGCCAGGCCCCGGCATTGTCCTGCCCTTGGGCCGGATGTCGTGGATCCGAGCATTCCAGCTTGGTGTCGGACCGATTTGGGCGAAACTACTGGGATGCCAGCGCGTTCCTTCGACGATGCCAATGTGTTTCATCGAGCGATGCGCGCCGTCGCCGCCACCAAGTCGGGCCGGGTGTTCTTCCGACCACGGCACACCGCCTGGACCAGCTGGTCAGTAGGCTCACCGGCGGCAAACGCAGCTTCGCCGGGATCGCGGCCGGCCTGCCGTCGGTCATCCTCACCACCACCGGAGCCAAGTCGGGTAAGCCGCGCACCGTCGCGCTTCTCGGTATCCCGCACCCAGACGGCGTGGCCATCGTGGCAGCCAACTATGGCGACAGGAAACACCCGGCCTGGGATCACAACCTCAAGGCAGACCCAGCGGCCACGGTCGTGATCGAGGGGGATACCTGGGATGCAAACGCCCGACTCGCCGCGCCCGGCGAGCGCGAGGAAATCCGGGCCAAAGGCGTCGAAATCTACCCGGGCCTCACAGAGGAACAAGTGTGGGCCGGCTACTGTCGCATCGCGGTCTTCGTCCTCGAGCGGAAATAGAGAGTCCCGACTGACATCATCAACGCCGTTCTCCAATAGCGACTCCTTTCACCGCTAGCCTGATCGGTAGTCGATAGGCAGAGGCAACCATATGAAGGCGGATATCAAGGCCCGTTCGCATTGGCTGATCGGATATGGGCTTCCCCGTGCGACGCTCAAGGTGCTCGCTCGCCGGGGTGATCCCTTCGCCCAGCTGTTGATCGATAACAGCCGCCCCGACAACGTGTATGCCCTGGTCGAGCAGATACGCCAACGGGGGCCGATGTCTGAGGTGGTCGCCAACGGCTGGGTCACCGCTGACGCGCAGATTGTCCGTGACGTGCTGCGTGACGACAGGTTCCGGACGGTCAAACCGCGGGACAAGTCGCCGTTTCGCGTCATTCAGCGGTTGCTCGCGAAAACCAATCCCGGCGTGCTGAATGGTCTGGAACCGCCGTCAGTGCTCGTGGCTGATCCGCCCGAGCATGCGCGGTTGCGGCGCCTGGTGTCGCGGGCATTCACCCCGCGGTCGATCTACTTCTTCGGCACCGGATCCAGGAGGTCTCGGACGCCCTGCTCGACGATCTAAATGACAACGCCCAGTGCGACTTGGTCGCCGATTACGGTTCTCAAGTCCCGATCGAAATCATCGCCGAAATGCTGGGCATTCCGCGTGACGAGATACCGTGCCTTTACGCATTCGCCGATGGCGGCACCAGACTGCTCACCAGCACGGCGCCCTGCTGGCGCGACTTCCACATTGGCCACGGTGGCGTTGCGGCAGTTTGGGAAATACATCGACGCACACATCGAAGGTCTGTCGCGGCGGCGACGACAGCATCTTGTCTGCCGTCCTACGTGACACCGATCTCACCGACATTGAGGTGAGGACGTTTGCCGGGTCACCTCGGCGCCGGATTCGTCACCACCGCCCATGAATTCCGGTAACGCCGTAGTGGCACTTCTCGGTCACCCCGATCAGTTGGCCCGCCTCCAGACACATCCCGAGGGCTGGCCCAACGCGGTCGAGGAGGTGCTGCGCTATGACTCCGTCTTCCAGCTCACGGCCAGGGTGGCGACCGAGACCCTTCACATCGACGGCCACACCGTGCGGGGGGCCTCGGCCATCTTCCTTCTGGCCGGCGGCGCCAATCGTGATCCGGCCATCTTTGAACGTCCCGACGAATTCGACACCACCCGCGCCAACGCCCGCGACCACATGAGCTTCGGCACCGGCATCCACGTCTGCCTCGGCGCCGCACTCGCCCGCATGGAACTGCACATCGGCCTACAAACGCTCTTTGAACGCTTCCCCCGGCTGACCCTCGCCGGCGAACCGACCCTGAAACAACAGCACCCTGCTGCACGGAATCAAACATCTGCCCGTCAACCTCGGTCTCATCAACGCGTAGTAGTTCAGTCAGGGCGTCCGAGTTCCGTTCGGGCTTGGTCGATTTGGGCAAACGCGTACGAAACAATCTCAGCGGTAGTCATCGTCCCGCCCTGGTGGGCGAGCGATTCGTAGGTCGCCTCACCGAATACATCACGGAGGTGAGCAATCGCGGTGCCGAACTCCGCCATGACGGGAAGGGCGGCGAGAGGGCTTGTGACGGCAAACCCGGCGATGGTGGCCGCCGGCTCGGATCGTCCGAGCCGGTCGAAAAGCGCGGCAAGACGCCCCAGGGGGCCGCGGATCATGTAGGTGTTGCCAGTGTCGTGATAGTTGCCGATCGCCAGGGTGAAGTTATGGAAGGCAGCCAGCGGGTCGCCGTGGTTCGCCTCGAAGCGCAAGTTGAGCGCAAGGTGTGTCAGATTGGCGCGGTTGCCGCTGTCTTGGGCGATCACCAGGCCACGGCGCAGGGCAACGAGCGAGCGAACAGGGTCGAAGTCACGGATGGCTTTTCGTTTGTTTGCCGTGACGTTTGTATTTGCGAGGCAAATCATGAAAATTAGCTGCAAAGTTTTGGTGATTGGTTCGGCGTAATTGACAGCTTCATCGGTGTTGTTGTTAATGAAGCTGCTTTTCACGGCGTATACATGTCGCGTTAAATGTATGTGTGGCGATGAGTGCAAGAAAAGTCGCATGCAAAAGAGGCCTGGATCGACATCGGTTAGGTCCGGATCGTATCCTAAGGCAGCAAGAAGTTGGCCGCTGCGTGTCTTTATCTCCTTGAATTTCCTGCTGATTGCAGGCGACGTGACTTCGGACATATCGAATATTGCCTGGGAGAGTGATCCCCAGAATGGAGCATTCAATAGTTCAAGTGCAGGTTCCCGCCTTTTCCCAATGAGTGGCGGCTGGCCTACAATATTCGAAAGCTCATCGAGGTCTCCGTCGATTAGAAAACGACAATCGCGCAAATTCCAAAATCGCGCAATGTCCAGCGCATCTACATGTGGAACGCGGTGGGATTAGTGAACGCGGGGTGGTTGGCCTGGTCGTTTTTGTTGATCAGAGGTAAGCGCACGGGCGGGGCGATTCCTTATGCGGGTTGGCTATTGGTGCGGCTCTGGCGAATCTGGTGTTTTGGTCGCTGATTACGTTCGGGCCTTATGAGACGCAGACGGCGCATTCGTCTTACGCGGACATTTTGCTGCTGAGCATTGGGTTACGAGTTTTATTCTTACCCTGCCACGGGTTGTGTTTGTAGTTTTATTTGTGTGGCAGTTGTTTAACTTCTTTGTGATTTGGGTTTGGTCGCTGCCGGCGAGAATTCCGCAACCGATCAGCTTTGAATGGCCGATGATGATTATGGGCGCCGCGGTTACACTGGCGCTGGTTTGGATGACGCTGCGGCCGGGGGAAGAAGCATCCCTGGGCAGGTTAGTTAGTCATAGTACTAAAGAGTCTTATGTAAAACGGTTAAATCTGTTGTAATGGCGGGATGCGAAAATATTTTTGCCGCCACGGCGGTCATTTCTCTTCTCTCTGCTTGCTCTCATAGTCATACGGTTACGGCGGAAAATGGCGATGCCAAGGTTACGGTTGAACAGGGAAAGGGTGACAACGATAGTGCTCTGCACGTGCAAGGCAGAGACGGCTCATCGGTCGACATAAATACCGGCAAAGCCATCACAGATTATCCGAGTGATGTGCCGTTATACAGGCAAATCCGCCATGGACATGAAACCGGGGAGAAGATGGGCGCATGGTGATGATCCAAACGCCCGATTCGCTCGACAAGATCAACGGCTTCTACAAATCCGAATTAGAAAGCAAAGGCTGGAAGGTCGAAACAACCGTCAACACAGACAAAATGGTGATGTACAAAGCGTCAAAAGACAGTCGCGACTTAGTTGTGCAGGTCGCATCCAGCGGCAACAATAACAATCGGTGAGCCAAACTCTGCCGATAAGCAGTAGCTTACGTCTATTGCAGAAGTTTCTCGAGCGTTGATCCCGGAATGATCATCGTTTCATTCCGCTCAGGGCCGTTCGAAACAGAGCCGATCTCCACGCCGGTGCGGTCGGCTAAGAATTTCAAATAGTTTTGTGCGGCCTTCGGCAGCTTGTCCAGTTGCGCGATGCCCTGCGTTTTACTTTGCCAGCCGGGCAAGCGTTCGAACACCGGCTTGATGGCTTCCATGCGCCGCGTGCTGGCTGGCATCTCATTGAACACCTTGCCGTCCACTTCATAAGCGACGCAAACCGGTATTTCTTTGAGTTCATCGAGCACGTCGAGCTTGGTGATGATCAAGCTGTCGAAGCCGTTAATTTCCGCGGTGTAGCGGAGAAGCGGCACATCGAACCAGCCGCAGCGCCGCGGACGGCCGGTGACCGAGCCGAATTCGTTGCCGCGCTTGCGAATGGCTTCTCCCAGTTTCGGTAAGATCTTCCGAGGGAAAAGGACCGGCACCTACGCGCGTAATGTATGCCTTAGAAACGCCCACAATGCCGTCGATTTTATTGGGTGGGACGCCAGTGCCAGTGCAAGCGCCGCCCGCGGATGCGCTGGAACTGGTGACAAACGGATAAGTGCCGAAATCGATGTCGAGCATCGTGCCTTGCGCGCCTTCAAAGAGCACGCTTTTACCCGCGCGAATAAAGCCGTTCAACAAATGCTGCGTATCGCAAACCAGCGGGCGAATTTCGTCGGCGTATTGTTTGTACTGGTCGAGAATTTCGTTGAAATCGACGCGGTCTGTGAGGTTGAAGGCTTTGGCGATGAGTTGCTTGTCTTCGGCGAGCGACGATAGAGTTTCAGCGAAATCGCCGTCGACGAAATCGGCGATGCGAATGCCGCGGCGCGCGATTTTGTCTTCATAGCAAGGGCCGATGCCGCGCGAAGTGGTGCCGATGGCGACTTTGCCCTCGCGGCCTTCGGAAATTTTTTCGAGCGTGCGGTGAAACGGGAAGATGACGTGGGCGCGGTTGCTGACTTTGAGTTGCGATTTGACATCGACGCCCATCGCTTCGAGACCGTGGATTTCTTCGAGCAGAGCCTTGGGGTCGATGACCACGCCGTTGCCGATGACGGCTTGGACGCCGGGGCGGAGAATGCCGCTGGGGATGAGTTTGAGGACGAATTTACGCTCGCCGAGATAGACGGTATGGCCGGCGTTGTGGCCGCCCTGGTAGCGGGCGACGGCGTCGAAACTTTTCAGAGAAGAGGTCGACGATTTTGCCTTTGCCTTCGTCGCCCCATTGCGCACCTAAAACGATCAGATTGCTCATGGATATGGCTGTTACGGCCCAAAACTCCCAATTGTAGCGTAGCGAGGTAAAAGGTGCATTGTGCTAACCTTTTCACGATGCAGATGTGTGGCGTCTTCAAGGCGCTGGGTCCTGAAGTTTTTCATAACCTGGTGTGTGGCATCTCCATAGGTAAGCTGAAAACGTATCAGGTTTATGAACGGTTTAAGGCGCGGGCGCGGCTGGTGAAGGTCAATTCCGAAGCGTTGCGCAAGGCGGAGCCTAAGTTTTGGGCGCGGATCGACGCCGGCGAGGAAGATTTCGCGACGGATCTGTCGCAGGTGTTGTTGTTGTCGCACCTGGAGATGATTGCGGCGATTCTGAACTGGCTGGGGATTCCGAATGAACAGGGCTTTTTCGATAAGGACCTGAAGCCGGAAGAGTATTTGAAAGAAGGCTGGCAGAAGCGCGTGTTCGACGAATTTGCCGGCAAATATCCGCGCGATATTGTGTTGTTCTATATCAATCACCTGGATTGGGAGTTGAATAAAACCGAACAGGTGTTCCTGCCGGCAGCCTAAGTCAGCCTGAGCAAACCATGGCGGACATCAAGACATTTCATGAGCACGTAAAGAGCGGCAATCTGGAGGCCGTGCGGGCCGATTTGGCCGCAGATCCGGCACTGCTGGATGCGCAGAATGAAGTGGGGCAGTGCGCTTTTCTTTTGGCAAAATACTACCGGCAAGGCAAAGTCGCTGATTATTTGCTGGGATTGAAGCCGAAACTGGATGTCTTTACGTTCTGTGTGGCGGGACAGACGGCGGACGTTTTGGCGGAGATTGCAAAAGCGCCAGAGCTACTCGAGGCTCACAGTTGCGATGGTTGGACGCCGCTGCATTTGGCGGCATTCTTCGGTTGGCCGGAACTGGCGGATGTGCTGATCGATAAAGGCGCGGTGGTGGATAGCCGCTCCACAAATTCGATGAAGAACACGCCGTTGCATGCGGCGGCCGCTGGAGGCGTTACGGCTTTGGTGGAACTGCTGTTGAAGCGCGGAGCTAACCCGAATCTTACGCAAGAAGGCGGCTGGACCGCGTTGCATGCCGCTGCGCAAGCGGGCAACCGGGCCATGGCCGAAGCGCTTATTGCGAATGGCGCGAATGTCAATCAACGGGCGGAGAATAACCAAACGCCGCTGGATTTGGCGCTTCTCAAAGGTCAACACGAGTTAGTGGAATTTTTGGAGCAGCTGGGAGCCAAACTGCAATAGCAGGCGCGGACAGGGATGCTCGAAAATCAACTTGAAGATTTGCGCCGTTCTACGCTGGCTGCGTTTGCGTCGGCGGGTTCGCTCGATACTTTGGAAGAGGCGCGGGTTGAAGCGCTGGGACGCAAGGGCACGCTGGCGCAGATCAGCAAAGAGCTGGGCAAGGTTACGCCAGACGAGCGCATACCGTTGGGCAAACTGCTCAATTCGGTGAAGCAAGATCTGGAATCGGAGTATGCCGCGAAGAAGGAGCGCTTTCAGAAAGCGGCCCTGGCGGAGCAATTAGCCGGAGAGTGGATTGACGTCACGTTGCCGGCGGGCGGTGTACGGCCCGGCGCGCTGCATCCGATTACGCAGATTCAGGCGGAGATCGAAGATCTGTTTACCTCTATGGGTTTTGCGGTTTTGTACGGGCCGGAAGTGGAATCGGAAGAGCATAATTTCGATGCGCTGAATATTCCGCCAACACACCCGGCGCGCGATATGCAGGATACGTTCTGGCTTTCGAACGGACATTTGCTGCGCACGCATACATCGCCGGTGCAGGTGCGAGGGATGCGCAGTTTGAAGGCGCCGCTGCGGATGATTGCGCCGGGGCGGGTGTTCCGCAATGAAGAAGTGGACGCGTCGCACGAGCACACTTTTTATCAGTTAGAAGGCATGATGATTGACCGCGAGGTCTCTGTCGCTAACCTGATTTACTTCATGAAGACACTGCTGAGCGGCATCTTTAAGCGCGATGTTATGGTGCGTTTGCGGCCGGGTTACTTTCCGTTTGTCGAGCCTGGGTTCGAATTGGATATTCGCTGTTTGATTTGCGAAGGCACTGGCTGCGCGGTTTGTAAGCACAGCGGCTGGGTGGAACTGCTGCCATGCGGTTTGGTGCATCCGAACGTTTTGCGGATGAGCGGGATCGACCCCGAGGAATGGGGCGGATTCGCGTTTGGGCTGGGGCTTACCCGTCTGGCGATGATGCGCTACGGGATTGATGACATTCGTTTGCTGCAAGGCGGCGACCTGCGTTTTTTGAGTCAGTTTTAATTTGCCGATAACATGAAGTTTTCCTACAACTGGCTGCGCGAATTGGTTCCCGGTTTGAATACCGAACCGGCCAAATTGGAGCGCCTGATCACAATCAAGACGGCTGAATGCGAAGGTATTGAACCGGTAGGCGAGCACTTTGCCAAGGTGGTGGCGGCGCGCGTGGTGAGTGTGACGCCCTTGCCAAAAGGCAAGAACAAACAGGTGGTCGTGGAGATCGGCGGCGGCCAGCAGATCAATGTGGTGTGCGGCGCGGCTAATGTTCGGTCAGGGTTGATGGCGCCTTGGGTGCCACCGGGTACAAAGCTCGGTGAGAAGGTTATTGGCCGGGCGACGATTGAAGGCGTAAGTAGCGAAGGCATGCTGGCGAGCGCGGCGGAACTGGGTATCAGCCGCGATCATGCGGGATTGTTGGAGCTAAGTTCTGCTTTGAAACCGGGCGATCCGTTGCCTGGGTTGGCGCCTGATTTCGTGATTGAGATCGATAACAAAAGCCTCACGCACCGTCCTGATTTGTGGGGCCATTTCGGCATGGCACGCGAAGTGGCGGCCATTACCGGGCTTACGCTGGTTGATCCGGTAAAGATGAATTTGCTGCCGGGTGGGGCATCGCCGGTCAAGGTTGAGATTGCGGATTATGCGCTGTGTCCGCGTTTCAGTGCGCTGGTTTTTGAGAACGTCACGGTGGGTCCGTCGCCTTTGTGGCTGCAGGCTCGGCTCGAACATCTGGGCATGAATCCCATCAACAACATTGTTGACGTGAGTAACTTGATTATGGCCGAGTTAGCCCAGCCGACGCATGCCTACGATGCGGAGAAGCTGTCGGGCGACACGATTTTTGTGCGTTCGGCGCGCGCTGGTGAGAAGTACTCAGCGCTCAATAACGAAACCTATACGCTGACGCCAGCCGACTTAGTGATTGCGGATGGGGCGGGCGCTATCGGCATGGCCGGGGTGATTGGCGGCGGCCCGAGTTCGATCTCGGCAACAACGACGCGCGTGGTGTTTGAGGCGGCGAATTTTCAGGCTTCGCCTTTGCGGTTGACGTCGGTGCGGTACAAGTTGCGAACGGACGCGTCGATGCGTTTTGAGAAATCGCTCGATCCGGAAAACACGGTGCGGGCCTTAGCCAGAGCGGTAGAACTGTTTCCGTTGGTTTCGCCGGGTAGTCGCCTGGTGGGCGGCGTGGCAGATCATTACGGGCCGCAAGCGCCGCGGAAGCAAATCGAGATACCGATGTCGTTCCTGACGCGCAAGTTGGGCAAGGACGTTTCGCAGGCGGAGACGACTCGGATTTTGACGGCGCTGGGCTTCACGGTGAAGGAGACGGCACCGGCTGTTTTGTTGGTTGATGTTCCGAGTTGGCGCGCAACGAAAGATGTGTCGCTGAAGGATGATTTGGTGGAAGAGATTGGCCGCATGGTGGGTTACGATTCCATCACGCCGACAGCGCCGCTGGTAGCCTCCACCGTTCCTCCAGCGAATCCGCTGCGCCTCTATCTGCGACAACTCCGTGCACAACTAACGGCGCAAGGGTTTACCGAAGCACACAATTACTCGTTTGTGACGGAAGGCGACATAAAGCGATTTGGCGGCGATCCTGGTGCTCACCTTTCGGTGCAGAATCCTATCGCGTCGGAATTGACTCACATGCGGCGCAGTCTCATACCGGGTCTGTTTAAGAGTATGTTGGCCAACGAGCGATATTTCCCGGAATTTCGCCTTTTTGAGATTGGCAACGAGATCCATCCAACAGCGGGACGCGACCTGCCGAAGGAGGTAACTCACTTGGCGGCCGTCTTCTACAGCGCACATGGGCAAGATCAGGAATTTTTTGAGTTGAAACGGGTGCTGGAGTGCCTTTTGCCGGGTGCGCGTCTGCGGGCGGCCGGAGCGCTGGCCTATGAACACCCCGTGCGGACGGCTGAGATCCTTTGGCGCGATTCCAGCCTTGGACGGATGTATGAACTACACCCCTCTTTGCTCAAAAGCGAGGGCTTGGAAGGTCGTGCCATGGTTCTGGATTTCGACGTGGATGCGGCATTGGCTCTGGCTGCGAGCTTAGTACCGAAGTACTCCCAGCTGCGGAAATTCCCGACCAGCGGGTTCGACTTGTCATTCGTGACAAGTTTGCGCACGCCCGTGGAGGAGCTTCACGATAAGCTGGTGGCGTTGGCTGGAGCAGATTTGGCCATGATCGAATTCGTTCGCCAATACGTAGGGCCTCAGTTAATACAAGGGCAAAAGAGCGTATCGTACCACCTCAAAGTGGGTGCACTAGACCACACGATGACGGCGGATGAACTGACAAGTATTCGTCAACGGATCATTGAGGGTATGCAGGCGTCCGGCTACGAACTTCGGGGCTGATTGATAGTACTAGGGTACTAAGACATTCTTACGGGTTCGGTAAAAAAAACACGGACACACCTCACTCTGGTCTGGTATACTACCGTACAGTATCGTTCCAAAGCAAGATTTCTGGTTGGTGCAGATTTGCGGAAATTTTCGTTTCTGGAATTTTGCGGATTTTAGGAGAAAAAAAGAAATAGCGATGAAAAAAACACTTTACTTCTTAGCAGTTTTTGTAGCTGCAGGCGTAACACTTCCTGCGGCGAATTTGGTCACCAACGGGAGCTTGGGCAGCTGCTCTACGAACACGGTGACCGGTGTGACGACGATCACGGGCTGGACGGTCAATGGTATTTATGACCAAGCCATGTGCCAAAGTGGTACTGGCACGCTCGGTGCTGGCCCGGCCGCTGGAAACGCGTGGATTGAACTCAACAGCTCTCCTGGTACGCCGGTCTCGGTCAGCCAGACCATTTCCGGTCTTACCGTGGGCAATTCCTATACCCTGACTTGGGATATGAGGAGCGGCTACGGTTGTTGCGGTACCGCTGCTGCATCCGCTGGCGTGTCGATCAACGGTGCGACCGACTTGGTTGCCATTCCTGGCGGTGGTAACAGCACGGCTTGGGCGGTTTATTCTTACACGTTTACTGCTACCAGTTCGTCGACGGTCCTCAGCTTGTTGTCCCAACAGAACGGTACCGATACCGATGCTGGCTTTGCCAATGTTGATTTGGAAGCCGCGACTCCTGTGGTCACCCCGGAACCTTCCACGCTTTTGATGTTGGGCGCGGGTTTCGGCTTGGTTGCTCTCCGTCGTTTGCGCCTCTCGTAAGGCAATCATAGGGAATAGATTACGAAAGTAACCTATTCTTAAGTATCGAAGACAGGGTTCGGACGTTTCGTCCGGACCCTTTTTCGTTTTGGGGTACCCCGCAAAACACTCTGAGCATCTCCGCGTATTGACCTCTCCGTGTAAGGGGTGATATAGTTTACCCAAGCAAAAGATCTAGTACTTTCTGGGCAATTTGCGAGTTTTAGGGAGGAGAATATCGTGATGAAACAAACAGTTTACCTTCTAGCAGCTTTTATCGCCGCAGGTCTTACACTTTCTGCGGCGCCCGTGGTGGCTAATGGTGTGTTCGCAGGCTGCACGACCAACTCGAGCGCTAGCAACGCGATTCCTAACTGGGTTGCGTCCGGAAACGACGCTAGCCTCTGTCAGCCGGGCACACCTAATCTGGGTGCCGGTGACCCCGCTGGGAGCAATTGGGCCGAACTGAACGCTGGTCCGGGCGCCCCGGTGACTCTGAGCCAGACGATTTCGGGTTTCACGGTCGGAACCGTTTATCAAGTTGATTTCGACATTCGGAGCGGTTTTTCCTGCTGCGGAAGCTCAACCGTTCCCGGTGCTGGCGTCTCGATTGGGGGAGCCTCTGACCTCCTTGCCATAGGTAACAATACAACCTGGACTCCTGAGGTGTTCTACTTCACGGCAACCAGTACTTCGGAAGTGCTCACATTAGAGGCGCAGCAAAATGGTACGGACACAGATGCCGGTTTCGCTAACGTTTCCCTGGCGCTAGCCCCCGAGCCTTCTTCACTGTTGCTCCTGGGCGCGGGTCTTGGCCTGGTAGCGTTCCGTAAGTTCCGTTTGTCTTAGAATCATCGATTAATTGAAGGTTGTTTTGAATAGTACGAGGGCCCGGCCAAATGGCTCGGGCTTTTTCGTTTTTGGTCGCACCTGTCTAGCTTAGGAACAGAGTTCGCACGTCTTCCCAATGATTCACCCGGCGGAAACGTGTTTCGTCCACATTGTGCGGAGCCGTATAGAGGATTCCTTCACCGCGAAACTTAGTAAGTTGGCGCAGGTTATCGTCAATTAGATAATCGGCTAGGATGATGCTCTTATCGCCGCAAAAAACGATGTTGCTGGTGGGGATAAAGGGGAAATGGCGTTGGAGCCAGTCAAACTTGGGAGTGAACGAACAAGGGACATCCATAGCCGCGGTTGTAATGAAAACTTCATAGCGTTCGGTGAGAGCGCGGATGACTTCAAAACTATCCGGCATGACGGGGATGGTGGCAAAGAACGCTTCTTGTTGAAAGTAATCACGCGCTTCGGGCTTATGCGCTTCGTCAATGACATCAAAGACGTGCCTGCCTTGGAAATGCTCTTTCTTCAGGCCGACGCCGAAGTTGGTGTTATATTTTTCCAGGAAGTGAGCCATGGTGTCGGCCATCACTTCATCCATATCAATAGCGATGCGCTTCATCTACTACTAGGCTAAACGACGGGCGTCTTTGCTGGCTCTGCCGCGCCATGTTTGCGCAGGATGGCCGCTGCTTCCGCATTCCCTTTTCCGAGCATGCGGGCTAAAGGCGTCTGCCAATCGTCTGGCTTTGGTTTCCTGGTTAGACATTTTGCGAAAGGGCGTTCCAGCGCTTCCGGGTCGCGATTCAGGATGGAGGGGATGCGGTCCAGACGGTGGTAGTCGAGAGCGTCAAAGAGGCAGATGCCGGGCTCGTCCAGCAGTTTGTCGCGAAGAGCGGTTTGATCGAAGAAGTCGGCCCAGCCGATGGCGGTGGAATCGTAGAAGGGTTCGCGCAGTTTTAGATCGGCGCCGCGATCCAGCAGTAGACGCAGGATCTCGGGGTGCTCGGCTAAAACGCCGGTGGTGTGCAGAGCCGCGCTATCGTCTTGGAAGTTGGGATCGAAGCCTAAGTCCAAAACCAGTGCGACCGCGTCTTTGTGGGCGGCGTTCACGGCTCGGTGAACCATGTCTCTCGGTGCGTGATCGAGCAAGTGAGGAGATTGTGCGAGCAGAGCGCGGGCTTGTTCCCTATTACCTGTCATGCAAGAGGAAACAAATTGCTCGATGTCTTTGAGTTCAAACGTGCGCGCGCCGGCTTGATGTAGGAGAGCAGCGCTTTCCAGATCACCGCGTTCCACGGCGATTTGCCAAGGTGTTTTGCCGTTGGTGAGTTCTTCCGTGTTGGCGTGGTGATCGAGCAGCAGCTTAACGCTTTTGGGGTCACGTGTTGAAATGATGCGAGCCAGCGCGTGGCCGAGAAGTTCTCCTTTCAGCCCATGTTTTAGAAGCAGTTCCAGCTTGCCGTACGTGATGTCGGGGCTTTGTGTGATGCGGAGCGCGGTGGCGTCTAAAGGATTCGCGCCGTGCTTTAAGAGCAACTCAGCCAGCTCACGCCAATGCAGATGCGCGGGTTGATTCGCCATGCCGGTATCGCCGCCGCCGAAAACGCCGGTGAGAACGTTGAAGCGCAGGCTGGCGTAATAGTTCTTAGTCACGTTGGCATTTGGATTGGCGCCGCGTTCGAGCAACAGTTTGGCTGCTTCAAAGGTAGAGTGGGCAGCCCCAAGCGGCTTCACGCGCGAGTAACAGGCGCAGAATAAAGGGGTCCAACGGTGAGGACCAGGCCGATTGAGTAAGTCGGGATCTTCCGCGAGTAAAGCGTTGATAGCCGTGACGTCACCGGCGGCGGCAGCGGCCCAAATATTAGCCGAAGACAGGGCGGGGTGGGCGCGCAGCAGTTGATGGGCCTGTGCGTGAAAAGAGCGGTGATCATAATGCGGATCTCCGTAGCACAAGCAAGCGAGCGAGATGAATTCTTCAGCCGTCTTATGTTGGGCTGATTGTGAGACGAACTTTGACATGGTTCCTGCCGTTAGTATGTCGCGATAATGTTGTTTGAGCAAGATCGAGGAATTACTTTCTGGTATGGGTGCGCATCCTTCGGGTGCGCTGTGGCTGGCTGATTCGAGAACGCTGCTGGTGGCCGATTTGCACTTGGGCTATAGCTGGGCGCAACGGCGGCGCGGTGAGCTGGGGCCGCTGGCCGATTTTCGAGCACGCGATAAGTTGTTGGCGGTCTGCGCAGAATTAGAACCGGCGCGCGTGGTTTTTGTGGGGGATTTGGTTCACGCGCCCCGGCCTTGTGAACCGGAACGGCTCTACATTGAAGAGACCCTGCGAACGCTGGCCGAACGCGCGGAGATTGTGGCAGTGCGCGGGAATCATGACCGGGCCTTTGCGCGCGAGTTTGGGCATTTGCCTCTTTCGACAGTGGAAGCGTGGACGAGCGACAGCGACGTGACCGCGATCCATGGTGACCGGCTGGAGCGAGCCGCGATTCCGGAGGCGGGAACGCTGGTGATGGGTCATTTGCATCCGGGGCTGGGGATTAGAGAAGCGTCGGGGGCAGGGCACCGGCTGCCGGTGTTCTTGGTGAGTTCGAGATGCATTGTGATGCCGGCGTTCTCCCCGTTTGCACGCGGCTATGACGTCGCGGCTGGTTTGCCGAAGGATCTTCTGGCCTGTTTCCGAGGCGAAGTGATTCATGCCTATGCGGTGACGCAAACCCGGGTGAAGGCGTTAGGAGCTTTAGAGGATGCGCTGCGGCGGTTAGGCGAAGTGGAAGCGAGTGACCCGGGGCGGTTTCGGAAATGGCGGTCTTGAGTTTCGCCTAACGTTACCATCACAAATATAAGTGACGAGCGAACAGCAACTGCGCGAGAAGCTGCGGAAGATCACAGCTTTATATGAAGGGGCGGCGACCCCAGGCGAGCGGCAGGCGGCGGCCGCCGCCATTGAACGCGTGAAACAAGGACTGAAGGAAGCGGCGAAAGAGAAGCCCCTACCGGAGACCGTGTTCCGGCTGGCGGACGAGTGGCAGCGTCGCTTGTTTGTGGCTCTGTGCCGGCGGTATGGTCTTTCGCCGTTCCGGTATAAGGGGCAGCGGCGCAATACGGTGATTGTGCGGGCGCCGACCGAATTTGTGAACTTTACGTTATGGCCGGAGTATCAGCAGTTGTATCGGGAACTCAATGCCTACTTGAGCGAAGCGACAGAGCGCATTATCCGGGAGGAAGTGTTCGGGGATGTGCACGAGGCGCGCGAAAAGGCGCGAGGGAAATAAGGGAAGACTTCGCAGATTGAATTGACCAGTTCTCGAATATATTACGGCGCCACCGCGAGACAGAGGCGACAGGATACGCTCCGGTAGGCGTTGTCTCGGACTGGCAAGGCTTGGTGACGCCCACAAAATCCAAGTCGTACCAGTACCAAGTTGGACCCGTTATGCAGGGTTCGCAAGCTTATTTTGTGTTGGCGCCTAGCGCGGACAATAACCGGCTCATTGGTACTTCAAAACCTCCAACCACTCCCGGAAAATAGGGGATATTGGCTTCGCAAAGAATCGTTTCTATACTTGGAAACTACTGATGGTCCTCGCAGAATCATGGGACTGTTGGCGGCGGCACGGAAATTCATTTGCCTTGCCGAATTCTCGAAATCATAAAGGGGCATATTCTTAAATTGTCTAAACTAAAATGGCATTCACGTCGCAGCCGTTTTCTGCTCATCGCTGCGTCTTTAACAACCGGCTTACTGCCGCTGACGGCCCACGCTGGAACAGCGCAAATTGTAGATGTTGAACAAGGCGCCACACCGTTCCTCGCCTATGCGGGGGCATTTTATAGTGGCGGCACTATTTCCAGTGTCAGCTACTCGATCACGCCGCAAGCTGGCTCGGTGACGCGTCCGTTGGGCGCCACTTACTCAGCAACTTATTTGAACGCGCACAACTATTTCATCCCTGGCGCCAACGCCGTCATCATTCCCATTTTTGGTTTGTATGCTGGGGCGACCAACACGATTAACATCACCTACAGCTTCACCGACGGCACCTCGAACACCTATCCGGCAACTCTCAAAACAGCTGCCTATACAGAGCCATGCGCGGCAGTCGCCAACCGCTCGTTCTTGCAACTTCGTCCTAATACAGCCGGCCTTAATTACGACTATTTTCTATTGAAAGACTACTGCAGCACGAACGATCCAGCGATCCTCGATACCGACGGGAATATCCGCTGGGTGGGAGACACGGGCGTGGGCGGCTCCGAGAATATGGCGTTCTTTAACAACGCAATCTACATTAGCAACGGTACTGTGATCAATCGCATTGACGTCACCAACGGCGCCGTGACGAAGCTCATGGATCTCGCAAGCGCCGTAACCGCGGTGACCGTGACAGGCACTCACCACCAGATCGATCCCGGCGCAAAGGGACTAATCGTAGATGTCAATACAGCTACCGAGACCGAAGCCACCGCTATCGAGTTTGACCCGAACAATAACGGCGCGATCCTCAACGTCTGGGATTTCGGTGCCATCATCAGCGCCGCGATGACCGCCGGCGGAGATTCGGCCACAACCGTCTCCAACTTCGTCCAAGGTACGAATCAAGACTGGTTCCACAACAATGCCGTTGCCTATGACTCAAAAGATAACTGGCTGATCGTTTCCAGCCGCGAGAACTTTGTCATGGCTATCGACTACGCCGCACCCGCCAGCGGACAAAGACAGATCCACTGGATTCTCGGTGACACGACAAAGGCTTGGGCCAGCACATCGTTGAAGCGCTTTGCACTAACCCTGAGCGCGGGCACCGTTCCGCCCATTGGTCAGCACGGCGTTTCCATCGATCACTTAGGCAATCTTCTCCTGTTCGATGACGGCCTCGGGAGCATTACCACCAGCAACACTCCCGCTGGCCTGACCAGAAACTATAGCGCCGCCCGGTCTTACCAGATCAGCTTGATGACCCCCACGACGACCGCTCCTTCCGTCGGCACCGCCACTGAACAATTAACCTTCACCGCCGCGAGCGGCCCAAATCTTTTTAGCCCGATTTGCGGCAGCGTGTATGACATCAACGGCACGTACCTGGTGGATTTTGCCACCACAAACCAAGCTGCCGCTGCGGCCACCTCCGCCAGTTCGGCCTCTACGGTTCCCGGCAATCTGGGTATCATTGAAAACTACCTTGAGGCTTCGTCCGGCAACCAAACATCGGTCATTTTAGTGGGCGTCGGGAGTTCAAACAACATCGAGTTTGTTTCGGCACTTCCGTCGCCTTATCCTACTCCGGGGCCTTGCGCCGCGGGATGGAACGCATTGCCTTTGGCCAGTAACTTGTTTAGCTTCTAACCAAGTAAGAACCACACGCAAGAAGGGTGCGCTGTTAAGCGCCCGCCGGAAAAGCTGAGTCGCGTAGCTTTTCTGACGGTGGC
Source organism: Bryobacterales bacterium (assembly GCA_963840845.1). GTDB lineage: Bacteria > Acidobacteriota > Terriglobia > Bryobacterales > Bryobacteraceae > Bog-105. The sequence goes on from CAWJBS010000009.1 coordinate 21,009, forward strand.
GGCGGTCGCACCCTTTGCGCGTGGGGCGTGCTCGCGAAAGAGCATTGCCGCATTTCGAGGACTACACCTCCTACCACGGCAGTCTCGCAGTTATTGTCGGTGCCGCTTTCATCCAGATAACAGATAACCATCGATGCCCTCAATCCGCTGAATGAAAAACGCCGTCACCCGAAGGCGACGGCGTCTCGAAGCGACTAACCTCGACTCGAATCTTAACTACACCCGCTCGTCCCGCCGCAGTTCTCGCACTTATAGCAAGAGCCGTTCCGCGTCATCATGCTCCCGCACTCTGAACACAACGGCGCATCGCCATAACTAGCATCAAACGGCAACGCCTGCTGAGGCTCCTCGATCGTTGGCCGTAACTTAGGTGTCTCACCCGCTTCACTCGCTTCGGTGATCCCCAGGAACCGCGCACCCAACCACCGGAAGATGTAATCGATGATCGACTTGGCGTACGGCACTTGCTGATTGCCGGTCCAGCCGCTCGGTTCGAAGCGAACATGGCTGAACTTATCGACAAAGAACTTCAGCGGCACGCCGTATTGCAAGCCGTAGCTGATCGAAGTGGCCAGCGTATCCATGAGCCCGGAAATTGTCGAACCTTCCTTCGCCATGGCGATGAACACTTCGCCGGGCGTTCCGTCCTCATACATGCCCACCGTGATGTAACCTTCGTGCCCACCGATGGAGAACTTGTGCGTCAGCGATTGACGTTCGTCCGGCAGCTTGCGGCGAATGGGGCGGTAGACCACCTTCTCCACTACTTGCGGAGCGGGGGCGGGAGCGGCAGGAGCCAAGGCGGTCATCTTCTTCTCGCCCTTGCTAGTACCGGAGCTCAGCGGCTGAATGCGCTTGGAACCATCACGGTAAATCGCGACAGCCTTAATACCGAGCTTCCAGCTCTCAATGTAGGCGTCCATGATGTCTTCCGCAGTGCATTCTTCCGGCATGTTGATCGTCTTTGAGATCGCGCCGGAGATGAACGGTTGTACGGCCGCCATCATGCGGATGTGGCCCATATAGTGAATGGAACGCACGCCGTTTTGTGGACGGAAGCTGCAATCGAACACAGCTAAATGCTCGGGCTTGATCTCCGGTGCGCCTTCGATGGTCCCCGTCGAATCGATGTGGGCCACGATTTTTTCAGTCTGCATTGGCGTATAGCCGAGCTTGATGAGTGCTTGCGGCACGGTGTTGTTGACGATCTTAATGACGCCACCGCCCACCAACTTTTTGTACTTCACGAGCGCCAGATCTGGTTCAATGCCAGTGGTATCGCAATCCATCATGAAGCCGATGGTGCCGGTTGGAGCCAACACGCTGATCTGCGCATTGCGGAAGCCGGCAATGGAGCCGACTTTGTGCGCTTCGGCCCAGCAAGCTTCGGCCGCTTCGAACATAGCGCGCGGCACGCGGCGGCTATCAATCCGATTGACCGCGTTCCAGTGCATGCGGATGACTTCCAGGAACGGCTCTTCATTCACGCTGTAGCCGGGGCACGGACCCACGCCTTCCGCCACCCGCGCGCTGGTCAAATAAGCTTGACCCGTCATGATGGCGGTGATCGCGGCTGCATAATCGCGGCCCAAATCGCTGTCGTAGGGCATGCCTAATGCCATCAAAAGAGCACCCAGGTTCGCGTAACCCAAGCCGAGAGGCCGGAAATCGTGCGAGTTCTTGGCGATGCGCTCCGTGGGATAGCTGGCATTGTCCACCAGGATTTCCTGCGCCAGCGTGACGGTATCCACGGCGTGGCGGAAGGCTTCGACATCGAACGTCCCGTCTGGACCCAAGAACTTCATCAAGTTCAACGAAGCCAGGTTGCAAGCCGAGTCATCCAGGAACATGTATTCCGAGCACGGGTTCGAAGCGTTAATGCGCGCCGTATTCTTCGAGGTGTGCCACTTGTTGATGGTGGTATCGAACTGCATACCGGGGTCGCCGCACTGGTGGGTCGCTTCGGCAATCTGCTTCATCAAATCTTTGGCTTTATAGCGGTTCACGGGCTGGCCCGTGGCGACGCTGCGGGTCCACCAATCGGAATCGTCCACCACGGCTTGCATGAACTCGTCGGTGGCGCGGATTGAGTTGTTAGCGTTTTGGAAGAAAATGCTGGCGTAAGCTTCCCCATCGAACGAGCCATCGTAGCCGGCATCGATCAAGGTATGGGCCTTCTTCTCTTCTTTCGCCTTGCACCAGACAAATTTTTCGATGTCGGGATGGTCGGTGTTGAGAATTACCATCTTGGCGGCGCGGCGGGTTTTGCCGCCTGACTTGATGACACCGGCAAAGGCGTCAAAGCCCTTCATGAAGCTGAGCGGGCCCGAAGCGCGGCCACCGCCCCACAAGTGGGCGTCCTCTTCTCTAATCGCGGAAAGGTTAGTACCGGTGCCGGAGCCCCATTTGAAGAGCATACCCTCGGTCTTAGCGAGGTCGAGAATCGATTCCAGTGAATCGCCTACCGAATTAATAAAGCAGGCAGAACATTGCGGATGATTCTCGCCAGGGACGAGTTTCTTAACCACTTGCTCGGCTTCGTCGAAATAGAAGCCGTAGCCGCGAGATTCGCGGACGCCCACGTTGAACCAAACCGGCGAATTGAAGCAGGCTTTCTGTGTGAGCATCAGATGGGCCAGTTCCAGGCGGAAGTTTTCGCCGTCTTCCTTCGTTTTGAAATAGTTACCGCTCAAACCCCAGTCTGCGATGCTGTCTACCACGCGGTGCACGAGCTGGCCGACGCTGGTTTCGCGCTCGGGCGAACCCATGCGGCCATGGAAATATTTGCTAACGACGATGTTGGTGGCTGTTTGCGACCAGTCTGCCGGAACTTCGACATCGCGCTGCTCGAAAAGCACCGATCCTTTGTCGTTTCCAATGGTGGCCGTGCGGCGCTCCCAAGAGATTTGGTCGTACGGGGTAGCACCCGACTCGAGTTTAGTGGTGAAGAACCGCGGGAACGACACGCCGGTGCGCTCCTCTTTCTTCAACGAGCGATGTAACTCTTTCACTTTGAGGGCAAGATTAACACTGAGCTGACCCATATGATTTTACTTCCTTGGGGGGGTGGAATTGAACGCCAGAGTCAATTTGAAACCATTTCTTAATCTCTGTCAACACTAAATCACTGTCTGTAGTGGCGATACACAGGAAATCCACAAGATCTGGGGGTGTACTGCCACAAGTGCCGTACTAGGCCCGAAGTTTGAAGTGGGGTATCAAATCGCGATTTCTGCTTCCTTCTATTCTACCCGGAAATTCTGGGGAGGGGGAGGAGGGGAAAATAGGTTAGCACGTTTAATTCCAACGTTCCACGTGGAACAATTTGTGAGAAAACTGTTGAAAAAATGGGGCCAAAGCTAATATCATTAGCCATATGGCTATCAATATTAGCCTTTAGGAGCATTCCGCCATGAAAACAAACGATCAGAATTCCGCCTCCGGTGCCGTCAACGGCGCGCCGCTGCTTTGGCTTCGCTTAGAAGGTGTCTGCGTTTTTATCCTCAGCATTCTTTTGTACGCGCGTAGCGGTGCTTCCTGGTGGCAGTTTGGACTGTTATTGCTCGTGCCCGATCTGTCGATGACGGGCTACTGGTTAGGCGCGCGTGTTGGCGCACTGGCCTACAACGCCGCCCATACCTATGCAGGCCCGCTTTTGCTCGCTGGCGTGGCTCTGGCCGGTTCGCACGCCTCTTGGTTACCTTACTGCCTCATTTGGTTCGCCCATATCGGCATGGATCGCGGCTTGGGATACGGACTGAAATACCCAGGTACGTTCAAAAGTACACACCTGGGGTGGTTGGGAGCGCAAAGTCCGGCATGAGTGCGCGCGCCAAGACGTCCGATCAAGAGATCTGCGCGGCCGTGCGCGGTCTGTTGGAAAGCCACGGCGAAGCGGGCCTCTCGATGCAAGCTGTGGCGGATGCTGTCGGTGTGCGTGCGCCTTCTCTTTACAAGCGGTTTGCCGGCCGAAATGATTTGCTGAGTGCGGCGGCGCGCGATGCTTTGCGGGAACTTGCTGAATTATTAGGTGATCCGCAGCAGAATGCAGAAACGTATGAGAATTTGGAGCGCATGGCCCACCTTTATCGTAAGTTCGCCAAACGCCATCCGCGCACGTATGCGTTGATCTATAGCGAGACCTTGGCGGCGCGCGAAGATTTGCTGGCGGCGCGCCAAGCGGCGGCCGAACCTTTGTTACGTTTGCTCACCCGTGCGGTGGGCCGGGAGACGGCGTTGCCCGCGGCCCGCATGTTGGTCTCTTACTTGCATGGCTTTTTGTCTATGGAATTGGCTAAAACGTTCCGGTTCGGCGGAAACGTACAAGAAGCCTTTCAGTATGGGCTAACGAAAATGCTTGATAGTTTACTGCCGGGTAAGAAAACGGCATGAGAATGGGAAGAGATTTTTTCGGGGATCTAAAAACTTCCTAATGAACACAGTTTGAAACTTTGCCCGAAGCTCACGCATCTGAATCGACTGAACGAGGGAAAAAGAGCCGATAAAAGGCCAAAAGCTCCTATTTATCAACTAGTTGAGAATAGGCAAAGCGATGAATCCTCGCTAAAGAAGTAGACGGTATTGGTTAGGAGAAATAAAATGACAGTCAACAGCAAAAAGAAGGAAGCACGAAAAGTTCTAGAGACGAAACGTCGTGAGCTTTTGTCGGGCACCTCAGATCGAGAAGAAATTCTGATCGAAAACGCGGCCGAAGATTTTGACCGCTTGCAACAGCAGATGAACCGCGAAGTGGCGATTCGTAATCTTGACCGTGAGTCAAAACTGCTGAAAGAAGTGAACGCTGCGATGAAGCGCGTGGAAGAAGGTTCGTACGGGACGTGTCTGCGCTGTGAGGAAGAAATTCCGGAAAAGCGCATGAAAGCGGTACCGTGGGCGGCGTATTGCGTGCCTTGCCAGGAAGCCATTGAGCGTCAACGGGCAGCCGGCGAAGAAGTTGAGGACCACGAAGAGGTTTTTGACCAGGCCGCCGCGTAATGGTGACGGCGGCCTTTCGTTAGCCTATTAACCGAACCGTTAAGCTTCTTCGAGGAGTAAGACAGGTGCCACCGCTAGATGCGCGGCAGCGCCTGCCAAGTGGGTTTGTAGAACCGCCGAAGCACCGTTCATTTCTCCGTTTAAGACGTGAGGATGCACGGTGACTTCGGCTTCTTTCATTTTCAATTCGCCATATTGAAAGACAGGGAACGTCTCATGCGCTGCGGGTGCCCGCTCCTGCACCACGTAAGGCGACCGGAGCGCCAGTTTTAAGGCGCGCTCCCAGGCCATCGCGGTCATTTCAGAGCCGATGTAAATCCGTTGATCGCTCGAATCCTCGTTCGGCAGCAGCGCCAGATGTTCGCGCTGGTGCAAAATATAGTCGGGCAGATCGATCTCTTTATCGCCGTGGCGGGTTTTGCGAGCGGAGACGAGCCGAGTCCAGGAGACCGAGGTGCGGATGAGTTTTCGGTCGGCTGCCGGCAAATGAGCGGTGATCGTTTCATCCGTCAACAGATCCAAAAGGGCACGTCGTTGTGCAAATTCGGCACGGAAGCTATTCACCACGCAGACGGCGCCATCGCGATAAGCGCGCAGCAGCGGGTGCGAAAGATCCCAGCGCGTCAAGATTTCCCGGGTAGACACCCGGCGTAACACTACGTCAATCTCAAAGTCGCCGGAGCGTAGTTTGCCTCCTGAGTATTCCAGCAACTCCGGCGGGATCAAACGGGCATTCACGCCCAAATGGTTCAGCGATTCCGCCAACAGCAAACCCTCGCTCGACAAACCGGCGCCGGGCGATCCGCCGGTGGATGCTCCAGACTCTTGCCCTAACTCTACAATGGCGATGCTTGGCTTATTCTTGCCGCCAAACTGACGGTAGGCTGCTTGAATGGCTTGCAGCAGCGGTTTAGGTCCACCAAGCTTCGAAAGCTTGTACCGGCCGCGTTTGAACTCTTTTACGATGGGCAGTTCCAGAAACAAATCGGCGAGCAAATTCGAATAGCCCAGGCCTGTGGGTTTGCAGGCGTCGACGCCTTGCAGACAGAGCGAGCCATTGCGCAGGTTGGCGTCCATGGACGCAGCCACACCGGAGCGCGTATAACCGTGGGGCACTGCCGCGAGCATCTTCTCGGCGGGAAGCATCTGCAGCCGGGATAACAGCATCGGTGTGGCAAATGCGATCGCCTCCAGCCTTTCCAGAATCTCGGCCATTTGGGCAGAAATACGGGCGAGCGCGTCGAACTGCCGGCGCGATATGAAATGCGGCCGCAAAACGGGCGCAAGCAAGCGTCCGGAATCCACCAAATGCTGTTGACGCATTTGTGCTTGAAACTGCTCCGCCCACGCCGGGTCACCGAAACCCGGCTGTTCGAGGAGCTTATGATAGCGGGCTATTGCTTCGCTAAGCTGAGCCATAGACTTGATTTCTAAGGTAGTTAGTATGACATGCTAAGTCAAATTTCCTACGCAAATTTCGGGTTTTGGTGATAAAGCATGAGTAAATGGGGTATATGTACTCCCCTTACGAAGTGACGCCGCAAGCCGCCAAAGATAAGCTAACTGATAGAAAACAAGCGACTTTGATTGACGTGCGCGAACCGGAGGAGTTTGCCGTGGCGCGGATAGAGGGCGCCGAACTGATTCCCATGGGGACGGTGCCAGCAGAACTACAAAAGCTGGAGGGTTTAGCCGATGCCGGGGATTTGCTCATCCTCTGTCACCACGGGGTGAGGAGTTTGCAGGTGACGATGTGGCTGCGGGCGAATGGGATTGAAAACTGCTACAGCGTGTCGGGCGGGATTGATCGGTGGAGTTGGGAAGTGGATGCGAATGTGCCAAGGTACTGAGCGCTAGCGCTTGAACAACTCATCGATCGTCTTGGCGTCAAACATTCGTAAAGAGAGATCTTCCAATTCGGCGCTCGTCAGCCGCGAGAGATTTTCATCCGCCCAAGAGGGGATTGATCCGAAGCGTCTGTTCAGCTGAAGCCGAAGAAGGTTGAGCTCGCCTTCATGCCTACCTTCATGCCTACCTTCTTGTTTGCCTTCCAGCCTGCTCTTGCGTATCAGCGGACCCAGCAGGTCGTGATCCATAATGTCGTCTAAAATCGGCATATGTTTTACCTCTTCCCGGATCTCGTCACTTAATTTTCGCAGTCCCGCCAGAATCAAAAGTTTCTGGAGCGAGTCCCTTTGCTTAGCTTCTTCCAGTGTAGCGATTTTTCCCAAAATTTTCCGAATCGTCTCTCGGCGGTTTTTATTCTTTGTCAAGATCGCCAGAATATTGTCGCTATCAAACGGGCTGTCGAGCAGCCACGTTTCGTCAACGTCGCGTATGTCGATGAGCTTATAACGAAATTGAAAATTCGGACTCGCTAGTTCCGCTTTCATCCGTAGTTTCTCCGAACCCACATACAGTACGTACTGCTCCGGAAACACCCCATGCCGCCGAAGGCTGACGAGCGCATACTCCGCCATGCGGATGGGCATCGTTGGATCGTTCGTGCTCATGAGCTCAAAATCCACCCAGCGCTGGCCATCCTCTGTTGTGCCCAGCATATCCATGCGCAACTGCTTGACTTCGGGAAACTCAACGTTCAACCAGTGCACAATTCTCGCCCCGGTGATCCGTTCTAAAACTGTGCTGTCTGGGCTCTGTAGCAAGGCCTTCAGGACGGTATCGTATTCGTGCGTGCGTCTACTCCGTGTGTGTGCGGCGAAGTTTTAAGGCCTTAGTTTCGCCACAATCTCGCGAAACTTTCGCGCTCTGTCCGTGACCGCCGAATAATCGCCGCTGGCTATCGACTGCGCATCAATCAACTCGCTACCCACGCCCACCGCCGTCGATCCTGCCGCCAGAAAATCGGCAATCGTTTCCAGATTCACGCCGCCAGTGGGAATCAGGTCAATCTGCGGGAACGGCGCCTTCACCGCCTTGATGTACTTCGCACCGCCCACCGCACTGCACGGGAAAACCTTCACGCCATCGGCGCCCGATTCCCAGGCCGTCACAATTTCGGTGGGCGTCAAGCCGCCAGGGAAAATCGGCCGGCTGTAGCGCCGGGCCAACTCAATCGTTTTGTGATTCAGGCTCGGCGTCACAAAAAACTGGGCCCCCGCCAGCATACAAGCCCGCGCCGTTTCTGGGTCGAGTACGGTCCCCGCACCCAGCAAAATCTTATCCCCATGTTTGTCCGCAATCGCCTCAATGGCCTTCAAAGCGCCGGCCACCGTCATAGTGATCTCTACACAATCAATCCCGCCGGCATACACGGCTTCCACCGCCGCCAACGCGCTTTTCTCATCGGGCGTACGCACGATGGGAACTATGCAGAGCTTGCGGATCTTTTGAACGATTTCCGAATGGGTCACGAAGGGTTTCCTGACGAGTGATTTGACGGCGAAGAAGGCGCGGCTCGTTTGTGTTTCGACGAGAGCGTGAGGTTCACCACCACCACCGGCTTGCTTTCAAAAACGCTCACCGTCTTAGCGTTGCTCGAGGCGCCATGGAAGCGGGCACGGAGTTCGTAGTTCGCGTCAGAACTCAGGCCTCGGAAACGAAATTTGCCGTCCGCCTGCACGATATACGAACGCACTTGCAAGGTTTTCATGTCTTCGATCAAAACGACAGCGCCCGGCACCGTGTGGCCGTCGCGATCGAAAACTGAACCTTCAATGGTGCGGGAAACGGGCGCGGTCGTGTTCTGGCCGCCTACCGCGCTAGAGGCAAGCAGCAAGGCCGCTAGGCTCACACGGGTAATCAGCGAAAAAACGCAAAATCCGCTACTACTCCCACTCCTCTTCTTCTTCGTCGTCCTCGTCTTCGTCCTCGTCGTCTTCGTCCTCATCCTCGTCTTCGTCGTAATCGAAATCTTCTTCGTCTTCGTCGTCATCTTCTTCCGGCTTGATTTCGACGGGATTCACACTCGCGACGGTCAGAGAAGCTCCGCACTCATCGCACGAAAGAACGTCTCCTTCGTCCAATTCTTCTTCTTCCACATCGATTGCAGAATCGCATTTAGGGCAACTGACCATAGAAATTTAAGACCTCTTGAGCTAAGCGTTAAAGCACAGGGTGAACTTTTATTCTTAGCACGGGATTGATTGTGACGCCAGTGGGTACTTACTTCAGCCTAGCGATGTTTTGACGACGCAGCCGAATGGAGCTGCCGGTCGTACGCGATCAACTCTTTGGGAGACACCGTAACAAGCGTCTTGTCCATATCTTCGGACGTTTCAATCATGTGCTTTAAATGGGCGGCGGCTAAGCGCATGCACATGGGATCGGTAAGCTGGCGGTCGCCATCCTTGGCAAGGTTCAGCAAAACGGTATGCGGCATAGCCACTACTTTTTCTTGTGGTTCGCCGCCATCGGGCGTCACGAAAAACTTCACGTCAACGGTGTCGGCGTGGCGAATGGAAATGCCTGTCTGGAGCCAGCGAAACTGGACTCTCCACACGCGGCCGAACGGATCCGGACCTGCGTCAAATAGACGGCTTTGGTCGCTCATGACCAGATGCTAACACGCGGGCCGGACGAAAGGGACCGTTAGCGCTGATTCATCAGAGAAAGCACTTCGTCGCGCGTGGCTTTATGATTGCGAAACGCGCCCAGCATGGCACTCGTCATCGCGTCGGAGTGTTGTTTCTCCACGCCGCGCATCATCATGCAAAAGTGGCGCGCCTGGCAAACCACCGCCACGCCTTTCGGATTGATCAGCGTTTGTATAGTCTCGGCAATCTGCTGCGTTAAGCGTTCCTGAATCTGCAGGCGCCGCGCAAAAGCATCCACTAAGCGTGGAATTTTGCTCAGGCCAATCACTTTCTTATTCGGTAGATAGGCCACGTGCATCTTGCCGTAAAAGGGCAGCATGTGATGTTCGCACATGCTGAAAAACTCGATGTCGCGCACAATAACCACTTCGTCGTAGTCAACTTCAAAAAGCGCCCCATTGACGATTTTTTCCGGGTCGGCCTGATAGCCACTGGTGAGATAACGCAACGCCTTCTCCACGCGTTGCGGCGTGCGCATGAGCCCGTCGCGTGACGGATCTTCGCCTAGCTGCCGGAGAACGCTTTCCATATGCGCGGCGATCGAATCCGGTCCCGGGCTCATCTCAATCAATTCGCCAGGCTTCTTTACGATCTTGGCGGCGGCAGATTTGCTTCTAGGCATGCACCATCACACTTTCGTTCCGCTGGGCGGAAGGCTTTTCAATATCTGGCACGGGAAGAAATACTTCAAATCCGTTGCGCTCCGTCTCCTGCAAATGAACGCGCGTCGCACGAATGGGTAAATCGCCAAAAAAATCTCGCCAGTTGTGCTGCACCAGTTCGCCCATCACCAGCGCCACATTCTCAGTAGTCGGCACCAAATTGGCGAACTGTGGCACATCCAAGTTGATGTTCCGGTAAGCGAAGAGGTTTAGAATTTTCTGCGTGACAAAACCATCCAAGCGCGCGATCGGAACCAGCAAGCCAGTGGCCGGATCTACGTCTCCAGCTCACCGTGATCTCCAACACATAATCATGGCCATGGCCGAACGGATTATTGCACTTGCCGTAGATTCGTTCATTTTCAGTCTCGCTCAACTGCTCAGCGTGCAGCCGGTGCGAAGCAGGGAAGTGGTATCGGCGGGTTAACGAAATCATACGCTCAGCCGGTTTCATCACATCCACATATAGATCGGGCGTTTCAAACAGACGAACCTGCGCCAACCGAAAGCGCGCCGTCTCGAAACTGCTTCTCTAAGCGCCGCCAGATCTCCGCTGCGATATTCGCCGTAGTGGGAATCACTGTGCTGAATGGCTCTACTTCGTAGTTCAAAAACCGATGATCCATCGGCCCCACCACTTCGCGCTCCAGAATCTCTTTCAGTTCCTTCAAATCGATAATCATGCCCGTGATAGGATCGGGTTCGCCTTCCACGCTAACTTCCACCACAAAGTTATGGCCATGGCCGGACGGATGAGCCTCTTCTCCGAAGAGTTCGCGGTTTTCGTTCGTCATTCAGCGAAGCGGCGCGGCAGAAGTGTGAAGCGGAAAACTCGGCTTTACGGGTGATAAACATTCGCCTTTTGTTGGATGCCCGAGGCGAGACATTGGATACTGTAATTTAGCGGGCGTGTCCGGGTTCCAACCGCCATTCGACCCATCACAGCATGAAAAACGTACTAATCGGGCGTTTAGGCGCCTTAACCCTCGCTTTTGCTGGGTTAATCATTGTCAGTTTGCGGGACACTTCGGCCAAAGAAGGCGGAGAGGCGCCGGTCGTTTACCATCACCACCGACCAAGGTAAGCAAATCACACCTCAATCGTTCGGCGGCAAACTGCTGGTTCTCAATTTCTGGGCCACCTGGTGTGCCCCCTGCGTTCAGGAAATTCCCTCCCTGAACGTTTCCAGCAAAAATATTGCGAATAAAGGCGTGGTGGTCGTCGCCATCAGCGTAGACAAGAATCCCGACAAATACGAATCGTTCCTCAAGAGAATGCCCGTCGCTTTCGCCACCGCTCGCGATCCCGAACGCCGACATCAGCGCGCAATACGGAACCTTCCAATATCCCGAAACCTACCTGATCAAAGACGGCCAGGTGATACGCAAATACGCCAACGCTGAAAATTGGAACGAACGACAGACATCACCCATTACGTCGAGGGTTTGCTCTAGCAGCGCAGCAATATGGCACACCCAACGGATCTAGCGCTCGTCTCTGGAAGAAGCCTTGGGCAAGCGAGCCGTCTTGTCCGATCCCTACGATCTCGCGCTCTACGAATTTGACGGCGGTGTGGACAAAGCTCTGCCGGACGCCGTTGTCTTCCCGCAAAGCACCGCCGACGTGGTGGCGATTGTCAAAATCGCGCGCTATTACGACGTGCCCATTGTCGGCCGTGGCGCCGGCACCGGTCTCAGTGGCGGCGCCATTCCGCGCGCCGGCGGCATCGTCGTTTCTTTTGCGCGCATGAATCGCATTCTCGAAATCGATATCGCGAACGAGCGCGCCCTGGTCGAGCCGGGCGTCGTGAATTTGGATATCTCTAACGCCGTAGATGCCTTCGGTTATTTCTATGCGCCCGATCCCTCCAGCCAGAAAGCTTGCACGATCGGCGGCAACGTTGCTGAAAACGCCGGCGGTCCCGCATACGCTCGCTCACGGCGTGACCACAAACCACGTGGTCAGCCTGGAAGTGGTTCTGCCCGATTCCCGAGTCATGCAATTCGGCGGCCCGCGAACTCGAAGTGCCCGGTTATGACATGATCGGCCTCCTGACTGGTTCCGAAGGCACTATGGCGCTCGTTACCAAAATTGGCGTGCGCCTCACGCAGAAGCAAGAAGCCGTGCAGACGATGCTCGCCGTATATAAAACCGTGCGTCAAGCGGGCGACACTGTGGCCAAACTCACCGCCAAAGGCATCGTCCCGGTCGCTCTCGAAATGATGGACGGCCCCATGATTCGCATGGTGGAAGACGCCACCCATGCGGGCTATCCCAAAGACGCAGCGGCGGTTCTGCTCATCGAAGTGGAGGGCTTGGTGGAAAGCGTAGAAGAGCAAACCATCAAGATTGACGAAGTTTGCAAATCCTGCGGCGCCACCGAAGTGCGTGTCGCGCAAACCCACGAAGAGCGCCTGCTTTTATGGAAAGGCCGCAAGAACGCTTTCGGCGCCATCGGCCGTGTCAGCCCCACTTACTACGTGCAAGACGGTGTCGTGCCGCGCACCAAAGTGGCCGATACGCTCGAAGCCATTGAGCGCATTGGCAAGAAGCACAACATCCCCATCAGCAACGTTTTCCACGCGGGCGATGGCAACATGCATCCCATTCTGCCCTTCGATCCCCGCAAGAAAGGCGACCTCAAGCGCGCCCAACGTGCTGGCGAAGAAATCTTGCAATACTGCATTTCCGTCGGCGGCTCTATCACCGGAGAGCATGGCGTCGGCATGGAGAAGATGGAACTCATGAGCCAGCTTTTCAGCGATGAAACGCTCGACCAGATCAAAGACTTCAAAACCCTCTTCGATCCAGACTGCGCCTTTAACCCCGGTAAGCTGCTGCCAACAGGAAAAGGCTGTTTGGAAATTCGGCAGAAGCCGGAGATGGTTTTATAAGACCCCTATTCCCATAATTCGAATTGGCTTATAGCAACCCCTCCCATTCTCATCTACACTGAAAGAGAAAGGAACGGCAAGTCGTGACCTACCGCCCTTTCTCGTTAAGAGTGAACGCTAGTTTTTGGGCCAGCGCAACTCGAAAACGATAGTCCACAATTTCTTGTAGACTACCTTCAGTGACAGGTGAAACATTGAAGTACCACCTCCTACGGGAAGTTGGATTGAAAGGCCGGAGGCTGCTACCTCCGGCCGATCACTTCGCCGCTCAAATGCAGCGCAGCCATCGCTCACGATTCCTTTCAACACTTCTCGCATCACTTCTCTAGTGCCGCTAAACAGCCGGATTTCTTCATCCCGTCAGTTGCAGAAACGCCTTACTACTCCCGGATTTTCCGAGGCCTAATCTTTTCTCCCCAATGTCCCTGCGCCATGATCTAACCAGTAATGGTCCGTCTCCGCAACCTTGTCCTCGTCTTCGGCGATCAACTTGACCACCACTCCTCCGCGTTCGACGGTTTCGATCAGGCGCGCGATCTCGTCTGGATGGCCGAAGTCGCCGGTGAGGCCTCGCATGTGCCCTCGCACAAAATGCGCATCGCATTGTTCCTCAGCGCCATGCGCCATTTCGCCGACGAACTTCGCGCCAAAGGATACAACGTCGAATACCGGAAGCTCGATGCTCGCGACAACCGCGGCGAACTTTCGGCAGAACTCGGCGCCGCCATCAAAACATTTCTTCCTGAACGCATCATTGCCGTCGAGCCCGGTGAATTCCGCATCCAAGCCATGCTGAAAAACGTGGCCGTTGAGATGCGCACCATGCTGCAAATCCTCCCGGACCGCCACTTCTTCTGCAAACGCGACGAATTCGCCGCCTGGGCCAAAGATCGCAAGCAACTCCGCATGGAATACTTCTACCGCGACATGCGCAAACGCCATAACGTTCTCATGGACAAGGGCGCGCCTGTTGGCGGCGAGTGGAACTATGACACTGAAAACCGCGGCAGTTTCGGCAAAACTGGGCCATCCACTCCACCTCCCCCCCGGACATTTGCGTCGGATGAAATCACCCGCCAAGTCCTCCATCTTGTAGAAACCCGTTTCGCCAATCACCCCGGCTCGCTTGAACACTTCGATCTCCCCGTCACCGCCGCCGACGCCGAAAAAGCCCTCGCCGATTTCATCGCCCACCGCCTCCCCGCTTTCGGCCAATTCCAAGACGCCATGTGGACCGGCGAACCGCATCTCTACCACTCACGTCTTTCCTCCGCTATGAATCTGAAGCTGTTGCCCGCGCGCAAAGTCGTCGCTGCTGCAGAGAAGGCTTATCACGCCGGCCACGCGCCCTTAGCCGCTGTCGAAGGCTTCATTCGCCAAGTGCTCGGCTGGCGCGAATATGTGCGCGGCATCTATTGGACCTACATGCCACAGTACGCCGAACGCAACGCTCTCAGCGCTCACCAGCCGCTGCCCGATTTCTATTGGGACGCCAAAACCGAAATGAACTGCCTGCGCGAAACCGTTACACAAATTTTGGATTACGGCTACGCGCACCACATCCAGCGCCTCATGGTCACCGGCCTGTTCGCACTCTTGTTCGGCGTAGATCCTGTCACCGTTCACGAATGGTATTTGGCCATGTACTACGACGCCGTCGAGTGGGTGGAACTTCCCAATTCCATGGGTATGTCCCAATTCTCCGATGGCGGAATCATGGCGTCTAAGCCCTACGCCGCCACCGGCAAATACATTGCACGCATGAGCAACTACTGCACTGGCTGCCGCTATAAACCCGACCAATCTACCGGCCCCGATGCGTGTCCCTTTACGACTCTCTACTGGGACTTCCTACTTCGTCATGAAGAGCTACTCGCTAAAAATCGCCGCATGTCTTTGCAAGTTAAAAATCTCTCCCGCTTCACCGCTGACCAGAAGACTGCTATTCTCGCCGCCGCCGAAGCCATTCGCGACACCACGCCCAAAGGCACCTACACTCCCGTGAAATAATCTCTTCAGCATCATTGAAGAGAGAATCATGATCCTCCTACTCGGCTCCGAACCCGTGGTTCGCTCCGTTTTGAAAGAAGTCCTGGAAGAAGCCGGCTATCTGGTCCACGCCACCGGCGATCTCGGCGAAGCCGTAGACTCCTTTGCCGATCACCGCATCGATCTACTCATCACGCACCCTTACGTGGACAACATCCCAGGCCACGAAGCGGCGAAATACTTGCGCCTCAAAAATCCCCACATGGGCGTCCTTTTCGTCGCCGGCATCATTGACGATGACCGCCTCCAATACCGCGCCGATCTCGAACATTTTGAGATCTTTCCCGAACCTTTCACCGCCAAGCAATTTCTCAAGAAGGTGAAAGATACCGTAAAGGCGGCCCACGCCCGCTTAGAAAAGGCATAGTGCCCGCTCACCATCACCTTCGCTGTAACCTGCCGCCCCTCGCGCGACTCCAATCCCTTATGCGCGTAGTTTCGCTCCTGCTGTCCCTCTGCGTCTGTACGTTCGCCCAGCAGGAAACCCCCACATTTTCCGTCGGCGTCAACGTTGTCAACGTTCTGGCCAACGTCATGGACAAACACGGCGCCATCATTCGCGACCTTCAGCAACCCGATTTCACCATCCTCGAAGATGGCCGCCCCCAGACCGTCCGCTACTTCGCCCGTCAAACTGATCTCCCGTTAACCCTCGGCCTTCTGGTGGACACCAGCATGAGCCAGGAACATGTGCTCGATCAAGAGCGTGCCGCCAGCTTCCGCTTTCTCGATCAGGTCTTGCGCGAAAACAAAGATCAGATTTTCGTCATGCAGTTTGATTCCGCTCTTCTCACGCGCCAGGATCTCACTTCTTCCTACCGCGATCTGAACGATGCGCTCACGCAGGTCAATACACCCACTCGCCGCGAACTCGAGAACGGCAGCGGCCTCAGCACCAAACTCTTCGATGCCATCGTCAAGGCTTCGAACGAAATCATGGCGCATCAGCACGGCCGCAAAGCCCTCATTCTTCTCACCGACGGCGACGATAACGACAGCGATGCCACCCTGGCCAACGCCATCGATGCCGCCCAGAAAGCCGACACGCTGATCTTCTCTATCTTTTTCTCCGATACCGGCGGCGGTCCTGGTCGGCCTGGCTTGCAGCACATGTCCAAAGAAACCGGCGGCCGTTATTTTGAGGTGACGAAAAAGCAAAACATCGACGACATCTTCAACGTCATTCAAGATGAATTACGTAGCCAATACAGCTTGGGCTACGTCTCAGATAAGCCGCCCGCTGTGGGCGAATTCCGTAAGCTTCAGCTCAAAGTGAGCACGCCCGGCCTCGTCGTTCAAGCGCGTAACCGCTACTGGGCACAACCGTAAATATTCGGTCAACGTTCTACAATAGAAGATTCGGGGAGTTTAGGTGAAAATTAGCTTGACCAAAAGTGTGATCCTTGTCTTAGCCACTTCGCTGTTGGCTGTTTCGTGTTTTGCCGCTGCGGACGACCCCGGCGATCCGAGCATCATCCCTTGGCATAAGAAAGATAAAGACAAAGATCAAGACAAGGATAAAAACGCACCCAAAAAAGGCGTATCCTCGTCCGTCAGGGCTTCGGAAACCCCCATCCCGCGTGTTTGGATCGGCTTGACCGGCAGCATGACTCCCCTCCGGCTCTTGCATACCGACAACAGCGGCAACCTGCAGGATTCCGCCGGCGATCAGTTGCTTGCCACCAATAATGCAGGCTGGACGGGCGGCGGCTTGACTTTAAATGCACGCATTACGCGCAGCTTTTGGATCAACATCGGCGGTATTTATCGCTACGCTGGCTACGACTGGATGTACAACACCACCGACGCCAACCTCGACGCCTTTGCCGAGCGTTCGCGCATCCGCATGATCGATATCCCCGCGCTTGTTCGCTACAACGGTAAAAAATGGAACCCCAGCAAGCACACATTCTACGAACTGGGTGGCACCTATCGTGATGTCATTTCGCGTGTGACAACGTCCGACCAGACTGATTTTGGCGGCACCGCTGGTATCGGCCCTGGAATCCCCTCCAACACCGCGTATCACCGCACCAGTTACGGAGCCACCGTCGGCGCGGGAATCATTGCCAAAGACGATTTCGGCATCATCGTCTCTCCGGAAGTTCGCTACACCCGCTGGATGGGCGATACTTTCGCCAGCAACGTCATCGGCACCCAGAAGAACCAGTTGGAAATTACCCTCACCTTCGGCTTCTAGAAAAGCCACGTCTCATCCGATAATAGAATTGGATGGAAGCACTGGCTGGATGATGATCGGCGAACAGACTCAGGAAATGTTTGCGGTAGAGCCTTCAACGGCTGCACCACCACCCCTCATCTCCGTTCTACTCATCGCTCCGCCGCTCTATATTGTGGGCGGTCAATCCGTTCAAGCCGAGCAACTCTTGCAGGCCTTGAATAGCGTTCCTGGGCAAACGGTTACCTTCTTCCCTCTCGCGCCTAGGCCGCCGAAGCCGCTGCTTTGGGTTCTCAAGATTCCCTTCTTGCGGACCATTGTCAGTTCCGCACAGTACAACCCGAAGCTCATGCTCGCAGCACGGCATGCAGATGTTATCCACATTTTCACCGCAGGACTGAGCTCGTACGCCCTCTGGACCATTCCTGCCTTGTTGTTCGGCAAACTGTACGGCAAAAAACTAATCATTCATTATCACGACGGCCAGGCTGAAAAGCATATCAACACTTGGAAAACCGCTCTGCCCACCTTGAAGATGGCCGATCGTATTGTCACTCCCTCTGGCTTCCTGGTGGATGTCTTCGCCAAATACGGTATCGCCGCTCAGCCCATCTTCAACATTCTCGACGCCGGTAACTTCATCTATCGCCAACGCCGCAAGCTGCGCCCCATCTTCATGACCAACCGCGGCCTCGAGCCGTTGTACAACGTGGAGTGCATTCTGCGCGCCTTCCAAATTATTCAGGCCAAATACCCCGAAGCCTCTTTAACAATTGCGAACGACGGCTTCCATCGCCCCGTGCTCGAAAAACTCGCCCAAGATTTGCAGTTGAAGAACACCCAATTCATCGGCAGCGTGCCATACAGCAAAATTCCCGCGCTGTACGACGCCGCCGATATCTACCTCACCACGCCCAACATCGACAACCTCCCAGGCTCAATCCTGGAATGCTTCGCTTCCGGCATCCCCGTAGTGGCGACCAAAGCCGGCGGCATCCCTTACATCGCCAAAGACCGCTATTCAGCCTTGCTGGTAGATTTGAACGACCACGAAGCCCTCGCTGCCCGCTCCCTGGAACTTCTCGAAAACGAAGACTTAGTCGAAACCCTAACCGCCAACGGCCTCGCCGAGACCAAACGCTATGGCTGGCAACCCATCCGCGACCAATGGTCCGCCCTCTACCGCGAACTCGTCTCTTGATCCGTCGCTTTCCAGACATTGAAAAGCAAACGGGGACATTGCGAGGTTGCGTCAACCCGCGTTACAAACGGCGAATCAAAAGTGGCAGTAGTGTCCCCGTTTGCGTTCCGAGGCGGAGACATCCTTCACCGACTCTCCCAGTTGCTCAGTCAGTGATCGCACTCGCCGCTTTGGACGATTCGAGACGTTTCAAGAACATCCTAAAACGCGGAAGCTCACGAATCGGATCATACGCAGGCGAAACGCTGGCCGAAGCCAAATATGGCTCGCCCTCTTCGAGCGCTAGCATTAACCAGTCGATGCTGCTCTCATAGTTTCTCAGCGCAATCTCCAACCAGGCGATGGCAACGGCCGGAGCATAGCCGGTTTCTCTTCGTTGCTTTAATTCGCGCGAAAACTCTAGCGCTTCACGCTCATGCCCAGCGCTGGCTCTGATAAAAGCCCACATCGCGGCTTCCACCACTTGTGGAGTTCCCGGCCGCCGGAAGCGCTCGGCAAGACGCAGTGCCTGGCTAGGCTTGCCCATGGCG
Organism: Bryobacterales bacterium; assembly: GCA_963840845.1. GTDB lineage: Bacteria > Acidobacteriota > Terriglobia > Bryobacterales > Bryobacteraceae > Bog-105. The sequence goes on from CAWJBS010000009.1 coordinate 40,075, forward strand.
ATAAGAGCGAAGGAAGAATAGAAAGCCGTGTAGGCATCCGCGCAAACGTCAAGGCCAGCCTCGCCGGCGGCGATGCATTCTGGAAAGCGCCTCGCATAGTAGAACCCTTTGGTCAGATGCATATGCGTCCGTGATTGTGTGGGATCCAGATCGACCGCAGTTTTTGCTTCATGAATGGCTTGATCGTGTTGTCCCAGACAATAAAACAATTGTGCTCGGATCATTCGTACGAACGGGTTGCGCTCTTCCAATTCCATTGCGCTTTGGCTTGCACGCTCTGCCTCCTCCCAGCGCCGTTGAAATGTTCTAAGCATTGCAAGAGTGTTGAACACCATGGCAGACTTTTGAGGACACGCCGAGACCTTTGGTCAGATAAGCGTCCGCTTTGGCGAAGGCGTCCAGCGGGCGGACGTCGTCTACAAGACAACGCAATATGTAAACGAGTGCCGCGCCATGATAAGCCAAAGGGTATGAGGGATCCAGCGCAATCGCTTCTTCGAAATAAGCCAGTGACTTTAGCATCGACTCGTGGCTGTGGGGAGAGATCACATGGTGGCCCTTCAAGTAAGCGGTCACAGCCGCTGACCTTGGCAACGGTCCGATGAATCGATAGCCGCGTTTCGGAACGGTCTCAATCCAGACCGGCGTCTTTGCTCTATCACCCAGGGCATCGCGAAGCCGGCTGATAGCCGAATTTAATCCGTTCTCGAAATCGACGAAAGTGCTGTTGCCCCAGAGCCGCGTGCGCAGGCTTTCACGAGAGACCAACTCTCCTGGAGTGCTCAATAGAGTGAGCAAAACCTGGAACGGCTGCTCGCGGAGTAAGACGGGAGCGCCGTTTTTAAGCAGCCGCCCGGCAACGGAGTCCACCTCAAAAGGTCCAAACTGATATCGCGACCCATTGCCTCCCGTCCCATTGACAGAGTGTCAAGGTTTTTTTAAGATCGCCATTGTGGTTAACCGTGGCAAACTGACCTTGCAATGACTTACCCGTAGATTGTCCACCACATTTGTTTCCATTCTATTGACCGCGTTTGGAACGGTTCTGATTATGGCAGCCGTGCCAGAGGATGACGCGCGGAGGGCTGCCATCCACGCGCTTGTTGAAAGGTTTAATGAGGCAGTGAACGCCAAGGACGTTAAAGCATTCGGCTCCGTGTTTGCGGAAGATGGTGAGTTCACAAATCCGGTAGGCATGTCCGTACAAGGAAGAACCGCCATTGAGCAGTTTCATGCCGCGCTCTTTTCGGAAACAAACCGGCCTTCGTTCGCACACGCGCGTTTGACAATACTCGGCACGAACGTTCGTCTTATTCGCTCTGACGTGGCCACTGTCGATGTGAAGTGGGAGCAGACCGGAGCCATATCGCCGGAAGGAAAACCGTGGGGAACGCGTCGAGGAATTTTGAACTGGGTGGTTACGAGCGACAAAGGGAAGTGGTTGATTGCGGTATGGCACAATTTGGAACTGCCGCCTTCGCCATAGACATGTCGCTGAATCATCAAACGCGTTCTTGTTGGATCTTCTCTGAAATTTGCACTTGGCAAATTTCAATGGCAAGCAGCATTACACTTCTCACTTTGCGAGAAACTTTGAAATTGCTGCAAACAAGGCAGTGGGCTGTTCAATCCATGGAAAATGCCCGCTGCCTTCTAGCTCCACGAGTTCCGACCCCGCAATCGCCTTGTGCAAATCCTCAGCAACCATTACAGGACAGATCCGGTCCTGCTTTCCTACGACGATCAACGTTTTCGCTTTAATCTCACTAAGCCGCGAAGTTGAGTCGATCTGCGGAGCATGGTTCGCCGGCATATTCGTTTTCGCTGCGAACGAAGATGGGGTCATGCCCTCCAGGGTTCGCGCAAACACCAGCAGGTTCTTTTCCGGATCGGCGAAATATAAAGGCAAACTATGCTGCATAACTTGCAACATTCCCACGTCTCCTTCCGCCGTGGGCTTGAATGGCTCGAACGCAGCCTTGTATCGGGGATCAGAAGCCAGGCGTCCCCTGATCTGCTGTTCGTTCTCGGTTTCTTGGCGATCTTGGGCAGTGTGCCCGTATGAGACGCCATCGATAACGACCAGCTTCGAGAGCTTGCCGGGGTAGCGTTCCCCATAAAAGAGGCCGATGGCTCCGCTATCTGAGTGCCCCATCATTGTGATTTGATCGAGTGAAAGATAACTGCGTAACGCCTCAATGTCATCCGCCATGTCGACAGCGCTCATACGAGCTCGTGTCTTGCGGCCTTGAAGATTTGCCGCTGCCACGCGTGTCGATAAAGAGGAGCGTGAAGTGCTTTCTCTAGCGGAGCCAAGCCTTGCTGTAGGTAAAACGATCCGGCTCCCCACCCAGGAGAACACACAAACACTAATGGTCCTTTCCCGGCGACCGTGTAGTGCAACTGAACGTCGCGAATCGGAGCGTCATGCTCGCCAGGTGAGAGCTTGTCCAAACCGTCGGCTTTGCAGAAACTCGCCGCCAAAGCACAACCCACTCCGAGAAAACTAGCGATACGCATTGATTGACTCACTCCTACCCCAAGGAATTGCTTACATCGAATAAGGTTACACATAGTGCCTATTCGTTTCACCCCATCAAAGAGGTGTGCGGTCTTTCAAGTCATGGACCTCTTTGCGATCGTCTCAAAAAAAGCAAAGCCAATGCGCCGTGCGCTGCGAGCCTCTTGTTACCAGCTCCCCGTCAAAATATCAAAATAAATATGTAGCCCCGTCTTAAACTCATCCAGCGGAATCCGTTCAGAATCGCTATGCATCGTCGCCAGCGTAGCCGCATCCACAATCATCGGCATCAACCCATACCCAATCGCCCCGCGCTTCCGGAACTTCTGGTTATCCGTCCCATACGGAATAATCACCGGCACCACCAGCGCCTCCGGATGCTGCTTATGAATCGCCGCCGCCAGCGCCCGAAACAACGGCGTATCCGTCCGGCTCGGCCCTGGGTCATCTGGATGCGACAGTAATTCGTACGTCACCCGTGGATCGTTCACCCGCGCCTTCATGTCCGACAAAAACTCTTCCGCATTTTGCCCCGGCAGCAACCGGCAATCGAGCGTCGCCTCCGCCACCGACGGAATCACATTCACTTTAGGCGGATCGCCCACCCCACTGCGCAGCGTCGTCAACGAAATCGTATTCTGTTGCACCGCGTTCATAAACTTGTTCGGCGCAAACTCGCCCAATTGCGCCCGCATCTGCGCAACAACCGCGTTCGGCTTGTCCGACGCCGGAAACTCTTTCGCCTTCTCAATCGCCCGAAACAAAATGTCGTTCGCATTATCCGCAATCGGCTGTGACGCATGCCCCGACGTCCCCGTCGCTCGCAGTTTCACCCACAGCACCTGCTTGTCTCCCACCGAAACGCCAAACACCGTCTTCCCCGGCGCATACAAATCGCGCGAGCCGATGCCGCCTTCATCCAGCACATACTCCGGATTCAACTCGTCCCAGTGATGCTCAATCATCCACCCCGCGCCGTTCGAACCATCTGTCTCTTCATCACAATTGGCCAGAAACACGATGTCGCGCGGCGGCACAATCCCCAATTGCTTCAGCAAAATCAGTGCTGTCAACTGCTGAACCGCCGTACTCTTCATGTCCAGCGCGCCGCGTCCCCACAAAACGCCGTTCTCAATCTGCGCCCCAAACGGATCCTGTTTCCAGCGCGTCGCATCCACCGGCACCACGTCCATATGGTTCAGTAACAGCAGCGGTCGCAGCGTCCGGTCTTTCCCCGGCAGCCGCACCAGCAAATTCACATGCCCCGCGCTGTTGCTTTCATAGATCTTTGCTTCCATTCCCGCGGCAGCAAATTCGCGCGCCAGCAGCTTCGCAGTCTCTCTTGTATCCGCCGGCGGATTCACACTCCGCACCCGCACATACTCCTGCAAAAACTCCACCGCGTGCTGCTCAACCTTCGGCCAATCCGGAGTGGCCGTCGCCCCGCCGCCAACAAATGGACAGAGAAGCAGTACCGCGACCGCCGCGCGCAACGCCTAAGCCTCCACCGCAATAATCTCGCCCAGATTCAGCGCCCTCAACGCCGGCTCCAGTTCCTTGCGGTCCCCCACCACCATCCAAATCGTCCGCGCCGGATCCAGCACCTTCTTCGCCGCCGCCGTAATATCGTCCGTCGTCAACTTAGTAACCCGGCCAACATAAGTACTGTAGAAGTCCAACGGCAACCCCTGTTGCATCAAATCCACCAGCAATCCGCCTACCGCATTCATCGTTTCATGCTGTCCCGGCAACTCCAAGATTTGCTGCTGCTTCGTCGCTTCCAGTTCGTCTTCCGTCACCGGCATCTCGCCCAGCATGCCCTTCAACTCCTTCAGCATTTCGCTAATGGAATCCGCCGTCTTATCGCCCTGCACCGACGAATACGCCAAAAACGGCCGTTGCGCCGTAGCCCCATACAGAACCGACCCCGCGCCGTAAGACCAGTGCTTCTCCTCGCGCAAATTCATGTTTAACCGCGCGCTGAACGTCCCGCCAAAGACATTGTTCATCGTCTCCAGCGCCACTTCATCTTCCATCTTCGGCGCTGGCGCAATCGTTCCCGAAAGCACGACCGAATGCACCGCCCCTGGTTTATCCACCACATAAATCGCCGGTTTCGCAGGTGCCTGCACCTCCGCCATATGCTTCACCGGCACATCCCCTGGCTTCCAACCCGCAAACAGCGCTTCCAACTTCGGTTGAATCTCCGCCATCGTCGTATCGCCCACCACAATCAGCGTGGCGTTATTCGGCTTGAACCAGGTATCGTGATAGCGCTGCATATCTTTGCGCTGAATCTGCTGCACCGTCTTTCCGTGCCCGATCCCGTCAGCGGCGAACCATAAGCGTGGCCCTTGCCATACAAAATCGGTGGCAGCGCCCGCAGCGCCATCTGAATCGGCGTCACTTTTTCATTCGCAATCGCCGCCAATTGCAATTGCCGTTGCCGCTCAAAATCCGCCTCTGGAAAATCCGGATGCAAAATCACGTCCGCATAAATATCCAGCGCATCGTCCAACGTCGCTTTCAGCGTCGTCAAATAAACCGTCGCCATATCCAGGTTGCAACCGCTCGAAAGCTGCGCACCTAGCATCTGCAACTCTTCACTAATCTCCAAAGCCGTCCGCCGCTTTGTACACCGTCAGCAGCCCGTTAGTTTCGCATCCAACATACCGAATCATCAGACGCGAACTGCCGGAATTCACTTTCTAACCAGAAATTCACCACCGGAATTTCATGCCGCTCTGCCGATATGACCCGCAAGCCATTCGACAAGTTCGCTTCTTGCACCGTCGGCAATTTCAGCTCATGCGGCTCGCCCAGCAGCGCCATCGCCAGTGCGCCTGAGGGGGAACGCCGCCTTCGCATTGCCAAAGGGCTCCACTTCGAGCGTGTAAACTCCGTCAGAAAGCCACTCGCGCGCCGTAGAGCGGGAATCCAAACTCGTCAATTTTTCTCGCCGCGCCAGCCGTTCTTTGTAAGCGTCCAGCGGACCGTCATAGAACCATCGCCATCACCAAAATGTCAGATTTCCCGCCAAACCCGCAATTGGTTCGGCGCCGCGCACGAACCCCGCGTACGATTGCGCTTCACGCGCTGCAACTCCCGCTCCGTCGGCCCCTTCCCCAGGAAACAGCGCCATCTCTTC
>CAWJBS010000010.1:0-10892 GCA_963840845.1 Bryobacterales bacterium
AGGCGCAACCAACGCCTTCTCTAGCTCGTCGTCTCGTTTTCCTTTCCACACCTTGTCGGCGACGGCCACGAGCAGATCTTCGAGCGTATCGTCGGCGTCAAGCTTGCGTCCATGCGTAACCGTAAAGCGGGCTGACTGCTCAGACCAGCCGTGTTCAAGCAGCAGCCTTCGCCCAGCATCTTCATGCGTGTGACCAGGCTCGCTCAGTTCCTGCGGATGGACAGCCTTGCCGATGTCATGAGTTGCGGCGCCCAGATGTATGGCGTGTGCATCGAAAACTAATTTCGGCCAAGCAGCGCTGATCTCAGCCGTTAGTTGACGGGCGGTGTCGTGAACCAGGCAAAGATGCGCTTTGAGACGGGGAGGAGCTTTTACCTTGGAAAGCAGAGTTTCAATGTGCGACGGAAGCGGGCAGACGTGCATAGGTAATTCCTCTTGTACAAGGTTCCTTGGCTGTTTTGGCGCAACCGTCCGCTCAGTCGGCGACCTTCTGCGACAGTGCCCGCCAGAGCGTATGGCGACTTACCTCAAGCTCTTCGGCCACCTGAACTTTGCTGTATTCCCCGGAGTTTAATAGCGCACGAGCCTTCTTTACTGCCGCTTGGTCGAGTGCTTTAGGCCTGCCGCCAATGCGTCCCCGGCGGCGAGCAGCTTTAAGACCGGCATTAACCCTCTGGCGGAGTATGTCGCGTTCAAATTCCGCCAGAGCGGCAAAGAGATGAAATGTCAGCTTGCCGCTTGGTGTTGTGGTGTTTATATTTTCTGTAAGGGAATAAAAGCTCGACACCACGTTCGTTCAACATCGTTGTAGTGTCTATGAGTTGCCGAATCGATCGTGCGAGACGATCCAGCTTCCAGACCACAACAACATCACCTTTACGGGCATTGTCGAGAAGCTTCATCAATTCGGGGCGGTCGGCCTTCGCGCCCGAAGCCTTCTCCTCATAAACACGACCACACTTGACACGTTTGAGCGCATCCATTTGCAGATGGGTCTCCTGAGCGTCAGTCGAAACCCGAGCGTAGCCAATTTTCATGGTGCAAAATCCAAAATAATATGTTTATTATGAACCATATCTTTTGCACCATAGTTCTGCAACTGCATTTCTGGCGTTTGGAGCATTTTTTTGCTTCGCCACGGATGGGGTGCAAAAACGAAGGTTATTGAACCTATGGCGCAAGACAAAGAAAAGCCTGTCGCCCAAGCCGCTCTGACAGAAGAGCAGCGCCAATTGGCAATGGAACGCTTTAACATTCTCCGGCCTCATATCGAAGAGGATACTTCGTTAGCGCATGCCGCCTGTCAAGCCGGGATTTCAATCCGAACCGCCGAGCGCTGGGTAGCTCGCTACCGGCAGAATGGCCTTGCGGGGCTGGCGCGCTCGACACGTAACGACGCCGACGCCCGCCGCTTGCCGGATCATCTTCTGGCGGTTATTGAGGGCATGGGGCTGAAGAAACCACGCGCATCAGCCGCCGCTATTCATCGACGCATCAGCACTATGGCGAAGGCGCAAGGTTGGGCCGTTCCCTCCTACAGCACGATTTATGCGATCCTCGCCGATCTTGACCCGGCAATGGTGACATTGGCGCATGAGGGGGCATCAGCCTTTCGCAACCGCTACGAACTGATACGCCGGCATCGCGCCGATAGCGCCAATGCGATCTGGCAGGCCGATCACACCATTCTCGATCTGGTTATTCTTGACCAAAGGGGCAAGCCAGCTCGTCCGTGGCTTACAACCGTCATGGACGATTATTCCCGTGCGGTCGCGGGCATCATGGTGTTCTTCGGTGCGCCGTCGATCCTCAACACCAGCCTTGCGCTGCGGCAGGCAATTTGGCGGAAAGGTGATGCAGCTTGGCCCGTCTGCGGCATCCCCGATGTGCTCTATGTCGATCACGGGAGCGACTTCACCAGCAAGCACCTCGATCAAGTAGCGGCCAGTCTGCGCTTTCGCATCGTTTATTCTGCCGTTGCCAGACCGCAAGGGCGCGGCAAAATAGAGCGCCTGTTCGGAACGCTGAACACTGAACTCCTGCCGGAATTGCCCGGCCATCTGGTGAAAGGCAAACCGACTTCTGCGCCTAAGCTGTCATTGGCCGAGTTGGACGCGGCGATCACGCGCTACATAATCGGCACTTATCATTCCCGCATCCATAGCGAGATTGACGAAACACCGCTCGACGCATGGCGTGGCAAGGGGTTCCTGCCACGGCTTCCTGAAAGCCTCGAAGAACTCGATCTTTTGCTCGTCATGCACGCGAAGCCACGAACCGTGCAACGCGACGGCATCCATTTTCAAGGGCTACGCTATCAGCATCCGACCATGGCCGGTTATGTCGGCGATGCGGTGACGGTCCGTTATGATCCGCGCGACCTGTCAGAAATCAGGGTCTTTTACCGCAACGAATTCCTCTGCCGTGCAGTTAGTGAGGAACACGCCGGCGAAGTCGTCACCCTGAAAGATATTCAGGCGGCGCGGCGGCTGCATCGCCGCTCGTTGCGCACGACCATAAATGAACGTGTGGCGCGGGTTGTTGATTTCTTGCCGGTCCAACGGCCCAACCACAAGCTGAAGATCAAAAGCCCCCACAAGGGGCACGCCGGACAAAGCTTCGCATCTATCAGGAGGACGATAGATGAGCAGTCCAAGAGCCGGAACATTCATTGCTACGAAAGAGCATCGCCGGTTTATCGAGTTCGCGGAGGCGGTGAGAAAACATCGCTATGTTGGCCTTTGTTATGGCGCCGCCGGTGTTGGAAAAACGCTGTCCGCGCGTCGCTACGCGAATTGGGATTTAGCTAGCCCCCTTATCGAGAATATAAAAAGCCGACGTGGTTTTATGCGCAAAAGGATACTCGAAGCATTGGAGCGGTCGCGTACAGTCTTTCACACGCCGACCGTGATGGGCACCTTGCGCGATTTGAAAGAAACCCTCGTTGATCGCATAGGCACTGTCGATGATTGCATCGACGATCACCTCAACCGCCATGTCAGATGGGACTATCGGAAAAGTGAAATACATGTTGAACTGCTCATCTTCGATGAAGCCGAGCGGCTGTCCGTCACATGCCTTGAATTTATCCGCGACATATTTGACCGCAGAGGCGTTGGCGTCATCTTGATCGGCATGCCGGGAATGGAAAAGCGCCTTTCCCGCTATCCCCAGCTGTACAGCCGCGTTGGTTTTGCTCATCACTATCGGCCTTTGCAAGGCGACGAACTCTCTTTCGTACTGACCCGGCATTGGCGAAAGCTTGGCCTACCCTTGATGAGCTTGATTTCACGGATACACAGGCCATTGCCTCAATCGCCCGCATCACCGGAGGCAACTTCCGGCTTCTTCATCGTCTATTCGTGCAAATCGAGCGCATCATGAAAATAAACGGTTTGTCGGTAATCACTGACGATGTTGTCGAAGCGGCTCGAAGCACCCTCGTAATTGGCACAACATAACCGTCAAATAGCGCTGAAGAAATCCCGCCATTTATCGCTGAAGTTCACAGGTAACTCCATAACGCGGATCGGCAACGCTTGTATTTCTTGCCAAAGCAGAAACACTTTGTCGCTGCTTATACGTTGGCGGTTGACGCCCTTGCCTAAGGCGTTGAGCATTTCATAACGCCAGATTTCAGGAACCCAAGCCACGGCAGTTTGATTCTCCAGTGTCGTTACTAATGACTCTGTTTGGCTCGTCGCCTCGTCCTCAAAGCACCAGCGCAAGGCGAAAGATGCATCCAGGACGAACTCTCTCACTCACGGCCTTCTTCGATCAATTCATTGGTGGACATACCGCTAAGAGTTACACCCTTGCGCAGTTCCCGGATTCGTTGACCGGCAATTTGTGAACGGGTGAGCGCGGTATCCGCCGATTTTTGTACCCGCTCACGCAACACGCTTTCCGCATACTCTTCAAGAGATGGCGCCCTTCAATAATGAGTTGAGAAGTGCGATAAGGGCTTGACGCGGCAGATGATGTGGGTACGCGCGAAAGGGTCTCTCAGGACCTGAAGCCTGTCCGGCACTCGGCCGCCTAACGCGCAGCGGCCTTCAGAACAATGTTGCTCGATGATGACGCGGCCCCACAGTCCCTCCGGTATATTGGATTCATGGCAACCGCTCCTCAATTCCTCACAGTTGAAGAATTTGACGAGCGATACGGCAGTGAAGCCGGATGGGAATATTGGTATGGAAAAGCGGTGCGCAAGCCTGTGCCTGATAAGTTGCATGCTTTGCTGCAGAAAATCCTGATGCGACTGCTCGACGCAGCAGGCTACGAATCCGGAGGGGAATTCGACTTCAAAGCTAGGCGTGATTGGCAGCCTAGACCCGATGTCGCCATTCTTCCTGAAGGAGACGAACGTTACCCAGCCAAACTGTCGTTGGTCATCGAAATCCTTTCTGACGATCAAACCAAACATCTGATCGAAAAGTGCCGAAACTACCAACAGGCGGGCGTTTCTCACATCTTCGTTTTTGATCCAACGGGGCAGGTCATCTATCGCTGGACAGAGGGCCTCGTCGAAACAGGAGATCTTGAGTTGCCGAATGGAAGTTTGATTGCTGGCGCTGCGATTTGGCAGGAACTGCAGGCGGCCAAAACTAGACTTAAAATGACGCTTTAACGGGCGTTTTCAATATTTGTTAGATACGCTTCGCATCTGTCCCACCTCAAATCTGCCAATGTTTACGAGAGCGAAAGCTGACTGAGTGGGCTACCTTTGCGCCCCCGCCGACCTCCCGACATTGGCTATACTGTCCCGGTAAACCGATGGCAATTCCTACCGGCTATGGATTTAGCATGAGTAACGGCTTAGTGTAGAGCAGAGTCGCCAGTTCCTGGATGGTCGGCCATCCCTCCACTATTTTCTGCTGACGGAAACTTCCGGATGGCCCGTGATTTGGGAACAACTGGAGAAGACAAACCGACATGCAATCTAGGATAGAGCAAGTTTCTGCAGTGTTAGATTAACAAGAGCTAGGCACTGCGAGGACTACGTGGACTCCAACGAAAGGTCGGCCTCTGAGCGGCAAGAGGATGATCTTATTCGGTATTGGGACGGCATCGCCGCGGTTCTTCAGGTTTCTGTCAAAACCGCACAACGCTACGAGAAAGAATTTGGCCTTCCTGTTCGCCGCAAACAAGGAACCAAGGGAACAATTATCTACGCCTCACGTAGCGAACTCAATGCCTGGGTGGCAACTGGTGGTCCAACTCTCAAATCCCAACCCACCGCACGTGAACCACTCCCGCGCGAAGCCATCACATGCGAGCCAAACGAGCTTAGCTTTCTTCCTCCGCCTCGCTGGCGGTCTGTAGCGATTCCCATTGCATTTACTTTTACTCTTAGCGCTTTTATCGCTATCGCGATCCTACTTCTTCCCAAGATCTTCTCCCACCCCGAACCTGTGTTTTGGAGAATCGATCAACAAAGGCTCCTAACAATCGATTCGCGTGGCAAAGTCGTGTGGGCGCATGATTTCGCCTTCGCCCTGCAGCCCTCTAGCTACCACGCGGAGGGCGGCTCCGGGGTGCAGCCCGACATCGGTCGGTTCGTTGATCTCGATAACGACGGACACCAGGAGCTTCTCTTCCTTGCTGTGAGCACCGACGAATACAAAAGATCGTTCTACTGTTTTAATGCTGACGGCTCCGTCCGTTTTTCTGTCGTACCGGGCCGTACAATCGCTCACCCTGTCCGTTTCGGCGATCGAACTTTCGGTCCTCCGTTCGCCGTTTTGCAGTTCTTTGTGATTGAGGATCCTCCCAGGCAAAAAGCCGTTCTCGTCATCTCATATGATCCCACCTGGTTCCCTGCCGTCGTCCAAAAATACTCGGCTTCTGGCCAGCTGTTGGGAGAATACTGGAGCCCGGGTCGGCTCTATGACGTTGCGCTGGCGCATTTTGGCAGTCGCCGCTTCCTCATGGTGGGGGGAACGAACAATGAGTTCCACGGCGGCAGCCTCGCCGTGCTCGACTGGGATAACCCGTCGGGCTTCGGCCCCGCATCGAACCCTCACTACCAGTGCCGCAGCTGCCCTTCCGGCGTCCCGTTTGCCTTCTTCGTGTTTCCGGAAACGGATGTCGCACGGGCTTTGGGCGCTTGGCCCACTGTCTGGCAAATCCATCAGGATATGCCGGATCTGGTATGTTCCCAGATTCTCCAAACGCGTGAACCCATCGTCAGCGGCGGCCCACCCGGACTCATTGGGTCAGCCATCTACTGCTTCGACCAACAGATGTCGCTGCGGAGCGCGGAAATCGTCGAAGGGTATCGCGTGGTTCACACTACCCTCGAGTCGCAGCATCTTCTTAATCACAAGTTCGGCCCACAAGATGATCAACAACTCCTGCCCGTACTTCACTGGCAGAGGGAGGGCTTCGAGAAAATCTGGCCCACTCCTGAATGAAACCCTCTCTCGCCCACCTACACTTCATCACCTCCGCAACTTAATAAAGGCTATTGCAGCACCTAAACCTAGCCCGAGCAAAGCCCCTGAATCGGGTTCGGGCGTAGACGAGCCCACTGCCGCTGTAAACGTGGGGTTGCCCGCCGAAGTAATCTTAAAGAGGCCTTCACTTGTGTTGAAACCGCTTGACGGATTAATAAGATTAGTACCCGTGACAGGACCGATCGAGGTCGTCAGGCTGTAGTTATTGAAGGCGGCACTTAATGTATCCAGAATGTCGCGGTCTTGGGTGACGTCGCCAAAAGCCCCAAGAGCAGACGAACTGCTCGGGCAGGAATTCGGCTGACACGAACCTACGACGCCCACATCTGTCAGACTGGTTGTCGTACCAAGCGAAGCTATGCTGATTGAAATCGGCACCCCCTCCAGCCAAAACCAGCCTGGACCTTTAGCGAATACGTTCGACGTATCCCCCGTGGCGGTCAACGTAACCAGTGAATTCGTAAATGAACTGGATCCGAGCGAGCCGCTGGCGCTCACGGTTTCCGTGAATGTGACCGGCGATGCAGCCGCCAGACTAGCCTCAATGAGCAGAGCGCCCACCGCGAATCCAACCGTTTCAAGTTTCATAAAGTCCTCTCCTTAATCAACGCCCGATTGAGCCGTTTTCCGTGGTCAAAGGTGCCCAGGCACCGGCCTGCAGTGCGGGTCGATTGCTACTTCCGCGATCTTAACCGCGGCACGCTCTGTTGAACAAGCGTTAAAAAGCGTCAAGTCGCGTCAGGTCGCGTCGCCCCCGATTGCCCAATCGAACAGGCACGTACATCCTTGGAAAGCCGAGGTCTCGCCGCGACAAACGAAATTGTCACGTAGAGCAATTTTTAATGAATCCGTATCGAAAGAACGCCCTTATGTGCCGGTTCACTCCCTGGCCGTCCGCCATCCCGAAGTTTTCCGGAAACGTTGTGACAAGCTTCGCTGCTTGGCCTGAATCGTCCGCCGCGCCGACAAACGTGTCCAACCCACCCGAAAAACGGCCAAACGGTCTGCAACGAGCACCAATATTTAGTTTGGCCGGATTCGGCCCACTACTTCGGGACGAAGGGACTGGTCAAAGTCAGCGGAAGGATCGACGGCTACCCGTTCCGAGCGTCATTTATGGCGATGGGCGACGGACAACATATGCTGCCCATCAAAGCCGAGACGAGGAGGCCATTGGCAAAGATGTAGGGGAAACGGTTTACATATTGTTGGAACAGCGCCTCTGACGCACGCCCTCGTCGCCAATCGTAGATCTTTTCCCTGAACCGTCGCTTCAGCTGCGAATGGCCAAGCCGCCTTTGACTGGCCGTCCTCCGTATATCCCAGCACCCAAAAATCAACGTTCGCACTAACTATCAGCCAAAACTCTCGGTCATTTTTTTCGATCACGAACCTTTCCCAAAAATCTGTCGCTTGTTTTCAATCACTTCCAGCCAAAAATTGATTTTGCCGCTTGACAACTTCGTGTACCGTGAAAATGTTCAGTACTCTCGGAACCCGCAAACGTTCCAAAAAGGCAGCGCCCGTCGCGCTCGCTGCACAACCAACTGACATTTAAAAAGGAAACGAATCAAATGGCTACCGAAAAACAAAAAGCCGCGAACAAACTAAACGCGCAACATTCCACCGGGCCTACCTCCGAGGCTGGCTCCGTCGAGTCCGCACTTAATAACTGGCGTCACGGGATGGCTGTCAGAACACACGAACATTTCGGCTTTCTCATGGAAGAGAATCCCGAAAAATTCCAGGAGCTTCTTAGCCAGCTTCGCGACGAACACAACCCTGTAAGCGAAACCGAGTCCCTCCTCGTTCGCCACATGGCCGAGTCTGAGTGGTTACGAGCCCGCGCTCTCCGTTTTCAAGCCGACTGCATGATGTACGGCATCAAAAACGTCGAGCCAACCAAGCTCGCGCTCTTCATCCGCTACGAAACAACGCATGAACGCGCCTTCCACAAGGCTCTCAACGAGCTCCAAAATCTAAGAAAACAAAAGCAAAACTCCGAAATTGGGTTCGAATCGCACAAACTCAAACAAGCTGCTGATACGCGGGCTTCTGAAGCCCTCAATTTGAAAAAAGAAGAGTTCCTTTTGAAAAAAGAAACCGTCCAATGGAGGATGCAGGCGCAGAAAGGGCGAACATCGCCATCGCCAACCGTTGCGCCCGCCGGAATTGACCCAGATGTCAGTGCCGGCGGCCAGCAAATGGCCGCCTAACACCCTCTAAAATCCTTTGCCGGTCAAGTAACTCACTCGAAGTGTGTTCACTTACTCGGCAATCAAAACTCCATAACCGGCAATCTTCACTGTCGAAGAGAAAGGAACAGCAGTACTTTGCGGACTCGCCATCAACACGCGCTTAAATTTTGGCCACTCTCCTGGCATCCCCTTAACATGCACGGTTTGTGCGCTCGCACTCGTGTTCAAAACCACCAGGGCCATCTCGTCCGCTCCCGCCTTGCGTCCAAACGCGAACACATTCGGATTGCCCGTATCCAGCGGCACGTAACTCCCGTCGCGAAACGCCGCATTCTCATGCCGCAGCTTCAACAAACGCACGTACCAGGTGTAAATCGAATTCGGCTCGTGTTTCTCCACTTCCACATTGCATCGCCGGTAACTCTTCTCCACCGGCAGCCAAGGCGACCCTTTGGTAAAGCCGGCATTCAGCGTCGCGTTCCACTGCATCGGCGTGCGTTCGCCATCGCGTTCATCCGCCACTGGTCGCTTCGGCCCTGTCGGAAACGTCTTCAATTCACTCGCCGGCATCGTCGCCATGCCCAACTCTTCTCCGTAGTACATCAGCGCCGTGCCGCGCTGCGTCAGCACCAGAGCCGCCGTCAATTTCGCAATCTGATCATTATGTATGCCATCGCCAAACACGCTCCACTGCCTCGGGTGGTCATGGCTGCTAAAGAAAAAAACTGGCGTCTGCCCGCCCAGTTTCAACTGCGCATCGTCCACTTCTTTCTTGAACCGCGCCGCATCCAGCTTCGTCAAGTTGCCAAACAGAAAATCCATCGGCAGTTGAATCTCATCGCGGTTCTTGCCATACACCTTTGCCAAGTCCTCAATCGTCGCTGTCGAAGATTCACCCAGCAACACGGGTTCGCCGGGATACGTGTCCAAAATGTGCCGCATCTCCCGCAACACCTGATGATTCTCCGGACGCCCCGAATTATAGGGCTGCAACGCCGCCGGAGCACCTTTCTCGGGCGGATTCGGATCTTCTGGAAACGTCGGATCTTCAATCAAATAGGGCGTCGCGTCCAGCCGGAACCCGCTCGCCCCATGGTCCAGCCAGAACCGCACCACATCGAACATCGCCTTGCGCAAGTCCGGGTTCGTCCAATTCACGTCCGGCTGTTGCGGGAGAAAAATGTGGTAATACCACTGCTCCGTTTTCTCGTCCCACGTCCACGTGTACCCGCCAAAAATCGAAGTCCAATGCGTCGGGGGTTCGTTCTTGCCTCCGCCGCTTTTCCAGATGTACCAATCCCGCTTCGGATTGTCGCGCGAAGACCGCGACTCTTTGAACCACGGATGCTGGTCCGAAGTGTGATTCACTACAAAGTCAACCAGGATTCGAATGCCCCGCTTGCGTGCTTCGGCAACCAAGTTATCCCAATCCTGCATCGTGCCGTACTCCGGCGCCACGTTCACATAGTCGGAAACATCGTAGCCGAAATCAAAATTGGGAGAAGGGAAGAACGGCGTCACCCAAATTGCATCTACGCCCAGATCTTTCAAATAGTCGAGCCGTGCCGTAATACCGTTCAGATCGCCCACGCCATCACCATTGGAATCCTGAAAGCTACGCGGATAAATTTCATAGATCACCGCATGGTCATACCAATGACTGGCTACCTGGCTCTGTGCCAACCCTGGCAACAGCGCGATGAGCAGAACTATCTTCTTCATGTTTCTGATCCTACCTTCATTCTTCAATGGCTACTGGCCTTCTTCATAAACCAAGCTCCAGACAAACAAATCAAACTGCCCACTACCGAAAGTACGGCCACTTGTTCGTGTCGCACGATTAGCCCTAACGCTAGCGCCACAAACGGAATCAGAAAGGTTGTGCCCGAAGCTTTCGCCGCACCGAATCGCCCCGCTGCCGAAGCTAGTAAGACATTTGCAATAGCCGTACCGCCCATGCCAAGCGCTATCAAAGAAAGTAACGGTACTGGCGTCCAATGGGCCGCCAACAAATCAGGAATGCCCAGCGGCGCCGTCAAAATCAGCCCCACCGCTTGCGCCCGCCAAATCACCGGAATGGCGCCGTACTTCATCTGCAACGACCGCGCCAGGCTCAAGGCAATTCCGTATGAAACGAGTGCAATCACAATCATCCCGATACCCAGCGTGCTGCTATGTCCCGTATCCATCGCTGGTACTGCCATAATCACTGCTCCACTTAATCCAACTACTAAAC
>CAWJBS010000011.1:0-87239 GCA_963840845.1 Bryobacterales bacterium
GCTGGACCGAGCCGTTGAACGACTCCAGCCAGGCCGCAGCGCTCACATCCTTGAGGGCCTTGCGCAACGTGTCCTGGTCCAAGGGAGGCCCGGTCATAGCTGTTCTTGGCGTTGAACCCCTGACAGTGCAGCGCCCACTGCCGAGTTCGGGCATCCAGATGCTTGGCGGCCAAGTCGGGCGGCAGGGCCGCCAAGAGCCCGCCGCACCGCACCACGCGCTCAAAAGCCAAAAACGAGTTCTCCTGGTGGAGTTTGAGACTCAGATTGGCCGCCAGGATGAACCAGCGGGGGACCTCCTCCTTTTTCCGGGCCGTGGGCATGGAAGCGGCCAAGCGGGACAGCAGGCGTTCCTGGAAACAGCGCTGGAAGAAATCCCGCTCATCGGCCTGGCCGATGACTTCCAAACCATCGAACTCGCCCTGGCGGAAGGCCGCCAGGACCTTTTGGGGCTGGTATTCGACCAAAGTCAGGTTCATGGCGGCCAGTCCACCCGCTGGGACTCGGCGAGCTGATCGGCCAAGGCCAGCAGGGCCGCCGTTTGCTGGAGGAATCGGGCCCGCGCGCGCTGGTAGTGCCGCCAGGCCGCCGCCAGTTGGCGGACTTGGGCCCGCTGGTCCGGAGGCACGGTGTAGAGTTTGTGTTGGCCCGACTCGCTGCGGGTCAGGACCCAGACGGCATGGAGTTGGCCCCGCGTGCAGCGGCAGGAGGCTTTGCCACATTTGCGCCGCAGAAGGTAGAACGAGCCGGGGGTCAGCGGCCCCTGGGAGGTCATCGTGCGCAGCCGGCGGCCCAAAGCGCGGTATTGGCGCCAGAGTCGCTGCCGGAGGGCGGGCAGTTCCGTGTGCATCTGTATCTATACAATACTATATGCATACAGATAACAAGGCCAAAAACACGCCTTTAGCTAGAAAGTGGAGGGAACACTCCCGCGGGTCAGGAATAGTCGCTTTCAGGCCGTTCTAGGGACCCTCCTCTACTGTCTGAATCGCAGTCAATTATCCCATACTAAACCCCGCTATCCCCCTCCTGAAGCCCCGCACCACCCTCGTATTATAAATACGATGGGGATACGAGGGGCTTAGGAGGGGGATAGCAGGGGTTTAGTAGTGGATACTGGCGAGATCGCTCAAGAGTATTGGCTGGCTCGCGTGACCGTGCGCAAGAAGGTGTTCTGTTTTCTCACCCAAGACTGAACAATGCCCGCACTCGCAGGCAATTCAGCCTGCCGCGCCGCCGTAACTGGACCCGTTCCCCCTCACCTCCCTCCCGGTGGCTGAGCCTTACTCACATCTTCCGAGCCAGCAGGGGGAATCCCAAAGGGATTCTATCCTCCAGCCCAAGGTTGCGAGGAACGAGCTACCCTGGGTTCGTGGTTGCAGGATGCTTCAACCCTGAATGGGTTGCAGAAATGGGTTGGGCCTTTTCGGCGCGAGCGGCTGCAACCCCTTCAGGGTTCGTGGGCTCTGGGGATGGGCTACCCAGGGTAGGACCGCCCTCCCCTCTCCCCGGCGGTCCAACCCTGCGCTAACGGATGCAATCCCTTCGGGATTGGCCCGGAAACGGAGCTAAGATGTGGCGGTTCAGGGGTTCTCGGAGCGTGTCAGCGTGAGGGGGAATATTCCATGGCCAATCGCAGAATTACGGCTCAGTCTCTCGGCATGACCATGTTAGGCAAATTAGGTTGGATCGGTTGCGTGCTCGTGGCTCGTCGTCATCAGCGAAGCGAAGGCCCAAGTTCCGGCGGAGAAGGCCGCTCTCGAGTTCGTGCGGCGCGTGGTGCCGGGCAACGCCTTTCGCGTCGAGATCATCCCCGCCGACCAGAGGGGCGCGACGCGTTCGAGATTGAGAGCAGCGGGGATAAGATCGTGCTGCGGGGGAACAACGGCGTGGCGATCGGCGCGGCGCTGAACTGGTAGATCGCAAGGTACTACTGCCAGTGCCATTATTCCCTGAAGGCGCAACAAATGCGCCTGCCCAAGCCGCTGCCGCGGGTGCAGCCGAGGTTCGCCGGGTCAGCCAGGACCGCTGGCGATACTTTCTGAACTACTGCTGCTTCGGCTACTCGCTGCCCTGGTATGACTGGGCACAGTGGCAGCGCCTGATTGATTGGATGGCGCTCAATGGCGCGAACGCGCCCCTGTCCGTGACGGGCCAGGAGGCCGCCTGGGCCAGCGCCGCCGTGCGCCTCGGATTCTCCGACGAGGACATGCGCGGCTTTCTCGCCGGCCCGCCGTTCCTGCCGTTTGGCTGGATGGGCTGCCTCGATGGGTGGGCGGGCCGTTGCCCAAGTCCTGGGTCGCGCGCCATGAAGCCCTGCAAAAGCAAATCCTGGGCACGCGAACGCGCCTTGGGGATGACCCCGGTCCTGCAAGGCTTCACGGGAACGGTGTTAACGGCGACGGCGACGCGCTTCCCCGGCGCCCGGCTGCACAAGGTCCGCTGGATTGAGTGGGAGACTTGCCTGCTGGATCCGCTGGACCCGCTATTCAGCCGCATGGCCACCATGTTCCTTCAGGAGCAGCGGCGCCTGTATGGCACCGATCACCTCTACGCGGCGGACACCTTCATCGAGATGACCCCTCCCAGCGGGCAGACCAACTTCCTGGGCGGCGACGGCTCGGGCAATCTACGAGGGCATGGCCCAGACTGACTCGGAGGCCGTATGGGTCTTGCAGGGATGGACCTTCTTCAACCAGGCGCAATTCTGGACCCAGCCGCGCATCGAATCGTTCCTGGGGGCCGTGCCAGACTCGCAGATGCTGGTGCTCGACCTCTTCTGCGATGTGACGCCCGTCTGGAACCGGACACGCGCCTTTTGCGGCAAACCGTGGATGTGGTGTGCGGTGCAGAACTTCGGCGATGGCGTCTATCTGGGCGGCGCGCTGAACCGCATCCACTCCGACCTGCCCGCCGCACGGCGCAGCCCGCTGGGAAGCAAGCTGAGCGGGATCGGTTCGTGAACGAGGGGCTGGATTACAATCCCATTGTGTTCGACTTCCTCTTCGAGAAGCGTGGCGAGCGGAGCCGGTGGACCTCGGCACCTGGGTGCGCGACTATGCCCGGCGGGTCTGTGGCCGTGACAACGCGGACGGCGAGGTGGCCTGGGCCATCCTCAAGCAGACGGCCTTCACCGGCCAGCACGAGGTCGTTCCAGCCTGCCACGGCCCCTCCGTCTTTCAAGGCCGCTGGTCCCCTGCCCTACAGTAATGAAAGACTGGCCCAGGCGTGGGAGTTGCTGTTGAAGGCGGCGCCGGCGGTGGGCAGCTCGGACGCCTGCCGCTTCGACCTGGTCAGCGTGACGCGGCAGGTCCTGGCCAACTACTCCACAGAGCTGCATGCCCAAGTCACGGATGCCTGGCGCGCCAAAGACCGCAAGGCGTTCCAGGCGGCCTCCTCCGGCATGCTGGGCTTGATTCGCGACCTGGACGAGCTGCTGGCTACCCGCCCCGAGTATCTGCTCGGAAATTGGCTGGAGGATGCGCGGCGCTGGGGAGCGAACCGCGCCGAAAAGGACCGCCTGGAGTGGGACGCTGGCGCGTCCTGACCATGTGGGGCGACCAAACGCAGATTCGGGACTACGCGCTGGCAATGGTCCGGAATGCTGACGGGTTTTTACCTGCCGCGCTGGGAGAAGTTCTTCGCCGCCGCCGACGCGGCGCTGGCGACGGGGGCAGCTTCGACGCCGCCGCATTCGACCGCGAACTCCAGGATTGGGAGCGCCGCTGGGCAGATCAGCATGAGTCGTATCCCACGCGGCCACGGGGCAATTCGCTCGACGTATCACGGCGGTTATGGGACAAATATCATCCTGCGTTAGCCAGGCTGTATGCTCCCGAGGAGCCCAATCTGACCACCGGCAAGCCGGCCACTTGTTCGAGCGCCCTGCCGGGACATGGCGCCACCCTGGCCAACGATGGCAAACGGAGCAGCACCGAGAGCTACTGGGCGACCGATGTCAACAACGACAAAGATCCGTGGTGGCAAGTGGACCTCGAAGCACCGGTGAAGGTAGGGCGGGTGGTAGTCGTGGGCTACTATGGCGACCAACGCTACTATGGATTCACGGTTGAGGTCTCCAACGACGGCAAGCAGTGGGAAGTGGTAGCGGATCGCCGGGATAATCACGAGCCGTCCACCCGCGCAGGCTATACCTGCCGGTTCACCCCGCGCGAGGCCCGCTATCTGCGAGTCCGCCAAACGCATAACTCCGCCAACACCGGCCGCCATCTGGTGGAGGTGCTGGCCTTTCCGGAATGAGCTAATGCAGAATACGCAAACCTGGCTTGGCGCGGACCTGGGAATCGCCGTTCGCAGCTATTCTTCATTCAGCATTCTTACTTTCCTTGCTTTCGCCTTCAACTGGTCCGTGGTCCGTAGTCCGTGGTCCCTCTCCAGGCTTTGTTGCGCTTTGTGGGAGCCTTGTAGGTTGGGGTCGCATTGGGGTGGCTTTATAGGCGCCTTAGGGTGGCCTTGGGGTCCCTATCGGTTGGCTATCAACAGGCATTGGGGTCGCATTGAGGTCGCATTGAGTTGGCCTTGGGGTGGCTTGGACCCCGGCCCTTCCGATGCGTGATTTTCACGCTTAGCCAGATGGAACCGGCCTCCCGATTCTGCATTCATCATTCCGACCTTCATCCTTCGTCCTGCCCGGGGCGCTTTGCAGCAAGCCAGGCGGTATGGGGGCGGTATGGAGACTCGGTCCGGCGTTGGTCTGGGGGCGGTCTGACGTTGATCACGCAAGGCTCTGATATTGCGCAACTTACGATATTAGCAGTATGGCTCTGGCTGCGCCTGTGTGCCTCATGCAAAGACTGGGGAATGACGGTGAAGGCTCCGCGATTATGAAGTGTGTCGCGTAAACTATTGGAATCGAGTGATTTACGTCAATAACGCTCCCGGCAGGTGAGTTGCACATTACACTCTCATCAACCTTGTGGTGTGAAGACTCAATGCTGACTACGGTGCGCTGTGAATCGGCTGATGTTAGAGCGGCAAGGCGGGGGGCGGGGTCTTTGACTCAGCGGGACTAGCAAAACCCGTTCCGACCTCTGCTTTGACTCCGTTCCTACAGTGCCGACCGCGCGATCATTCCTCTTGCCACTAACCAAGCATAGGCATTAAATGAGCTGCCGAGTCGCACGGATTTGGGCATTTCCCGGCGGCACGGCATTATCATGCCAGAGATTACAGGACCCAAGTCACAGTTGCCGGACACCCAAGCTGGGCGTCCGGCAGCCGCCTTCTCTTAATGCTCACTTCCGAAACCAAACGCCGCATTGACGCCTGCCGTGACGTCCTCGTCGGCAAGCTCCGCTGCCCACGACCAGGTCGAACTCATTACGCTGGCGCTCATTTACAAGTTCATGGATGACCTCGACGAGGAATCCGTGAAGCTAGGGGCAAACGCAGCTTCTTCACCGGCGAGCTGGCGAAATACCGCTGGCGCAATCTCCTCCCGCAGACCATCTCCGCCGAGGAACGCGTCACCCTCTTTTCCGAAGGCATTGAGGCCCTCGGCAATACCAAAAAAAGCCGCGCACCTGCCCGGCCTGTTCCGCGACATCTTCCGCAACGCGTTCCTGAAATTCCGCGACGGACGGAATCCTCACGCTGTTCCTTACCGAGGTGAACGGTTTCGCCTACTCGCACAGCGAGGAACTTGGCAACGCCTTCGAATATCTCCTCAGGTGCATGGGCACCCAGGGCGAGAACGGGCCAGTTCCGCACCCCCCGCCACATCATCGATTTCATTGTCGCCTGCCTCGACCCGCACCCGGAGACAGGATCCTCGACCCCGCCTGCGGCACGGGCGGCTTCCTTGTCTCCGCCTACAAACACATCCTCACGCGAAACACCTCGCCCGGCTCGACCATGCCCGGCGACCAGCTCACCCACGGCCAGCGCCAAAAGTCTATGCCAACCTCACCGGCTACGACATCACCGACCTCATGGTGAAGCTGAGCAAGGTGAACCTCTTCCTCCACGGCTTTCCCGACCCCGCCATCCACATCTACGACACCCTGAGCAACGACGCCCGCTGGCACGAGAAGGCCGACCTTATTCTCGCCAACCCGCCGTTCATGACCCCGAAAGGCGGCGTCACCCCGCACACCAAATTCCGCATCGCCGCGAAGAAGGCCAGGGCTTTTCACCGACTACATCGCCGAGCACCTAAGCAGCGATGGGCGCGGCGGCGTCATCGTGCCCAATGGCATCGTGGCCACCACCCAGAACGCCTACGTGAAACTGCGCCGCTTCCTCGTCGAGGACTCGCTCGTCGCCGTCGTCTCGCTCCCGGCGGGCGTGTTCAAGCCCTACTCCGGCGTGAAGACCAGCATCCTCTTCTTCGATAAGACGCTGGCGCGGCAGACGAAGGAAATCCTCTTCCTCAAAATCGCCGCCGATGGATTTGACCTCGGCGACAAGCGAAATCCCGTCCAGGCGAACGACTTGCCGAAGCGGAGCGCGTGGTGAAAGGCGTGGTTCAGAGGAAAACTCGGCGCAGAGGTTCGAAACTCCGCTTGTCTGGAAGCCAGTTCGGAGAAGCGCGAACTATTGACTCGGTAACAGTCACTAATTGTAGCCGTCAAGGAGAGATCTTCCTCGGAGGCGAAGAGGCAAGGACGAGTTTGAAACATCGCGCGTCCACTCGGCGACATTAGCCACATTGTTCGCGGTAGTGGGCCGCGCCCCCAAGGCCAGAGATAAAGATAAACGGGTCGCCACTATGCCGCGTTATCATTGCCGACATTACGACGGAATAGGATGCCTGGGCCAAACGACGCAAATTGATTCGTCTGGACTGAGGAAGGGGCAAAGCCAGCCTCGCCCAATGAGAGCCGGCGATGTTTTGATGGCGCGTCGAGAGCAACCCCGGTCTGCGGACGTTGCTTTAAAGTTAATCTGCGCGTGCATCTCACGCTACTTACTCGTCCGGACTGCAAGGCTCGACCCGGATGAATTGCGATTCCCGAGTTTCTTTACTACGTGGTGCTCGACTCCGGTCAAAACAGTGACGGGAGCAAGCGCGAGCATGGAGCTGGCGGCGGGCAACCGTAACTACCGACCAAATCCGCGAAGTCATTGAAATCCCCGCTCCCGCCGCTGGAGGAACAGCGGCGGATCGTGGCGGAGATTGAGGGCCACCAAAAGGTCCTCGACGGCGCTCGCCAGATTCTCGCGGCAGGTGAGGCGCAGATCACCGTTGACGCGGAATGGCCGATGGTCAGCTTTGAAGAGCTTTGTGAACGCCTGCAATACGGCCTGTCAGTTCCGCTTAACAAGAATGGAAACGGCGTGAAGACATTCCGCATGGCCGAACTCGTTCGCGGTCGGGCCTTCGACAACGGCTTGATGAAATGCGCGGACATTGACGCAAAGGAGGCAAAGAAATACCTCCTCGTGAAGGGCGACCTGCTATTCAACCGCACTAACAGTTACGAGCACGTTGGGCGAACCGGCATCTTCTCCCTTGAGGGCGAATACGTCTTTGCGTCATACCTCATTCGCCTTTCCATCAAGCGCGACCTTGCGGAACCAGAATACGTGAATGCTTGGATGAACACGGCGGAATTTCAGGCTGGCGTGAAATCGCTAGCGAGCCGCGCCGTAGGACAGAGCAACATCAGCGCGTCGTCACTGGCGGATTACAAGATCCCCCTGCCACCCTTGGAGGAGCAACGCCGGATTATGGCGGAGCTGGACGCGGAGGCCGCACAAATGGAGGCGGTCCGTTCGCTCATCCCCCGCTTCGAGGCCAAAATCCAACGGTGTGGGACTGCGTGTGGGGCAATGTTGAGTTGCCTAAGTCAAAGGAGTAATCTCGGGCGCAAGTCAGACAAGCTATGAATACATTGCAGCGAATGTCACTGGCCGGCTTCAAATCCATCCGGGAGATGCACGAATTGGAGTTCAGGTCCTTGAACGTGCTCATCGGGGCGAACGGCGCGGGCAAGTCGAACCTGATATTGTTCTTCGACTCCTGAACTTCGGCGAGGACCAATTCGCTCAAGGAGTATGTGGGGCGGGCGGGCTACGCCAACTCGCTGCTCCATTTCGGCTCTCAGCAAACCAAGCAGATATTAGCCTCGCTCGCCTTCCGCATGGACGGCGGCACGAATACCTATGAACTCAAGCTGTCACACGCGGCGGAGGACTCGCTTATTTACACTGAGGAGGCGGTGGTGTGGCACAAGGATGGCCATCCGCGCCCGGATCGCACGGTGCTGGGATTCGGAGTTGAGAAGACCTTGCTAAACGATCCTCAGCGGCAGACCGACCCCAAGGTGAGGGTGGTGCGCGCGTTGCTGGCGGGGGCGCGGGTCTATCAGTTCCACGATACCTCGGTCACCTCCCCGCTGCGGAGCAAGTGCGAGATTGACCAGAATCACCAACTCTTCGACCACGGCGGCAATCTGCCGGCGGTATTGTTCTATTTGAAGGAGCGACATCCTGCCACCTACGAAATCATCGTGGACATCGTCCTGGCAGGTGGGCCGTTTTTCGAGGGGTTCATGCTTGAGCCGGACAAATTGAATCCGCGGTTCATCGCGCTGCGCTGGCGCGAGAAGGGAACTCCTCACGAACTCGGGGTGCACCAGCTTTCCGACGGGAGTCTTCGGTTCATGGCGTTGGCGACGTTGCTGAACCTGCCTGCGGGCGACATGCCGGGCATCCTCATTATTGACGAACCGGAACTCGGCCTGCATCCGGCGGCCATTCAGGTCCTTACGGGCTTGTTGCAGGCGGCGTCCACGCGATCCCAGGTGATCGTGTCCACCCAGTTGGTCACGCTGATCAACCAGATGGAGGCTCAAGACCTGATTGTCGTGGAACGGGAAGGCGGCAGTTGGGTCTTCCACCGCCCGGAGGTCGGCAGGCTGCAGGATTGGCTCTCCGATTACGCCCTGGGCGAGTTGTGGGAAAAGAATGTAATCGGAGGGCGACCCTGATGCGCAAAGTCCTGTTGCTGGTCGAAGGCTCCACCGAAGAACGATTCGTCAAAGGCGTCTTGGGGCCGGCATTCGAACAGCTCGGACTTGCTCTCATCCCGACGATCATCAGGACGAAAGTCGTGCCTGGCGAGGCCCCGCATAAGGGAGGGGTCGGGAGCTATGCCAAGTTTGCGCGGCAAGCGCGCCTGCTGCTTCAGGACAGTAGTGCGGTTTGCGTGAGCACGCTCCTGGACTACTATGGCCTGAGAGATGACTTCCCCGGACGCAAGGATCCGAAGGGCGCAACCGCGCTGGAACGTGTGAAGCACGTTGAGTCGGCGATGCAGCAGGACATTTCCGATGGCCGCTACCTTCCTTTTCTGCTGCTCCATGAATTCGAGGCCCTGCTCTTCGTCAACCCTGGCGAAATTGCCCGCGTCGTCCAACTGCCCGAGACCGAAACCAAACTGCAAGAGATTCGGTTTGCGTTTCCAGATTCACCGGAAGACATCGACGACTCGCCGGTGACCGCCCCATCAAAGCGAATCGCATCGGTGTGTGGAAACGTGTACCGGAAAACTGTGCATGGGCCGGTGATTGCGGCGCGCATCGGGCTGGAACAGATCCGCAAGGAGTGTCCGCATTTCAACGGCTGGATGAACAAGCTGGAAGCGTTCGCCGCCGCATAAGTCATGCCCTCCGAAGCCCAGGCCCGCATTACGATTAACCGGATGCTCGAAGAAGCGGGTTGGCGCTTCCTCCCCGACCCGGATGGGCGGCGCGAGAACATCATCTGCGAGCATCGCGTCACGGGGCGCGCTTCGCCCCCAGCCAGGATCTGGGGAAGGATTTCGAGCACGCCCCCAGTGGCTTCGTGGATTATGTCCTGCTAAACACCGACCAGCGCCCCGTGGCGGTCACGGAAGCCAAACGCGAGAGCATCGACCCGCTCACCGGCAAGGAACAGGCGCGAGGTACGCGGAAAGCCTCGGCGTCAGCCATATTTTCCTCAGCAACGGGCTGGTACATTACTATTGGAATCTGCGCCAGGGCAACCCGGTCAAGGTGTCGCGCTTTCTGCCGTTGGAACAACTCGATAAGGCGGCGGAGTGGCGGCCCGATGCCGCCCGGCTTGCCGCCGTGACGGTGGACGAGAATTACATCGCCGTGTCGCAGGATGCCGCGTGGCTCTCCTATTCGCCCGCTGAACGCGCTCCTGGTCATGGTGAACAAGAAGATCCGCCTCCTGCGTGACATACCAGCTGCTCGGTGTCCGCGCCCTGCAAAGAGCCGCCTCGCCCGCACTCATCGTTTCCTTTTCGAGATGGCTACCGGCACGGGCAAGACCCTCCTGCGCCGCCGCCATCGCCAAGCTTTATCTCCGGAGCGAAAATGCAATGCGGGTTCTGTTCCTTGTGGACCGACTCGAACTGGAAAATCAGGCATGGAGGAATTTCAATGCCTACCTCGCCAACGATGGAATCAGCACGGTAATTTATAAGCAGAAGCGGCGGGACTGGATGCAGGCGCAAGTGGTGGTAACAACGATTCAGAGTCTTGCCGCCCGCAACCGTTTCTTGCATGAGTTTGCGCCGACGGATTTTCAGCTAATTATCAGCGATGAGGCCCACCGCACTATCAGCGGCAACAATCGCGCCATCTTCGAGTATTTCGTCGGTGCGAAACTTGGCCTCACCGCCACGCCGAAGCGATTATCTAAAGGGTCTGAATGAGGACAGGCAGACAGAACGATCCTCGCGAATATGAACGCCGCTTATTGCTCGATACCTATCGCACGTTTGGGAGCGACGATGGCAACCCGACATACCGTTATACGTTGCTTAACGCCGTTCAGCATGTCCCACCCTATCTCTGTAACCCTATTACGCTTGATGCCCGCACTGAAATCACAACGCAGATGCTTTCTGACGAGGGTTATGCGGTGACTTTACCGGCAAACGAGGACGGGCAGGAGCAAGAAATAACCTTCGGAAAACGTGAGTATGAACGGAAGTTCTTCTCCGACGAAACCAATCTGAGCTTCGTCCGCTGCTTTCTCGACAACGCCAAACGTGATCCGCTCACGGGCGAGGTCGGAAAGACAATCATGTTCGCGGTCAGCTCGCAAACACGCAAACAAACTGGTGACGTTCCTCAATGAGGAGGCGACACGTCGCTGGCCGAATGAATATGGCGCGGGCTCGATCCTTCGCGGTCCAGGTCACTTCGGAATCCCGGGCGCCCAGCAGATGACAATTGATTTCGCCAATAACAATCTCAACGGTAAATCCAAGTGGAAAGCGCAGACGAAATCCGTGATTATGATACCAGCCGCACCCGGGTCTGCGTCACGGTTGGCATGATGACTACCGGCTACGATTGCGAGGACGTGCTCAACGTCGGCCCTTGCACGCCCCATATTCTCCCCCACTGACTTCATCCAGATCAAGGGGCGCGGCACCCGGCTGTTTATTTCAAGCACGGCGAGGGTGCTGGCCGCGCACTGTCAAAAAGGAGCGGTTTTGCCCTCTTCGACTTCTTCGCCAACTGCGAATACTTCGAGGAGGATTTCGATTACGACCGAGGCTTGCCTTACCCAAAGGCCCGCCCGCGGAAGGCCCCGAAGGCGGCGGCGACGGCGGCGGGATCCGCATTGACGATTTCACCAACACCTCCCCGACCCGATGGCCAGCGTCGCCGCGATGAAATCGGCCTCTTCGGCATGCGGATTGACCGGGAGATGTATCGCGACCGTTTCGCCCAGCAGGCCAGCCAAGCCGTGGCCACTGATGGCCTGTTGCGGCGGGCATACGAGGATGAGGACTGGCCGGCGGTCGAGGAACGCGTCCGCCGCCTGCTTTTTGAGAAGCCTCAGGACTTCTGGAATCTGCCCAAGCTCCAGGACGTTTACAAAACTGACCGGGTTCCCAGCCTGCGCGAAATCCTCGCCCGTGTGTTTGGCCTGATCCCCGAGATCCCCACTCGCGGCCAGCTTGCCGATGAAGCCTTCGAGAGATTCCTCACCACGCAGCCGGCCAACGCCGTGAACACCCGCCAGTTGAAAGTTGTGTTTGTCGCGTTCCTGTTGGACGAGCGCAGCCGTTTTCTAGTGCAGGAAGGCAAGTTCGCTGAGCTCCGCGCCCGCGATGACAGTCTCTACGGCTCCCTCACCCAGCTCGCCCCGGAAGAGCGCACCGCACTGGTGACTTACCTGCAGTCCCAAGTCCCGCTTAAAGATTTCGAGCAGGCTGCATAGGGGGCTGGTGCGATTGGCACCCCGGAACACCACGGATGATGGGACTACCGGACTAGAAACTACGGACTACGAGACCTGGAAGTCAGAGGACAGTGGGCGGGGGCGGGGGAAAAGCAGAAACGCTGACACGCTGAAATGCTGAAGGCTGACCGGGCTTCGCGCGGCTTCGACGCGGCGGGGAGCGGAGGACGGAGGGCGGTGGCCAGTGGGAGGATCTGTGGGACCCGCGGAACAGGGATCGCACCGTAGTGCTCACCATCTACGCACTCGGTAGAACCGCTCCGCAGTAACCGCGCCTGAATCCAACAAGGTAACTTCTGCGCCAGTGCCAGCGACCAAAGGCAACGAAACCCAGTTGGCGTGCGAGAGTGCGTTTTCATATTCCAGCGCATAAACTCTTCCGTTCTGCGTTGGGATTGAAAGGCTGAATCCGCTGGCGTTTTTCGTGAAGGTCGAAACCATCACTTGGGTCGCTGGCGGTTGATCACCGACCAACGCCAGGCTGTGCCCACCCCCACCAGCCACTTCGATAACGTTGGTCAAGCCGGACGGCACGTTCGTCTCTCCAGAGTTACCCCACTCAACCACGCCGCCATCAGCCCGTAACGCCAGGCCTTGACCATAGCCGCTCGCGATCGCGACCACGTTGCTCAAGCCCGATGGGATATTCGTCTGGCCGTAAGTATTGTCGCCCCAGGCGACGACCGTGCCGTCGGCCTGCAAAACCAGATAATCAGCGAGCCCGGCACTCGCCGCCACGACGTAGCCCAAGCCCGATGGGACATTCGTCTGGCCGTAGCTATCGTCGCCCCAGGGGACTACCGTGCCGTCGCCCCGTAAAGCCAGATTATTAAAGGTCCCGGCAGTCACTGCCACGACGTTGCTCAAGCCCGGTGGGATATTCGTCTGGCCGGTAGAATTATCACCCCACGCCGCAAGACTCCCATCGGTCCGCAGGATCAGATTACAGGCGCTCCCGGCCCCGGCGGCCACCGCCACCACGTTGCTCAAGCCCGGTGGGATATTCGTTTGGCCGTAAGAATTGTCGCCCCACGCTACGACGGTGCCGTCGGACCGCAACACGAGGTTGTGGTAAGAACCGCTCGCGATGGCTATCACGTTGCTCAAGCCCGCGGGAATATTCGTCTGGCCGTGGCTATTGTCGCCCCAGGCGAGGACCGTACCGTCGGCCCGCAAGGCCAGGCTATGGATGTAGCCGCCGGCCAGTGCCACCGCGTTGCTCAAGCTCGAGGGGATATTCGTCTGGCCGTAGCTATTGTCGCCCCACGCCGCGACCGGCACCACCGCCAGCGAACCAGTGCTGGCCGTGATTCCAAGCACATTGCTCAGGACCACGGTGTAGAGTCCCGCCTGATTGTATTGCAGATTTGTAAGGGTGAGGCTGTTGGTGACCGCGCCGATCAGATTGGTCCCGTTAAGCTGCCATTGATAATTGATGGGCTGGGTCGATTGAGCTGTCACGCCTAACGTAGCGGTGGCTCCGGGGAAAAGCACCTGGTCTTGCAGCGGCGCGGTGATCGAGATGGAGTTGACGACGAGCTGCGCGGTGGCGCTCGGGATGGTGGCATACGGGTCGCTCACGACTGCGAAATAGGTGCCGACATTGGTCGTCTGGAGGTTGGTCAACGCGAGGGAGCTGTTGGCGTCCCCCAAGGTGATGCCATTGCAGTACCATTGGTAGCTGATGGGCTGTTGGCCACCGGCCGTCACCTGAATGTGACTGTCCCACCCAGGAGACCAGTCGTGCTCTGCGGCTGAGAGTTAAGCCAAAGCGGCGTCACCGTTAGCACCGCCGGGCTACTGGTTACCGCCCCATAGCCATTGGTCACCACCACGCAGTAGGTCCCGGCGTTGCTCATCTGGACGCCGGAGAGTGCCAGGGGTGACTGCGTCCGGCCGCTAAGATCCATGCCGTTGAAGCGCCACTGGTAATGAAGGGGGCCCTGGCCACTGGCCGCCACACTGAACCCGGCGGGGTTGCCGGCATTAGCTGTGACGCTGTGCGGCTGAGCTATAATCGTCAGAGGCACCACGTTCAAGGCGGCTCCCCAACTGGTCATTGCTCCGTAAGAATTGCTGACCATCACCGAATACGTCCCGCCCTGGCCCATTACCACAGTCGTCACTACCAGGGACGCATTCGTGGCATTGGGCACGTTCGTGCCGTTGCAGAGCCATTGATACGACAAAGGCACCAGGCTGCTCGCCGCCACGCTGAAGGTGACGTTTGCGCCGGGAGTAACGGTCTGGTTTAGCGGTTGGGTCGTGATCAGGAGCGGGATCACCGTGAGTGCCGCCCCCAGCGAGCTGACGGCTCCAGACGAATTGCTGACTACTACGGAATACGTTCCAGCTTGATTAAGCTGAATGTTTAGCAGCGACAGGGAACCAAAGACAGCACCCGAGAGATTTGTGCCGTTCAGGAGCCATTGGTAGGAAACGGGGTCAAGCGCGGCTGCGCCCACGCTTAAGACCACATTCGACCCCGCCAGCACCACTTGGGGCTGCGGCTGGTTGGTAATCACCTGGGGCACTACGCTGAGCGGGGCGCTGGAACTGGTCACGGCGCCATACACGTTGGTGATGACGGCCCAATAACTTCCCGTTTGGGCAAACTGAACGTTGGTCAGGAGCAGCGAAGCATTGGTGGCATTGACCAGGGTCGTGCCGTTCCAAAGCCACTGGTAGCTGTACGGGTCCTGGCCGGTGGCGGCTACGCTGAAGGTGACGTTGTTCCCGACCGGAACCGTTTGCGCCTGCGGCTGAGTGCTGATCAAGAGAGGCGCCACAGTGAGCACGGCCGGAGCACTCGTTACGGACCCGGACAGGTTCGTGATTATCACCGAATAGGTCCCAGCGTCGGTGAACTGGACGCTTGTCAGGGGAAGCGAGGTAGCAGTGGCGTTGAGCAAATTCGTGCCGTTCCGCTGCCACTGATAACTGAAGGGCTGTTGCCCGGTGGCGGCCGTGCTGAACGTGACGTTCGTGGCAGCCGGCACGGTCTGACTCTGGGGCTGAGTGGTAATCATCAAGGGAACGACGCTTAGGCCCGCGCAGGAGCTGGTCACGACGCCATACGAGTTGCTGACCAGCACGGAGTAGGCGCCGCTCTGGCCGAATTGAACATACGGCAATAAAAGGGTTGCGTTTGCTCGCGCCGTAAATGTTTGTGCCATTAAACTGCCACTGGTAGCCAAAGCTGCCGGGGCCAAAGACATCAGCGTTGAATACTACGCTGGTGCCGGGCGAAGCAGGATGATCTGCGGCTGGATTGCCGCCTCTAGCGGGACGACATGCAAATTGATAAGGCCACTCGTGGCCACGCCAAAGGCGTTGCTCGCCGTCACGGAATAGAAGTTTCCGTCCTGTTCCGGCTGGAACGTTGGGCTGGATGAGAACGCAATTCGTCGCCTCAGGGATGTTCGTGCCGTTACAGCTCCATTGATAACAGATGGGAAGGGCCCCAAGGGCTGTCATGCGGAGATAAGCCGTCCTGCCCGGCAGGACAGTGCGATTGACGGGGAGTCCACGGAACACAGGCGGGCCGTTGCCGACAATGGCGAGGCCATCAGACACTCCCCGCGGCAATCGCAATAAGATTGCTGGCAGTGGGCGGCCCAGCCACCGGCCACTCCACCACTGTCCCGTCTCCCTGGAGCGCCAGCAGCGATCCGGCGCTGTAGTTGAAAGGACAAGCCAGGTCAACAGCATCGTTGAAGCCGTACATCGGGGAGGGGGACCAATCGGTGCCCGGTCAGGACGGAGCCATCCGCACAAAGCGCAGCATTACCATACCATCCGGTTGCAATAGCGACGATGTTTGTGGCGCTGGCAGACACATTGAGCTGGCCCCGGCTGTTATCACCCCAGGCTATAACGCTACCGTCGGAACGTAACGCGGTTCCGTGAAAAAACCTGCCGCCACGGCGACTATATGCTGCGCTGCGGATGGTATCAGGTTCTCGCCGTAGTCGTTGTTACCCCAGCCCAAAAGTGACCCATTCGAGCGCAACGCGAGGACATGCTGGGCACCCGGCCCCAGCCCGAGGGCCACAATATTTGTGGCCTCTGGCGGCACGGTGCTGGAGGAGGAAAAAGAAGTGCCCAGGATGTGGCCCCACAATGCGACTGTGCCGTCGCTTCGCAAACCCAGGCCGTGGGTGCTACCCGCCGCGATGCCAACGACATTGGTCAAACCGGAGGGCACGTTCGTCTGGCCATTGTAGTTGGAGCCCCAGGCCACGACCGTTCCATCCGCCCGCAGGGCGAGGCAATGAACGTCGCCAGCCGCCAGGGCGATGACGTTCGTTGCGCTCGGCGGCACATAGAGCTGGCCAGCCGAGTTGTCCCCCAAACGATCACTTGGCCGGGCACGGGCACTCCACAGCACCGCAGGACGACCGCCGAACATCGAGCCCCAGCCCGTGCTTCCTGGAGTAATAGACTGTCGCCCCGAACGCATTAAATCATTGGCACCCCCGAGGTTGGGAGCGTTGCCTCGGAAACTGGCGCTCGTCGAGACCGGAGCAGAAAGCGAACGTCAGTCACCCATGTTGGTAAGGTTGGCGCTGATGGTGACGCTGGTCAGAGACCCGCAATCAAAGAACGCCCCGTCCGCGATGCTGGTGACGGTGTCGGGATTACGCGTTGGTCACACTGGTGGCATAGCACGTCCAGTCGTCCAATGCTGGTGACCGGGTAGCCATTGGTCCAACTGGGGATGGTCACATCGCCGCCCGGACCGGTGTATCCCGTGATGGCAATCGCGCCGTTATTGGTGGTGAAAGTGAATTGGGCTTGCACCAGCGCAGGAAGCGCCAGCAGTAGCAGGAGAGGGAGCAGGACTTTCAACGACGTCTTCATAGCACATTCCGATTTCCTGGGAGAGTGCCCCGAAGGCTCTTTCTCCATGAGTGCGGTTTTACATCCTGCCGAGAATCCTGACAAGGCTTATTTTAGAGTGGATATTGTAGGCTGAGTCCCGGCGCCTCCTTGCGGCAAACCTAGCAATTGGCTCCGCGTCGTTAACTTGTCGCACCTGAGTGCCTTACTAGCACTCTACGGTGTGACCTGAAGCGCTCTTACTACTCGCTGCGGAATCCTCAGCACCGTTCCATGCCGTTGTCCGGGGGATAGGACATGGCTTTGGAGCAATCTTCCAGTGCTGCAGATCCTTCGACCGGAAGGCCCCGTAATACTGCGGATGGGCGTAGTGATCGAAGTAATCCAGGTACTGCTCCTTGATCTTGATCGCCGAAGCCCCTGAACATTGCCAAACCGTAGATTTGCCCCAAGAGGGGCGGGAGCTTGGGCGGCGTTGGCACCCTCAGGGTTGTTGTCTGCGTGCAAGAAATAGCGTTTAGGCCGGGCCGAGGCTTGCGTCAAGACAGACCAAGCGGAGCGAGCCAAGCTGAAGTCCTGTGCGGACGGCAAGATAATAGCCCAGGGCTAGTGAGGAACGAGCGCCGCCCAGATGGATTTACTAAGAATCACTCCCCTTCTTCCGGGTTTGCCGCGCGCCGAGGCGGCGCGGGAAACCCGGAAAAAGGGGAGGCTGGATGTGGGGGTGGGGGCATTAGGGCCTTAGGATCGGAATCAGTTGGCTAACAACAGGCCTTGGGCTTTGGGTGGCTTTGCGCCCCTATTTCTATTTTCTGCTATCCGCTTTCTGCTTTTCTACGATAAACGCCTGCGCTGCAATGAGTTGCCTCCGAGATACCGTTAGCTGAATGTTTCAGCGTTCCCCCACAATGCCTCCCGCAACCCGGACCGGCGACAAACTCTTCTTTGGACTGCGGTGGCGAAGATTGCCTGGTCAGACCAAAGCTCCACCTCCTTGCTGGCGCGGGTGAGCCCCGTGTAAACCAGCTCGCGCGCGAGCACCGGGCTATCCTCGCCGGGCAGGACCAACAGCACCCTTTCAAATTCCGAGCCCTGGCTCTTGTGGACCGTCATGGCGTAGGCGGCCCATGCTCCGGCAGGCGGATCGGCATGAAATCGCGGACGGTTTGCTCCGGCCCCGCAAAGCACGCACGCACTCCTCGAAGCGTTTGGAACAATCACCCCGATGTCGCCGTTGAACAGCTTCAGGTCATACTCATTGCGGATACCATCACGGGCCGGCCGCCGGGTAGAAGAGCGCCTTGGCCTCGATGAGCCTTGCCCTAGGACAGGATCTCCTCAACCAGGCGGTTCAAGCTTCCACGCCATGGGGCCGCTCCTCAGTGCGCAAAGAATGCGGAACCGGCCGAGCGCGTTCAAGGCCTCGGTGGGAGTGCCAGCCTGCAGGTAGTCCCGGTAGCGGGCATGCACCATCGGTTTCAGCGCCGCCTTGAGCGCCGCCGGCGCCGGCAGCGGTTGCCAAGGAACTTGCGAGCCCGCCGAACCGCCCGATTCGCGGAGCACCGCAAGAGCCTTTTCCGAATCCCCATCATTGACTGCCCGGCTGAGCTGGTAGATGCCACTCTGGTCGCCGAACCGGTAGTTCTTGCGCAGATCAACGATACAGTCGCCCAGATCGGAAGCCCTGCCTGCAATGGCCGCCGCTGGAAGTTTGCTGGCCAGTGAGCGCGCTGAAGTCCTTGGTGAATTGGTCTGAAAACCCGTGCTGCTCTCCGCCATTGCAAACGTCGGCGAGAACCGCCCCGGCTTCGACGGAAGCCAACTGGTCCTTGTCGCCTAGCAGGATCAGGCGGGCAGATTGGGGGATGGCCGAGACCAGCTTGGCCATCAGGGCCAGGTCCACCATGCTGGCCTCATCCACGACCACCGCGTCGAACGGGAGCGGATTGTCTGCGTCGTGGCGGAAAAAGGAGGAGTCGGGGATGGAACCCAGCAATGCGATGAATCGTGCTGGCCTCGGCGGGCAGCCAGTCTTCGGCGGTTGGCTGGGCAGGGCAGCGTGGCCTTGGCGTGCTTGAGCGCTTCCTGCAGCCGGGCGGCGGCCTTTCCCGTGGGAGCGGCCAGCGCCACCCTCATGGCCGGGTGCTGTTCCAGCAGCAGCGCCAGGAGAACGACCACCGTGCGGGTCTTGCCGGTGCCCGGCCCCCCGGAGATGATGCACAACCGCTTGCGGATCGGCGGCAAAGGCCGCCACCAGTTGCCAGTCGATAGCCTCCCCGCCATTGTGGGGAAACAGCTGTCAACCCTTTCAGCAGTTCGTTCTGATCCACCAGCGGAGCCGGCCCCTTTGCCAGCCGGGCGATGGCCTCGGCGAGCGCGGTTTCATACTTCCAGTAGCGGTGCAGATAGAGGCGCCCGCTTTCATCCAGAACCAGCGGTTTGAAGTCCCCGGGCCTGCCGACGACCGAGGCGTTTCTAAGCCGCTGAACCAGAGTTGAACTATCAGGCCAGGACAGCGAATCCCAGCGCGGCAACCAGCTCCCCCGGCGGTGGATTCCGCTCGAACTCCGCCAGGTTCACGCAGATGTGCCCCTGGCGGCGGTAATAGCTCACCAGGGCGGCTGCCAGCTTCACCTCGGGTGAATCGCCGGACAACTGCGCCATCAGGCTGGCAAAATGCCGGTCGATTGGCGCAATGATCTCAGAGCGCTAAAACCTTTTAGGTTGATTCGCGTTCATTTGCCCCCCAACAAGGCCGAGAGTTGCTCGACGGCGCCGCGCGTTGGCCGATCTCGATAGGCGCCAAGCTCGGGATGAGCGGGGTCGAGGCCGCGCAGGAACAGATAAATCCCCCCGCCGAAATGCCGTTCGTAATCATAGCCCGGGACGCGCAGGGCCAGGTATTTGTGCAGGG
The DNA here is from genome assembly GCA_963840845.1 of Bryobacterales bacterium. Taxonomy (GTDB): domain Bacteria; phylum Acidobacteriota; class Terriglobia; order Bryobacterales; family Bryobacteraceae; genus Bog-105. Next base: position 19,967 of record CAWJBS010000011.1, read on the forward strand.
CCACGGCGTAGAGGTGGTATCGGATGAAATAGTGTTGCCGCAGCATCTCCTCCCGGACGGCCTTCGGCGAGTAATCCTCCAGCCGGTTGCCCGAGCCAGTTGGATTTCCAGTCCACCAGGTAGAAGCGGCCCTCGAACCGGAAGACCAGGTCGATAAAGCCTTTCAGGAACCCCTGGATCGGGTCGAACGCCAGCCGGCCAAGCTGCGCCGGCACGGCGGATGACCATCCCAGCTGCCCAAGCAGTTCCTGCAGACGGGCGGGCGATACACCCTGGACCGGGAAGTGGAACTCCAGCTCGTTGAGCCGGTCTGGAGGGGATGATTTTCGAGAGGGTAAAGTCTGTTCGGTCTGTGGCGAGGGGAAACTCCATGAGCCTCTTCAGCATCTGGTGAACTGCTTCGCCGTTGCCCGGCTGGGCCAGGCCATGCGCCTGGAGCCGCCGATTGACGAGCTTGAGCATTTCGTCGTCGGCGGCGACGCTGAACTGAGGTTCTGCAATACTTCGTGCAGGCAAGTGCCCGCCTTGGTTCCCCTGGGAAAACCGAACATCCCCTCCCGCGGGGGCCTCCGCTTCGGCTGGTGATGCGACGACGCCGTCACGGTCGGGAAGTTCCTCATGCAAACCCGCATGGAAGTAAGTGAAGCTGGAAATGACCCAGTCCCGCTGGATGCGGCCCTTAAACGGACGGCATTCGAGCTTCGCACCGGCGCCTGTCGGGGTTTAAGCCGGACTCTCGCCAGCTCGGGCAAGTCGCAGACGGCAAGGGCCCCGCCGGACCGTGCGCCCAGCGAGGTGAGGACTTCGAAGCATGGCCTGGTCGCTGAGCGATTTGAAGTGGGCGTCAAGCGTTTCCAGGAGCGGGCCGTCGCCGGCTGGCGGCCGGTGGAACAGCCACGAGGGCGCGGACGTGCCGGCCCCCTTGATGCCGCCCCAGACGAAGTAGCACCGGTGCTTGGCCCGCGTCAGCGCGACGTAGAGCAGGCGCACGTTTTCGGCCAACCGCTCCTCCCCGGCCTGCTGCCGGTGCGCCTCAGCGACGTCGGGCCCCAGGTCGCGCACCAGCTTGTGGCCGTGCGCAGGATCGTGAAAGAAGACCTGCTCTTCGTGCCCTCGCTTGATGTCCGAATCCCGCCAGGAAAACAGGCAGAAGACCACCGGGTATTCGAGCCCCTTGCACTTGTGGACCGTGACAATCTTCACGGCGTTATCGTCCCGTTCCAGGCGCAACTGGTGTTCCTCGGACGCCTCCCCCTTCTGGGCCATCTGACCCGCGAACCACTTCTGCAGACCGCTGACGCCCAGCCGGCGCTCCGCTTCAGCCTGGTGCAGGACTTCACCCAGGTGAAGGACGTTGGTGAGCCGGCGCTCGCCGTCCGGGAAAGCCAGCAGGCGCTGCCGCACCTGCTGCCGCTGCAGCCAGGAGCGGAACATCCGGAAGAAGCCGTGGCGGCCCCAGGACTCGCCGTAGTCGTGGAAGAGCTGCAGCCATTCCTGCCACTGGGCTTCCGTGCATTCCGCCAGTTGCGAGCCGTCCACGCCAATCAGGTCCGTGGCCAGGGCGGACTTGACCAGCCGCTCGTCGCCCGGCAGCGCGATGCCGGCCAGCACCCGGTAGGACGTCAGCCGCTTCGTGGGTTTCGAACAGGCTGGCGGTGGTGTGGAGCACGCTCGGAACATCCAACTCGCGCAATGCCTCCTGGACCTTGGCCGCCTGCTTCTGCTCGAGCACCAAAACCGCAATATCCTCGGGCTTCAGTCGGCGCTCGCCGATCTTCGCATTGCCGTCGAGCAGCCGGACAATCTCGCCGGCACGCCACCTGCGGCAGCGTTTGGCTGGCCAGGGTCTTGGGGATCTCCTTGCGGTCGCCGCGGTTCCAGAACCAGAGCTGGAACGGCGGCTCCTGCTTGCCTCCCAATATCAGAGGCTCAGCATCGGCCTTCCCTCTCGGGGCCACTTCCTGGAACCCAATGCGCTCGAATACAAAGCTGCCGGGGGCCGCGCTGAAGATCTTGTTCACCGCGTTGACCAGCCCCGACTCGGAGCGCCAGTTCTCGCCGAGCATGAAGCGGATACCGACCAGCAGATTGGCCGCCTAGTCAAAGTGCTGAAAGACGCCGGCCTCTTTGACAACACCATGATCTATCTGCTCTCCGATAATGGCGGAGCGCCTGAAGGCGGCGTCAAGGGCGGGTTCTTCCATAACTATGGTGACCGCACTAGCGTCCGCGATTGGTATTTGCACCTCGACGAACTCGGAACGGACAAAACGCTCCCGCTTTACCAGCGCCCCTGGGCCATGGCCTCCGACACACCATTCAAATTTTACAAACTCTGGCCGTATCGCGGCGGTGTCCAAACTCCGCTCATTGTCTCCTGGCCCGCCGGAATCAAACAGCCCGGTTTGCGCACCCAATTCGTGGACATCATCGACATCACGCCCACCGTCCTGGACATCATCGGAATCGACGCGCCGACCTCATTCAACGGCATCTGCCAAATCCCGTTGCAGGGAAAAAGCATTCGCGCCACATTTAACCACCCCAAGAGCCCAAATCCCCGCGACACTCAGTACTTTGAACTCTGGGGCGCACGCGGCATTTACCACGCTGGATGGGAAGCCGTTGCCATTCATCAACCCGGCAAATCTTTCGACGATGATCACTGGCAGCTCTTTCACACTGACTCTGACTTCTCGCAATGCGTCAATCTCGCCACGCAACATCCAGACAAGCTGGAAGAGTTAAAGAATCTTTGGTGGTCGGAAGCGCAGAAGAACCTCGCACTGCCGCTGCTGGAAGCCTCTGGCGGCCGCCAGCATACTTACGATCAGGCACTCCCGGCTATACCGTGAACGTCGCTGGACGCCGCGAGCCTTACTAAAACCAGCGAAAGCGCGTCGCAAATAACCAGCCGTAATTCCCGTTCACCGCGACCTAACGGAATGAATCTTCTGATGCACGAGAGACCGCCGTTAGCAAGACGTGTGGATCATTTCCGGCGTCGCATTTCCGCTGGAGAGGCCCTGAACAAAACAAGCAGTAGTCAGGACGGCCAACGCTGGACTGCAGCGTGGCTTAATCGGCATCGGAACCGAGCGACTATTCCATGAACTCATTGGTATACAGTGTATACTGAATCGGTATACGCAGTAGATAAATGAACAGATCTTCCAAGAACGGTCCTCCAAAACCAAACACAGCCGCCTCTATCCTTGATGCCGCGCGAGAACTGCTTGACAGGGAGGGCCTTGCAGCAGTCGCGATGCGCCCCGTCGCGGAACGGGTCGGTATAACCCCAATGGCCATCTATCGCCACTATGCAGACCGGGCCAGCCTGCTGAATGCAGTTGCCGACAACGGCTTTCATGAGCTGGCGACCCGGGTGCAGGGACTTCATCTCAAGGGCGGGCCGGAGAAGCGGCTGATGCAGGTGGGGGACGTGTTTCTGGACGCCGCGCTGCACTACCCGAACCTCTATGAGCTTATGTTTCTAGTGCCTCGTGAGGGAGCGCGGGTCTATCCAAAGGACTTCAGAGCGGGACACTCGCCTACCTTCAATCCGACTGTAACCATCCTGAAGGAAGCGATGCGTGCCGGTAAATTGCGACCGGACAATCCGATCGAGATTGCCTTCGAGCTCAGCGCGCTTTCGCATGGGCTCATCGCGCTCTATCTGGGCGGCCGTGTAGCCCAAAGTGAAAAAGAGTTCCGTTGTCTGTACAAACGGTCGTTTAGGAGATACCTCAATGGCCTTCGTCAATAGATATCCGAAACTCTTCGCGACGCTCGCTACTCTTTCCACGGCCGCGCTTCTCCTGACTGGGAACGGTATGAACCCATTCTGGCCCTTCATGTGGGTTGCGCTGATCCCCGTTTTAGTGCTGGCTGTAGAGACGAACTGGTGGCCCGTCGCGGCCGGAGCTGCCACACTCTCCATGCTTCTGGGTAGTCTCACCATGCTGTACTACATACATTTCGTGCTACATGCCCCTGTGACGGCATGGTTGATTCCGTTCTCGATCGCATCGGTACTCTTCGCCGTGGGTGTCCTCCTGTTCCGGGTTCTCCTCCACCGCGGGGCGGTCTTCAGTGCGATAATCGCGCTGCCCGCGTTCTGGACAGTCTGCGAATATCTGGCCAGCTTTGCGCCAGCGAACGGCACAGCCGGAAGTTTGGCGTACACGCAAGAGAGGTTCCTGCCCATGCTGCAAGTCTCTTCTGTCACTGGCCCCTGGGGCATCACTTTCTTGTTGTTGCTGTTTCCATCCGCCGTTGCCACCACACTGTATTTCCGTGACAGGAGGCTCTTGCAGGCAGCGCCAGTCGTGGCATCGGCGTTAGCTGTTATCGCGGCGTCAATCCTATTTGGCGCGATCCGGCTGGCAGCACCGATCTCGCAGCAGAACATAAAGGTGGGACTGCTGGATACGGATAGGGTGGCATTCGCCGCAGCCGCCCCCGAAATGCAGGAGCTTGTTAAAAGCTATGCCGAGCAGGCCGCGACACTTGCCCGGCACGGGGCGAAGATCGTTCTGATGCCCGAGAAGACAGGCTTGCTGCTTGACAAGGATACGAAGAACATGGACTCTGTTCTGCAGTCTGTGGCCGACCGCACAGGCGCGACTCTCGTCATCGGAGTTCTGCATGTGTTCGCGCGCGATTCGTTCAACGAAGCGCGGATCTATACGCCGGATGAGCCCGTGGCCACATACGACAAGCAGCATCTGCTACCGCCATTTGAGTCGAAATTGACACCGGGGACCTCGCTCGCAACGCTGTCGAAAGCATCAGTCCCGATCGGCGTGGCGATCTGTAAAGACATGGATTTCATTCACCCAGCACTCGATTATGGACGCGGCGGCATCGACTTGTTGCTCGATCCAGCCTGGGACTTCAACGTAGACCGCACTTGGCACGGCCACATCGCGATTATGCGCGGCGTCGAGGGCGGATATGCGATCGCGCACGCCGCAAAGGATGGATTCCTCACTGTGACCGATGATCGGGGCCGCATCCTTGGCGAGGTAAGAACCAACAAAGGATCGTTTGCGTCGCTGCTAGTAAATGTTCCCTTACATCACGACCAAACGGTCTTCGATCGATATGGTACATGGTTCCCATGGATGGCAGGGCTACTTCTGCTTGGCGCCGTCATACGAGTGTTCACGGTATCTCGTGTGCCATCAACAGGAACCACGTGATCTATTATGGCGGAGTGTCAGATCGCAAGCGTCTTTGCGCTTGAGCCGGCAGGTCAAGTCCCGGAACTGCCGGATTCTGTGGAGTTCACTCGAATTTGGTTGTCGGTTGTGTGCGAGAGCGCCAATCGGAATCACCCGTTATAGCGCATTATCGGTGGCTAGTCGGGGGTCTGAATACCCCGTTCTTCAGGTCGTCGGCAATCGCATTTGATATTGGCAATGTCAAACAAAACCCGCCGTTTCAGTGTGGACCCGACCTCCACTCTTGGTGACGCGTTCGCTTAGGCGGAGGGGTAGTTTTGGTGCGACTACCAACGAATCGACAGGCTTCAGCGATCCTATCGACTGCCTTAATAATTTCAGTGTGAGTCCCCGCCGCTAACACTTGGGTGGTCGCGCCGAACCTCGACGTCGCGGCCCGCAAGAATCGGCGGATGCTAGCCGACTTCCCATTCCGAATCGGTGTCCTTTCTGGTGGCTCATAGTCGGCTAGCTATCAATTCCGCTCATCACTTCGTTCAGTCCCTGGTATTCGGCGCTGCTTCCGATTCCGTCATTTCTCGACCTGAAGATTATTGGCGACCGAAAAGACGCCAGATACTCCATTCGCCCTGATATGCGCGATGTTTTTGTCCATTTCGTTGGCAACAATACCTGTTAGGGTGACATGACCGTTCTTAACGATGATGCGTATAGGTTTGAACACTGGCAGAGCGTAACGATTGAGCACGGGATAACCGTAGATCGCCTTGTAGAGCGAACGTCGCAAGTGATCGTCGTTCGAAGATAGGGGCAAGACCTCGATTTGGTTATTGACCATGGCGACGCCCTCGATCCTTTTTACAACTCTTCCGGCGTCCGCCTTCAATGTTGGCCGCGTTACCTGCCCAGATAGAGTTACGACACTACCGTCGATGCGGTATTCCAGATTGTCGAACACGCCCAGGTAGGGAAGCGTCACCAGCTCGTGACGAACCTGTTTGTTGAGAGAGGGCAAAGGCGTATCGGTTCGCGCGAAGGCGAAACCAGCTGCCAGTGCCGTGATGACGAAAGCATATTTGATCATTTTGATCTCCTCTTGTGATTTAGACTTGACTTACGACAACAATTAAACTTGTTTCAAAGGCACTCCGCTCAATAGCGGTGTTGTTGCATATCCAGCGACCGAATCCGACCGGACCAGAAATCAACCGAGCACGAGAACGAGAAGCGTGTGACTTCGAAGCCTCGTCTGCCATTCACGACTCCGGTGATCCATTCGTTTCTGCCTGGACTTTTATCGGGAATCGTGCGCTCGAAGGCGACGCGTGGATAGCCGCCGCGATTCAGTCGACTGGTTACAGCGTCCTGGCAAAGCTGGATTGATCCCGCTGTGGGATCTTCGCCGGAACCTGGATGATGGCTTGGCGGAAACGGCGGGGGTACGGAAGGCCAACCGTGACCTCCCCCGAATCCGCGCCACTGAATATTAAATGTATAGACGGCCCGACCGCCTTTGCGGTCGTTAATGCGAATCACAGCAGTCCCTCTATTGGCGCGCGGATCGCGGACCAGGCGAATGTCGCCCCTCGCACTGATTCCAACCAGATTGAAATCGCCAGGATTGCGTGGAAGCGGTTGGTTGCACTCGAGCCGACGCCACGCAGCCGTTTGTCCCGACAGGGTTGTTAAAACTCCCGTATCGCCCGAAAATTCCACTTCGGCTGCCCCGTCAACATCAACCGAGATAGTGCAATGTCCTTTTGCGCCGGGGCCTCCAGTGATAATGGCCTTCCTGATTCGATCTGACGAAGCGGGACGGATGAACGACGGATCACTAAGAGGAAGATCCACCGTGATCGGTGCGTGATCGGAAACTCCGTCGGGCACAGCGTTATTAAGATCGCGCATGGTCAGCGGGAAGTGCGGTGCGAATTCGTAACTCATTCCTTCGCCGCGCGGTTGTGGAATGAAAGGCTTAATAAAAAACCAATCGAGTTTATAGCGACCCACCACGCCGCCGAAATCGCGAGCCAGGGTAAATGTCGGCGTGAATCCTTTGAGTCCCCGCTGATTACTGTTTGCTAGGGTGCCTTCCTTGTCTTGCGAGTTGCGTTCCAGTTCGCCACGAAAATCGAACGCGTTTTGATCGGTAAATCGAAACTTCTCCACGTGCCGGAAAAGGATGGCTTCCTTGTTATTTCCGACGACAGGGAGATGAATCGACGTGGGATCGAGATAGTTCTTGAAGTGCCGGACGGGAATCAGCGCGGCCAGGGGCAAAGAGGCCGGGGTTCCCCATTTGAGCGCCTGAGTGACCCAAAACTCGTAATTTTTTAAACGTTTGAGAATCTCGCGCCGAATCGACGTCGGCGTTCCGTCGGCCCCAGTCGTATTCAGATCCCCGGCGACAATCACCGGATGCTCGATCCGCTTTATCTGACTGAGCAATGCGTCCATTTGCTTCGTCCTGCATTCCGGCGGACATTTGTTTTCTAAATGCGCGTTGACAACAGTGGCCACTTGGGTTTGCAAATCTGGAATAGCCAGGTCGGCGATCAGCGCCATCCGGCCCCCTACGCGCACTTCTCTGCCGATTCGCGCCAGGAAGATTTTGTCTGCGGCGAAACGTTTTCCCTGTTCGAGCTTAGAGATGGCGAGTTTCTCCGTGCCATACCAGTCGTGGCAGACGGGGAGCCGAACGATCCGCGCGTTTTGAATGGGATATCGGCTGAGAATCGCGTTGCCGTGGAGACCTAAGTAGCGAACTGGATCGGGTTTCAGCTCTTGCTGCATTTGAATGGCAAGAGTGGGATCGTCCAACTGCACGTTTTCGACACCTAGGTCGCCGAGCCTATCGACCTCAACGAACTCCACTCCAAACGCGTAATTCATCGCAAGGGCGTGAGCTAGTTCGCGGGTAACATCGAGATAGTCGGTGCGCTTCATCCCGAGATCGACTTCGTTGAGGACGATGACGTCGGCGCCAAGCAGTTTTACGCAATTGGAGATCAATCATCTCCTGGTTGCTTCTGTTGAAACCGCCGCGGCGCTTTGCAGCTTCCTTAAAGCCGTCTGGATCGGAAAGTGCGAGCCGGATAAGATCGAAATTCAAGCCGCGCTCTATGTTCCAGCAGACAGCGCGAAGAACCGGACCGGCTCCCTCCACGGTAGGCCGGTGTGGCCGCACACCCGCGTTGGCCGCATCGTTATTGACGAAGGGAGTTCCGAGAATTGCCTGGAGTTTGCCGGCCAAAGGGCCGCGCGGCTGATTTGTGTCGGAAAGAGCCAGCAGTTCCTTGAAATTTAGAAACTCCGGACCTGCCGCCAAGAGCGGAAGGACAGTAGCCCAGAGCACTAGAAGCGAGCGGGCTGCGCAAGAAAGAGTTAAAAAGGGGCTGGTGGTCCAGCTGGTTCCTTTGCCAGAAAAACAGCGTCTCACATTCATCTGATATCTCCTAACTGGACGGGCGCCTGCCGCGGGCAATCGATGCACTTGGCGCGGACGATAAATCTTTTGGGCGCCGGGCCCGACAAAATCGAATGGGTAGCAAGTAACCAGAGTCAGCGTCTCTTGCTTCCAAAGGCTGTAAGACTTGCACGTCGTCGGGCGTCCACGATTCTTGTGGAAACGACTTGGTAGTGATATTCCTGCTCACGAGTCGCCAGTTGGATCGTGTCGTCTTTCCTGATATGCCGTAAAGGGCGAAAAAATGTGTCGCGGTGCCCCGCTACGCCGACATTGCCGCCGACCCCGGGCAACGAAGTTCCAGGAATGTGTCCTGGACCAAGCTTCAGTTCGCGTTCTTCCGCTCCTTCGAGCACGATGGTTGAAAGACCGAGGCGCGGGATTGACAACAAGGCAACAGGCGATCCGGCGACGGGATATTTCAGGGTCGCCGTCTCGGCTGGTTTAAATTGCGCCTCAACGTTCGGCGAAGCTGGTCTGGCTTGATGTTCGGCCATAAAGCGCCGAGTCTCAAAGGTCTGATACAGCCACGCACCTAAAAAGTTGACAGCTAAGTAACCTAAGGCCAGGAGGCTGGCTGCCGCAAGAACGTTCGCCAACGTTTTCATAAGTCGACCATCCATCCAGGTCGCCACCGTTGGGGAAGTTGACGAGAAAAAAGAAGCCCGGAGTAAATAACGTCTCCGGGCTCGTAGAAGAGAGTTTGCCGTTCATAAATGCCACTCGCATCAGTGCTGTGCTAAGGAGTGTCAGTCACTTGCTCTGGCCGCGCGCAGCCGCAGAGCCATGGCGATTCCCATCGAGAGCAACGCGAGCGCCCCAACAAGAGGCGATGACGATGCCGTGTTGGGCAACTTCGCCGGCACTTCAGCAAACGGGGTAGGGGCATGGTATGCATATGTGAAAGCAAAGAGGTTGGTCAGTTCGACTTCGTCTCCGTTTGGCTTTTCAGCCTTTAATGGGGCTGACTCAAGAGCCAATGCTTCGGGCCCATCGATGCTCACAGGCTTCGTTGTATCTTCCGTCAACTCTGTAGGCATGGACAGGAACGGTTGCGTTATTTGCTTTTGCCAGAGCAAGAGCTTCGTTCTTTGGATAGACGAATTCGTGACCGTAATTATGGCCCGGGAAGACCCACGCCTTGATGGCTTGCGGTTCACCGGCGGCGCGCTCATCGAACTTGATGATCGGTTTGTCGGATGGCCGGTGCTGATAATGCGGGAATCGTGAGAAAGGTTCCGAATATATGGTTTTCCTCTTTGTTGAAGACTTGAACGATGTGGCGGCTCGAATGGGAGTTCGCTAACTTAAAAACGTATGTGCCGGCGGGAAGGGTTTGACCCGGAATTTCCACCGGGCCACTGAAGGTAAAGATGGTTTTTTGGTTCCATACACTGGCCTTTAGATGCCGGCGACAGCATGGCGACTGTGAGACCGACCAAGAAAGTAATTTTCATTTGCAATTTGCTCATTTTCTTTTGTCTCCTTTGACAAAGTAAGTGAAGGAATGATCGTTAGCTTTTGATCTAAGTCTGAACAGCTCTCATTGCCTACGCTTTGATAAGTGCAACTAATGCTCCAAACTCCGCTGTGGCTCAGTCACGTTGGTTAAACGATTGTTCTTCAAGTGCTTTGTCGGTGGATTTGTAAGAAGCGGAGGATTAGCCGAGCTGTCAATGGATTCCTCTTACGCCGAATACATACGACTCACTGTCCAATAGCCGTCGAACTACTGCATTCGCCGTCCCTTTTCCAGCGTCGCGGTAAATTATGGGCGGTGATTTTGCAAGACTCCCGGCAAACTGCGCAGAATTCTTTTGAAGGGGAGACAGGGCAAGCATGACAACGTCGAACGCGGAATTAGTAGGTAAGAGAAAAGACTGGTGGGGCTACGTTAGGCGATTAAGCGTGCGATGCGGCGACAATGTCGGGTTTCACTCAAATCCAACTCGTGTTCAATCTCACGAAGCGCTTCGTCCGTGATTACGCCTTCATCGCGCAAACGCAAGCGCTGTCCGGCGCTCCACATCGAGGAGCGTGCGCGAAAGATCTAGATATTGAGGGTAATGTTCCGAACTGTCGATTTCAATTTCTTCATTGATGCGATTCACAATTGCAAGGCGATGTTGATAGTGCTTCGCCAACTCGCCGTATACATCAGCAACAGTGGATGAATCAGTTTGGCGGTTTTGCTCGATATGCGCCAGGGCCGCTTCAAGCACCAAGCGGCGAGCCGTCACTTTCTTTGCGTGGCTGGACCGGAGGCGCAACCAAGCCTAACGCACGGATCACGGAAGGAAGAGTAAGTCCTTGCAGCACAAGCGTGACCAGAATTACGCTGAAGGTCAAGAAAATGATCAAATCGCGATGGGGGAACGCGCTTCCGTCGGCGATCGTTTCGGGCAGGGAGATAGCGGCGGCCAGCGCCAACACACCGCGCATGCCAGTCCAGCCAACTACGAATACCGCACGGGCAGAAGGCCAATGCTCCTCCTGACGGAGCAACTTTCTCCGGATAAAGACGGCTACGTACGATCCGGGAAACGTCCATACGAGGCGGAGGACAATCAGGAAGAGGCTGAACAAGCTCGCATACAGCAAGAGTCGCCCGATCCTCAATTCGCTGACGCCCGCCAACACAAAGGGAAGTTGCAGGCCGATCAGAACGAACACGAAACCATTGAGAATAAATTCGATGGCACTCCATACGGCGCGAGCCTGGAGGCGTACGCCTGGGGAGAAGAAGTCCGAGCTTTTCTTGCCGAGGTAGAGGCCCACAGCTACGACGGCTAGTACACCCGACGTGTGAATGGCCTCGGCCGATAAGTAGGCAGCGTAGGGAACCAGAATGCTCACGGCGATCTCGATCGGCCCATCGTCGATTCGATGTTCAAACCACTCCACGACACGCCCCATGAGCAAGCCGATAGCGGTACCGCCGGTGATGAGGTACAAAAGGCGCACGAAACCGGCGGCGATGGTTGGTTGTCGCCCTTCGACTACCAAGGCAATGGCGAATTCGAGCGCTAACAGTCCGGTTGCGTCGTTGATCAAGCTTTCCCCTTCCAGCAAATCGACAATATTTTTTGGAAGGCCGATGCGCTTCGCGATGGACGTAGCCGCAATGGCATCGGTGGTGGCAACAGCCGCTCCAAGCACGAAACCTAAACGCCAATCGAAGCCAGGGAGAAGCCAGCCAGCTGCCCCTGCCACGGCCACAACGGTGAAGGTGACAAGGCCGGGGGCGAGCATGGCAATGCTGACCATGTTACGCGATAAATCACGCCAGGAAGTAACCCACGCCGACGCGAATAGCAGGGGCGGGAGTACAACCAGGAAAATGAGATTCGGCTCCAAAGCGATGGGCGGGATTCCTGGGACGAAGCCCAGCAGCAGGCCGGCAATGACGAGCACGATCGGATAAGGTACTTGAATCTTCCGTGCAATCGCCGCAAAGATAGTGACGAATAGCAAGAGAAGCAACATCACTAGTTGTCCTCCATGAATTCCGCTTTCCGCCATTAACTTGTCCATTCCGCTGCCCTAAGCAATTTCTCTCGCCAGCCTCCCGTCGCCCTTCCAGCGGTCAAGCCAAAGAGGCGATGGCCTCGTTGTTTGAATGACTGGAAGACATTTCATCGAGACCGGGAGTAATACCCAGTCTTTGCATCTTCGAGAGCAGCGTGGTTCGAGCAACGCCTAAACGGGCCGCCGCACCATGCTTGCCGCCAACCACGCCCTTTGTTTCCGCCAGAGTTTCGAGGATGTGTTCTCGCGTTGCGTCTTCAAGCGTTCGCCCAATCCTGGCAAGCTGACCTTTGCGGTTTTGCAACTGGTTCGTAGGAGGCTGAAAGGAATTACCTTTGGACACGATGATGCCGTGTTCAACAAAATTCTGCAGTTGACGAACATTGCCCGGCCAATCGTACGCGAGCATCGCATCCAAAGTCGCGGAAGGGATGTGCTCTATCGTTTTATTCATGCGTTCCGCGTACTTGGCGATGAAATGTCTGGTCAAGACGGGAATGTCTTCCGGCCGGTCGCGCAAAGCCGGTAACGAAACCGGGAAAACGCTCAGCCGGTAAAACAGATCGGCGCGAAATTGCTTTTCATCGACCATTTCGCACAGATCGCGATTGGTCGCGGCAACAACGCGGACGTTCACACGCGAGGTGCGCGCGCTGCCGACACGTTCGAACGCCTGCTCCTGCAAGACGCGTAGTAACTTGACTTGTAAGTCCAACGCCATATCGCCAATCTCATCCAGAAAGAGCGTGCCCCCGTTAGCCATCTCGAAGCGCCCAATCCGCTGAGTCACAGCGCCTGTGAAAGCGCCTCGCTCGTGTCCAAACAGTTCGCTTTCTAATAAACCGGCGGGAATGGCCGCGCAGTTTAGAGTGACGAGTGGAGCGTTACGCCTGCGGCTTAGGTCGTGAATCGCTCTGGCAAATAACTCTTTCCCGGTTCCAGTTTCTCCTTGAATGAGCACGGTAGAATCAGTTGGGGCCACCACGGAGATCTGCTCCAGCACCGTACGGATTGCTAGGCTGTTTCCGATAATTCCCCTCTGGCCACTGTCGAAATGACTGTCGCTATGACCGGTCCGTTCAGCGTCACGCGCAACGGGAATCCAAGGTGTGTTGGTTAACATTTCACCGCCTTCATTGCAACTAAGTGTTTTCAGCATCTTTGTCCGCTCCAATCCAAGTCTGCCGGCGCCTTACTTTGAGCCGCGGCCACCGGCACTAGCGTTCTTGATTCCACCAATCGGGCCAGCGCATGAATTGTCACCCGCCGGCAAACTTGTTCCCGTTCGAAATCAATCCAGTCATCCGCCTCAAAGCGTGCAATCCAAAGATCGGCGGCGCGTTCTACCTCGTCGTGTCCAAACAGCTCGCGGACCGTATGGAGAAATGCTCCGAGTTCCCTCGTGGCTGCGTTAGTAATTTGGGCTAAAGGCGAAGAGAGATCTTCGAAACCATCAACCAATAATTGTGTTGACAATGTAATCCAGCCTTTCTGCTAAAGCGGTCTGACCCGTGCGATGAGCATCCTGTTCAGCCTTTCTCATATGCCCTATCGTAGGTGGGTTGGAGCATGAAAGAAATCCTCTATTGGTATCACATGGTTACTCGATTTGCCGGAATTTTAGCTCGATCGGGGCACATGGAAGCGCGTCGATTCTCCAGAACAGCAATTTGATGGCAACACTACTAGGAGATCGGTCCGGTGCGTAATGTGAGCGCGCAGAACAAATAAGTTCTGCGCTCTTTAACGTTCAACCGCGAACTGAATTGCCTTAAAGAGGGGTTCTCTGCGTACCGGCTTGCTGAGAAGGTCGATTGCCCCGGCCTTCAATGCTCGCTGCCGCGAAACCTCGTCGGCATGCGCCGTGATGAAGATGACCGGAATGCCGCGCTGCTCGCGATTCAGCTGGCTCTGAAGGTCAAAGCCATTCATTCCCGGCAAGTAAAGATCAAGGATAAGACAAGACGTGTGGTGTGAATATTCCGAGGCGAGAAAAGCTTCGGCGGATTCAAACGCTTCTACATCGAACTGTACCGACCGCATCAGGCTTTTCAACGCTTCGCGTATCGATTCATCGTCATCGACGATCGAGATACGCAATCGTGGCGTATCGCCTGGCTTTCCAATCTTCATCTGTGTTTATGATAAAGGCTGGCAACCTGTGGATACTATGCTCCATTGGTAGCACTTCCCTAATCCTTCGAAATGTGCGCCCTCAGTTTTTCGGCCATCCTAACCAAATCCGCCAAAGAATCGGCTGCCATTTTCTGCATTACGCGTCCGCGGTGTGTCTTAACGGTTAGCTCGCTTGTGCCCAACTCGGCGCCTACCTGCTTATTGAGCAACCCGGAAGCTACGAGACTGAGCACTTCCCTCTCGCGGGCTGTCAGAGTTTCGTAACGGGCTAGCAGGTCGTTCATCTGTAATCGTTCGTGCCATGCCGCGCGATCCTTGCTGATTGCGTCCTGGATGGCGTCGAGTAATTCCTGGCCGCGGAATGGCTTGGTGAGAAACTCAACCGCACCCGCTTTCATCGCGCGCACGGTCATGGGTATATCCGCATGGCCGGTTATGAAGATGATAGGGATTTTTACGTTCGCTTGGGCAAGATCACGCTGAAACTCCAGTCCGCTGACATCCGGAAGCCGCACATCGAGCACCAAGCACGCAGGGGCGGCGGGCCGCTTAGCGTTTAGGAACTCGGCGGTTGATCCGAACGTTTCGACTCTCAATCCGACGGAGGAGATGAGCTTGCGAACAGCTTCGCGAATGGCGGCATCGTCGTCAACCACAAACACAATCGGATCTAAATTTGTCATGAAGCAGTCTCATGCTGCACTGGCAGGGTGAATTGAAGCGTCGCACCGTAATCGCTGTTGGCTTTGGCCCACAAGCGTCCGCCGTGCGCTTCAATGATCGAATGACAAATAGATAAGCCCATCCCCATTCCTTGCGGTTTTGTTGTGAAGAATGCATCAAAAATGCGCTTCTCATTTTTCGGATCGATGCCGGCGCCGGAATCGCGCACCGCCACTTGAATCTCACTGGAACCAGCTTGCCGAGAAGTAGCCAACAGCAGACGCGGCCGATCATTCACCACGCTTACCGCTTCAATACCATTCAACAGCAGATTCACTAGTACTTGCTGGAGTTGCAGCGGATCTCCAAGGACTAAAGGCAAATCCACCGCGAGATCCATTTGCAGCGTGACTTCGTTTCTGGAAGCCTGTAATTGTACGAGACCGCACGCTTCGCGTATGATTTCGTTCAGCGCAACTTGAATTCTGGCAGGTGCCGACTTGGTAAACATGGCCCGAATCCGGCGGACGATATCACTGGCGCGCGTGCCTTGCTGGGCGATACTATCCACCGCAGAGCGCACTTCCTCCAGATTCGGCGGATCACTTGCAAGCCACATCAAGCACGCGTCGGCGTTTGTAACAACGGCCGCTAAAGGCTGATTGACCTCATGCGAGATGGAAGCCGCCAACGCTCCCATCGCGCTCATGCGGGTTACGCGAGCCAGTTCCGCCTGTGCTTCATAATAGGCACCTTCCGCCCGCTTGCGTTCCGCGATTTCCGCCAATAACTGTTCGTTCGCGCGCCTCAGTTCCGAAGTCCGCTCCTCTACCCTTATTTGAAGCTCGTCGCGCGCGCGTTCAAGGGCGCTCTCGGCCTGCCGGCGAAACGAACTAAACCAACTGATGATCACCGAAGACGCCGCAAACTCAATAAACACAGGCAAAGATTCGTGATTGATCGCAAAGGAATGAATTGGGGGAATGAAGAAGTAGGCAACGACTAGGGTACTGAGGACCACGGCCAGACCTGCGGACCACTTTCCACAGAACCAAGCGCTGGCTACTACGGCTATATAGAAAAAGATATAGCCTGGCTGTCGAAACTATGTTTTGCAACAGAAGAGTTAAGCCCAACGCGGTTGCCACTAGGCAAATGGCAAGTCCACACCGCAGGAAGAAGTCAACGAAGCCTCGCTCGTGCGAAATTCTCCCCACGGGATCATGGGTTTTCACGATAGAGTCGTTCGTCAATCCTATTCTTGAGGTTACCCGATTTTAAGCAAGTTGTTTCTAGTGCGCGTTGCGATTCGGCTCAACTCACTGGAGTTGCTTCATATCAAAACGAGTAATGCGTGAAGACGAAGTCGCGATTTTGCGCGGGCTCGTGACAAGGGAAACAGGTTTTGTGCAAGGTCTCGGGGGCAGGTTTGCCATCTTTGAATTGGGCGAACCCCCAGCCGCCAGTCGCCGCATACTTTATTGAGTCCTTGACCATAAACTGAATGTTTGTACCGGGCCCGGCCACGAATGACTGAACACGGCCAAAGGCCTTGTTGTTTTCTTCCGACGGAACGTGACTCCAGGCCAGCCGCGCAATAATCGCGCCGTCTGGGAACGGAAGCGTTCCAGCCCGGTAAGCTTTGATCGCTATGTCGTTGCCAAGAATGGCACGCAGATCCTGAAGTTCGCCCTCTTCGTGGGCCACGGAAATCAATTTCCAATCACGGTAGCCGGGTGGAATTTTGATTCCGAAGAGCGGAGAGACGTCTTCATGGGCATGCACCGACCGGGCGGCCGAAAACGCGATAACGGCCACCACGATTACACCGATAACCACCAGAAATGCGATCACTTTCAACGTCCGTGCCTTCACGGTGCTCACATCTTCTATCATTCTTCCGTCTCTCCCTTCCTATTAGCGCAACAATCGAAATGCAGCCCGCATCTCTTCGCTAAAGAGCTCCGGTTGCTCCCATGCCGCGAAGTGCCCGCCCTTTGAAAGCCGGTTGTAGTAAACCAGTTTGGGATATGCTCGCTCCGTCCAACTTCTCGGGGCGGCGTAAATCTCGTCGGGAAAAACGCTAACCGCGGTTGGTACAGGCACACCCTTCGGAGCAAAAAAGGGAAGCTTGCTTTCCCAATAAAGTCGGGCAGATGATACTGCAGTGTTCGTTAACCAGTAGAGAGTGACATTGTCGAGGACCTCGTCACGCGTTACGCCCTCTGGCTGACCGTTGAAAACACCTGCAATCAGCGCCTGACTGCGCGCGTCGTGATCGAGCATCCACGCGGCCAAGCCAATCGGCGAATCCACAATCCCATAAAGCGTCTGTGGGCGATTTGCCATCTCTTGGGCGTAACCCAAGCCGTGTTTATAGAAGAAGTCGAGTTGGTCCCATGCGCCTTTCTCCTCCGCTGAAAGGCCAAGCGGGGGTGGTTCGCCGAACTGCAGGGCCTTGGCAACGTCTTCTGGCACGGTGGCCGGCATGTTAGTATGGATGCCGATCAATTCCGTAGGCGCCAGCAGAGCCATCTGCTCTGTAACAGCGTTGCCCCAATCGCCGCCTTGCGCCACAAATCGCGTATATCCGAGGCGCTTCATCAGAACGACCCAAGCGCGTGCTATGCGGATGGGGTCCCAGCCCGTTTCGGCGGGCTTGCCTGAAAACCCATAGCCCGGGAGCGAAGGAATGACCACATCAAAAGCATCTTCCGCCTTTCCGCCATACGCCGTCGGATCGGTAAGCGGCCCAATGATCTTCAGTTGCTCAATGATCGATCCGGGCCACCCATGCGTGACGATCACCGGCAGAGCGTTCGCGTATTTCGAACGGACATGAATGAAATGAATATCGACGCCGTCGATGGTGGTGACGAATTGTGGCAGGGCGTTCAACCTCGCCTCCACCTTTCGCCAATCGTATTCAGTCGCCCAATAAGACGCGAGCTTCTGCATGGTCGAAAGCTGGACGCCTTGCGTTGCATCGCTGACGATTTCCCGCTCGGGCCACTGGGTCGCGGCGATACGCCGGCGTAGGTCGGTGAGTTTGGCTTCCGGAACATTGATATGGAACGGACGGATTTCCGCTGCGACCTTCTGCGGCACAGCTTCGAGTGGCAAGGGAGTGAGTTGACTCACGGTAATCTCCTTTTCGATGGTTTGGGCATAACTGGACGCATCCAGCAGGAACAGACCCAACGTTGTCGTGGCCAGCGCAATGCCGTTAAACATGCGCGAGCTGTGCTGTAACTTGTCAATCGCCCGCCTTGCGTGCGTGAGCAATTTAACAGAGTTCTGAATAGACTGTCTGGCAATAAGTTTCATGATCGTTTTCCTTCGAGCTTTTCGTTGTTCCGCTCGTTTGCGCCGCAAAGGCAGGCTCGCTGGAAGGAGCAAGCGCGCAGCCACTTCAAGTCAGATTGAGGCTAAAGCATTTAGCGCCAACAGCGCGGCCGGGTCGTTATGCCGTCTGCTGAATGCTCGACATTTGAGTGCAAACAAGTCGAAAGCTCGACATAGCAAACTGACGCCGTCACCGAGCGCAACGCTCATATCAGCTGCTCCGCAAAACGACACGGGTGGTCACCGCCGACTCGCGATCGAGTTTCTGGATCCAGTTGCACCGAGAAATCGACACGATGACGGCGGCACATCAGTTCAACCCTCGTAGACCACGCGTTGTCAGCAGTTTAGGAATGGTCTGCTTCTTGCTTGATTTAGAAGGAATTCACTTTAGAAAGGAAATTCACCATGTACAAAATCAACAAAACGCGATCTACGGCAGCCTTTGGTTTGGCCTTCCTCGCGTTCACCGGCTACGCCGCAAGCACTTCCCACAAAACGAACTCGCAACGGCCGACGAAGGAAGATTGCGAGATCCGGCCCTTCCACGTCCATTTTCCCGAAACGCAACTCTCGGATCTGCGCCGGCGCATCGCGGCCACACGCTGGCCCGATAAAGAGACAGTCGCCGATCAATCCCAAGGCGTCAAGCTTGAAAAGCTTCAGACCCTTGTGCGTTACTGGGGAACCGGTTATGACTGGCGCAAAACCGAAGCAAAGTTGAACGCTTTGCCGATGTTTGTCACGAACATTGACGGACTGGACATTCAGTTCATTCACGTTCGCTCCCGCCACGCCAACGCGTTGCCGCTGTTGATCACGCACGGTTGGCCCGGGTCCGTGCTGGAACTTGTGAAGTCCATTGGCCCGCTCACCGATCCGACAGCCTATGGCGGGAAAGCCGAAGACGCCTTCGACGTTGTGATCCCGTCAATGCCCGGCTACGGATTCTCAGCCAAACCGCAGGGCACCGGCTGGAATCCCGACCGCATCGCCAAAGCGTGGGCCGAATTGATGCAGCGGCTCGGTTACAAACGCTATGTGTCGCAGGGCGGCGACTGGGGTTCGGTCATTGCCGACGCCATGGCGAGGCAAGCACCGCAAGGCCTGCTTGGCATCCATGTGAACATGCCTGCCACCGTGCCGGCCGACGCAGTCAAAGCCATCAACAGTGGTGAACCGGCGCCTGCCGGCTTGTCCACCGACGAGAAAGCTGCGTTCGAATCGCTTAGCACTTTCTTCAGTAAGAACGCCGGCTATGGCGCAATGATGGTGACGCGGCCGCAGACCGTCGGCTATGGACTGTCCGACTCGCCCGCCGGTTTAGCCGCTTGGATGTACGACAAGTTCGCACAGTGGACCTACAGCGGCGGTGAGCCCGAAAGGTCGCTGACTAAGGATGAAATGCTCGATGACATCACGCTCTACTGGCTGACGAACACTGCCATCTCTTCCGCTCGTCTCTACTGGGAAAACAACAATAACAACTTCAGCGCCGAAGCCCAGAAAACTGCGGAGATCTCGCTGCCCGTAGCGGTCACCGTCTTTCCCGGCGAAATCTACCGCGCACCGAAGAGTTGGACCGAGCGCGCTTATCCGCACTTGAGCTATTTCAATGAAGTCGACAAGGGCGGTCACTTCGCAGCATGGGAACAGCCGGAGCTCTTTGCGGGAGAGCTTCGCGCAGCATTCCGTTCGCTGCGCTAACTAACTCCCGGAGGCGCGATGCTTCAAATGATCCGGGGCATCGCGCTGCCTCCCTAAAAGTGAACGCGCCAACAAAAGAAAACTCAACGATGAGCTGAAAGAATTGGGAACTCTGACGAGCGCGACTCTCGTTACATGGCGTTAGCGCGGGAAATTTGGGCGCAGCGAGTGGGACAATCCACGGAATATTTCCGCTCCTAAAATCATGCATGATTTGCCTTTTCGATGCTCAAACCTCCTGAAGAAAATGTCGCGCCGAGTCAGGTAATCGCCGCCTGCCCTTTTTCGATAGATAAATGCACGACAGGGTGATGTGCTTAATCATGTTGGTGTAAGTTTCAGCAGCCTTCTTGCGGACGCATCTCTCAATCTCCCCTTGACGAAATTGCACCCGCCCCTCGAGGAAGTAAACTTTCAACTAATCGGGCCGACGGCGCGCCGAGAGGACGCCCACCATGATGCCGAGCAGAAACATCCTTTGATAGATATCGAGACGCGCTTCTGGATCGAAAAACGCCAGCGCGCTAAAAGCCACCAGCGAAATCGCGTTGGTCGGTCCGTTGATGAGGTGCGACGATGAACCCAAAATCGACGCGACCACGGTTACCACGATCGCTGAGTAAAGCCCAAAGCGTGGATCGACGCGCGCAGGGGCACAATGCGGTTTACGGCCCAGGCTTTTTCTCCGTTGATCCCGTCTCTCTTCAAAACGTTCCACCTCACCGAACGCTTTTCCTTTCAGTTCCGCGCCGAATGTTTAATGCACTGAACTGGGCCAACTTGGCCAATCCGACGGCCACGCTCACTTCCGCATCGTGCGGGCTCACCAGTAAGGGTAAGCCCGCATGGAGGCCTTTTAATTGAAATCTCCCGGACGAACCTCAGCGGGCCAAAGCAATTACGCCCCAAGGGCTGGTGCCCACTTTAATCTTCTTCGTAACACTGTTAGTAGCCAGATCAACCACCGAAATATCATTCGATGGCCCGTTCGCCGAGTAGAGCGTCTTCGCATCGGGAGAAAGCGCAATACCCCATGGTCGTGGACCCACTTCAACCGATCCGGCGACTGTATTCGTCGCTGTATCAATGGTAAAGACCTGATGCCCTCGGCCCGTGCTCACATACAGCTTTGTCGCATCCGGCGACAGAAGCACAGCCATCGGCTTGATCGTTCCTGGCTTGCCCAGCGATATCGTTTGAGTCACTTTTCCCTTCACCGCGTCAACCACCACCACGGTTCCGTCGTTCTCCGCATTCACGTACGCCTTGGAACCATTGGGCATAAATGCAACCGAACGAGGGCGGTGGCCCACCTTAAACGTTTTGGTGATCTTGCCGGCCACTGGGTCAAGCACAGAAATAGTGCCGGTCTCTTCCGATGTCACCCAAACAGACTTGCCATCAGGCGTCACCTTCACGCCTTCGGGTTGCGCGCCCACTTTCGCCGACTTCACAACCGTCCCTGAAGCCACATCGACGATGCTGACGGCTTCTTCATCTTCGTTTGAGATATACAACTGACTGCCGTCTTTGCTGATATCGAAGTTCTCCGGATCGGAGCCCGCCTTCATGATGCGAACAACCTTATTCTGCGCCACGTCGAAGACGCCAACCCCATCGGCGCTTTTGTCCGGCGGAGGAAGAGTGCTCTCATCAACATCAGGTCCGGCGATGGGCGATCCGCTGAGCGCCACGTAAATGGTCTTGCCATCTGGACTTGCGTGAATGGCGCGCGGGCGTTTGCCCAGCGGCACGGTGGCAATCACGTCATAAGTCGCGGAGTCTATCACCGTCATGTTATTGCTTGCTTCGTTAGTCACATAGAGACGGGGTGCCGTCGATTCCGGCACCGGCTTGGAGACCGATTTTTCCACGGGTGCCGAATTAGAACAGCTCAGGCAAAAGACCGCCAATCCACAGGCAGGGAGCAAGCGCTTGAGATAGGTCACGAACTATTCTCCTTTGAACGTAAAATTGGTTTCGATCCTGCCGGACGGTGTTACGGTGATCTTCTGCTGTTGCGTCCCCAGCGTTTCCTGCCATGCTTCCAATACGTAATCGCCGGGCGGAATATTGTGAATCTCAAAGCGTCCATCAGCCCCGGTCACGGCGAAGTAAGGGTGTTCCACAACTCCAATGAAGGCGCGCATCCAACTATGGATATTGCATTTCACGCGAATCATCACTTCAGGCTTCAAGAACTTCCGCGCCAAGGGGGCATCGCCCTGTCCTTGGCTATGATTCCACTCGCGATTAATCTGCGCCATCGGGTGAATATTGTGCGTCACCGGATCTGAGTTGATCACCTGCAGCATTTGCCCTGTTTGTATCCCTAAGACCCGCGGATGAAACCAGCAACCGTTCTGGTCAATCACAACAGGCGTTGGCGGCACGGCAAACGTCTTCCCTTCCAATCCGCTCTTAATGTAAACAAAAGCGTTGGCAAGCGTGCCGTTCGTGTTCACGACAACCGATTCGTCGTAAGCCTTGCCATGGTGCGCCTCTACGCAGGCTGGATCTTCACTCATATCAATCGGCTTGCGGACAGGCTTCTTCCCGGTAAATTTGATTGTTCCGGCAAGCGCACCGGCCGTGGCAGGGTCAACCTTAAAGTAGGAAGGC
Source organism: Bryobacterales bacterium (assembly GCA_963840845.1). GTDB lineage: Bacteria > Acidobacteriota > Terriglobia > Bryobacterales > Bryobacteraceae > Bog-105. The sequence goes on from CAWJBS010000011.1 coordinate 42,620, forward strand.
ACCAGCCGCTTGCTTCGGGCTCACCTCCGCCTCTTTTTTTGGGTTTCCCGAGCAACCGGAGAGCAATGCAACACCACCGCACAGCGCCAGCACATCCCGTCGTTTCATTTGAGCCTTCCCATTTGCATATTCTCCGGCGACCCAACGTTCGGCGGCATCTCACCGTTAAGACATTTGAGAAATTCCACTAAGTCCGCACGATCTTGTCCTGAAAGATGAATCACTTTGATCTCTTTATCTAGATACGGATTAGAGTTACCGCCACCGGCATAAAAATCGACAACGTCTTTCAGCGTTTTCAAACTTCCGTCATGCATGTATGGAGCGGTCTTCGCCACATTACGCAAAGTAGGGGTTTTGAAAGCGCCTTTATCGGCTTCAATTTTCGTCTCTGTATATCGGCCCAGGTCGGTCAACTCGCCCTCATCATTGACGCCCACACCCAAGTTGTGGAATTTGCCGTCGGTGAACAGTGCGTAGTTCGGGCTGATCGTATGGCATGCGACGCAGTTGCCTCGCTTGACATCCCGGAAGATCGCCAGCCCGCGAACAGCGGCGGCAGTGAGCGCGCTTTTGTTGCCGCCAAACTCGTATTGATCAAAGGGCGAGTTGCCGCTAATCAACGTTCGTTCAAAGCTCGCTAGCGCCGTTGTCACCTTGCCAAGTGTTACACGCCCTGGACCAAACGTTTTTTCGAATTGCGCCCGGTACTTGGGGTCGGCCTGTAACTTCGACACAGTCACTTCATGCGCCTGGTTCATTTCGATGGGATTCTCCATGGGGCCGCCAGCCTGCTCCTCTAAGCTATGCGCGCGCCCGTCCCAGAACTGGTCTTGAACATAAGCCGCGTTCACCAGCGTTGGGGCGTTGCGCACGCCAATTCTTCCGCCAACGCCGGTAGAATGGCGCTGCCCATCGGTAAAAGTCAGCAGCGGGTTGTGGCACGAAGCGCAGGCGAGCGTATTGTCCAGCGACAGCTTTTTTTCGTAAAACAATTCGCGACCGAGTGCGATGCTCTGCTCAGTTTCGGGCGCTCTCGGTGGTACGGGAACCGGAGGCAGTCCGAGAGGCGGCTTAATCTCGATGGGCGTGCCAACAGGTTTTACGTAAAGGTCAGCCTCCGCGGCACTGTGTTCGCTTGCCCCGCATGCTGCAAGAAACGTCAGTGAAAGAATCGATATCGCAAGCAACCATTTTTTTGCGGCCATGCTTCGCTTGGGTTCTACCGTGAAGGCCATCGGCTATTGCTTCGGCGCGGGCTTAAATTCCCGGGCCAACTGCTTCGCTTCCGCAATCTGCTTGGGTGTGAGGTTCTCAGCTATTCCGTCGCGCATTTCGACGATTGACTCTCGATTGCCGCCCTGGGAGTGCAGCGCGGCCCGTTCGTACCACATGTACGCTTTTGCGTAATCGCGTTCTACACCCTTTCCGAAGTTAAACAAAATGCCAAGACTCGCCTCCGCGTACGCGTCACCTTGATCGGCAGCCTTGCGGTACCAAAACTGCGCTTGCGTCATATCTTTTGGCAAGCCGATTCTGCCGGTCTCGTAGTTTTTCCCAAGCTCGAATTGCGACTCCGCGTCGCCCTTTTGCGCGCGCTCCAGCAACCGCTCGCGATAAGGCTTCTGTGGCGGGTTTGAGGCGCCAGAAGCTTGCTGGCGAAAGCCAGCACTCGTAGACAGGGAAACAGACAAAGCTAAGAGAACTAGTAGCCGAATCGGTACCGGGAGAATTTTCACACTTCTATCCATAACCATAATATTCCTTCCTCAGGCGATCAAAGCACAATCCTACTTCAGGAAAAGTGCACAGCATGAAGAGTTAAGCAGAAACCCTGAACAAAACAAGGGTGTGCGGAATATTTAGACATGAACGGTTTTGTCTCGGGATCGCGCCACGCGTCTAGGCCTCTACTCTTTCCCACAGCGCTTTTGTTTACCGCGCTCGCATTGCGCGCCCAGACTCCGAACGGCGAAATTCAACTGCAGATTAAAGATCCCTCAGGCGCCCTAATGGAAGCCGCCGGGAAGTTGGAAAGTGTGCCGCCGCTAGTACAGCGTAGTTTTCAAACGAGCGCGAAAGGAACATATACTCTTACAAATCTGCCTTACGGCCGCTATCGCTTGGAGATCGCTAAACCGGGCTTCACCACGCAGTCGGTAATGATCACGGTGAGTTCAGAAACTCCTGTCGCGCGCACAATTACCATGGCCATCAGTGCCCAGACCTCTAAGGTGGACGTAGTCTCCGAGACTCCGCTCGCCGGTACCGACCTAGAAGTCAATCAAATTGCTGCCCCGGTTCAGACTGCGACGGCGGCCGAAATCGACAACAGCGGCGCACTGGATTTGGGCGATTTCATGAACCGGAAACTGAACGGGATTCATGTCAACGAAATGGACGCCAATCCTTTCCAGCCCGACGTGAACTATCGCGGCTACACCGCTTCCCCAATACTCGGCACGCCCGAAGGCCTTTCCGTCTATGTTGACGGCGTGCGGCAGAATCAGCCTTTCGGCGACGTGGTGAGTTGGGATCTGATTCCCAAAGACGCTATTTCCGAGGTCACACTGGTCCCCGGCTCCGATCCCCTATTCGGGCTCAACACTTTGGGCGGAGCACTTTCGGTCACTACCAAAAGCGGCCTCACTAATCCCGGCTGGGCCGGCGATGCCTTGTACGGCAGCAGTGGTCGAAAAGAGGTAGAAGGCGAATGGGGAGGAGGACAAGCTACCGGCTTCAATTGGTTTTTCTCCGGAATGGGATTTCACGAATCAGGCTGGCGTATTGATTCGCCGTCCGATGTCCGCCAAGGCTTCGCACACCTGGGTTGGCGAACGCAGAAAACCGATCTTGCGCTCACCGCCTCTTACGCCTACAACACTCTGATCGGCAATGCGCTGCAGGATTACCGTCTGCTACAGGCTAACTATGCAAGTGTGTATTCCATTCCAGACGTCATCGCAAATCGCTCGCCCGCTTTCAATTTCATCGCGCGGCATACGTTTAGCGACAACCTGAGTTTAACTGGAAACGCTTGGTATCGGAACATTCGCACCGAATCGATCAATCCCAACTTTAACGGCGACGTAGCGGGAAATGACATCTATCAGCCTACGCTTGCTGAGCAATCGGTTCTCACAGCCGCAGGCTATACGGGTTTCCCGACCAGCGGCGCCGACATCACGAACACACCTTTCCCCAAATGGGCTTGTATCGCGGAAGCGCTCTCGTTAGGCAGCCCAGACAGTACATGCGATGGTTTGATTGTTTACTCAAAGCTCGTGCAGAACGAGTACGGCTTTTCGGGGCAATTCACCTGGCTCACGAATCCCCGAATTGGGCGTAATCAATTCGCAGCGGGAACTTCGCTCGATCGCAGTGACATTGCCTACAGTCAAAACACCGATTATGCCTATGCCCTTCCGAACTACACGTTAGTCGGCGTTCCTGCTTGGCAAGACGGGTCAACCGTTGACGCCAACGGCAGTCCCATCGATAGCCGGGTCAGGCTGAATGGCCACGCGCCCAATGGGAGCCTTTTCTTTGCAGATACACTCACTCTTTGGAAAAAAGTGAATGTCACCGTTTCAGGTCGGTACAACAGAGATACCATCAACAATCTCGACCAACTCAATCCCGTTGCTGGTGTTGGCTCGCTCACCGGCAACTACACTTTTCAACGCTTCAATCCCGCCGTGGGAGTAACGTGGAGCCCCACCTCAACGGTGAACGCTTATGCGCGTTTCTCGCAAGGCAGCCGCGCACCCACGTCTGTCGAACTGGGTTGCGCCGATCCAAGCGCCCCGTGTAGTCTGCCCAACGCGTTTTCTTCCGACCCGCCTCTGCAGCAAGTAGTCACGAATACGTGGGAGTTCGGCCTGCGCGGCAAACCGGAAATTCGCTTCGCCCACAATGTGAATTGGAACGTGGGCGCCTTTCGCGCAGAGAATCGCAACGACATTCTGTTCGTCTCATCCGTGATTTTAGGAACTGGGTATTTCCAGAACTTCGCCAAAACATTGCGCGAAGGTCTTGACGCGGATCTTGACGGCCGCATTGGGCCTGTCACTTGGGGTTTCGATTGGACTTTTCTGTCGGCTACTTATCAGAGCACCGAGACACTGAACGGTGCGGCGAACAATACCAGCGACAGCGCATTAGCGGGGTATCCCGGACTAAACGGCAACATTTATATTCATCCAGGCAACCGCATTCCACTCATCCCCAAACAATCCGGCAAGGCTTATCTGGAATACGAGCCCACCAAGAAATTACTGTTTGCTCTCAGCGAAGTGGCCGTGTCCAGTTCGTATGCGCGCGGCAATGAGAATAATGCTTATCAAGCCGATGGCGTCTACTACCTCGGGCCGGGCGTTTCACCCGGTTACGCGATCACCAACTTCCGCGCTCATTACGATCTCACACGCCACCTCCAAGTGGCCGTCCAGATTGACAATTTGTTCAACCAGAAATACTACACCGCTGCGCAACTCGCCAATACGCAGCTCACCGCTCAGGGGGCCTTCCAATCGCAGCCTTTTCCGTTCAGCTATACCTCCGGCCCTTACGCGGGAAGTTCTCCCACACAGAGCGCGACGTTCTTCTCGCCGGGCGCTCCGCGGCGAGCCTGGATCGAACTGAAGTTGCGATTTTGATAGACCGGCGCAAGGTCTTATCGATAGACTATCGGGCAGGCAAGGAAGGCGTTCGGTGTCTGCCAACTATCATTTCGCAGAGAATACAAAATATCAACGAATCGTTCATGTTGCGTTGATTTGCATCATAGCCGCTGGGACATTTTCGATTTCGGCTCAAGAACCTGACGGGGCGTTGCGGCAGCGTTCCGGTCCGGGACGTGGATCTACACGTGAATTTCTCGGCCTCGGTCCCGCCCCAGATCCTGCTGCTGCCAAAAAGGGCGAACCGCTCTTTAAGCAGAATTGCGCCGCTTGTCACGGGGAAACGGCCCGCGGTGCTCAAGGTCCAAACTTAGTTAGGTCGGTGGTCGTGCTCCATGACGAAAAGGAAAATGAGATCGGACCAGTGATTCGAAACGGCCGCCCGCAAGCAGGTATGCCCGCTTTCCCCCAACTCTCTGCAGACGATGTCCACAACATTTCTGAATTCATAAAGCTGCAAGTCGAACAGGCGGCTAACCGGGGTGTTTACAACCAGATTTACGCCGCATCGAAAAACGCCCTTCGCGGCGACGCTAATAAAGGCAGCGCATTTTTTCAGGCTCATTGCAGCGGCTGTCATTCACCCTCGGGTGACCTGGCAAAGATTGGCGCTAAATTTCCAGAAAGCTCCTTGATGCAAAGCCGATTCCTATGGCCCGCCTCCAGAGAACCCGCACGAGCGAAGGTCTCAACACCAACGGGCGAAAGCGTGACAGGGACGATTGTCAAACTGGACGACTTCGACGTCGCGCTTAAAGATTCAGGTGGAGACTATCATTACTGGCCGGCATCGCAAGTCAGTGTGAAGGTTGAGGACAATTTGCAAGGGCATCGCGCCCTGCTGCCTCTCTATACCGACGCCGACATTCACAACGTAACCGCCTATCTGGAGACCCTTAAATGATCAGCGTTCTGAGAATTCCTATTCTTCTGGTCACACTGCTCAGTGGCTGCTTGTTCGGCCAGATTCTTGATCCCGCTGCCCTCACTTTATTCAACCAGCCTGCGAACGTCTGGCCCACCTACAACGGAGATTATTCCGGACGGCGTTTTAGCAACCTTAGCGAAATCAATCAGACCAACGTCAACCTCTTGAAAATTGAATGGGCCTTTCGCATTGCCGGCATCGGGCCACAACGCGGTGTCGGTGCTCCAACGATCAAATCCACGCCACTGATGGTGAATGGCATTCTCTACTTCACTATTCCAGACCATGTATTCGCCGTGAACGCTCTCACGGGCGCGCAACTCTGGCAGTTTGATTTTGAAGACCACGGCGGCCATTTAATTGGTCAACGCGGCGTGGGCATGTACGGCAACTGGCTCTATTTCTTGACGCCCGATGGCTGGTTTATTTCGCTCAACGCCAAAGACGGCAAGGAGCGCTGGCGGCATAAAGTGGCCGACGAGAAGCTGCAATACTTCACAACCATGTCAACCATGATCGTCAAGAACCATGTGCTTGTGGGAGTTGGAGGGGACGCTATGGATGTGCGCGGCTATCTGGAAGCGCACGATCCGGAAACAGGCGCGTTGCAGTGGCGATGGTGGAGCGAACCGCAGAAAATGGGTGATGCCGGTTCGGAGACATGGCCCAACCAAGCGGCCATGGACCATGGCGGCGGTATGACTTGGCTGCCCGGCACCTATGATCCAGATCTGAATTTACTGTATTGGGGAACGGGCAACGCCAATCCTGTCTTCGCAGGCCAAGGCAGGCTCGGCGCGAATCTCTATACGGCGTCCATCGTCGCGCTGAATGCCGACACGGGCAAAATGGCCTGGCATTTTCAGGCCTCTCCGCACGACACGCATGATTGGGACAATGTCGAAACGCCGGTTCTCTTCGACGCAGTCATTGATGGCAAGCCGCGCAAGCTTCTGGCTCAAGGCGCGCGTTGCGGCTGGTTCTTTGTTCTTGATCGCACCAATGGCCAAAATTTGGTTTCCCGTCCGTTCACCGGTACCGGCAACTGGGCAAAAGGCGTGGACAGTCAGGGCCAACCGATTCCCGACCCCGCAAAAGAGCCGCAAGTAGACGGGTCTATGATCGACATGCCCGCGATGGGCGCCACCAATTGGCCCCCTCCCAGCTACGATCCGCAGACGGAACTTTTCTATCTCAACGGAACCGAAGGATACGGAGTCGCTTATCTTTACGACACGTCTCCCGAACCGGAAGGTTACGGCGGTGGTGGCGGCGGAAACTTTGACACCAAATCCACGCTGTTCGCACTGGACGTTCGCACAGGTAAGGTGAAGTGGAAACACTCGCATGATATGAGTGGCGGCAGGAACGACGCCGGCATGAGTGGCGGCATTCTCACCACCGGGGGCCATCTTTTATTCACCGGCGATTCCGGACAGCTGGTCGCCTTCGACCCGGCCGACGGCGTTATTCGCTGGCACCAAAGGCTGACGGCCCCTTTAAGCAATGGCCCCTCAACCTATGTGCTTGACGGAAAGCAATACATCATTGCCGGCGCAGGCGATACCCTTTACGCCTTGACGCTTGCCGGAAAGTAGCGTTCAGCGCACTTCCAAGCGGAGTTGATAACGTAGAGATGATTCAATGACATTTCCAAGTACTCGCGTTCTTTTGCTCTTTGGCTGTATACCTTGGTGCGTTTTCGGCCAATCCTCCGCACCCCAACTACCGGATGCGCCCAACAAAGAGACTGTCCAACGGATATGCTCGGCTTGCCACCCGGCGCAGATTGTTTTGGGGCGCGGGATGACGCGCGAACAATGGGGCGGCATCGTTTCGAATATGATCAGCCGTGGCGCGAAGGGTTCAGACGATGAGTTCGCCGAAGTGGTCGATTATCTCGCCAAGAACTTGCCCCCGTCGAAAGCGGGGTCATCCGTGGCACAGACCAAAACCGCGCGTCCGCCCAGCCTGCTTGATCAGGCAGGCGCCAACGACAAGCAAGTGGTAGATGAAGAAGCGGCAGCGCGCGGCAAAACGGTTTACATTGCACAGTGCATTACCTGCCATGGAACCAAAGCGCGCGGCGGCGAGCGGGGTGCAGATTTGGTTCGCTCTCTGGTTGTGCTGCATGACCGTTACGGCAGCACCATTGGACCTTATCTGGCAAAAGGCCACCCGGCGGGAAATTCAACCACACTCACCCAGGAGCAGATTGTCGATCTGTCTCACTTCCTACACCAGCAAGTCGGCTATACCCTGCGCACAGGGCCTTACAACAAGGTACTCGATATCTTAGTGGGCGATCCACGCGAAGGAAAGGCCTTCTTTAACGGTCCCGGCAAGTGCAGTCAATGCCACTCCACAACTGGTGATTTAGCGCATATCGCCAGCAAATACGAACCTCCCATTTTGCAATTGAAAGTAGTCTTTCCGCAAACCGCGGCCTTTGGGCGGCGCAGCGCCACCAACTCGCGCAAGCCAGTCACTGTTACCGTGACGACGCCATCCGGCCAAAGCGTTACGGGCGTCCTCGACGAAATTGATGACTTCAACGTTTCGCTTCACGACGACTCTGGCCGGTATCGCAGTTTTCATCGCGGTCCGGGAGTGAAAGTGGAGAAGCATGACCCCTACGCGGGTCACGTTGCACTGCTCGATGAGTACACCGACAAAGATATTCACGACGTCGTCGCCTATCTGGAGACATTTAAATAATGAAGTTGTTTTCGACCCTATTGATGGCACTGCTGCCGGTTGTTCCTGCACCGAACAACACTCCGAACGCTGGCCTTGATCCATCCGTCTTGTTGCGTCCGCCCGTTGATTCATGGCCCACTTATAACGGCGACTACTCCGGGCGGCGTTTCAGCACGCTCACCAAGATCAACGACCACAATGTGAAATCGTTAAGCCTGGCGTGGATGTATCAACTCCCCGGTGGCGGCGATTCTTCCGGTGGACGCGTTTCAGCCACTCCGCTGGTGGTGAACGGCATCATGTATTTCACAGTGCCGGACAAAGTCTGGGCGATTGACGCGCGCACAGGGCATGAACTCTGGAGCTACACATGGGCGTCCAAGGGCGGCATCCACCTAGGCAATCGCGGCGTCGGCATTTCCGGCACTTCTCTCTATTTCGAAACACCGGATTGCAACTTGGTTTCACTGAATTTGAGCGACGGCAAGAAGCGCTGGAATCAACAGATCTGCGATCTTGACCAGATGTACTACGCTTCCGTCGCTCCGGTGGTGATTAAGAATCACATCATCACGGGCGTCAGCGGCGACGATCTGGATCGCCCCGGTTATCTGGAGGCGCGAGATCCCGAAACAGGGGAATTACAGTGGCACTGGTCCGTGGTGCCGAAGCCGGGCGAACCGGGTTCGGAAACCTGGCCGAGCGCCGAAGCGATGGAGCATGGCGGCGGTATGACATGGCTGTCTTCCACGTATGATCCGGATTTGAACATGCTCTTCGTCGGCACCGGCAACCCTCAGCCGGTGATCGCGGCTAAGGGACGAACGGGTGCCAATCTTTTTACCGAATCGATCGTCGCTCTCAATGCCGATACCGGCAAAATGGTCTGGTACTTTCAGCCTTCGCCCCATGACACACATGACTGGGACGCTATTCAGACGCCGGTTCTCTTTGACGGTGTGATCGACGGCAAGAAGCGCAAACTCGTAGCTCAAGCAAGCCGCAATGGCTGGTTCTTCGTTCTGGATCGCGAAACCGGCAAGAACTATGTCAGTTCGCAATTCGTGAAAACAAACTGGGCCAAAGGCGTCGATGCCAAAGGCGAGCCGATCCCCAACCCGGCTAAGGAACCGCAGATTGCGGGTGCTTTGGTCTCCCCAAATCAGGGAGGCGCTGCCAATTGGATGCCGCCCACGTTCAGTCCGGCCACTGGCTTGTTTTACATTAACGCCACGCGCGCCTTCAGCATTTACTACATCTTCGACAATGACGAAAAGCCCGAAGGCTGGGGCGGCAATGACCAGGGCGGCTGGTCCGAATCGATGCTGGAGGCTTTGGACTACCGCACCGGAAAGGTCCGCTGGAGTCACAAATGGGAGACGCCCGGTATTCGCGGCGGCTTGCTAAGTACCGCGGGCAACCTGGTTTTTGCCGGCGATCCGAACAGTAATTTTATTGCTCTGAATGCCACCACCGGCGATCCGCTGTGGCATGCCAACCTGGGAAAACCCGTAACCAACGGCGCCATCACTTACGAACTCGACGGCCACCAATATGTAGTGGTCGGAGCCGGCGATAAAGTATTCGCTTTCGTGATGAATCAATAACACCGATCCTTTCCGTGACCTCGACCTTTTGTTGCTATGCTCAGATCGAGGTCGCGGATGAGATCCGGCAAAATATTCGCAATCGCTGGCAGCGCGGTTCTTTTTGTTGGAGTCGCGTTCGCGGTGGATCGCACGCTGCCTCGGGCTTTCCGCGAATATCCGGGCATTGAATACCGTCTCGGAACCATTCCCCTGCCCCCCGATTATCAGGAAAAGACAGAGTGGGCTTTCGCGCGCTTGATGTATCCCGGCGGCTGGAACGACGGCTATCAGGGCCGCGAAGACGATTGGCATACGGGAGTGGCCCTATGGTCGCAAGACTTTCCGCGTGCCGACCGCCACTTTGCGATGGCAGTCCGCCGCCTGACTCGCATTCACGTCCGCAGCGTGGAGCAGAGCGTTAATCTGGACGACGGCGATGACATTTACAACTGGCCTTGGCTTTATGCGGTGCAGGTGGGCGAATGGGGCATCACCGATGAGCAGGCCAAAAAACTACGCGATTATCTGCTGCGCGGCGGCTTTTTTATGGCCGACGATTTTCACGGCACGGTGGAATGGCAAGTTTTTCAAGAGAGCATGCACCGAGTTTTTCCGGACAGAACCATCGTCGATATTCCCGACGATGATGCTGTCTTCCACACTGTCTACGATTTAGACGAGCGATATCAGATTGTTGGTTACGAACATCTTGATACCGGCCACAAGAAAGACGGCTATGTGGCGCGCTGGCGCGGCATCTACGACGATAAACACCGCCTCTTAGTGGCGATCTCTTTCAACTCCGATATCGGCGACTCATGGGAGTGGGCCGATTCTCCCGACTATCCCGAGAAATATTCGGCGCTCGGCATCCGCATTGGCATAAACAATATCGTTTATGCGATGACGCATTAATCCTGCAGAGAGAAGGCGTAAAGTGAATCGCCGGCGCCGGCAATCAGATACTGGTGTCCGTCGAGCATATACGTAATTGGGCCATTGCTTAAGCCATCGGCCAAACCAGCGTGCCACAAAATATTGCCATTGGTTGGGTCGAACGCAACCAAATTATTGTTATTGTCGCCGGTAAACAATAGCTTTCCGGCCGTAGTCAAAATGCCAACCGCACCGCCGCCAAAGGGGTATTTGTGCTTCCAAACAATTTTGCCGGTTTTGTAGTCGATGGCGTTTAAGTAAGCGCCCATGAAACCCGCGTCGCGTTCCGCCGCTCCCCAGCCTTCCGGATGAGGGTCGGTGTCTGTGAGATAGAACATGCTGAAGTTCTCCGAAGTGCCCACATAGAACAATCCGGTTTCCGGATCAAAGCTGGGCGGCGGCCAATTGGTAGCGCCCCCGGTATTGGGAGAAACCAATGCACCCTCAATGGTGGCTTCTTTCGCGGGATTGGGGATCGGCTGTCCGGTAGCCGAAATACCTTTCGACCAGTTCATGGTTTGAATCATGGGCGCGGTCACAATGTTCTTGCCGTTGGTGCGATCAAGCAGGAAGAAATAGCCGCTGCGATTGGCTTGGGCGAGAAGCTTGCGCGGCTTGCCGTCGATTTCGCCATCAATCAAAATGGGTGTCTGGGCGGCGTCCCAGTCGTGCGTGTCGTGGGGAGAAGGTTGGAAATGCCAAACCAGCTTGCCCGTATCGACATTCACGGCAACAATGGTGCAGGTGTAGAGGTTATCGCCCTGGCGGCTTTTTCCCGTTAAAACAGGATTCGGGTTGCCCGTTCCCAGATAGTAAAGATGAAGGTCGGGATCATACGTGCCCGGCACCCAAGTCATGCCGCCACCATGCCGCATCGAATATTCGTCGGGCCATGTCTCGCCACCGGGGTCGGTTTTCTTCAGCGGCTCACTCCACCACTGCCATTGAATGACGCCGTTTTCCGGATCGTACGAACGCAAGAAGCCAGGCACATCGAGCGAATCGCCGCCGATACCTACCAGCACATGGTTTCCCACAATGATGGGCGCAGGCGTTGAGAAGTACTCCTGCTTCACGTCGGCAATCACCTTATGCCAGCGCTCTTTACCAGTGCGCGCATCGAGCGAAACAAGGTAATTGTCGGGCGTCTCGAAGAACAGCCAGTTTCCATAGATGCCCACACCACGATTGCCGATGTGGATGCCACCCTTGGTCTTCCAATAGTAGTGCCAAATGACAACGCCCGAATGCGCATCAACCGCCCATACGTTGTCGGGAGTCGAAAAATAGAGAACGCCATTCAACATCAGCGGAGTCGCTTTGATGGTGGAGATGCCGGGATCGGTCAGCGCGCTCTCCGGAGGCATTGCTTCTTCGCCACCCACGATGGAGCCGGGCGTTGCGCCCACTCGTACACGCAGAATCCAACTCAGACCCAGATGCTTTACGTTCTGCTGGTCGATTTGGGTAAGCGTGCTAAAACGGCGTCCGGAATAATCACCGTTATAGGTAGGCCAAGCATCCGTGGCCGGCTTCGCCAAAAGGTCCGGGTTGAGTAATTGCGCAGAAAGAACTGTGGGCAAAACGGCGAGTGCCCCTGTTAACAGCCAGTGCTTCGTTTTCATTGAATGGTCGTAAGCGAGCGATCTTTGATCGTTCCTATAGTTTAGCTTCAACTCCCAACATTGCCAATACTATTCACAGCATCGTTCCTGTGCGGAGCAACCTATAATTGGTGGAGCAGATAGTTCAGCCATGTGTTTTACTCGAAATTGGTTTCTCGTTCTTTTTCTTACAATCCCGGTCGATTCGCAAGTTAACTCTTCCGCCGTTTCCGCCTTTCATCACAAAGCGCACAGACCGCTTGATACGCTCGTGAACATCAAACCGGGCGAGACGTACACGCTCGTACTGAAAAGCCTTCCTTCCGAAGGCTATGGTTGGACATTCGAGACGCTCGGCGACAAGGAAGCAGTCTCCGCCAGTTTCGCGAAGCAGGCGGCACCGGCCGCGGCAGACCCCAACGTTCCGAAATTCGTTGGCGCCAGCGTTGACCAAAAGTTTCTGATCAAAGGGCTTAATCCTGGTACGGCGACCATTCACTTGGTGGAGCGCCGGCCTTGGGAGAAGGATAAGCCGCCCGCGGATGAGAGAAGCCTGCGAGTGATCGTCAAAAACCAGTGAGCACCACCGCCACCATGGCCGCGCCACCAGTGACGTGGAAGCCGAAAGCGAACCCTTGGCTGATTGCCTTTGTTGTTTCACTGGCCGCGTTCATGGAAGTGCTGGATACCAGCATTGCCAACGTGGCGCTGCCGCATATAGCGGGCAACCTGAGCGCCAGCAGCGAAGAAAGCACCTGGGTGCTCACGTCCTATCTGGTTTCGAACGCCATCGTGCTGCCGATCTCCGGCTGGCTGGTTTCGCTTTTCGGCCGCAGGCGCTTCTTCCTCATCTGTATTTCTCTCTTCACCGCCAGTTCCCTGCTCTGCGGTATTGCGCCTACGCTTGGGATTCTGCTGGCGGCGCGAGTGATTCAAGGCGTCGGCGGTGGCGGCTTGCAGCCGATGGCGCAAGCGATTCTAGCCGATACGTTTCCTCCTGAACAGCGTGGTTTAGCCTTTTCGCTTTACGGATTCACAGCGGTGGTTGCTCCCGCGATCGGTCCTACGCTCGGCGGCTGGATTACCGATAACGTCAGTTGGCGCTGGATCTTCCTGATGAACCTGCCGATCGGCATCCTGGCCATCTTCCTGGTGATTACCTATGTTGAAGACCCACCGTTTCTCAAGCGCATCTTATTCAAGGAAAGCAAGATCGATTATTTCGGTTTCGGCCTGCTGGCGGTGGGCGTCGCCTTCTTGCAGATCGTCCTGGATAAAGGCCAAGAGGACGATTGGTTCGGCTCAAATTTCATTCTCACGCTTACCGTCATCTCGATCGTGTGCCTGGTTGGTTTGATCATTTGGGAGTTACTTGTCAAAGAACCGATTCTGGATGTGCGGCTGTTCAAAAACGTTAACTTTGCCACGGCCAGCCTGATGATGTTTATGGTGGGCGCGGCGTCGTTTTCCACTACGGTGCTGATGCCGCAATTTCTGCAAAGCCTGATGGGTTACACGGCTGAAACGGCGGGCATGGTGTTATCGGCGGCAGCGATTCTTCTGCTTGTTGAACTGCCGCTTGTGGGCCAGCTCACCGGCCGGGTGCAAGCCCGTTATTTAATGGCTTTCGGCTGGGGCATGCTCACCATTGCCATGTTCTATTCCACGCGCCGGATCGATCTTGAAATCAGTTTCGCGTCGGCCACGTGGCTGCGCATTGCTCAATATGTGCCCATGGGCTTCATCTTCATACCAGCCACCATGGTGGCGTACATTGGCATACCGCAGGAGAAAAGCAACTCGGTGGCGGGGCTCGTTAACTTTGTGCGGAACATGGGAGCGAGTGTGGGTACGTCCGCCGTCACTACTATCCTTGCACGCCGCGCACAGTTTCATCAAGTGATGCTTTCCAGCCGCGCGTCGCAAATGAATCCGGTCTTTCGCAGTTCCGTTTCAACCCTCACTAACCGACTGGAACACGCTGGTGTAGCGCAGCCGCAGTTGCAGGCTTACGGCATGCTGAATGGAGCGGTTCAACAACAGGCCGCCACGTTGTCTTATATCGACACCTTCTGGCTGCTCGGCATCGCCACGGGGATTATGTTCTTGCTGTCTTTTTTATTGAAGAAGAACAATCCACGCGCGGGCGGGAAGCCGATCATCGAACATTAACACGAACCCTTGTATCATCGTCAGACGCCCATCCATGCCCAAAATCAAAAAGGTAGTGATCACCGAGTTCGGCGATGAAAGCAAACTCGCCATGGTGGAAAGCGATATCGGCGAGCCAGCAGCGGGCGAGGTGCAGGTGGCCGTTGAATATTCGATCGTCTCCGGTTCCGACGTCAGCATGCGCCGGGGCCTCTACCCATTTCAAAAGAAGGCTCCGCTCACACCCGGTTACAGCATTGTGGGCAAGGTTCGCTTGAACGGCCAAGGCTCTTCCAAATTTAAAGTGGGCGAGCGTGTCGCCTGTCTTTCCAAGTATGAAGGGCAAGCCGAACTCATCAACCTGCCCGAGCGCTTTCTGGTCCCGGTGCCCGAAGGGGCCGACCCGAAAATAGCGGTCACGCTGATCCTGGACTGGATGACGGCATACGAAATGCTGGAGCGTTCCGCGAAAGTTCAGGCGGGGCAAAGGATCTTCGTTCACGGCCTGAGCGGCGGAGTGGGCAGCGCGCTTTTGGCCTTGGGCAAACTGCGAGGAGCGAAAGTTTTTGGTACGGCGTCGGAAAGCAAACACGAGGAACTTCGCAAGTTGGGGACGACGCCTTTCACTTATACCGATAAGAACTGGATCGGGGCCATGCAACAACTGGGTGGAGTAGACGCCGTGTTCGACCCATTGGGCTATCAGAGTTTCGATGAATCGTATTCGATTCTGAAAAAGGGCGGCATCGTGGTGGGTTATGGATTTAATCTTCGTGGCTTGACGACGGCCGCCCCGGCTTCGGTTGTGTTGCCCATGATTCAGTTCCTTTCAAAAAATGTGCTGTTCTGGAATAACAAACGAACAACGTTTTTCGGTATTACGCGCACAGCCGACTATTTCGCAGCGGACCTGGCGCTGCTCTTTGAATGGCTCAAAGCAGGCAGGATTAGCGTGCCCGTCAAGGGCGTGTTCAAACTGGCGGACATTCAGCAGGCTCATCGAGAATACGCGAAGAGTTCTGGAATGGGCTCCATCATCATTGAAGTGAACCCGTGACACGAAGTGGACGCGTTGGCCCATGTCCAGGGTAAACGGTCCGCGCACCGCGTTCTTCGAGCAGCTTCCAACTGGCGGCAGTCACACTATCGCTCTCTTCAGTAAGAG
This sequence comes from Bryobacterales bacterium, assembly GCA_963840845.1. GTDB lineage: Bacteria > Acidobacteriota > Terriglobia > Bryobacterales > Bryobacteraceae > Bog-105. The sequence continues at coordinate 58,375 of CAWJBS010000011.1, forward strand.
CGGGATGAGTGAGATCGCCCGTGAACACCGAGCCGTCGGCGAGCAGCAGCGACACACTGTCTTCGGAATGGCCGGGCGTCGATAAGATCTCACCTTCAATCCCAAGAGTAGCTAGCAGCGCGCGGCTTTCGGCAAAGGAAATCACGACGTTTTCATGCGTGGTGATTTCCCGATAATGATCCGCCGGCTTGACCCAAGTTTTCATGAGCGGGATGGCCTTGACTTGGGTCTCAAGCACGAGCAGCGGAACGCCGGCATGTTTGAAATCCTGGGCGAGTCCGGCGTGGTCTATATGATAGTGAGTCGCCAAGGCAAAACGGATCTCGTTCAGTGCGACGCCCATGCGCTGAAGATTAGCGCGCATCATGCCCATGGTTCCGGGCCAGCCCAAGTCTACTAACACGCGCGAGGCAGCGGAGCCGACCACCCAATAATTGGTGGAGCGATATCCCACATTGACAATTGGCCAAGACTGGCCGTGAGCCACGCTAGCCCTGATGCGACAGCACTCCAACTTCGCAGCCCATGGCCGATAGAACAGTTGACGCAGCCGTCTCGTCGCCATTCTTTGAAGAGACCATCAAATCGTACAAATCTAAATCTTGCCGGTGGCGGCCAAAATAGCTGCTGATATAACGGACGCGCTCGGCGTCAACATCACACAGTTGTTTCTCGGTTATGTTCTTGCCGGTGCGCCGGCGGACGGAACGTAAGCGCTGCTCGACGGGCGCATAGACAAACACGCGAAAGACATCGGGACGGCCATCGAGGACACATTGGGCACCGCGGCCCACGATGACACAATCGCCAGCGTCGGCCGCTTGCTGAATCACGTTCTTCGTAAAGGCGGCGACCACGTCGGCGTCGAGGAAATCTTCGTCGTCACAAGGCGTGCCCCCCATGAGCGCGGCACACTTCAGAGCATCACGATTTAAACGGTGGAACCAAGTGGCCACACGCTCATCCAAAGTGCGGATGGAAGCCGAATCTGTATGCATGGCTTTGGCTACCGAATCAATGATCTGGCCATCAAGCAAGCGCCAGCCCAGACGTTCCGCCACGATTGACGCGATGCGCGCGCCACCGCTTCCATACTGCCTTGAGATCACTAACGCCTTATACTTCATAGCCGACTCCTTTCGCCTTTACTGAAGTGATGTGCAATCGATTCGCCAGGACATTTTATTGAAAACACAGCGTTTCAGGAAGCATATCGCAAAATTCTATGCGCGAAAACGCCCAAAGGATCGCGACCTGCCACAACCATCTCCGAACGGCGCATCAAATCACGTGGACTTGATACCTGCGACCGACGTCTTCGTTTCCGTGAACCCCCGCCGGCGATGAAGAGCACTTTCCCGAGTGGCTTCCGAGCAAACGAAGGTACTGCCAAGTCCTCGCTCTCGCGCCCACTGCTCAGCACGTGTGACAAACTGCCCGCCAATGCTAAGGCTTCGTTCGCGACGCATGCCACGTACTCCGGTCGATCGTTCAGGACTTGTATGCGCCACGCCATCTCAGCAATCGACGAAGAGGAGCCCAACTCTTCACTCAAAAGAAGCCGCCCGTCCGATCAAGCGGGGAGCGCAGTTCCGATGTGAGTGGGCACACTTAGAGCGCGGACGACGCCGAGCAGTTAGAGTTGGAGGCGGTTAAGCGGCCATTTCGAGGCCGGGATCGGTTCGATCCGGCTTCGCGACGGGCGGATTTCGCCGTTCTTGCGCCTCCTTTTTCATTTGCACGACTTCCTTTTTGAATTGGAACTCTTCTTTCTTCAAATTGAGCGCTTCCGAGGCTCTGGATTCCGCTGCCTTTTTGAGGCCGTGCGATTCGAACCCAATTTGCGAGTTTTGTTTTTGTTTTCTTAGGTTTTGCAGCTCGTTTACGGCCTTGTAGAAGGCGCGTTCATGCGTGGTTTCATAGCGGATGAAGAGCGCGAGTCTGGCGACGTCGCTATCTTTGAGGCCGAACACCAGGCAGTCGGCTTGCAGGCGGATGGCGCGGGCGCGCAACCACGCGGATTCGGCCATGTGGCGAACCATGATGAACTCGGTTTCGCAGGTCGGCTGGTGGTCGTGGCTGAGCTGGTTGAGAAGTGCTTCGAATTCTTCTTGACTCTCGTCCATGAGAAAGCCGAAGTGTTCGTGTGTTTTGACAGCGAGTCCGTGACGCCAGTTATTAAAGGCGGCCTCGTCGGAGGAAATAGGGCCGGTTGAGTGTCGCGCGTTTGCTCTGTTAGCGGCTTTTTGTTTTTCGGTAGCCATGATGGTTATTCCTTTCAACGGTTGATGTATGCGCGCGACAACGGCGGCACAGGGGGCGTAAAGAAGGCCTTTTACGCTCTATCTTTTTTCAGGGTAATTTGGGGAGCCTGTCGTCGAATTGATTTTTGGCTGGGAAGTGGTTGAAAACAAAGATAAAATTTATTTTCAACTCTTGAACTGGAGTTTGGCTGCCCGCGCGATTCAGGGGAACTCACGGGGAAATCGCCGCCATCGAACAGCTTAGCTGGGGTATGATGCGGTCCATGGCCTCTAGTCATGACGGAGACGATGGGTACACGGCACCACAAACTGAACAAAACGAAGACAGATTCGCTCAAACGCTCGAAGCTGCCAACGCTATCAAGGAGAAATATGTAAACCCTAGAATACGGTGGTATGAAACCCACACCAGCCTGCCCCGCACGATCTATCGTTTGGTAGGGGTTGCCACTATTATCTTAAGTGTTACGCTGCCTGCCCTAGCGTCGGCGCAATTTGATTATAAAGAGATCGTCGTGTCGGCCATAAGCGTGGTGATCGCGGCGCTGACGGGCTTGGGCTCCTTCTACCATTGGGAACGCACATGGCGTGGAAACTCAACGGCGCAGATGGCCATCGAACAGGCTGTTGGGAAATGGGAGTTGGAACTCAAGAGGGCTGAATTCGTGGTTGCGCCAAATGATCGGGTTAATCACGTGATCAAGGCGACTGACGACCTCTTAGCAAATACCGGCGGAGTTGTCTCTTCCGAAAGTGCGGGATTTTTCAGCAATCTTCACTCCGCGCAACAGGAAAGCGCGGCAAAGGATTGAGGATTGCGGCCCTGTCCGCCCCAATCGTTCAAAACATCGAAGAAGCGGTTTGACGTGGCTGTCAGGGGTACGGGTGTGAACTTCCAACTCACTGAAAGTGAACCATTTGCGCGGAATCTGGGGTTTCTGTTCAGGTGGGTTAATCTCCATACAACCGCTAAACGGCGCAGTTCGCTTTCAATTCGTTTTCAAGGGGTGGGAGACCAACTTATACTGATGGTGTTCCGGGCGGAGTAGGCCTGGCGACTCATTCAAGGGAGAGGATCTCGAAAAAGTCCAAGGTTGCAAAGCATGCATAAACCAGTAAAGTACTTCGAAAAAGTGGTCACGGTCGGCGCCAACGCCGTCTGGCAGGTCTTTGACCGGGTCAACCAGATCAAACAGAACCAATCCTTCACTCCAAAGTGGTCGGACAAGCCGCTACTGAAGAGCTACCAGAAGGAAAAGCCGCCACTGGGCTGGCCCCGTGAAACCGATTCGCTTTGCCCGCGCTGCATCCCGGAGATTCGCCAGAAGATCGTTGACGGCGAAGTGGATTACAAAATCCTCCTCACCGAACCCGTTGGCGAAATCAAAGCCAAGATCATTGAACGCGACGGCAAGATCCTGATGGTGAAGGAATGCCCGAAGCACGGCGTGTTTGAAGACTTGATGTCGATTGACCCGGCGTTCTCGAAGCACTTGGAAGACGTGTTCCCTGGCCGCGACATCAAGGCCCACAACGACGAGAAACTGCATAACCATGGCACCAGCACCGTGACCCACGGCCGCGGCTCCGTGCTTACGATCGATCTCACCAACCGTTGCAACATGATGTGCGATCCCTGCTTCATGGATGCCAACCAGGTCGGTTTCGTGCATGAGTTGAGCTGGGAAGATATTCAGACACTGCTCGATAACGCTATTTCGATCAAGCCGCGCCGCCAGATGTCGGTGCAGTTTTCGGGTGGCGAGCCAACGTTGTCGCCTTACTTCCTTGATGCTGTGCGTTACGCCCGCAAGGTTGGTTACAACAGCGTGCAGGCGGCAACCAACGGTATTGAATTCGCCAAGCGTCCGGACTTCTGTAAGCAAGCCGCTGAAGCGGGCCTTCGTTATGCCTACCTGCAGTTCGATGGTATCGGCAACGAAGCCAATTCCCACCGCGCTGTCGGCAACTTGTTCGACGTAAAGCTGCGCGCGATTGAGAATCTGTGGAGCAACGGCGTTGACATCGTTCCCGTTATCACGCTGATCAACGGCGTGAACAATGAGCAGGTCGGCCACGTGGTGCAGTTCGCGTTGGACAATCCGAAGAAGATTCCGTTCTTGTCGTTCCAGCCGGTGTCGTTCACTGGGCGCGACGAAGCGGTTACGGATGAACGGCGCAACGCGCAACGCTACACGCTGTCGCATTTGGCGCATGATGTGAAGAATCAAATTGGCATTGGCGAGCCGGTGCGCGATTGGTTTCCGATCAGCTTCATGTCCACGTTCTCCGATTTCGCCGACTTGATTCACGGACCGAACGCGGATTGGGGTCAATTGAGCTGCGGCTGCCACCCGAACTGCGGTATCGGCATGGCTGTTATGTGCGACAAGGAAACCAAGGAATACGTTCCGGTGACCAAGTTCTTGCATGCGGATCAGTTGGCGAAGGACATTGCGCGTATTAACGATGCCGCCCGCGGCCGTTTTCTGTCGGTGCTGGGCGTGAGCTTGGCGCTACTGCGCAACTACGATCCGTTCACTTCGCCCACGCATTTCAAGCTGAGCGATTTGATGGCGAAGTTTGACAAGTGCTTCGGTATGACGAAGAAAGCGCAAACCGGCGGTTATGGCAAAGTAACCGGGGACCGCACGATTGAGGACATCACCAAGCGCCGCAATGACCGTTGGAACTTCCTGTTCATCGCGGGCATGTGGTTCCAGGATCTGTTCAACTACGATTTCCGCCGCACGGAACAGTGCATCATCCCGTATGCCACGCAAGAAGGCGAGATTTCCTTCTGCGCTTACAACACGGGCGTTGGCTGGCGCAACATCATTGAGAAGATGCACATGACGGCGACTCTGACCAAGTGGTACGAAGAGAAGGGCCGCCATGAGATCTTCGCGGGGAACAAGGCTGTGCCGCTTGCCGACCAGAAGATCAATCTGGTGTTGAACGAAGAGCATGTCAACGCCGGGCGTCAGCACGATCTGGATGACAAGGGTATTGCTAAGACGGCTCGTGAAGAGAAGGCCCGCAAGCGCGATGAGGCGCTCAAGGCGAAACTCGAGAACGAAAAGATGGCGCGCCTTTATCGGGAGCACGTGTTGGGAGAGAAGAAAATCGAGGGGTTTGTGCCGCTCGATGGTCTGCTGAATTCCGGCAAACCTCTTCCGGCTGCCGCTCCTAAGCCTGCTGCTGAAACGAGCAAAGAAGAAGTCGGCGCGATGGGTGACTAGTTGGGTGGAAAGTGTTTTGGGGAAAGGCCGGATGCTTGGTGCATCCGGCCTTTTTCTTTGGTGGGGCCAAAGACGGAGGTGCCAACGGGGGCCAACGGGGACGGCCAACGGGGGGCCAACGGGGACAGACGCAATTGGCGGTTGGACAGGAGAAATCCTAGGAAAATTAGGAATTATATGGGGTGTGTTCCAACATCGTCTGTCCCGGTTGCAGTCCGGTTGCAGTCCGGTTGCAGTCGCGGTTGCAGTCCCGGTTGCGGTCCGGTTGCGGTCCCAAAGGGCCAACATGGCCAACACGGACGGGCCAACGGGACGGGCCAACGGGGACGGGCCAACGGGGACAGACGCAATTGGGAGTTGGACAAGCGAAATCCTAAGAAATTAGGAATTATATTGGGTGAGCTCCAACATCGTCTGTCCCCGTTGGGGACCGTTGGGGGATTTAGTTGGGCTTCTTGGCTTGTTCGGCGGTGAGATGATCTACAATCTCGCGTTCCCGCTGGCCGTCCTGGGGGCGTTTCAACTTAAAGTACAAAGGCGCGAGTTCGACGTGCGGCAAGAGCCACTTTGGGTCGGCTTTGATGACGGTTTCGAAATCGTGGGCGGCCTTCTCTAACTCGCCCTGGGAACGCTCGACGCGCGCTAATTCATAGCGGGCCAGCGTGGAAGTTGGGTTCAGCTTTACGGCTTCGTCCAAATGCAGGCGGGCGTTTGGCAAATCGCGTTGGGTATTCAAAATGGAGCCCAAGGTCAAATGGGCATCGAAATCCTCGGGGTCCGCGCGTAAGGCCTCTTCGAGCACGGCCTTTGCGCCGGCATCGTCACCTAAATAGACGAGCGTCCGTCCGCGCAACGTCTGGAGACCCGGCAATTGCGGATTGATTTTTTGGGCCGCATCAGCATCCGTCTTGGCGCGTTCGAACTCATTCAGGTCGAGCGCCGTTTGCCCGGCCAGCAAATACGCTTCCGCGCTGTCGCCTTGCTGGGCCACTCTCTCCACTTGCTTCAGGCCTTCTTTGCCCCGGCCGGCATGGATGAGCACGCGGCCGTAAACCCAGGCCAGGTCCAAGTTATCCGGTTGCGCGGCCGCTAATGGCTCAAGAAGCGCAAGCGCTTCCTTATCTTTATTCAAGCGCGAATCACAATCAGCCAGCAGCGTGACGATGCGGGCCTTCACGGTATCCGGCGCCGATTGATTGAGAAACGCCAGTTCACTGGCCGCGTTCGGCCAGTCCGCCTTCTTGTAGTAGGCCAAAGCTAGGTTCATCCGCAACGCGGCATTATTCGGTGCTTTCGCAAGAGCGATTTTATACTCGACAATCGCCTCATCAAACCGGCCGGCGTGCGCGAGCGCCGCGCCTAGATTGGCCCGCACTTCCACAACGTCTGGACGAATTTTGAGCAGTTCCCGGTAGTCGCGAATGGCTATCGTATCGTCGCCACGGCCTTGGGCTGCTACGGCGTCATGAAAGAGCTGTTCCGGCGTGGGCTGCTGCTGTCCAGCAAAAGCAAAGAGCAGGAAGGCGGCCACTTTCATTGTTCGCGCACCTTCAACACTTGATCGGCAGGCACATCATGCAAAACCTGGATGGTGCCGGAGGGCCAGCGGATCTCCACTGCTGCCGCGAGCGCATCCGCTCCCAGGCCAAAATGCACTGGTCCCGCGCTGGACGATGCATAGCCGACGCTGGTGGTCATATGGTTGTATTGCACGGCGCCACTTTTACCGGTGACCTTGATGCGCGCGCCGATTCCGTCGCGATTACTCTTGGTGCCTTGCAGCTTGATGTCGAGCCAGTGAGCGCTGCCGGGGCTGCGATTCATCCAGGATCTCGGCCGGCTGGCCCAAGGCCGTTACCACTACATCCACCTTGCCGTCACCATCGAGATCACCAAACGCGAGCCCGCGAAAACGGGCTGCCGGGGTGTCTTCCTGAGTAATGGCCTTCCAGGTACCCTTCGCGCCTGGATTCAGAAACACGGTATTTCGCTGGTCAATCTCGGTGTGATAGACCGGCAGCGAAAGCACGTCACCGCGGGTCACAAACTGGTCTTTCCAGCCGTCGTTATCGAGGTCGTAAATACCGACCCCGAAGGCGGACATGCCCATGCTCGCGGTGCGCATGCCGCTGGGACCGGTGACTTCTGTGAAATCGCGCCCGGCATTGTTCTTGAAAAGTGGAAAAGTTTGTTTCGCGAGCGCGACGAACGTGATATCGGGAAAGCCGTCATTATCGATATCGCGAAAATCGAGTCCCATGCCGGAGACGAAGTTTCCATCTTCTAACAAAGCTACGCCTTTATCGAGCGCGACCTCTTCAAATTTGTTGCCTAAGTTATGAAAGAAGAAATTGTAATAGGTGTCGTTGGTAACAAAGAGATCGGGCTTCCCGTCGGCATCAAAGTCCGCGACGCCAACGCCCATTCCCTTCCCTACATGCGGCCGCAAACCCCACTGCTCCGATACGTCTTGAAACTTGCCATTGCCCTGGTTGAGGAACAACTGGTTCGACGTGCCCTTGTAATAGCTGGGATTGCAATACTCCGATTGGCCGTTGTACGAACAGGCTGGATCGGAAGCATAATCCCACTGCACGTAGTTCACGACAAACAAATCGAGCAGTCCATCATTATTCACATCCACCCAAGCTGCCGCAACTGACCAGGCATCCAGCTTGTCCAAGCCCGCTTTCGCGGTGACGTCGGTAAAGGTGCCGTCGCCATTGTTGTGATAGAGCGTGCTCTTGTGGACACCGGCCACGAACAGATCTTCGAAGCCGTCGTTGTCATAATCGCCAACGGCCACCCCCATATCGAAGCCGCTGCCGGCGAGACCGGCTTGCGCGGTGACGTCGGTGAACACGCCATTGCCATCGTTACGGAAGAGGCGGTTGGCATATTTGGGTTCGTCTTTCTTGAGGGTGGCGATGTTGGCGCCGTTGGTGAAGAAAATATCCGGCTTGCCGTCGTTATTGAAATCGAAGATGGCGACTCCGCCCGCCATGGTGGCTGGGGCGTGACGCCGCACCGTTTCGCCGTTTTCGAGTTGAAAGGGGATGGGTTTGAGTGAGAATTGAATGGCCTGCGCGTGGAGGGAGACGGCCAAGAGAAAGAGCGAGAGGATTTTCATTGCGAAATGGAAAGAGGGGGCATGTTACGCCCCCTCCCTTTACTTCATTGTCGCTTAGGTGCTTCGCTGTTTTAGAAGTTGTACTTCACAGCGAATTCAACTACGCGCCGGCCGACCGTGAATAAGGGTTTGCCGGTGGTAAGCGCATTCGTGTTCGTTTGGCTTATCGTATTGTTCGGTCCGTTGAAGTTCAACGTTACGTCATTGTTCCCCTGCGCGCCAAACTGTGGCAGCGGGTGGTTCAGGAAGTTGAACGCTTCGAAGCGGAACTGGATCTTCTGGTGCTCTCGCACGGTGAAGTTCTTGTACAGCGAGAGATCGCTATTGAAGAACGCCGGTCCGTGGATGTAAGGCCAGATGATGTTGCCGTTTTGGCCGCCGGTTGGCAGCGTAAAGCAACTGGTGTTGAAGTATTGTCCCGATTTCAAGTTGCTGCGCGGGTCGCAAGTCAGGAGCGGCAAAATACTCATTGAGTTGGTTCCCAACTGCGCCGAATTGCTATATTGCGTACCGCCCGGTAGCTGTACGTTCAAAGTGCCGGCTTCATTCGGTTGAATGGGAGCGCCACTTTGCAACTGGGTAATGCCCGACAGTTCCCAGCCATTCACAACACCTTTGAGAATAGTGTTGTCGTGGATCGGCTTGGGCAGATTGATGACATACGCCGCGTTGAAAATGTGCGTATGGTCGTAGGCGAGGACACCGTAATTGGCGGAATTACTGTAGGGATCGAGCAGCGAACCGTTACCGCCGCCATTGCCGGTGTTGCCGTCGCGGATACCAAGCACTTTGCTGAAAGTGTAGTTGGTGGTGAAGGTTGTCTTACCCGTTTGCTTTTGCCAAGTAGCGATGAAGGCGTTGTAGTACTGATAGTTGATGTGCTCAACCACCTGAATGCCTGTGTATTGGTGGAACGGATAGTAGTCGTTCGCATTGAAACCGGTAGCAGTCGGAGAAACAATCTGGCCGGTGAGCGGATCTGGTTTGAAGAAGCTACCCAGCGGAATCAAATCCTGATTCGTGAGAGCGCTGTCGCCTAACAGATCATGGCTTTGGTTGCCCGAGTATTGGAATTCGGCAACCGAGTTCCAGGGTGTGCGCTGCGAAATGGTGAAGTTGTAGCTTTCAGTGTAGGGGGTCTTGCTGTCGCCTTCTTGTAGAGCATTGACGCTCGAACCCAAGCCAGCCGCGCCAAGGGTGGGCGAAAACTGGTTGAAGGAGTTATAGCCGATACAGCAGTTCCACGTTGTGCTCTCTGTGACAACTGCTGCGGGAGCGTTGAAGCCTTCGCTGGCGGTGTTGTACGAAAGCTGATAACGATAGACACCAAAGCCACCACGAGAACGGTCTTACCGTTGCCGAACACGTCATAAGCAACGCCAAAGCGAGGTTCAATGAAGAACGGCTTCGAGGGGAAGCCCGAGAGCGGGATGCTGTTGTCAAGTCCGTGCCACAACAAACCTGTGAAAGCGCAAGTGGTAGCAAGTTGGCGTTGTATTGCCTGGATCCCAGACGGCAAGACCTTCTTTGCCATAAGGAACCCATTGGCCCATATGGTCGAAGCGCAACGCCGAGTGTCAAGGTCAAACGGCGTAGGCCTTCCATTGATCATTCAAGAAGAACGAATATTGGTAATACTTGAAGTCCTGCACCTGCGCATCGTTGGCTTGCGTAAAGCCGGTGATGCGCGCCATCGCGAAATCGGCCAAGGATTGCCGGAGGTGTTGTAACCATAGTTCTCGTAGTCGAGCGATGCCCTGCGGATTGCCCGGAATAGTTGCTGCTGGTTTGCTGGTTACGAGCAAAATCCCAATAGAAACCAGCTTTCAGCGTGTGCGTGCCAGCAACTTTGGTGATGTTGTCGGAAATGTTCGGCGCTTGCGAAAGCTTACCGAAATCGCCGCCCTGCCATTTCTGACCGAAGGTGGGAGCCAGATATCCCGGAACTGCGTTGCTCCAATTGGTGGTGTTCGGCAGTTGCGGTGCGAAGTTGTCGCTGAACAGACCTGTCATGTTAAAGCCAACTTTCGACGGGCTCACGGCGGTCGGATTGGTCAGACTGATCGGGTTAATAAACGTGGCATCCGCGAAAACGAATTCGTTTGTCAGCGTGGGAGAAAAGCTGTGAGTCAGGTTCGCGCTATACACCTGCGAAACTTGTTACGCCGGCATCGAAGAAGGATACGGAATCGAGTTGCCCGCATACCACCAGACACTGATCGGGTTAAGTCCGTTTCATCCTGTTCGCGTCCAAGAGAAGAACAGCTTGGTGCTTTCGTTGATGTTATAGTCGCCGCGCAGACGCATTTCCCAACGGTCAACCGGAAGTTGGTTTAGGTATTGATAGTTGTAGCCCCCGGTAGTCGCCGGGTTGGCATTCGGAGTTGGGCATCACCTTGTAGAGCGCCTGCGAATTCGGGTCGAACTGCGAGACCGGGATAAGGCCCCCAGGAAGTCCAAGTTCTGCGCACCGCCGGCAACCGAGGTACAAGAGTTGGCGTTGGCACAAGGCGCGGTCCCTGCGGAACCAAAAGTGTTTGCAAAGCCTGATCCCAAACTGTTCAAATAAGACTGGCTGAAATTGCCACTCATCATTTGCGAGTGGGAATAAAACGGCTTACCAGCGAACCTTCGGGATTCTGGCGCATATTTTCAAACGCGCCATAGAAGAACAGCTTGTCGTGCGCTTGCGATTGAAGTTGGTATGAGGAATGATCACCGGACCGCCGATATCGCCACCAGGGTAGTAGTAGCTGTCGTTCGGCTTGGCGACGCCCTGATTTTTCAGGAACGAATCTTCGGAACTGAAAACGCCGTTGCGGGCATAAAAATAAGCACCACCATGGAAGTGGTCGCCACCGCTCTTACCAACTGCTTGGAAGGTGACGGGGCCTTTGGCGAACTCCGCGCCATAAGCTGAGGTCAAAATCGTGACTTCCGCTGTTTGGTTCTGGTTCACGTTCGAGGTTTGCGTACCCTGGTTGCCCGGATCAAGCAAATTGGCGCCGTCGAGCGTCATAGTCATACCGCCGTTCGGCTGGGTACCACCCGCGCTGAACGCACCAATAGGACCGCTGTTGCTCTGTGTGGTCAAACTGCTCCACATGCTATTCGACAAACCGGTGTTCATACCCATGCCGGGCATGATCTTGATCAGTTCGGCGGCATCGCGACCCTGGATCGCCAGTTCGGTGATCATATGTTCATTCAGAGTTTGGCTCACTTGGCCAGTGTCCGTGGGAACCGGCAGTTCGGCAGCCGAGATAACTTCGATTTGCTGCTTGGATGAACCAACCTGCAGTACGATATTCGGCAGCGTGATGCTGGCGCCCTGGGTGAAAGCGATTTCTTTCTCTTCCCAGGAATTGAAACCGTTTGCCGAGATGGTCACCGAATAGGTGGCGGGCGGAACGGCGACAAAGTTAAAGAATCCACTATCGTTTGACAGCGTTTCGCGTGTCACGCTTGTGGCTTCGTTGGTAAGAACGACCTTCGCTTTTGGAACGATGGCACCTGTCGGGTCGGTAACGAGGCCCTTGAGAGTGCCGGTAGCGTTCTGTCCAAATGTTGCGAAAGTGAAGATGAAGACTGCCAGGAACAGTCCGAAGAGATTTGTGTATCGCCCTGGATACCGGCCGGTAGCTGAGGTGATTTTCAGCTTAGGCAGGGAAAGACTCGACATAGAAGCCCCTTGTGAAAAAATGTTTTCGTAGCGTTGAAGTGTAAACACTTTGCACTACACACCGTGATCTAGTGGCTATTGTTTAACAAGTAGACATACGAGTGAAACGTTAATTTTGTACTAGCCGTTTCACATGGGGTACCCTAAACCCTCGTACGTTGTTGAAAAACAAAGATGTACGTGACTTTAGTGTCCCGTCTGTTTGTAGTATATTGATGGTCGTACCGACAAAGTTGTCAAGGGTGGTTTTGGAATGCAGGAAACGCGGGTGACACCTGCGCCCACAAAGGAAAGTGAACGTGCGGAACTGGCTGCCATGGTGGCGCGGCTCGCGCGAGCACCTCGTTTAGCGAATCTTTTACGGTTCGTGGGTGAGAAGTATTTGAACGGTCAGACCGACCAGATCCGCGAATACAATATAGCCACTGAGGTGTTTGGCCGGCCGGAGACCTTCGACTCGAACCAGGATGCGATTGCCCGGGTGGAGGCGCACCGGCTACGCAAGAAGCTGAAAGAGTTTTACGAGGCGGAGGGGAAAGACCGACCCGTCCATATTGTGCTGCCAAGCGGGACGTATGTTCCGGTGTTTTTGCAAAAGGATCTGGACGATCCGGAACCACTGCCGGAACCTATTCCAGCCCCTGTGCCCACTATCCAATCCCCACCCGAACGGCGGCCGCGCTGGCTGCTGTATCTACTGCTGCCCAGCTTGGCGCTGTTGCTGGGGGCGGGTGTGTTTTTCCTGGTGGTACCTCGAGGCGGACAGAATGCGGACAAAGGAGGGCCGGTAGCGGTAGCGCCCCCCATGGTTAGCCAGGCCGTGGCGAGCGGCGAGGCGGTGCGCGTGCTAGCAGGCTACAGCGGGCAACCACGCATTTCTTCGTCTGGAGTGACATGGGGCTCGGATCAGTTCTTTCATGGCGGACGGCCCGACCATGGAGCGCAAAACTTCATTGGGCGTACGGCCGATCCGTTTATCTATCAGACCTGCCGCAGCGGCGAGTTCTCATACGACGTTCCGGTTAAGCCGGGGGTGTATGAACTGCACCTCTTTTTCGTGGAGGTGAATTACGGCCCGGGATTAGGGGGCGGCGAAAATGACCGCACGTTTGCGGTGTTGATCAACGGGAAGACGGCGCTGGATAGCTTCGATATCGAATCGGATGCGATGGGGCCGAATATCGCCGATGAGCGCGTTTTTAAGAATGTGCAGCCAGGTAGGGATGGGAAAATCCACATAGCGCTGGAAAGCCGCCGCGGCGAGCCGATTCTGAATGCTTTTGAAATTGTGCCAGGCTTGGCCAATCAGCAACTGCCGATTCGCTTGATTATGCAGCCGAATTCGTTCATTGATCACAGCGGGCAGATTTGGAGGCCCGACACTTATTATCTGGGCGGCCAACCATCAATCCGCCGACCCGCGGTGGCCGGCACGAGCGACCCGGACCTATATGCGATGGAACGCTACGGCCATTTTACCTATGCGATTCCGGTGGCCGTGGACGGGACGTACGCGCTGGCGCTGCACTTTGCCGAGTTCTACTTTGGCCCAAAGGCTTCGGGTATTGGCGGCGTGGGGAGCCGGCGATTTAATGTGATGTGCAACAGCGTGCCGTTACTGGAGGACTTCGACATTTATCGCGAAGCCGGCAATTTGAGCGCTGTAACCAAGACCTTCCATCACCTGCGGCCCAGCCCGCAAGGCAAACTCAACCTGCATTTCGAACCGATTGCTAATTATGCTAATGTGACGGCGATCGAAGTATGGGACGAAACGGCGGCTAAACGCTAAAGGCCGCCACCGTTAGACAGAATGTACATGGCTGACGTATCAAGACGAACGTCTTTGCGCTCACAAATTACTTTCACCTCACGCACTTTGCCAGTTTGAGTAGGCGGAATCGTGGGAGAGTAAACGACGCGATAACTGCTCAGGCCATCCTGCCGCAGTTGTGCCACTGCCTTGTTGAGATCGCTGCCGGCAATCGCTCTGCCGCCGGTGCCTTGAGACAGAATAAACAACCCATCGCGATTCAAGGTTCCCAGGGTTAGGCTGGGGTCAAGCGAATACAGCGCAGTGTCGGCGGCGTTGAAACGGGCGGCTAACGCAGCTAACTGCGGCTTAAAATCGTGCCAGCCATTGAATAAATGGACGCTGCTGGGCAAGCCACGGCTAATCCAGAGCAGTTGCTTTCTACCAGGCTTACTCGCCATTTCGTCGCTGACTGCATACAGCGCTTCGTAGATTTTTTGGCTGCGCAGGTAGGTGACTTTCATGTCAGGCAACCGGGGGCCCGCAACTTTGTCGAGCGCCTTATCGAGTACGGGCCCGATGTCTTGAGCGCCCGATCCAACGGCGAAAGGGGTGGCCGAGATAGGCACTACGCCAAACACTTGGCCGGTAGGAGCGAGAAGATAGAGGTAAATAGGCACGGAAAAGGGCAGCTTCGCAAGCGATTCCTTGAAGTTGTTGGCGGCCTCGCCGCGCTGCTGGAGATCGAGATCGACCATGTCGAAAAGGACGACGATCGGCAGCGGCGTTTTATTTTCGTTCACGCTAAGCGAAGAAATTTGTTGCGGTGCAGCGCCGTCAACCAAGCGTAGATCACTCGCTTGCAAGTCAGTGACCGGTTTGCCGTGGTGGTCTGTTGCCACGACATTCAGCGTAACTAGCTTCGACGTTTGCGCTGCGGCGTAATTCAGAGACAAAACTGCGGCGATCATTTTCGCCGCAAGCTTATTCGTGGAATTCATAAGCCTTGGTATGACTCTCCCCGTTTGGATCGTATCACGAATCCGCAAGGCACGAAAGGTGCATCTCCCGAGTTGACAGCGGGAAATGCACCTTTCTTCCTCCGAACTTCGATAGCGGATGCTTATTGAAGGACCGTGGTCCACATGGACAGTGTGTTTGCGTTGTCGTCAACGGCGGCGATGCGGACGGTGCCCCAACCCACGTTCAGCAAGTTGAGTCCGAAAGCGCCGCCATTGTTGGGATCGACCGAGAACTGTGAGACGAATGTTCCCGTAGCGGTAAACTCTTCCAATTCGCTGGGTTGATTCGGGTCGGCGTTAGACCCATCGCTGTTGGCGACGAGAAGATGGCCGCTCGGCGTCAATACTATGTCCAAAGGACCGTGCAAGTGTACAGGATCTTGAAAGAGCTGGGTTCCCGTACCGAGTGAAGTAGCAGCCGCACCTGCACCGGCGAGAGCGTAGACGGCGTTGTCGGCTGATGAGGCCACATAGAGGATGTCATGCGCCGCATCGTAAGCGAGCCCGGAAGGGCCAAGGACCAGCGCCGCCGGATCGGTGCGGTGGCTGAAGCCTGAGCCGATGGTGATGGGCGCTGAAACGGAATTGACCGTCGATCCGCTATAGGTAATTGCGTAGCGCTCGATGTTACCGGACAAAACATTCGAGACGAAGATTTGCGCAGTTCCATTGCCCAGGTCGTGCACGGCCATTCCCCAAGGGCCATTCACTTGGGCGCTAGAACCGGATATAGCGGATAGCAACATTCCATGACGATCAATGAAGCTGATCGCTCCCGGTTGGACAGTGGCAGCGGTGCCATCGGCGGTAGGCAAGTTGCCTACAATCACGACACCGTTCGATAGGATTCCCAACGCTGCCGTCAGGCCCAGCCGAGGGCTTTGATAGAACAACGATTGGACGCCCGCTTTGGAAACGCGCACGATGGTGGTGCCTGTGCCCTGCAGATTTTCCACGTTGTTGAAGTTGGAAACGAGAATGTCGCCCTGCTGGAGCAAGCCATCGGCGGGGACTGTGGCCGGCACGTAAGCCACGCCGTACGGATTCACATCGCCGTTGGCGGGAATGGTGGAAACGGACGCCGGCGGAAGCGGAAACACGGGACCGACAGCCAAGGCCGGCACGCTGAAAGTGGAAAGCACGCCCAGTGAGAGTAGAGCGGCGGAATAGATTTTGTTCATAAGTTTTCTCCTCAATTTTTTGTTTAATGATGCGAATGGGTTAACGGTTACAAAGGCGGCGGAGCGGGACTAATCCCAATCCGCTTAAGCTCAAACCAAGCAACAAGAATGTGTTCGGTTCGGGAGCGGCTGCAACAACGACATCGTCAATGGCGAAATCGGGTGCAGTGCTGGAGAGCACAACACGATTAAAACCGCCTGAATAGGCGATCTCGCCTTCAGGAAACGTGAAGCCTATGGGCACAACGCCCGTTGCCGATACGCTGCCTACTTGCGTGGCCCCCTCATAAGCAGTCAACGTAAACGGCGAAGCTGTGCCAAAATCGGCGGTGCTGAAAAGCAAAGACAGAGCACTAAGATTCGTGCTGAAATCGATTTCGAGCGAAAGCCCTTGGAAACCGGAACTGCCCGGGTCGCCAAGCACGTTGCCCGTGAGCGCTTGAAAAAATACCGCGGGTTGAATGGAAAAGCCGCCGGGGTCTCCGGGGCTTAAGAAGGTGGCGGAAATGCCGTTGGATGTATCGGTGAATTGGGTATTCGTGCCGACTGTATCGCTATCGAAGTTGAAGGTAGACGCGGCTTGCATAGCCATGCAAGAAAGAGCCGCGATTCCGAAAATGCCGGCGAAGCGGCGAGTAGATAGTGTTTTCATCTGGACGCTGATGTCCCTCCGATGGGTTAAGCGTCACGGTGAGGGAAATTCCCTCAACAATGCAGAATTATTTTTTCGCGATGTGGGCTAGAAGAGAAATAGTATCTGCACGGAAGGGTCGCCTTGGATCACCTGCGAGTTGTACGCGCGCGTCTTTGGGGAATGGCTCAGTTTCCGACACGCGCCCTTCGACTTTCAAACATGCCGCGTAGGCGCTGGCTGCTTCGGCCGTTTGCCAGGCGGGCAAAGGAAACGGCATGCGCTGCGCCATGGCAACGGCATCTTTGAGAAGCGGCTCGGCTTCTGTGGCTTTACCGGCCGCGGCCAGCACTTCTCCGAGCCGGACTTTGGCAACCATCACAAACGGATGACCTTTCGCGAAGTGTTTTTCGCGGATGGAAAGTGCTTGCCGAAGCATTGGCTCCGCGGCGGCTAAATCCCCTTGAAAGGCGCGATCTTCGGCCACTTCGATCAATGAGTTCGCAAAGGCAGGGGTGTCTGCGCCACCTAATTTAAGCCGCATTTCCAAAGCTTGCCGGGCTAGTTGCTCAGCTTCCGCGTATTGGCCTTGATCGAAATACAACAGACCTAAATTGGCAGTGACCTGCGCGGCCGGCCAGGTGCTTGCCGCTTTCGCCTTCTGCAAATTGAGAAGCGCATGGCGGTAAGTTTCTGCCGCTTGCGCATAATCGCCTTTGGCTTCCAACACGCGGCCCCAGTTGTTCAAAGGCCCGGCCAGACGGGGATGATCGGGTCCGAGGTACTTCACACCATTAGCTACCGCTTCCTGCAAAAACGGTTCTGCCGCATGCCAGTTGCCTTGCTCCAGCAAGACAAAGCCCAAGTTGTTGAGAGTGTAAGAAAGGTCCGGGTGATCGGGGCCAAGCGTTTTGCGGCGGATGGCCAGAGTCTCGCGAAGCTTGGCTTCGGCGCCGAACAAATCTCCACGGTCGATCAAGCTACTGGCAAGATTGTGAAGAGCGTTGCCGTAATCACGACTATCGACGCCATATTTGCGGCGGCTTATTTCTACCACTTCCTCTAAAAGGTGGCGCGCCTCTTCGTAGTCTCCTTTGCGCTCCAGGGTAAGCGCCAAATAGAGCCGAGTGCCGAGTCCGAAGTTTGGGCCATTGCTTCGATCAATGGCGAGGGTGCGGCGCAGAAGCTCGATAGCTTGATCATCCTTGGCTTCCCAATAGAAGCATTCGCCCAACTCCGCCATGAGCGCGGCGACCTCCGGATGGGCTGCCCCGAGAGACTGACGCTTAGCGGCGATGAGGCCCGACAATAGCGGTTCGGCTTTCGCATAGTCCCCTTTGTCGCGCGCCAATTCGGCCAGTAATTCAATAGCCTTCGCGCTCTCCGCACTATCGGCGCCGTAAGTTTTGCGATAGAGATCGAGAGAGCGTTGTGCCAGATCTTGCGCCCGATCATAAAAGCCGAGGCTTCGATAGGCTTCGCCGATAGTCTCCAGCATGGATGCTTTTACGCGAGGCTGGGAGGTCAATTCGTGATCAATGCGTTCGGCGCCGCGATCAAGCAGCATGCGAGCGGTAATGGTTTCGCCGCGCGCTACTTCGGGCGTCGCCGCTTGAAACATATCCGCCATAAATTGCTTTTCTTGTTCGGCAGTCTCGCGCTCCCGGCTTGCTTGTCGGGCTAAAAGGCCCATCCCAATACCGAAGCCTGCTAAGCAGAGAGCGAAAAGGGTCGCGGCGGCGACACCAAACTTATGGCGGCGGACAAAGGTGCCGGTGCGATAACGCCAGGTACCAGTCCGGGCTTTGAGAGGATAGCCGCCCAGATAGGCCGAAATATCGTCGGAGAACTGCGCCATAGATGCATAGCGGCGTTCCGGCTCCTTACGGATGGCCATCATCACAATATGGTCAAGATCGCCGCGCAACTGGCGGCCGCGCGCAGGGTCTTTGCAGAGAGCACTGGGCGGAGGCGGTATTTGCTCACAGATGGCTAAGGCGATTTCAATTGGACTATCCGTCTTCGGCTTGAATGGGCGGGCACCGGCGAGTAATTCATAAAGCAGCATGCCCATGGAATAGACATCGCTGGCCGCTGTTACCGGCTCGCCGCGAATCTGTTCAGGACTCGCATACTCGGGAGTCATGAGCTTTTCGCTGGCGCGTGTTTGCTCGTTGGCGCCGTGTAAGTCCGGATCAAGAAGGCGGGCGATGCCAAAATCTAAAAGCTTCGGAACCCCGGTTCGAGTAACCAAGATATTCCCCGGCTTTAAATCCCGATGAATAATCAAGCGCTGATGAGCATATTCCACAGCCGTGCAAACCGTACGAAACAATTCGAGAATGGCTGGAATTGAGAGTGCATTGCGCGCGCAATATTCATTGATAGGCAGGCCCGCCACGAACTCCATCACTAGATACGGCAAGCCTTCGGCGCTGACACCACCGTCGAGCAGTCGCGCAATGTTCGGATGATTGAGGTGGGCCAGAATTTGCCGCTCGCGTTTGAAGCGCTGCAGCATTTCCCGGTTGCGCACCAGATCGGCGCGCATGAGTTTGATCGCTACATTTTGTTCATAAACTTCGTCGGCACGGCGCGCCAGATAGACGCTTCCCATACCGCCATCGCCCAAAGGCTCTAGAATTTTCCAGGGACCGATGAGGGAAGCAGTGTTGGACCACTGACGAGCGGCTTGGGTCACGGGCCGTTCGATAAAATCGCCAGTGTTCCCGGAAAACGCCAGCAACGATTCGACTTCGCGCCGCAGTTCGGCATCCGGGCCGCAGGCGTGATCTAAGAAGATGGCGCGATCACGCTCATCCATGTCGGACGCTTGATAGAAGAGACTTTCCAGAAGGCGCCAGCGCGCTGGATCGGGAGCGGGAACGGGAGCGGAAGCCATGGCTGAGCGTTAAGACGGAAGGCTGGAAAGATCGCGCTGCAGCCACGCTTTCGCCATTCTGAGTTCGCGATGAACGGTGGCGGGCGAGATGCCCAACACTTCAGCGGTTTCGTCGTACGTTAAACCGCCAAAGTAAAGCAATTCCACAATCTGACTCTTGCGCGCATCGTGGCTAGCGAGGCGCTTCATCGCGTCGTCTAACTCAGAGATGCCCGGGCCGGACATAGGGCCCACGGCGATGGCTTCCTCGAGCGAAAGATGAACGGCCCCAGAGCCACGCTTTTCGCGTTTCCCCGCCCTGGCGTGATCGACCAAAATGTGGCGCATGACGCGCGCGGCTACGGCATAAAAGTGGAGACGATCATTCCAATCGCCGCCGGCACCGGCCATCCGCAGATAGGCTTCGTGGACGAGAGCGGTGGCTCGTAACGTGTGATCGCCTCGTTCGGCGCGTAAACAACGCGACGCTAACTTGCGAAGTTGTTCGTAGACGAGCGGAATGAGCTGATCGAACGCGCTGCGGTCGCCGCCGCTGAGTTTCCCTAAGAGCCGCGTCACCGCTTGTCGCTCAGCGGGATCGACGTCAGGCTCCAACCTCGACTGCATGCTCACTGGCCTTCCTAACAGTCTAATACCGAATGCCGGAGCGGCGACACTTCTGAAAATAAATCATGCGTCGGATCAAGAAACAATAAAAAACCGAAGGTCGGGAGCAGAACGCACCCAGACCTTCGGTTTTATTTGACTAATTTTTTAGCTGACTACTGAACGAGCTTCTTCGCGGCTTTGGCGTCGCCGGCAGCTTTCTTTTCGGCCTGCATTTCTTTTGCTTTGGCCATCTTTTTCTGGAAGCGGTCTACGCGGCCTTCGGTATCGACGAGCTTTTGGCGGCCGGTAAAGAAGGGGTGGCAACTGGAGCAAATTTCAACACGCAGGTCGCCCTTGTGGGTAGAACGGGTGGCGAAGGATGATCCGCACGCGCAGATAACCTTCACATTGTCATAGGCTGGGTGAATCCCGGCTTTCATTACTTTCTGGATTCCTTTCGGTGAGCTAAATACTAGCTTAACACGCAAATCCCCGGCGGCAGGCCACGCGGGCTCTAACCACCGGGGATTTCGTTTAACAACTACTGTCTTATCAACTACTCTAGATACGTTACGCGCGACGGGGCGGCCGGTCCACGGGAACCACGGCCTCGTCACTGAAACGAAACCTGAACGTACGAACGGCGACTTTAAGAGTCGACCACCTCGCGCGCGGGATGTATGCTACAGTCACTACCAGAATTCATTTCGACTGGACCACCTCCTTTCTCAGTGATGCCTCGATTGTATAAACTGTTTTCGACCGTGTCAAATGAATCTTGAAGAAGATTTTGAGCAGCCCTTTTCTTATGCTGAACGCTCTCCGCTGTGGCTGAGCGGATTCCTCGTGCTAGGCGTCCTGATCGGGCTTCTGGGTTCGCTAGTAGTCGCGTGGAATTACCACATTGACGTTGAACCGCAGATCATGGGCTCCATTTCCTGGCACTGAGCATCGGATATGTACTAGCTGCCACCGTTGGGCAAATCTGGGTGCGCTGGATGCCGCTACGAACGCTGGCCTTGCTCTCTTGCGGCATGGCGGCCATGAGCCTGGGCGCATTAGGCGTACTGGGTCCACCGGTGCCGGCGGTTTATCGCATCATTGGCAGCGGTCTAATTGGCGTATCAGCGGGTGGATTATCAACGGCTTTGCTTTACGCATCGGAACCTTATTTCGCCGATGCTCCCGCGGCGGCGGCCAACGTGGCTGGTTCATTGCTGGGTTGCGGCTGTTTGCTCGCCACGATTTTCACGGGCGTTACCTATTCGCTGGGCTCGGTAGAGATTTACGGGGTGCCGATCGGCCCGTTGCAGTTGGACATGGCGGCGTTGGCCATTATTCCGGGTCTGTTTTTCTTGCTCTTTTTGGCGAATCGGTTTTCCTTGGCACGGCGTCCGGTGGGCGACCGCGAGGAAGATGAACACCGCGAAATGCTGAAGGACCTGCGCAGCATTGCCACCGTGCTCTTCAGTCTGCTGCTGTTTTTCCAGTTCGGCAACGAATGGGCCATCGCGGGCTGGCTGCCGCTGTTTTTAATTCACCGCTTTGGCATCAATCCTGCTTACGCTATCGGCATACTGGCGTTTTACTTTTTCGCCTTGATCTTCGGCCGGCTGATTGCCCAGGCGTTGCTGGAATGGTTCAACCATCGCAAGCTTCTGCTGGGCAGCATTGTACTGGCCATGGTGGGCTACATTGTGATGAGTTTCGCCCAGACGGCATTCGGCGCGCTGATTGCAGTGGCGATTATCGGCGCTGGGTACGCGCCGATTTATCCGTTGATCGCAGAGCGGTTAGACGACCGCTTTTCATACCATCCTGGGTTCTGGAACGGCACTGTTTCCATTGCTATTACGGGCGCCATGTGCGCGCCGTGGGTTCTTGGTTACGTTGATCAGTTCCTGGGCGTCGAATATGTGATGGTAGTGCCGGCTCTTGGGTCGCTCGCGGTTTGTATTCTTTCCATTCTGCTGATGTATGAAGCGCATCTTATGGGTGAGAAGAAGCGCATGCGGACGATACCGACCCGTTGATCTCAGCCGACGACGTGTAAGTGGACGTTCGATTTACCCAAAGCGGCATCTATTTGCCGGAGGTCGATCTCTGGCTCGATCATACGGAGCCGTGTGCCTGCACGTGGATATCGCACGGCCACAGCGATCATGCGCGAGGCTGCCATGGGCAGGTGATTGGCACGCCGATTACGCTGCGGTTTTACCGCATGCGCCTGTGGATGAATGAGACCGATGTGGAACCGGTGCAACGGGCGCTGCCGTTCGGCGAAGGTATGGATTGGAACGGCGCACGGCTCACCTCATTTCCCGCCAGCCATATTCTGGGCGCGGCGCAGTTGCTTATCGAATACAAGAATGAGCGCTTGGTGTATACGGGCGATATCAAATTGCGGCAACCGCTGGCGGGGGAAACGACTCAGCCATTGCAGTGCGACCGTCTGATTATTGAATCGACATTCGGCTTGCCGATTTATAAATTGCTGGATCGCGAGGCCGCGGTTTCAGCGATTGTGCGTTTTGCGCGCGAATGTTTGGCCGAGGGACTGACGCCGGTTTTTATTGGTTATGCGTTGGGGCGCGGGCAAGAGATTGTGCACGTTCTGTGTGAGGCCGGCATTCCAACGGCAGTGCATGGCGCGATTGCGAAATTCATTCCCGTGTATGAAGAATGCGGCTACCGGTTCGCGGGCTGGCAGCCATATGAAGCAAAAGCTACAACGGGTAAGGCACTGGTGGTTGTTCCGTCGCACGGTGCGGCGCTTGAGACTAGCAGCAAAAATATCCGTGTCGCTTATGTTTCAGGCTGGGCGGCGCTAGATAACGCGCGCACCCGTTCCGGCGCGGAAGAATTGATTCCCTATTCCGACCATGCCGACTTTGATGAACTGCTTACCCTAGTGGGCGGATCGGGCGCCAAACATATCGACGTGGTGCATGGCTATACCGAACCGTTCGCGCATATCTTGCGCACGCGCGGCTATTCCGCGGCAGCGCCCCAGCGGGCCGGCGATAGAACCAGCATTGAGGCGGAAGGTTAGATGGACGCGCTTGCCGCGGTCTGCGAAGACATCCAGCGCCACGCGAGCCGGTTGAAGAAGGTCGCCATTCTGGCCGAATATTTTAAGAGGTTGAACAACGAAGATCTGGCATTGGCGGCGCAGTTTTTGAGTGCGGGACCGGTGGCGCGGGCTTCGGCTAATCACACGCTGTTTAACATTCACGAGAAGGCGGAATTGAAAATCGGGCGCAGCGTTTTGCGGGAAGCGTTGCGAAAGGCAACCGGTTGGGACAAAGAAACGCTGAGCATTTGCCATGCGCAGGTGGGCGATACGGGCGAGACGATCGACCTGCTGATGCGCGGCTTGAGCCGCGGTGACGCCATGACTTTAGCCGAGGCTGATGGCCTCTATCAAACACTTTTTCATGCGAGCAATACGGCGAAGCGCGTGGCGCTGCTGGCGGAGATCTTCCACAAATACCGGCCCCTTACACTCAAATATTTTGTAAAGGTAATTACGCGCGGGTTGCGGATCGGGCTCATGGGTCGGCAAGTAAAAGACGCACTGGCGTTGGCAGGGCGGCATGAACAGTTGAGCTCGATAGAGGCGCAGCTTTTCGAGCCTACCGATTTCATGCTGGCGAAGCCGCTGGAGCGGGCGGAAGATCTGGAAGATCCGGCGGCTTGGTGCGTCGAAGATAAATACGATGGCATCCGGGCGCAGGTGCATTTCGATCAGGGAACGGTGCGCATCTTTTCGCGCAGGCTGGATGACGTGACGGCGGCTTTTCCGGACATTGTAGCTGCTTGCGCAGGCTTGCAGGGCAGCGGTTTGATTGATGGCGAGATTTTGGCTTGGCGCGATGGGCGTGCGCTGAACTTCAACATCTTGCAGCGGCGCTTGGCGAAGAAACAGGTGCGGGCGACTTTGATTGCGGAGATCCCCACGATGTTCGTGGCCTACGATCTCCTGCTCCGTAATGATGAACTGCTGCTAAATGAGCCTTTCTCAGCGCGGCGTGCACGGCTGGCGGAACTGCCTGTTGCGATTTCACCACAACATGGGGCCGAAACTCATGCGGATTTAGAACGGCTGTTTGCGGAAGCCCGAGCGCGGGGTAACGAAGGCTTGCTCTTAAAACGGCCTGATAGTACTTACGAGCCGGGCAAGCGAACCGGGGCGTGGCTGAAGTTGAAGCGCCCGTACGGAACTTTGGACGTGGCCATCACCGCCGCCGAACAAGGCAATGGCCGCCGAGCCACCGTCTTTTCCGACTACACGTTTGGGGTGCGCAGCGCGGGCGGATTTGTCAACGTTGGCAAAGCCTATTCAGGCTTGACAGATATGCGCCTTTGCTCCCGGCAAGGCGGTCGTTCTGGCCACTAGCAACGCCGTGCTCCACTTGGCCTGGGGCATCGTGGACAGCCGCTCTGGGGATAGTTTTTGATTTGAAAAAACTGCTCAACCACAGAGGACGCAGAGTTCACAGAGTCTAGAACTGTTTTGAAAAAATTACTTTATTTGAAAACTTGTTACTTCTGAAATCGATTTATAAAAGCTCTAATAGTCACTCCGTTTTCCGCGGCGTCCTCTGTAGTTGGGCAGTTGTCTTTCAATCTGAAATTAAAAAATCAGAAATTCTGTTTCCTAATCACTACCCCCTGACCCCTATTTCCTTTGCTACACTGTTTACTGTGAACGCAGAGATCATTGCGGTCGGCTCCGAGATGCTGACGCCGTACCGCCAAGACACGAACTCCCTTTTTCTTACCAAGCAGCTTAACGACTTGGGCGTCGAAGTTATATTCAAAGGCGTGGTCGGCGACCATCGTGAACGCTTGGTTGAGTGCATATTCCAACAGGCGCTGTCGCGCACCGAGATTTTGATCTGCACCGGCGGACTTGGGCCTACCGAAGACGACCTCACGCGCGAGTGCGTGGCGGAAGCGCTCGGGGTCGGCTTGCGGCGCGATCCCGACATTCTGGCCGCGCTCTATGCCCGTTTCGCCACGCGCCGCATTCAGATGTCGCCCAACAACGCCCGCCAGGCCGATATCGTCGAGGGCGCGGAGGTGCTGCGCAATCCCGAGGCGCGCGCTCCCGGCCAGTTCATGACGGCCGAATACAAGGCGAGCGGAAGCATTGTCATTCTTTTGCCCGGCCCGCCTTGGGAACTGGAGCCGCTTTTCCAGACCGAGTGCATGCCGCGCCTCAAACCACTGCTTCCCGCCGCGATTCATTGCGACCCGGGAGCTGAAGCTGGCGATGGTGCCGGAGTCGCAAGCCGATCTGCGCGCCGCTCCCATTTACAAGCGCTACACCGAAGTGCAGACCACGATTCTGGCCGGCTTCGGCGAGGTGCAACTGCATCTGCGAACCGGAGCGGACACGGAAGAAGAGGCCCAGGCCAGGGTCGACCGCCTGGCATCGGAGCTCGAGGACGAATTCCAGGAGTCGGTTTTCTCCACCGCCGGCGAGTCGCTGGAAAAGATTGTCGGCTACTACCTGCAAATGCGCGACGCGACCATCTCGGTCGCCGAATCGTGCACCGGCGGATTGCTCGCCCAGCGCATTACTTCGGTCAGCGGAAGCTCACGTTACTTCGTGGGCGGAGCCGTCGTTTATTCCAACGATTTGAAATCGCTAGTTTTGCAACGTGCCGCCGTTGTTGATCGCCGAACACGGAGCGGTGAGCAAGCCGGTGGCCGCGGCCATGGCTGAGGGGATTCGCAAGCGCTGCCGCTCCGTTCTCGGCGTGGGCATCACGGGCGTCGCCGGGCCAACCGGAGGCACGGAGGAAAAGCCGGTCGGCTTGGTTTACATTGCGCTGGCCGATAGCGACAAGACCGAAGGTGACGGAGCGCCGCTTTCCCGGCGACCGCGAGCGCATACGCCATTGGGCGACGCAGCAGGCGCTGGACATGATTCGCCGCCGGCTTATCTAGGAGAAGGACAACCACAGAGTCACAAAGTGACACAGAGGGCAGGTCAATGAGTCTCTGACTCCGTGTACTCTGTGGTTATCGTTTTTTTCAGGATCTCACATGCGTTTGTTCGTCGCACTTGATATCGACGCGGCCATCCGGCAGCGGCTTCCGGAGTTCGTGAGCGATCTTCGCGCGCACGTTCCCGGCGTGCGCTTCGTCGGCCCGGAGACGTTTCATGTGACGCTCAAGTTCCTCGGCGAAACCTCACAGCTTGAGGAGATCGGCGAGCGCTCGCTGCCGTGCGCGGCGTGCCATTAGAGATTTCTTCCGTGGCTGCGGCTTTTTCCCCAATCCGCACGTCCGCGGGTGTTCTGGGCGGGAATCGAAGCGGCGGCTGAGTTGCAGGATCTGGCCGCGAGATCGATGAGCGATGCGCACGCTCGGATTCCCATCCGAGCGCGGGCCTTACAAGCCGCACCTGACGCTGGCACGCGCCGGGTCCGGCAATCCGCGAGGCAAGCGCCGGCCCGGAGACGGGGCTGCCCGCCATTCAGCAATACTTATCCGGCAAAACCCCGCCCGAGTTCGGTACAATGACGGCTCACGAATTCTTTTTGTTTCAAAGCGTCCTGTCGCCGCGCGGAGCGACCTACACACCGCTGGCGCGTTATCCGTTGATGCCATAGGCATGGATAAATTGGCCTGGGGCGATGAGGGCCTGTGCCAATTTCAACTTACATTTTGTTTGCCGTACTCGCATATCTGCTGGGGTCGATTCCCTTCGGATACATCCTGGTGCGCCTGTTCCTGGGCGCCGACGTGCGCCAGACCGGAAGCGGCAACATCGGCGCTACCAACGTAGCCCGAACCGGCTCCAAGGGGCTGGCGATCGCCACCCTCGCTCCTGGACATCCTAAGGGATATGTGGCGGTCGCCATTCTTACACCTATGGCATGTTTACATGCTAGGCACCAGAGCACGGCGCGACGCCCCAGGTCACCGTTCTGGTCCGAACCCGCCACCGATCCGGCAGGCCTTCCTGCTGGCCGCGGTGGCCGCTCTTTTTGCCATCATCGGACACATCTTTACCGTCTGGCTGCGCTTCAACGGAGGCAAGGGGTCGCCACCGGCTGGGAGTTTTTCTGGCGCTGGCTCCCAGGGCGGTGCTGATCGTGCTCGGCGTTTTCGTCGCGATGGTTGCCGTCACGCGCTATATTTCGCTGGGTTCGATGGTGGCCGCCGCGCTTTTCCCGCTGTGCTTTTATCTGCTGCAGCCGGCGCACGCCACGCCCGGAGTGCTCGTCATGCTCTCCGGCGTCTCGCTGCTGATCATCTATCGCCACGAGACCAACATCAGCCGGCTGCTGTCCGGCACCGAAAACCGCTTCGGGGCCAAGTGAGGAGAAAAAGGAGGTGAGCGAATCGCGGTCATCGGCGCGGGCGCATGGGGCACATCGCTGACGGTCGTGCTGGCGCGCAACGGAGTTCACCAGAGTCCGGCTCTGGGCCATTTGAAGACGAGGTTCGCCCAGTCCGTCGAAAGCCGCCGGGAGAACACGCTCTTTCTGCCCGGAGTGGCGATCCCGCACTTCGGTTCATGTCACTAACTCGATTGCCGAAGCGCTGCGAAGGAGCGTTCCGATCGTGGTCGGGCGTCATGCCCTCGCACCACGCGCGCAATCTTTATCGGCAAATGAAGCCGCACCTGCGGCCCGAGATGTTGTTTCATCTCGGCTACCAAGGGGATCGAGACCGGATCGCTGCTGCGCATGAGCGAAGTGATCGAGGCGGTGCTCGCCGACGAGCCATCCGGTTCCGTCCTCGCCTCGGCGCGCTCTCCGGACCGTCATTTGCCCGGAGGTGGCCAAGGGTGATCCCACGGCGATCACCATTGCTTCCGAAGATGACGAGCTGGCTCACCAAGGTGCAGCAGCGAATTCAGCGATCCCAAGATTCGCGTTTACCGGCACGATGACATCGTCAGGGTCGAACTGGGCGGAGCGCTCAAAAACATCATCGCCATCGCCGCCGGAGTGGTGGAAGGGCTCGGCCTTGGCCAGAATACTGCCGCCGCGCTCATTACCCGCGGGTTGGCGGAGATAACTCGACTGGCGGTCGCCTGCGGGGCACAGGCCGAGACCATGGCCGGACTCGCGGGCCTGGGAGACCTGGTCCTGACCTGCACCGGCGGCCTCTCGCGCAACCGCAGTGTGGGCGTGGAACTCGGCAAAGGCCGCAAACTCAACGAAATTATCGCGGGAATGCACGGACGGTAGCCGAAGGCCGTGCTCACCACCAAGCGGCCGTCGGGCTGGCACGGCAAACGGCGTCGAAATGCCGATCACGGAGCAAGCGATGCCCTGCTGGCCATGAAGCAAACCGCCGCACGAGGCGATCCACGAGCTGATGACTCGGCCATTCACCACGGAAGTGAGGTTGTATTAGGTCGGGCGCAAGCCCGCTACTTGCTTATCACGCCGCAGGCAATCCGGTCTCCGGAGTTTCCCGCCGGGTCCAACTTCATCGTCAG
>CAWJBS010000012.1:0-9123 GCA_963840845.1 Bryobacterales bacterium
CCGCTTAATTAATTTCTACCAAAAGCGGCGCTTACAACCAGTTCCTCGTTTTCGGGAATATTCAGGACCGCCTGACCATTCCCGGAACCCCCGCGCGCCTCTCCAGCTTTACCGAATTCCTCATGGCAGTCCTGCTCCCGCGCTTCGACGTAGTTCTGAGCTACGATCTCGGCAACGGCATTCGCGTCGAAAAAGGCGGCGAAATTTTCTCCTCTTGGCCCGCCTTGAAAGAGCGCCAGTTAGCCAAACAGCCTCTGCCCGCCATCGAATCGCTCACCCAATATTTCCGTTATTGCGGCAACCTTTCCCGCCTGCAAAGGAAACCGTCCAGGTCGCCTGCCTTGTCAAGAACACCGAACTCATCGCACCGGCCACCGGCGGCGCCAGCGATCACGAACTTGGCGCCATGCTCACTCTCATCCGCGATTGGTCCATGGATAACCTCCTCACCGGCCACCCGCTCGCCACTTTTCTGCTCTCTGAAAACCTCAACGACATTCACCCCCTTCTTTCACGCAACCCGCGCGCGCAGCGCATCCCCATTCCGCTCCCGTCCGATGTCGAAATGGTCGAAGCGCTCGATGCCATGGCGCCGCGCTTCCCTTTCGCTCTCGGCCAAAATGGCCAGCGCAAGCATGAACTGGCCGGAGCCTTAATCGGCGCCACGGTCAACGCCGCCGAAAGCCTGGTGAAAGAACTCGAACACGCGCGCAAAGCGCCATCGAGCGCCGATCTCGCCGAAGTCAAAAAGCAAATCATTCAAGCCGAGTCGCAAGGCTTAGTCGAATTTGTGCAAAGCCGCGCCACTCTCGATGCCGTCCAAGGCCACGAGTCTGTCAAGAATTGGCTGCGCCAGGATATCGCCTTGTGGAACAGCGGCGACATTAATGCATTACCCAAAGGTTCTTGCTTAGCGGTCCTGTGGGCACCGGCAAAAGCTTCCTCGTCCAGTGTCTCGCCGGCGAAGCCGCTGTCCCCATGGTCAAGCTGAAGAACTTTCGCGACCGTTGGGTCGGCAGCACCGAAAGTAATCTCGAACGCATCTTCCGTCTCTTGCGCGCGCTCGGCCGCTGCTATGTCTTCATCGATGAAGCCGATCAAATGCTGGGCAAACGCGAATCCGGCGGTGATTCCGCGTGTCGGGCCGCGTCTATTCCATGATGGCCGAAGAAATGAGCGACCCGGTCAATCGCGGCCGCATCCTGTGGGTGCTCGCCTCCAGCCGTCCCGATCTCATCGAAGTCGATCTGAAACGCCCCGGCCGCATCGACGTAAAAATTCCACTCTTTCCCAGTGCCGACGCTAAGGAAAGCTTTGCCATGCTCCGTTTTCTCTCCAGTCAACGCGGCCTGCAGTTGCAGGACAGTGATTTCGCCGCCCTCGAAAAATCTCTGCCAGACTGGCTCACTCCCGGCGCGGCCGAAGCGCTCGCCGTCAAAGCCTACCGCGCCTTCCGCACCGAGAAGAAAAGCGCCGTAGACGCGGTTCAATCCTGCCTGCAAGGCTATCGGCCTCCCGTTTCGCGGGACATTCTCGCCTTTCAAATGCGCATCGCCATCGCCGAAGCGAGTGACCCTTCCTTCGTGCCTCCCGTTTTTAGAGACTTGGGAGGTAGCACGCCATGACTCTCGACGAAATCGATTCCGATATAGCTCTCTGGAAGAAAAGCCTCGCTGCGGCAGCCCAGAACTTGATGGATCTCTATTCCCTGCCCACCTATCAGCGCCTCGCCGGCAGCAATGGCGTCCCCAAGGCCAACCTCACCGGTATCACCGCCGCTCGCGTCTACCCTGCACTCGATGGGGTCGCCAAACTCTTCGGCATCTTTGACGATCTACAAAGCACCATCAATCGCGCCGCCGATTTGCGTCAGCGGCTCTCACCCATTTTTGCTTCCGACAGCAAGCTCCGTGAGATTGAAGAGTTGCTCCGCGGCAAGAGCGTCAAACTCCCGGCCGAACCCATACCGATCGAAAAACGCACTCTCGCCACCGCCGTTGATACCGTCCAAGCCGTGACGCCAGCCGAGCTCATGGGCGCCATGGCTCGCAGTTTTACCGCTGCGCGCGATATCGTCCTCGCCGTCAACGCAGCCTGGGAACGTTTAGGCATGTCGCTCGATCAATCCCTCACGGAACTCGCCACCCTGCGCGCTGAAGCCGAGCGCTGGAAGATCAACTTCCCTGCCTTGGCCAACGCCGAGCAATCTCTCGAAACCATCCGCGCACAAATTGAGAGCGACCCTCTCGCCTGCTCTAACGAATTTGATTCCTCGGTCGCCCCCGCGCTCAATCAGGCGCGCGCCGCGCTCAACCGGCTCCGCACTCAACACGAACGCCTGGACAACGGCTTGCGAAACGCGCGTAAGCTCCTGAATCAATTGGCGGATCTGCATAAAGAAAACCTCACGGCTTTCGAAGACCGGCGCCTGAAAGTAACCTGCCTGACAGAACCCGTTGTTCCGCAGTCTGATCAGGCGTTTGAAACCCTCCGGCAATGGCTGGAACGCCTAGAGGAAAAGTTTCACGAAGGAATGCTAGATCCTATCCAGGTCGGCTTGGAAAAGTGGAACAAAAGTATCGCCGATTGCGTATCTCAGGAACGTGCGGCCCTCCTGGCAAACCAAACTCCCGTTAATGAAAGAAACGAACTGCGCGGGAGGTTGGAAGCACTGAAAGCAAAGGCGCGGGCGCGCGGATCGGCTGAACAGCCGGACTTGACCCGCATCGCGGCTCAGGCCACCGAACTTTTATTCAACAGACCAACACCCGTCGAAAAAGCTGCTGCCTTAGTCGCCGATTACGAACGCATGCTGCGAACAATGACACCATATGAGGATCTCCCAATGAGTACCGAACGTTGCTTGCAACCGGGTTGCTCCGGCACCATCGACGATGGCTATTGCGATTCCTGCGGCCACGCTGCCGTAAAGCGCACGGCCACCGGTCAAATCGGCACCAGTGCTTCCCGCGGCAGCGCCATTTCCAGCGGCGCTTCCAGTTCCGCGTCGGCCATCACCACTGGTACCGGATCTTCACCACGCAGCCGCGCAGCCGCCGGTTCTCGCCGTTCACATCACTCTACGCGCAGTTCCACTCGACGTCAATTAGGCGCTGGGCTCATCACCCTCCCAGACCTCCCCACCACCGACCCCGAGAAGGCCATCCTGCTCAATCCGCAGGTGCCTGAAAATAAGCGCTTCTGCGCCGGATGCAATAATCCGCTCAAACGCGAGACTGGCTTTTGTGGCAAAGTGTGGCCAGCGTTATTCGTTCGTTCCCACGCTGCAGCCCGGGGACATCATCGCCGGCCAGTACGAAGTCAAAGGCGCACTCGCCTATGGCGGCTTGGGCTGGATCTACCTGGCATTCGATAACGTACTCTCCCGTTATGTCGTTCTAAAAGGCTTGCTCAACGTTCACGATGAATCCAGCGCCACCGCCGCCGTCGCCGAACGGAAGTTTCTGGCTGCCGTCAAACACCCGAACATTGTCGGCATTTATAACTTTGTGCAACAAGGCGCCGAAGGCTACATTGTCATGGAGTACGTCGGCGGCAAAACGATTAAGCAAATCCGCCAGGAACGCGGTCCCTTGCCGGTTGCGGAAGCCTTGGCCTACATTCACCGCGTCCTGCCCGCTTTTACCTACCTGCACCAGTTAGGCCTCGTCTATTGCGACTTCAAACCCGACAATTTGATGCTTGAAAAAGACGACGTCAAGCTGATCGATTTGGGAGGCGTCCGCCGCATTGACGATTGGGCGGAGACATCTACGGCACCGTCGGATATACCGCGCCCGAAGCCGGTGAAGGTCCTACAGTCTGAGTCGGACCTCTTTACCATCGGCCGCACTCTCGCCGTTCTCCTCACATCCATATCCGGGTTCTCCACCGAACACCGATACACGCTTGCCCAGCCCGCAGGAGGAGCCTATTCGCACACCAGGAATCGCTTTACCGCCTTCTATGAAATCCACCGCCGAAAAAGCTGACGATCGTTTCGAATCTGCCGAAGAGATGGCCGACCAGATGTTAGGCGTTCTGCGCGAGGTCGTCGCGAAAGAGACGAACACTCCGCGGCCCGCCCCAGCGTTCTCTTTGGCGGCGATTTGCTGAGCTTTGAAATGGCCGCGAGTCGAACCGGTCGCTGCCGATCCGCTATTGTTGCCGATTCCCGCCATCGATTCCAGTGACAAGTTCGCCTCCGAAATCATGAATGCGGAGATCGTCCCGAACCCGAAAAGAAGGCGGCCGCCTTGCTGGTCTCCTCAACCGCAATCCAAAATCGCGGGAGATTCGTCTCCGCATGGCTGGGGCATTGGGCCGCATCACTAATTTCAACGAGGCCGAAAGTCTCCTCGCCAGCGTGGAGAAAGAAGACGCCTGGGATTGGCGCGTTCTCTGGTATCGCGGCGTTATGATGCTTTCGCCAAAATAAGCCGCAGGAAGCAGCCAAGCTTTTTGATCAAGTCTATTTTGACTTCCCAGGTGAAATCGCTCCCAAACTCGCCCTCGGGCTTGCTGCGGAATTGGCGGGTAATTTGGATTTGGCCATCCACATGTACGATCTGGTTTCGCGTACCGACACCAACTACGTTTCGGCCATCTTCGGTTTGGCTCGCTGCCAGCGTGCCAAGGGCGATCGTAAGAATGCCGTCGCGGCATTGGAACGCATTCCGCAAGCGTCGGCCATTTATGTCCGCTCTAAGGTAGAAGTCACTCGAATCCTGGTAGATGTCAACCAAGCCCTCCGCTCTCCTGCCGCGCCTGAACTGACTGATTTGGAAGCAGCCTCGACCATCTGTGAATCTTTAGTGTTGGAAGGCGCGAGCCGTTACACGCTGCATCAGGAGGTGCTCGTCGGCGCTTTGCGCTGGCTGCAGTCTTCTAAGAACGGCAGCAAGTCTTTGCCGCAGGGGAAGCGCATTCTGGGCAATGCGCTGGACGAAAGGAATATCCGCTTCGATCTGGAGCGGTCTCTCCGCGCCTTGGCGCGCATGAGCAATGGCGACGAACGCGTCCGTCTTGTTGAAAAAGCCAATCAACTCCGGCCGCTCACTCTTTTTTAAAGGTGCATGCACACTCATGCAATGTAGGCATTGCGAAAACAACAAATCCCGAAGAGAACTTGTTCTGCGAAGGCTGCGGCACGCGCGTGGGCGGCTCCACGCCTGCTGAGTCTGCCGAGACGTGCGTCTGCGGCGCACCGCTGAGCGAGATCGATGAAGATGGCTTCTGCGGTGGCTGTGGCCGGCGTCTCAAGCGGCCTCCCGAAGACCATATTGAAATTGAGCTCTTACCCGATTTTGCCGGCGTCTCAGACCGCGGCTTGCGTCACAGCCGCAATGAAGACCGCTTTGCCATCGCCCAATCAGGCAAATCGTATGCCTTGATTGTTTGTGACGGTGTTTCCATGTCGCCCGATGCCGACCAAGCTTCATCCATTGCCGTTCAAGCAGCCTTGGAACATTCAACGAAGGATTTGCGAAACCCGAATTCGAACCTCGCGCTCTTGCTTCGCACTGCTATCGCGAGCGCAGTCCGCTCAGTCACCGAACTCGGCAAAAGAGTTCCGAATCGCCCTCTACCACGCTCGTGGCGGCCGTTGTCAGTGATCACCGGCTGACCGTAGGTTGGCTCGGCGACAGTCGCGCTTATTGGATCGCTCGGCGACGATATCCATCAAGTCACTCGCGATCACTCATGGCTCAACTCACCCGCCGGTCAACAAGCGGGAGCCGACGCTCAGAAAGTCGGCCAACGCTCATGCCCTCACCCGTTGGGTCGGTGCGGACGCCGAAGCAGACGATCTGGAACCCGAAATCGTCGAACAGGATTTAAAAGGCGGAGGGCTTCTGCTGCTCTGTTCCGACGGACTGTGGAACTATGCTCAGGACTCCCAGGAAATGGCCGCGCTTGTTCGCGAGTTTCAACACTCCCGGGCGCGTCCGCGCTTGAGGTTTCACGCGCATTAGTAGAATTTGCCCGCTCCAAAGGCGGGCACGATAACATCACTGCCGCAGTTTTGCGGTATCCCGTCCCGGAGGATCAACCCATGGTGGATAGTTTCAAAGCCGAAGTTTTTCAGAACCAGTATCTCCAGAAAGGCGCGGATGAAGTCCACGCCATCATGACAGTTACGGCCATGGGTGAGGCAACAGCGCCGACGCGATCCACTTCCGAGGGAGGCCGCATCTTCGGGATCATTTGCGACACCTCCGGCTCGATGGAAGGAGAAAAGCTAGTCTCCGCCAAGGGCGCCATGATCCAACTCATTCACCTGCTGCCGGAAGACTGTGGCTTTTTCATTGTCTTGGGAGATTCCGAAGCCCACACCGTCTGTCCGCTGGCTCTGGCAACGCAAGAAGCCAAAGTCAAGGCGATCACGCGTATCAGAGACGTCAAAGCCTCCGGCGCCACTTTCATTTCCAAATGGCTCGATGCGGCGCTCGAACAGTTCCGCTTCGCTCCCAACGCCCTGAAACAAGCTGTTCTGCTCACCGACGGGCAGAACGACAAGAACGACAATTCGCTCCTCAATCTGCCTTGAAAGAAATGCGAGGGTGCGTTTCAATGCGATTGCCGCGGCGTTGGCACAGATTGGAAAGTGGACGAACTGCGCCGCATTGCCAACAGCTTTACTCGGCACGGCCGACATCATCGTGCGTCCGGAGCAGATTAAAGCGGACTTCGAGACGATCTTGGGTAAAGCCATGTCGAAAACCGCGGGCGATGTCATGCTGCGTCTTTGGACTCCCGTCGGGGCTGACATTTTGTTCTGCAAAGAAGTGAGTCCGCAGATTCTCGATCTCAGCACCCGCTTCCGGCAAGTCAAGCCGCAAGTGCGTGAATATCCAACCGGCGCTTGGGGCAAGAATGAGGTGCGCGATTTTCATTTCGCCATTAAGGTCAAGCCCGGCGAAGTAGGAGATGAAGTTCTGGCTGGCCGAGCAAGCCTCGTTTACACTATCGACCAGGTGGAACAAAAAGCCGCCGAAGCGCGTATCTTAGCTGTCTGGACGGACGATGAAGCCAAGTCCGCCAAAATCGATCACGTGGTCGCCCATTACACGGGACAGTCTGAATTGGCTGAATCCATCCGCCAAGGGTTGGAAGCGCGCTCGCGCGGCGACGTGGATCAAGCCACCGCGCTGCTCGGCAAAGCCGTGCAAATGGCGAACCAAACCGGCAACGACGCGACGGCCAAACTGCTTCGCAATGTTGTGGATGTGCAAGACGCCGAGACGGGCACCGTAAGACTCAAGGCGCAAGTGGCCAAAGAGGATGAAATGGCTTTAGATACGCGCTCCACCAAAACAACCCGCTTAACGAAGAGCTAAAACATGGCCAGTCCTTTTATCTGCCCCAAAGGGCACAGTTCAGCCGACGACGATTTCTGCTCGCGAGTGCGGCGCGAAGATCCAAGGCGCCGTTCCCGCCGCCGCTGCACCGGCACAGAGTGCGGCGAGCGGCAAGGTATGCCCCGACTGCGGCGCGCCTGCACCGGCGGCCGGCGTGAACTTTTGCGAGATTTGCGGCTTCAATTTCGTGACCAATACTAGCGGTCAGTTTTCTGTCCCGGTGGTGCCTCAGCCCTTACCGCCGCCACCTCCGCCTCCCGCTCCTGTTGCAACTCCCGCGGCCTTCAAAGTAACCGTGTCAGTCGATCCTTCGCTTCGCAGCGCGGAAAGCCCCGACGCGCCTCCTGATACTGTTCCCGCCTCCTATCCCCTAGACAAAGCGGCAAACCTACTTGGGAGAAAGAGCGAAGCGCGCGCGGTCTTCCCGGAAATTCCGCTTGATGCAGACAGTGCCGTCTCCCATCGACATGGCTTGATCTCCGTCACGCCCGATGGCTCACTCATCTATCGAGACCTCAGTTCCTCTAACGGAACAAGGCTCAACGGAGTCGATGTTAAGCCTCTCGTTGACACTCCGTTGAAAGCCGGGGATAGACTCACACTCGGTCACTGGACAAGCATCACGGTGGAAACGATCTCCTAATGGCTACGAATATTACAGTCTCGCCGGTTGCTAAGCCCTGGAGCTTACTTGATCGTCTGAAGGCAGGCCTCGCCGTATTAATCGTAGCTGACGTGATCTTCCTGACCGTGTTGCTTCGTGCTCACGGAGAGTATGCGAAATCCTGAAAACAATTACTGTCGATTCAGAACCGAGCGTGATCGCCGCCCAGCAAATCAAGGTGGAGATGGCCGCCATGCGATGCCGACGCCGCCAACGAATTACTCGCTAAACCCGGCCAAGCCAACGAAGCGATCGACGACTATGAAAAGCACCGCAAAGAGGCCGCTAAAGCTTGATCGTCGCAGCGAACAATATCACCTACCGGTGATGCCGAGCGAACGCCGATCGAGAACATTCAGACCGGACTGGGCGATTACGAAGCCGAGATTCAGCATGCGCTCGATCTCCACGAAGAGGACGACAAAAAGGCTATCATTGTCTACCGCGGAGCATCGGATCTTATGAACGCCCATCTTTACTTGTCCGCTGACAAACTGGCCGACGCGAATCGCGCGGAACTCGACAAAGCTTTACGATCTTTACAAGAGCGATTCAGCCCAGACGCGCGCGATCGTCTTTTCCGTAGGCGGCCTGCTATTGGGCTTATTGTTGTTTGCGCAATGGGACTTGGTACGGAGAACTCGCCGTTTGCTCAACCCAGGCTTGCTTTCCGCGTCCATCCTGACGCTGGCCTTACTGTCTTATTACAGCGCACATCTCTCCCGGTCGGCAAGTGATCTGCGCCTCGCCAAGGAAGACGCCTTCGATTCGATACACGCCTTATGGAAAGCGCGCGCGGACGCATTCGCGGCCAATGCAGATGAGAGCAAGTATCTGCTACCAGGCAACTTGCAGGCGGATGACGAGAAGTCCTTCAATGAGAGAGCTAAGAGCACAAAAGCCTTTTTAGAAACCGAGCTAGGCAACATCACTTTTGGAGATGAAGAACGGGCGGCCGCCTCTGCCGCTTCTTTAGATTGGAAGGCATATCTCACGATCGACAAAAAGATCCGAGACTTAAAGACCTCTGGAAATGCAGACGCGGCTTTGGCGCTCTGTCTGGGCAAGAACTATGGACAATCCGATTACGAGTTTGAG
>CAWJBS010000013.1:0-5988 GCA_963840845.1 Bryobacterales bacterium
GTCTCCGCTCAATCCCAACTAGCAAAGGAAATAACGCCCGGTCTAAATCAACCCCTGCCTCTTTCAGCAGTGCGCTGTCGCGCTGGGGCTGATTCATCAGACCAACCAAATCAACCAATGCCCGATGGAGCTGCAGAATTTCTTTCTTCATACCGCATCTTCTATTAAAAGATATGTGTAGAATACACATATAGACGAGGAGGCAAAACCTATGAATGCTGCGATTGTAATGGAAGCCGGAAAAACGCCCGCTTACGGGCAATTCAAGGAACCGCTAGCGGCGCCGGGTGAGGTTGTCATCTGCGTGTCAGCGGCCGCCCTCAGTAATGTCGCGAAAAGCCGCGCCTCCGGAAAACATTATAGTTCGGCCGGAAACCTGCCATTTGTCGTGGGTATTGATGGTGTGGGCCGTCTTAGCGGATCGCCGGCGCGTCTATTTTGTTCTACCCAAAGCTCCTTTCGGTAGCATGTCGGAGCGAACAGTTGCCCCGTTTGCCCATTGCATTCTGCTGCCCGATGGACTAGACGATGTAACGGCCGCCGCCATCGCGAATCCAGGGATGTCGGCTTGGGCCGCTCTCCGGCATCGCGCCAAATTCTTAGCGGGCGAAACGGTTCTCGTCAATGGCGCAACCGGCTCCGCAGGGCGCTTAGCTGTCCAAATCGCCAAATATATGGGAGCTAAAAAAGTCATCGCGACAGGCCGGAACACCGAGGCATTAAACGCTTTGAAGTCTCTCGGGGCCGATGTGACGATTCCGCTCGGTTCCGTTGATGAAGAGTTTGAGGACGCTCTGCAGCAAGAATTCCAAGGTGGAATCGATGTCGTCTTGGATTATCTCTGGGGAGCCAGCGCTGAGCGCGTGATCATCGCGGGAGCAAAAGCCGGAAAAGAAGCTTTGCCGATTCGCTTCGTGCATATCGGTTCCATGAGCGGGCCTAACATCAAGTTGCCCAGCGCCGCCCTTCGCTCCTCGGCCATTGAGTTGATGGGCAGTGGCATTGGCAGCATCTCTCTAGAGCATCTCGTAAGCTCCATACAGGACCTAATGCAAGCCGCCGTTCCCGCCGGCTTCGCCATTGCCACCAGGACCGTTCCACTCTGTGAAGTGGCGATGGCTTGGGACGCCCCGCCATCCCCAGAGTCGTATTTCAGATTTGAGCGGCTTTCGCCGTTTATTATGTCGAGGCGACCACGTCATTCGTGCCTGCGGAACACCATGGTCCCTTCTCCGGCACAACGAAATCCGTTCAAATGATCGGCCACCACCGGGTCAGCGCCCACACGTTCCGATACCCGTTCGCCGCCTCCCCGTAGAACATGCTCATCTCCCCCGGTAGGTCCTTGCGGGTCACGGTTCGTGCCGAGTGCGCAGGTAACTGCTGCGTACCGACTTGCGCATTCCCCTCGCGCGCGACGATCTCGTGCAATAAACCGCATCTTGCGCCGGATCGTCCCAGCGCGCGCTGCACTCCCACTCAGCTTCGCTGGGCAACCGCACATCTGCCCGTTGCTGCCCCAACACAGTAATGATTGGCTAACCCCCGGTCACCATTGCTGCGGGAACATCCGGGTTCTCGTACCTAACAGGCCATTTGCAGCGGGAGATTCCCTCTTCGAAGCGGTGAAGCGCTGCGTTCGTTACTGGCGTGGTTCCAATCCAAAAGCCGCGCATAATCGTCACCTGATGAGTCGGCCTCTCATTGGCGTTGCATTGATCGTCGCCCGGCGAACAACCCATTCTGAAGATCCGGCAGGGGACCCAGACTCAATCCAAACCGTCGATTGCGTTTCGCTTCACTCCAGGCATTATAGTAAAGGGTATACTACATTACCCACGAAGTACTACCCAGCCGCGCCAGCAACCGATTATCTCCACTTCGTGATTCGCTGCGAAAATGGCGGGCAAAAACAAGGGCAATACGCGCCATCGTCGAGTGAATCTCCCGCCCCGCAATAGTGCCCGCCTTCTAGTCACTCGATTCGCTCACATACTCGCGCAGCATACTGGCGACTGCGTCTATCTTCGCGGGCGAACGCCAAGGCAAACCCAACTGAAGGTCGCGATTTCATTCCGAGTGCTGGAAACGTACTGGCGACGATGCCTCGCTCTCGTAACTCCAGCCCGCCATTCTTGAGCCAAATCCAAAACATCAAAAGAAAGGTTTGCAAGCTCATAGCTGAACTAAGGGATACTTGGAGCGTCAAATCCCCCCCACACCTCCAAATCCGCCACGCGTTTCAATCAAATGCGTGACGAGCGCGAAGCCGTTTCCAAGGCCCACCCCGACCTAGCCGAAGTCAGCATCACCGGCGGGAATACCCCTTTGAAGAGCGTTTGGGGTCGTTTTTAGC
Source organism: Bryobacterales bacterium (assembly GCA_963840845.1). Classification (GTDB taxonomy): domain Bacteria; phylum Acidobacteriota; class Terriglobia; order Bryobacterales; family Bryobacteraceae; genus Bog-105. Next base: position 2,357 of record CAWJBS010000013.1, read on the forward strand.
TTATGGGTACTTGGTCCACCGCATCGCCTTCAGGAAATTAAATCCGCAGGGGCCATCTCCGTTTCGACCGCTTTCTGAGGCGATCCAAAGGCGAAAACACCCGCCTAAAACTTGCAGAAACTCGTCTCACTACAACCCGCACGCCAAGCCCCAAACCCGAAGGGTATCCACATTTTTATTTCAGTTCATTAGCGCAAAAAGCCTTTGCGACTTTTCAGTCACAGATCTAGCAAAAACTATATTTGCCTTGGAATCAATGCTTTACGCGTCTGAAATCGATAAATCGCGAACTCCCTACAACGAGACTGGTTCCAGAAAGCGATGTTTGGTTTTCGACTTCTTCGTACCAACCGCGCCAGTTTTTCAAAAGGAATTTCAATTTTGTGAAGAAATACCAGTTGGCAAGTCTACTATGGCTGATCTCGTCCATGCACGGCCAGAATCTGGTGGACATTAAGACGCAGACCAAGAACGTTGATTTCTCAGGCGCTGCTTCCACGATTCCCGCTAAAACAGGTACCGTTTTACCGGCTACCTGCAATCCCGGTTCAATGTTTTTCAATACAAGTAATCCCCCAGGCCAGAACCTCTATTCGTGCGCACCTGCTAACACTTGGACGCTGATCGGATCTTCTACCAATGGAACTGTCTCTGCTGCTACGAGTGGCCAGTTCGGGTTTTACTCTGCTAGCGGTAACACCATTGTTGGACATACTCTGACTGCCAGTGACATCCCGGCCCTCAGCTATCAGGGCCTTCTCTCGTTCACCGGCAATGGCGCAAAAAACAGCTTCCTCTACCGGTTCGTTGTCAACAAACGACTGCGCAAAATGGGACGCCAATGGAAACATCATCGACGCAGGCTCGCCGTGTGCCAGTGTGGCGAGCGGAACAGCCGGTCAGTTTGGCTTTTATTCGGCCACCGGCAATGCTCTGACTCCGCATACGTTGGTCGCAAGCGACATACCCGCTCTCAGCTATCAATCTATACTTAGTTTCACGGGAACGGCGGAAAGACCGTCTCCGCTACCGCCGCTGGCGCTAGTAATAACTGCGCTAAGTGGGACGCTAACGGCAACGTTGTTGATGCCGGTGCGCCCTGTGGAACGGGTAGCGGACAAGCGGCATCGCGGCGCCGGCCCAACCACTACCGGCAACGTACCGCAATTTAGCAACACCGCCGGTACGGCTTTATCCGCCGGTCTCGGCGTAGTCACATCAGTAGGTTCGCCTGGTTCCAACAGCAACCTTCCGACGGAGCAGTCCGTTCGCACTGCCATCACCGCGGCCAGCACGTTTCCGTCCTTGGCGGGCGGCACGAACACGGCGGCGGCTATGGTGATTGGTTCCGGCGCATCTCTTTCGGCAACTGGCACCGGCACAATCGTAGCAACCTCGGTCCCCGCCAGCGGTGTCACCGGACTGGCTGCTTCCGCCACCACTGATGCGACAAACGCCAGTAACATCGCAAGCGGCACATTAGCGGCGGCTCGCCTTCCCGCAAGCGTGGTCACAACTGGAATCGCCACCGGCGCGGGTGCAAAATACGCCAGTGCTACCGGTGCCGGCGCGAGCAACAATTGCGCCAAGTGGGATGCCAACGGCAACGTTGTTGATGCGGGCCTTCCTTGCATAAACAGTGCATTTCCGTCCATGAGCGGCGGCACCAACACCACATCCGCCTTAGTGGTAGGTTCCGGCGCGTCGCTTTCGGCTACTGGAACGGGTACCATTGCGGCCACCTCAGTTCCGGCAAGTGGTGTTACGGGGCTAGCTCCGTCCGCCACTACCGATACCACCAACGCCAGTAACATTGCAAGCGGCACCTTAGCCGCGGCGCGTCTTCCCGCAAGCGTAGTGACAACCGGAATCGCTACCGGCGCTGGCACAAAGGACGCTAGCGCGACCGGTGCTGGCGCAAGCAACAATTGCGCCAAGTGGGACGCCAATGGCAACGTCGTAGACGCGGGTGCACCCTGCGGTACCGGCAGCGGTACAACCGGCATCACTGGACCGGTAACAACCACCACCGGAAACGCGCCTGAATTCAGTAACACCGCCGGCACAGCTTTATCCGCCGGTCTGGGGGTAGTCACATCGGTAGGCTCCCCTGGATCCAATAGCAACATTCCTACCGAACAATCTGTTCGCACTGCCATCGCTGCAGCCAGCTCGTTTCCCTCTTTGGCTGGAGGCACCAACACGGCCGCGGCTCTGGTCATAGGCTCCGGTGCATCGCTCTCGGCCACCGGAACCGGCACCATTACGGCTACCTCCGTACCGGCCAGCGGCGTTATCGGCTTGGCGCCCTCTGCCCCCACCGATACGACGAACGCCAGTAACATCGCCAGCGGCACATTATCCGCCGCTCGTCTTCCCGCGACCGCGGTTACTACCGGCATCGCCACCGGAACAGGTACAAAGTATGCCAGCGCCACCACCGCTGGCGTCAGCAACAATTGCGCCAAGTGGGAGGCTAACGGCAACGTTGTAGATGCAGGGCTGCCCTGTATCAACAGCGCGTTTCCTTCCATGAGTGGCGGCACCACCACCTCAGCCAGCCTTAGTGGTTGGCTCCGGCGCCTCTATCTCCGCCACGGGCACAGGTTCCATCGCTGCCACTTCGGTACCAGCCAGCGGCGTAACTGAATTGGCTCCTTCCGCCACCACCGACACGACTAATGCCAGCAATATCTCAAGCGGCACATTATCTGCCGCTCGTCTTCCGGCAAGTGTCGTGACCACCGCGATCGCCACTGGAACTGGCACAAAGTATGTCACCGCAACCGCCGTGGGCGTGGGCAACGATTGCGTCGCGTGGGACGCTAATGGCAACGTTGTCGATGCCGGTAAACCTTGTAGTAACGGCAACTTCCCCTCCTTAGGAGGAGGCACCAATACCGGCGCTACCATGGTCGTCGGTTCCGGCGCATCGCTCTCGGCCACAGGAACGGGTACCATCGCTGCCACCTCAGTGCCGGCCAGCGGAGTAACTGGCTTGGCTCCCTCCGCCACCACGGATACGACGAATGCTAGTAACATCGCAAGCGGCACTCTTTCTCTAAATCGCCTTCCCCAAACGGTCCTGACCACCAGTAACGGCTCGGGAACTGGCGTCAAGTTCGCCAGCATCCTTTCTCCCGGTGCCAGCAACGATTGCGCTAAGTGGGATGCGAACGGCAATATCGCCGATGCTGGTGCACCTTGCGGTTCGGGCACCGGTACCAGCAGCGCCTTCAATTCTTTGAGCAGCGGAACCAACACTAGCGCTGCCATGGTCATCGGCGCCGGTGCTTCTCTATCAGCAACTGGCACTGGAACCATCGCTGCAACCTCGGTACCGGCCAGCGGCGTGACCGGCCTTTCTCCGTCGGCCACCACCGATACCACGAATGCGGCTAACATCTCCAGCGGCACTCTCTCGGCGGCGCGTCTTCCGGCAACAGCTGTTACTACCAGCATCTCTACCGGAAGCGGTACGAAGTATGCGAGCGCCACTGCCGCTGGTGTCAGTAACAATTGCGCTAAGTGGGACGCGAATGGTAACGTTGTGGACGCTGGCGCACCTTGCGGCTCCGGCAGTGGTTCTTCGATTTCTCTTCCCGCCACCACAACGGTTACCAATATTCCGC
>CAWJBS010000014.1:0-10228 GCA_963840845.1 Bryobacterales bacterium
TTATGTGATCGACACGGGACTTATATACACCAAAAATTAAAAACCTTTTAACAAATTTCTATTAGGGTTTTAAGGTATCAGACAATCTTTGAAAGCATTGTAAAGATTGCAGTTATCTCCTTTCAGTACTACCGCTCACGGCATATTCAAGGTAGGTACTATAGAACTAGTTTGCTCCTTAGTATTACGTGCTAGGGGAGGCTCACCATCTCCTCCCCTCCCCATCTTGGCTTCTTTCTTAAAAACGTAGCGTAAATCCCGCTTCGCCCGTGAACGCCTGTGGCAGAATCACGCTCGACGGCGTGATGAATCCCACCGGCGTCCCGAAAGTAGACCCCCGATATTCCCCTGATAATCCCCACCAAAGTCGCCCGATTTGTAAGTCGAACACTGAACATGAACTCCAGGTTCGTCTTTTCCCCAAAGTGGAAACCCTTGCTCACGCGCGCATCCAATTTAAAGGCGACCCGGTAGCGCATCGAAGGAAGAGATATGGCAATTGACGAGGCTGCAGAGCTTGCATTGCGTCGCTTATAACCGGCCGTGGCCTGGTAGTTCGTCGGCGCGCTGTTCAGCCAAACCGCAAAATCCGTGGTTGTGCCATTTCCAACGCCGAAGTAGTCCACGTCCTCCTTGGCTGAGAAGGTCGCGACAGGCCCACTGCATAATCGGTGCAAGCTGCACCCCCACGGAAGATTCACGATCCGCTGGTCACCCAACGGTGGCGCTCATCCGCCAGATCGTCAATCATGCGCCGAAAATGTCCGACGGATCAGTTGCCGCTGTGAAGGCAGCGGTGAAACCGTTGTAAGCAAGTGCGCGCGACAGCACATAGCTGGTGTTCATACCGAAATAGCTTCGAAAGCCGCCGCCGGTACGCAACACTCAAGCCGTCATACCGCGAATACCCAAGCGGGAAATGGCGGCGATACTGCCCAGCGCCGGAACGCCAGCCGCCGTGAAGCCAGCTAAAGCCGCCCCGAAAAAGTCATCCCTTTCGGATTCAGTTGAACGCTCTTCGATTATTCAGACCCCACACGTGGCTGTAATCCACTTCAATCACGCTCGTTTCGGGAACTGCCATGAGTACCCGCCGTTAAACTGCTCCGTATAAGGGTTGCGGTACAGCGGATCAATAATCGGCCCGTCGCGCGGGCGCAAAATCGTCGAAGGCGGAGGCACTGGCGGAATCGGATCAATGCCGTAGCGGAACTGCGAAAGCAACAAACTCGTGCCTGGAACTGGATCGGCTTTCGGTATCGCCCGGTCCCATGCTATTCAAATTGAGCACCTGCCCGAAGATCGTCGGGTTTGCTTGCTGCAACATAAACAGCGTGATGTTCTGGAAATATCTGCATAGTACAGACCAAACCCGCCGCGGACTACATGTTTCCCTCACCCGTCAGATCATACGCAAACCCAACGCGCGGGCTGTAGTCTTTGTTGTCGTCATGGGGTGTCGCGCCGGCATAAGAACTGCCAATGGCTTTCAGATCGATGAAAGCACGCGCCTGCGCTTCCTGCGGCCCCGCCACCAATCCAAAATCCTTATCCCAACGCAATCCCAGATTCAGCGTCAAGCGCTTACTCACTTTCCAGTCGTCTTGAACTAAACGCCAAACATATTCACATGCTGAACGAATAAGGATCGCCCGAACTTTCCGAAATGTTCGTAATGAGCCCCGGTGTCGCGAAACCTTCCGGATACATTGTCGGATTTCCCAGAATGGCGCTCGGATCGGCCCCGAACGTAACCGCCGGGGTGGGATTCGATTCGAAGAATCCACCCAGCGTCGGCTCCTTCACCCAATCAAAACCAACCTTGAAGTTATGATTGCCGTGCGTAATCGACAAATCATCCTTAAACTGCCATTTCTTTTGGTAAGACTGCTGCGGCACGTTGCCGTTCGTCCCGAAAAATTCGCCGGACGGAAACGAAATAGTTGGCTCGCGAATCGTAGAGTCAATCAGGTTGTTCCAATATTGATAGCCCACCGTCGCTGCGTTCACGATCGTCGGCGTAATCACAGAGTTAAGATTGGCGCTCGCTAGAATCAACTGATTGGTCGTGAAATTCCCCGCTGTCAGATCGCTAGTGCCGGTGGATTGGTCGTTTTGTCCCGTATTGTTCTGGTTTGTATAACTAACAAAGAAGTTATTCTTGTCATTGATTACGTGATCCCATCGCCCGTTGTAACGCCAATCAAAATAGGGCGTCGGAATAGTGGACGCCGGTTTCGCACCCAATGGCTCGGCTAAGACTAACTGCGAATATAAACTTGGATCTTCCACAATGCTGGTCGATTCCCTTGTTCTCTCCAATGTGAAAAAGAGAAAATCTTTGCTCTTCCTCACCGGGCCGCCGATCGATCCGCCAAATTGCTGTCTCGAATACGGCGGCTTCGTCCCGCCTGCCTGTTTGGTGAAGTAGTCAGTCGCATTCATCGCTTCATTGCGGTCGAACAGATACAGCGATCCATGAAACTCATTCGTTCCCGATTTTGTAATCGCTGTGATCGCCGCCCCTTCGCTCCGGCCGTTGGCCGCCGAAAACCGCTGCGTGCTGATCTGAAACTCTTCCACCGCCTCCAATGGCAATTGCATAACCGGTCCGCCCACCGTGTTGTCCTTATCGTCAATGCCATTAACGGTTACGTTCACATTCCGCCCGTTCGATCCATCCACCGAAAAAACACCAGCCCGGTTCTTTGTCGGATCGTACGAGTTCACCGGACGCGCCCCGGGGGCGAGATATGCCAGATTGACGAAATCGCGCCCATTGAGCGGCAGATTCTCCAATTGCTCGGTGGTAACAGGAAGGCTCACATCCGTTTTCGCCATATCCACCACCGGCGCCGCTCCTTCCACCGTCACAATTTCTTTTTGACTGCCAACCGTAAGCGTCGCGTTCAACGTTGTCGTTTGACTCACCGCTAAGCCAATGCCTACAAACTCCTGCCGCGCAAAACCCGTCGCAGTTATAGTAACGCTGTAACTGCCGGCCGGTAATAAATCTACCCGGTAGAATCCATCACTATTAGTCGTGACCTCCCGAGTGGTACCTGTCCCACTGTTCTGAACTTTGACATCGCGTTGGGCAAGACCCCGCCCGAATTATCGGTAACGGTCCCGATTAGACTGCCATCAGCCGTAAGCTGCGCAAACAGCCCTCCGCTGAAAAGAAAACAAAGTGTAATAGCTCGAACTAGCATGCGAATCTTCATTTAGACTTTCCCCTTTAATGAAAATGGCGAACCGAAATGAGGCAACTTGTGGTTCACTGCGATGCACAGCAGCCAACAAACATGCGCCGCCGGAAAAATAATTTCTGTATTATATGCTGATTTTGCTTTTAAAGTCAAACTGAAAGTAACCATCATGAAGATACCCGCCATAACCCGCCCACTCTTTCTCCTTTGCTTCTTCCTAAACACGAGCTTCGTCCTGCGCGCGAATGTGAGCCTGCCCACAGTTCTCAGCAACCACATGGTATTGCAGCGTGGCCAGCCGATTCATATCTGGGGTAGTGCCGATCCGGGCGAAACCGTTTCAGTGGAATTAAACAATGCACGCCAAAATGCTGTCGCCGATCGAATAGGGCGCTGGGATATCTCATTGCCTCCGCAATCCGCCGGCGGTCCTTACAAATTGGTGGTCAAAGGTGCGAACGTTCTAGAACTGGAAGACGTCATGGTGCGGAGACGTTTGGTTCGCCTCCGGCCAATCCAACATGGAAATGCCATTCGCCGGCTTTCCCGGTTCGGCCGTTGTCGCCAACGCAGACGAGGAAATTCGCAATGCCAACCAACCCAATTTGCGCCTGTCTCTTCATCCATCACAAAACTTCCAATTTTCCCGAACGCGACTTCGAACCCACCGCTTGGACAACCTGTACACCCGAAACTGCTGCGCAAGTTTTCAGCAGTCGCTTATTTTTTCGGCAAGCAGTTAGCCGAACGCGAGCACGTCACCATCGGCTTGATTGATTCCACGTGGGGCGGCACACCCGCTGAAGCGTGGGTCAGCATGCACTCTCTCGCTTCCGATGCGTCCCTCATGCCCGTATTCGCCCAATGGGCCAATTTTGCCGATCAACGAACCGACATCCAGGCAACCTTGACAGCCGAGAACCGTGAAGATGAAGCCGCCCGTAAAGCAAACAAGCCCTTACCCAATCATCCTTGGCACCCCTAACCCGGTTCATGGCAGCCCGCCGCGCTCTTCAATGGGATGATCGCGCCTGCCGTTGATTTTCACATCAAAGGCGTGATCTGGTATCAAGGCGAATCAAACAGTCCATGGGAGCGCGCGAATCTTTATGAGAAGTTGCTGCCAACCCTGATCGCCGATTGGCGCATGCAGTGGCATCAGGGAAGTTTCCCATTCCTGTTCGTCCAAATCTCCAACTTCAAGTCAGGACCGGAAGAGAACTGGCCCATCATTCGCGAGGCTCAACGCCGCACGTTATCAGTGGCCAATACCGGCATGGCCGTCACTATCGATATCGGCGATCCAGACAATGTGCATCCGTCCAATAAGCAGGAAGTGGGCGTGCGCCTGGCTCTCGCCGCGCGGAAACTCGCCTATGGCGAAGATATCGAAGATGCCGGTCCGCTTTATCGCGAAACGGCCGTCGAGGGGAATGCGCTCCGCGTCTTGTTTGATCACGCCTCCGGCGGACTCACCGCGCAAAGTGATGCCACAGTGAGCGGTTTTGAAATCGCCGCTGCGGATCATCATTTCGTCGCGGCCGACGCCAAGATTGCAGGCGAAACCATACTCGTCTCTAGCCCTTCCGTCGCACAGCCAAAGTATGTTCGCTACGGTTGGGCTAACTCACCCGTCCTGCACTTAATGAACGGCCAGAAATTACCTGCCTCGCCGTTCACTTCAGAGGAACAGATCCCGCGGGCCCAGCCTTAGGCTTGCGGAAGTATCGCCAGAAAACTAAGCCCACCGCCAATACCGGGATCGCAAAGACGATTCCCACCGGACCGAAAACTAAACTCGCCAACAACAGCGCGGCCAGCACCGGCAGTTCTTTCAAGCCCAGCGGCCGGCTCACCAGCCACGGCAACAGAACGAAAAATTCAATTGCTTGAATCACCAGCCACAACGCCAGCACAATCAGGAAGCTCTTCATCGGGGCTCCAGTCAAATCAAGCGCCAGCACCGCCAGCCCAATAGGCACCAGCGCGCCAAGCCGCGGAACCACTGCCGCACATCCGCCCATAAGACCAATCGCCACCAATACGGCACATGCACTGGCCAGAAAAAAGCCGCGCCGTAAAGCACCGCTAGAATCAAACACAGCAACACCTGCCCGCGCACATAAACGCCCAGCACCCGGAACGATTCACGAATAGGCTGGCCGATCCCCGGCGTTTCAGGCATCGCCCTTCCCTTCCCCGATAATCTTCACCAGGGCGCGTTTGCGCCGCCGCCCGTCAAATTCGCCGTAGAAAATCTGTTCCCATGGCCCAAAATCCAATCGGCCCGCGGTTAACGCCACCACCACCTCGCGGCCCATCACCTGCCGCTTCAAATGCGCATCGGCATTATCTTCGCCCGTTCGATTATGCAAATATTGCGCCGTGGGTTCATGCGGCGCCAGCGCCTCTAACCACTTCTCATAATCCTTCAGCAAACCAGACTCATTATCATTAATGAAAACCGAAGCGGTAATATGCATCGCGTTCACTAAGACGAGCCCCTCCCAAACCCCACTCTCGCGAATACACTCTTCCACCTGTTTCGTGATGTTCACAAACCGCGCCTCGTCGGCACTTCGAACCAGAGCTCTTTGCGATAACTCTTCATTTGCCTGCCAATTTGATCCACTCATTCACGCTCATCTCCAACACATCCAGCGGCAACGGTCCTTTATCCAACACGGCATCATGAAACGCGCGAATATCGAACTTGGACCCCAGTTGCTTTCGCGCCTGTTCTCTCAGCCGGAGAATCGTCATCTCCCCCAGCTTGTAGCCCAGCGCTTGCGCCGGCCAGGCAATATAACGGTCTACTTCCGTTTCAATATTCTGATCGTCCATCGCGCTGTGCTGGTGGAAGAAATCAATCATTTGCTGGCGTGACCAATGCTTGGAATGCACCCCCGTATCCACCACCAGCCGTATTGATCGCCACATCAAATTCTGCAATCGCCCATACTCGCTGTAAGGGTCTTGGTAAAAACCCATCTCATGCGCCAGCGTTTCGGCATACAGCGCCCATCCTTCGGAGAACGCGTTGTACTCATGAAATTTACCGGAAAGGCGGAACGCTCGTTAGTTCTTGTGCAATCGAAAACTGCAAATGGTGGCCCGGAATCCCTTCGTGATAAGCAATCGCCTCCACGTTAAGCATCAGTCGCTTCGTCGGTTCATACTCATTCACATTGATGCGGCCCGGCCGTGATCCATCACCGGCCCCAATCGAATAATCCGCCGGCACTTCATGCGGCGCACGGTAAGCCTCCATGGGAACCACGGCCAGCTTATTCTTCGGCAATCGTCCAAAATATTCCGGCAGCTTGCGCGTACATCTGATCTCGTGTATTTTTGATACAGCCCAAGCACCTGCTCGCCCGATATGCCCCGCAAATGAGGGTCCGCAAAGATGTGCGCGTTGAAAGACTTTAAGTCGGCATATCCTTGCTGCTTGGCAATCACCAGCATTCGCGTTTCGATTTCGTCCACTTGCTTTAGACCCAGCTTGTGCAGTTCATCCGGATCCGAATTCGTCGTCGTTTGTTCTTCAATCGCCTGCCGGTAACGTGCATCGCCGTCGGGCAAAGACCAATATCCAAACTCCGTCCGCCCCCGCGGTTCGTATTCCTCTTTCACAAACTTGGCAAAGGCCGCATACGCCGGCAGCACCTGTGTCCGCACCGCATCATTAATCTCCCTTGTGAGTCGTGCCCGCTCCGCACTCGAAATCGCCGCAGGCATATGCTGCAACGGTTCCGTAAAAGCGCTTTGCGATACCGGCTTCGTTGCCACATCGTCGGCTTCCTCCGCCACCTTGCCCAGCAAATAACGTGGTGGCATCAGCCCATCGCGCATCCCTTGCCGCATATTGGCTGTCGCTTGCTTCAGCACACCAGGCAGCTTCTGCAAGCGGCTCAAATAGTTTTGATAATCGGTTGCCGTAAGAAACGGCATATCTTTTGCCAGCCCGGCATAATCCAGATGCGGGCCCCACATCTGCGTGGCCGGCATTTCCCAGTCTTTGAATTTCGCTCCCGCCAGAGACGTCTTCAACGACCGAACCAGCAAACTTTGATTCAGCCGGTCGTCCGCCGAAAGTTGCGCCGAGTCAATGCGCTCAAGCGCCGCTAGTAAATTCCGGTTGTGTTCCGCTTCGTTTGCCATTGCCGCCGGAGAATTATCGGTTAACCGGTCGTTATACCGGTTATCGCCAACAGCCGTTGCCATCTCCGGACTCGTGCGCAGACGATACTGCCAGTCCTCTTCTATAAGTGTATTGAGCGTTTCGTGCGGCGTTGCCGCCTATGCGTAAGAAGCCGCGGCGAGCTACAAAAACGATATTGCGGATGGCCGGAAAACAATTCATGGGTGAATTGTCTTAAGCTATCACGCACAAATCGGATCTACTGCGGCGTGATCAATCCGTCGGCCACGCGCTTGCCCTTCACTTCGTCCCACCGCTCCACCAGCTGCCGCCATTGCTCGTACGTGAGAACCTCGCGAATATGCGTGCTCATCTCGAGAAAAACGCGGCTTGAATTGGCGCGCGCTTGAGCAACACGATTGATCACCGGTTCCGCAGCCTTAGCGTTCATGTCATTCTCGTTCATTAACTCATCCAGCGCCGCTTCGGCTTTTTGCACTTCATTGCGCACATCAAAGAGCCGGTCGCGGTAGGAATGAACGATATTACGAATCCGCACCGTTTGCGCGGGGCTTAAGCCCACTTCTTTGGCGACGGGGCTGTTCCACCACGGAAATTGCGCGCGGTTTTGCGCCGAAACAAGCCCGCTAAAGCAAAACAAACAAACCAGAGCGCTTAAGAGCGACGAGGACCGTTTGGATGAAATCATTCTATAAAAAGTCCCTTAAGCGGAGCCGTTGCGGGCGCCTCAGATTCGAAAGACATCTGCGAAACATCTTGCGCCAATTGCGCGTCCGCGCGAGCCTCGGCTACTTCGTGGCGGTGATTCTCATAAACTAACGCCGATCCGGACAGTATCGCCACCATTGTCGCCGCCGCCGCCCAGTGTCTCACCGGAATACCCTGCCACCAACGCTGCGGTTCTGACAAGCGGGCGTAAATAGCACGCCGTTGTGCCGCCAGAAACTGATCGCTCACCGTCTCTTCTATCGAAACCTGTTGCCGCCGGCTTTCCATCGCGGATAAGCGGGATTTACATTGTTCACACTGCTGCAGATGCCCATCTGTTGGACCAACTCCATACAAATGGTCGATCAATTGTTCATCTGTCCAGTGTGCTGACTGTGCGGACACGATGTTCATAATATCCTCCGGACCTACCCATCTAGCGACAGGTAAAGATCTTTGAGTTCTTCTCTCATTTTAGTTAAAGCCCGGAACAAATGGGCCTTCACTGTACCGACGTCTAACTTGAGAACATCGGCTATATCTTCCAGTGCCAATTGCTCATAGTGCCGAAGGGCGAATACCGCCCGTTGGCGTTCCGAGAGTTTGGCCTGTGCGGTATCCAGTCTTTGCTGGATCTGTTTGGCAAACATCAAACGTTCGGCGTTCGGATCGGTTCCGGCCGCCATTTGTAAAATCACGTCCTCGTCTTGTGGAGCAGGGCGGCGTTGCCACAGCTTCCAGCTCTTCGAACGAAGTTTATCAAGACACGTATTCACGGCAATCCGCGTTAACCACTTTCCCGGATTGTCCAACTCCTCCGAATCCTCCGTGCGCTTTGCCAGCGCACGGTAGGCTTTTAGGAAGACGTCTTGTGTGGCTGAATCGGCCTCGTCAGCATCCTGCAGCAAACGGCGGCACAGGAGAAATACCCGTCGCTGCTCGGACGCCATCCAAGTACCAAAATTACGAAGGTCGAGCGTGGAACAAGCTTCACCTTCGAGTTTTTCGGCCATGACGCCTATCATATCGGTGCAATACTGATTGAACGATTGGAGGCGGCGAAAGGTTTACAGCAGGTTACGCGTTCGTTAAGGCTCAAAAACCGGAACTGTCGCGGGGTGATACTTGCGAATGAATTTGGGCGCCAACGACCAAATCTCGGGCGCAAACTCGTGGTATAGCGCCCGGGCAAAATAGTGGCTATACACTAGCGCGCTGCGCTCAAGGCAATAGCCTACCGATGTTTGACGCTGGTAAAGAGCCATTGAGGTGAAGCCTGATCCCAAAGAACCTGCCAACGGCGCAAACGCCATTCGATTCCCGCCATTTGGATCTGGGGTCTCCAGAACGCTTAACAAGGCCGCACCGGTCCGGTGCCAGTTGCCTCGCTTTCCAAGGCACGTAAACGCGGATCCTCGTGATGCCAATACCCCACCAGCGTCTCAGCCGTAATACGTGCCGTCCGGCGTTCATAGAGATGTTCAAAACGTACTGCAATGTGGTCAGAATCAGGACGGCGAATGTGCGGACTGTTCCGCCACTGTGAAATCCCCGCTGCGAAGGCCGACTCGGCAAATAGCCCTGGACTCAACATTTCCGAAAATTCAAAACAGGAGCGTTCGGCAAACGACAAAGTTGTCGAAAGGGCCTGCATTCTCCATGGGTTACAGGTGAAAACAGAAGTAGAATCGTCGCTCGCCTGCCGTGGCGTCTGGGCGAGGGACATCAAGCAAAACGCAACAACAAGCGGGGCTAGGGAGCAAAGACGGCGATTCATTAGCAAATAAATCTTCTTATACTCAAAAAACACTAGCGTGAAGACTTGGTTTAGTATAAATTCCTAATGGGAGAAATACAAGAAGGAAATGGAAAAAACTGAAAATATTACGTAGCCCCTCGAATTTTCGCGATCCCGCGCGATAGAGCTGCGTGAGCCAGTTCATCGAAAACGCCCGGGAGATTTTCGAAGCAGCAGAAAATAGCGCTGCGGCTGGTCTATCGTCTGCCGAATATACAATCCTCCTCGGTTCAGCCCAGGCGGCATCCATATGATTGCCAATTCCGACTGGTCGCTAGGTGCTTTGCAACAAGCGCATGGCGCCCAACTCGCTTATCGGGTCAGCCAAACCAACGGACGTGTTGCAGT
>CAWJBS010000015.1:0-9593 GCA_963840845.1 Bryobacterales bacterium
GGACATGCAAATCACTCGCTGTTCTGGACGCTCCTTTCGCCGAAGGGCGGGGGCGCGCCTACGGGTGACATCGCCAGCGTGATGACCGGCACCTTTGGCAGCTTCGATGCATTCAAAGAAAAGTTCGCAGCGGCAGCTACTGGGCGTTTTGGTTCCGGCTGGGCTTGGCTGGTGAAAGATTCGGCCGGCAAGTTCGACATCGCGTCAACGCCCAATCAGGACACCCCGCTGATGGACGGCAAGAAGCCTATCCTGGGCCTGGATGTTTGGGAACATGCGTATTACCTGAAATATCAAAACCGCCGTCCCGATTACATCGCCGCTTGGTGGAATGTCATTAACTGGGACGAAGTGAATAATCAGTTGAAATAGTTCGAGTCTGTGCAAGCGAGGCGTTTTTTCCGGCGTAGTTTAGAATAGAAGAACGCCTCGCAGTTCGGGCGCGTAGCTCAGTTGGTTAGAGCGCCTGCTTCACACGCAGGAGGTCACAGGTTCGAGTCCTGTCGCGCCCACCATGGCTTCCATTTCACCGTGCTCCCTCCCAATCTTGAAACGGTTACAACTGCCGCTTGGACCAAAGCTGCGAACGTAGAAGGCTACATTGGCGAGCGGGAATTTCGCGCTCTTTGCATGCTGGCGGCAGCACCGCCTAACGGGCGGAGTCAACGTGGAGATTGGCAGTTTTAAGGGAAAATCCACAATTGGCGTTGCGTCTATCGCTTCGGCATTCCATTTAGGTGACGTCGTCAGCATCGACCCGCACAACGCTCCGTGTGAAACAGATCCCGATCTTAGTGAGTCCGGTACTTCCTTCGATGATTTTCAAGCAGCGCTTACGCAAGCCGGGTTGAGCGACTTTGTCGAAGCCCACCGCGAACCGTCGCGCGAGGCGGCAGTTGGCTGGAATCGCCCGATCCGGTTACTGTGGATTGATGGCGATCATACTTACAAAGGCGCCAAGCTCGATTTTGACCTATTTAAACCGTTCCTGATTGATGGCGCCATCGTGGCGATTCACGACACGCTGCATGAATTTGAAGGGCCCATCCGCGTGTTTGTGGAAGATATGCTGCGCTCAGATGAGTTTGGCCCCGCCAGCTTATTGCATACTATCGGCTGGGCGCAATACCGCCCGCGTGATGGCGCAAATTTTCGCAAGCAGCGAGAAAAACTGGCGAGTAAGGCTGCACGACTGATTCCTCTCGTGCTCAATGGACGCAAAGTGGAGGGCTTTACGAAAACGCGCTTCAAACTGCAATGCGCGCGCATCCCGCATCAAGTGCTGACGCCTGCTGAGTTCTCCGCTTTATTCAAATCAACGGCTACATAACCCAGAGCTACGACAACCAGGAACATCGTCAACACTTCGCTGTCGCCCAGATTCACATCGGCGAAACCTTCCACCAGAATGGCGAGTACCACGGCAATGCCGCCATGCAGCAAAAAGCGTAGATCGCTGCGGCCCACCGGCAGCGTACGCAATGTCTTGCCGAAATCCCAAAGGATTTGCCCAAGCATAAACAGCATCACCAGCAAAACCGGGATGCCGCGTTCTGCGGCGTATTCCAAATAGAGGTTGTGCAGGTGCATATATGAGCCTGACGGCAGAGGCTTAGGCACATCGGCCGGCAAATAATCCATGAACTCGGCGCGCGGCATCTCCGGGCCCAAGCCAAACCAAGGGTGGGCCTCAATCATGCGCACGCCGGTACGCGCCAAGATGACGCGGAACTGATTGGAATCGTCGCGCCCCGGATGAACGATGGATTCTGCCCGCTCTCTGAACATATGCGGGCCGAAAAGTAAGAGCAGCGCGACGGTGACGGGCACCAGCGCCGTCACCCACTTCTTCCAGAAAAACGTCAGATAAAGAATGGCGATAAAGGTGCCGATCCAAACCGCGCGAGTGTCCGCCAGAAGCACGCCGAAGCCCATGAAAAATCCCAATAACAGCCAAATCCACCAATGCTTCCTGGCCGATGGCGAGAAAAATATGAAAGCGGCCAGCATTATAAGCGCCAACATTTCCACGTCACTGAAGGTGTACCAATGGCTCATGAAGCCCGTAATGCGCTCGCCCATATACGCGGCATAAAGGTCTCGGTGCTGCGCCATAGCCTGATAAAACTTGTGAACGAATTGGGCAAATCCGCGCGCGGCGCTGATGCTACCCAAGCCAGCCCAGGTCAACATCAACCAGCGCGCCCATTGTGCCGTGCGCAGCAGCGAAAAGACAACTAATAATTGCGAGAAGACGTAGATTTTCTTAACCTGTGGGAAACCTGCCTTGGGATGATCCGACAAAACCACGGCCAGCAGAGTGCCCGCCAGAAAAATCGCCAGCGTCCACTTGATGGCCGGCAACTGCAATTTCTCTTTCGATAGCAAAAGCGCAAGTAAAGCCGCGCCCAAGAATATTTGCGATGGCGCAATGCCCACCACGATGACTGCCGACGACGCAAACGTCAACCAGCGCGCCGCCTTCAGCGGCAGAGACTCTTCCGGATTCATATTCAAACCGTCAACCCGAGGCGTTGAAATTTTTCGCGCGTGGAATCAAGATCGACATGCTGAAAGGCGGTGAATCCCAACGTGGCCGCCACGTTCACAAACATCTCGCGGTCGTCCACGTAGATGCACTGATCAGGCGTCACCTGCGCTAAATCGAGCGCCAGTTGCCAAATCTCCCTATCGGGTTTGCGCATATGCACACAATGAGAGACAACCATAAAATCGGCCACGTCGCGCAACCCGAAAGCATTCATCCGGTATTCGGTGATGCCCTGCCCTTCATTGCTGATAAGACCGAATTTCAAGCCGTTGGCTTTCTTCACGCGATTGAATAACGCAATATTTTCGGGCCAGGGAATGGAGGCCGTGAAGGCGAAATCGCGCAGGGTTTCCAGACTAAACGTACGCGGCGAAGCAAAGAAAACCCAGCGCAAATATTCCTCAAATTTCAGAAAGCCACGTTCGTAGCTGTCGAACATGAGCTGATGCCGCTTGTCAATCTCGTCCGGTGAAACATTAAACTTCAAGCAGACATCGTGGCGAATTTGTGTATCCCAACCATTGGTACCTAAAACGCCGCCAATATCGCTGTACAGAACACGGAATCGAGGATCAGCCATCTCGATTTAGAGTCGCATACCGCAGTGCGCCTGCAACAAGAGGGCCGAGACGCTCATGTCCGGCCCTCCATGAAGACTCTACTTGGAATTTACCGGCTTACCGTCCACACCGCTAATGAAGGCGCGATATCCCAACTTGTCCGTTCCCCAGAAAATAATCCAGGTGGGCACTTGCAAACGCGTGAGTTCCTTTAGCGTGATGGTCGGATTCTTTAACGGATGCTCCTTCAAGAATTTCGCGGCCGTGGGATCTTCCATCGCCGCTTTTAAAGCTGCGTCGGAATCCAACTGCACTGAGCCCATCGAGAAAGGCATGATGTCGCGCGATCCGTTCCAAGGTAAAGGCTTGCCGATCACCACGCCTTTGTAGATGTCCGGTGGATGCGCGGCCGCCGCCCAAGTGAAGGTGCGGCGCTCCTTCATCGAATCTGAAACAAATTCAGCCTCCCACATCCCCGCCGTTCCATCGCCGTTGGCAATTCCTGGAAGCTCTTTGGCTTCCAAACTAATCGGCATAATATCTTTCGAAAATTCGGCACGCGCCTTGGTGTACATATCCCAATAAGCGGTCTTGCCAGACACTGGGCCAGCCACGGCCGCAGGCGCTGGAGCGGCGGTGCTCTTGTCATCGCTGGTGGCAGTCTTTGTGTCGCTCGAACAAGCGCTCAACATCAGCAACCCACACACCGCCACACTTGGTAAAACAAATCTCTTCATGGTCTTTTACCTTTCTTTGCAAACTGAAGCTCTATATAACGATCTCTCAAGATTCTATGTCAACTGCTTGCCCGGCGCGCACACCCGCGCCTCGATTTTAGCTAAGCTACCAATATGAGGCTCCTCTGGTTCGCTGTTTTGCTGGCGGGCGGCACCGTATGGGCGGCGCAAGATCCATTTGCCAAACCCGCGCCCGCTCGTGTTCTACTGTTCGTTCGCACAGACTGCCCCATTACAAATCGTTACGCACCTGAACTTGATCGGATTGCGCAGGAGTTTCACCAGCGCGGCGTGGAATTTTGGCTCGTTTATCCAGACGCTTCCGAAACCGATGCCGCGATCGCTCAACATCAAGTCGAATATAAGTTGCCCGGCACCGCCATACGCGACCCCAAACATCTGTTGCAGAAGCGCGCCGAAGCCACAATTTCGCCGCAAGCCGCCGTTTTCGATCACAATGGCCGCCTCACCTACAGCGGACGTATTGACGACAGGTATGTCGCGTTCGGAAAGTCCCGGCTTGCGCCTACTACGCACGATTTGGAAAACGCGATCGCGGCCACATTGGATGGCAAACCGGTGAAAGAAGCGCGCACTCATTCGGTGGGCTGTTACTTGGCGGATGTGAAATAGATATTTCACTCGTACCTTAAGGCATCAATCGGATCGAGAAAAGCCGCTTTGCGCGCCGGATAATAGCCGAAGAAAATGCCCACCAAACCCGAAAACGCGAAGGCCAGGACAATCGAACCAAAGCTCAGCACGGTTGCCCAATGCGCTACTTTCGAGATGGTCACAGAGGCAAGGACACCCAACCCGATGCCTAACACTCCACCCAGCAAAGAAATGGCCACAGCTTCCACCAGGAATTGAAATAAGATATCGCCGGTGCGTGCGCCCACCGCTTGGCGCAAACCGATTTCACGAGTGCGTTCCGTGACGGAAACCAGCATGATATTCATAATGCCGATTCCACCCACCACCAGGGAAACCGAGGCCACAATGGCCAGCAACAACGCCATCACGCGCGATGAAGTTTCTTGGGCTGCGAAAATCTCCTCCAGATTTCTGATCGTAAAATCGTCATCTTCCGCGCTTTGCAAATGATGGCGCTGCCGCAGGAGGCTGTGAATCTGATCTTGAGCTGCTTGAATCGCATCTGAGCCTCTGGCCTGCACCATGATGCCCCCCACTGAGCCTAAGTTGGCTTGAGTCACACCCAGAACTTTTTTCTTGGCGGTGGAGAGCGGAATCAAAACCACATCGTCCTGATCCTGTCCACCCGGCGATTGGCCTTTCGGAGATAGAACACCGATGACCACTAACGGCACGTTGCGAATGCGAATGGTTTGGCCAATGGGATTTGCGCCAGGGAAAAGATTTTCAACCACGGTCTTGCCCAGTAACGCTACTTTATTGGCGGATTCCACATCCTGTGCCGTAAACGCGACTCCCGATTCGACAGACAGATCGCGCGCCAACAAGTAATCAGGTGTCACGCCCTGAATTGAGGTTGCCCAGTTATTATTGCCACCGACAACCTGCTGCCCGCCGCGAACCGTTGGCGCCGCAACACTGACCGCTGGGCATTGCGTCGCAATCGCCTTGGCATCGTCCTCGGTCAAAGTGACGGCATTACCGCTCCCCAAACGAATGCCGGAGGTAGTGATACTGCCGGGCATCACCATAATCAGGTTGCTGCCCAAACTGGCGATTTGTTGCTGGATGCGGTTGGTAGCGCCGGTACCCACGGCCACCGTAGCAATCACCGCGGCCACGCCGATAATCACGCCCAGCATGGTGAGCGCAGCCCGCACTTTATTCGTCAGCAGTGCGCGATAGGCAATGCGTAAGCTGGAAAGCAATGAGAACATCATGCGGGCACCTCCACCGTCGGCGTGTTGGCATCTTCAACGAGCGGCATATCTATCAGCTCTTTCGCCGCATCGCGCGGATTCTCAATGCGTCGGTCATCCATCACTCTTCCGTCGCGGAACCTGATGATTCTGTCCGCATGCGCTGCGATGTCAGGCTCGTGCGTCACCATCAACATGGTGATGCCTTCGCGCCGGTTGAGGCGCTGAAAGATCGCCATGATTTCGATACTGGTTCGCGAATCCAGAGCCCCGGTTGGTTCGTCGGCTAAGATGATTTCCGGGCTATTGATGAGTGACCGCGCAATGGCCACCCGCTGCTGCTGTCCGCCTGAAAGTTGGTTGGGATGATGGTTTACATAATGGCCCAAGCCCACCATATTCAGTGCCTTAATGGCCTTTTCGCGCCGACCTGGCTCAGGCGGCCGGCGGTAGAGCAAAGGTAGTTCCACGTTCTCAATGGCGCTCGTTCTCGGCAGAAGATTGAAATTCTGAAAAACGAACCCAATTTTGTTGTTACGGATTTCCGCCAGTTCGTTGCGGGTGAGCGACGCCACTTCGATCCCGTCTAACTGGTAACTGCCGGAACTAGGCTGATCCAGGCAGCCCACAATGTTTAAAAAGGTAGACTTGCCCGAACCGGAAGGCCCCATCATGGCGACAAAACTGCCGCGTTCGATGGCCAAGCTGATGCCCCGCAAAGCCTGCAATGTGACTTCGCCGGTTCGATAGGCTTTTGTGATCTGATTTACTTCAATCAGTTGTGGCATAAATGCCTCCCGCACGTAACCGTCGCCGGGCTAGAATCGGCGCATGCTTGCGGGCGCCGCCGGAGTCGCACCCGGGGCGGAAGTTTGTGCCTGTAGGGTGCCCTTAGCTTTCAAACCCACCACGACTTGCGTGCCCGCCGTCAGCGTCCCCGGGAACACTTCGGTATACATGCTGTCGCTGATGCCCGTGCGCACCTGCACCGGGTGCAATTTGTTGTCGCTGTCGAGAACGTATAAGAAATGGCCGTTCTCGCCGGACGCTTTCACCGCAAGTAAAGACTCGCTTGGTTTGAAGCGTAGGGCGGCATTGGGAACCTTCAGTGCGTGCTCAGCCCGGTCCGTCAAAATGCTCACATTGGCCGTCATGCCCGGAAACAGCTTCAGATCCGGATTATTGGCTTCAATCACGGCGTCGTACGTAATCACGTTCTGCACGTTGATCGGTGCTTTCCGAATCTGCAGAATCGGCCCGAAAAACTCTACGCCCGGATACGCATCAACGCTGAACGTCGCGCGCTGGCCGACCTTCAACCGACCCACATCGGATTCGTCGATATTCGTATCCACTTGCATCTTCTTCAGATCTTGCGCGATCTGGAAAATCTGCGGGGCTTGAAAAGAGGCGGCTACAGTTTGACCCACATCCATCTGCCGCGAGACCACGGTGCCATCTACCGGCGAAACGATTCGCGTATTGGCCAAGTCAATCTGCGCTTGCTTCAACTCAGCCAAATTCAGCTTCACTTGCGCCGCAAACATGGCCACCTGAGTCTGCGCAGCCTTCAACGCGGCTTCAGCGGATCGAACATTGTTCACGGCGGCCTCATCTTGCGCCTGAGCGGCGTGCAAATCGGCAACCGCCTGGTCGTAAGTGTTTTGCGCCGTGTCCAAATCTTCCTGGTCGAGGATCTGATCTTTGAACATTTCTTTCCGCCGTTCGAGCTTGGTGCTGGCGTCACTCACGGCCGATTTTGCCTTCACGATGGCCGCCACCCAGTTCGCCTCGGTGGCTTTGGCCGCGGAAAGATCAGCGATAGCCTTGGCCTCGTTCGCACGCGCGTTTTCGAGCGATGCTTTCGAATTCTGCCAGGAAGCTGCTGCTTGGTCTACCTTGGCTTGGAACATTACCGGATCGATTAAAGCCACCAGTTGGTTGGCCTTCACCACACTATTGAAATCCGCGTACAGCGCTTTTATGTTGCCCGAAACCTGACTGCCCACCTGTACGCTGACAACCGCGTTCAAGGTGCCGGTGGCGGATACTTTTGATTCAATGGTCCCCATTTCCACTTTCGCGAATTGAAACTGGGGCGTCGCCGCCGCGTGCTGATAGCGCGAGACGCTCAGCGCCGCCACGCCCGCTAAAATGCAAATGCCGGCAGCGCTGTAAAGCAGTTTGTGATTATGCGCTGGCGCGGCAGCGTGCGATTCCGGTGCTGCGGTTTGACTTGGTGCTGTTTCTATGAGGATCATGGTCGATACCTCCTAGCGGGATAAGGTGCAAGGGAGATGCCATTCGTAAGACCATTTATTTCTTTGGCTTAGCTATTGCTACGCCGCTTCATAAGGGAGCATTCACGCAGGCGGTGAGTGATATCACCCAAACCTCAGCGTGGCGTTTTGTGCTAATCTGCCCGCATGTCGCGTCTTCTTGGCAGTGCCTTCTTGAGCTTTCTCTTTACGCTCTCCGCGGTATCTCAAGTCACAGTCACCACGGGTACTCCGCAGGTCGGGTCATCCAATCCCGTCACTGCGGAGCCACTGGTTCCCCGCCCCCACTCAAAACCTTGTACGGTTTCGCTTTTTGAGAACCTTGAGTTTGCCGATTTCTCGGCCAAAACCTTCACATTTACACCGCTCTCCGATTGCAGAGGTCCGTGGGCCAAGGTGGTCTTTACTGCTGATTTCACGGTCACCGAGGGGCGGCAGTATGATCGAACCGCTGCTTTCTATCTGGGACACGCCAATATTTATTACGGAACTACCGCGGAACCGAGCGCGGCGGTCAGTCCTTCATGGCATGTGGAACGCGACGTCACCGATCTCAGCGCGCTCTTCAAATCAGCGCAAACGGGTGAGGCCGATCTCGGCAATTTTGTCGGCACCTCGGGCGGGGTCGTATACAACGGCATCATTTACGCCAACGCCGCTCTGGAATTTTATCCCGCGGCCTGGGACGACCCAGCTCCGCCCGCACCGGATGTCGTCATGCCGCTGCCCGATGCCGAAGGCGGCGCCACCGCGCTTAACTCCACGACTAGCCAATTGACCCAAGCCGTGACGCTGCCCACGAACACTGAGCGCGTGTATCTGGACGTGATCGCGCAGAGCCAGAGCAACGACGAATTCTGGTATAGCTGCGTACCGAACGATGTCGCCAACGAGTTGGAAAGCTGCGGCAACACGGGCTTTCGCGAAACGGAAGTTTCGATTGACGGCACGCCCGCCGGCGTTGCGCCCTTTACCCTGGATCTATACAGGCGGCATTGATCCTTATCTCTGGCGTCCCCTGGTCGGCGTGCAGACGCTCGATTTCAAGCCGTACCGCGTGGATCTCACTCCGTTTGCCGGTTTACTCGCCAATGGGCAGCCGCACACGGTGGCGATCAGTGTGTATAACGCTGACAGTTACTTCCTCGTCACCGCAAACTTACTCGCCTACGTTGATAGCTGCGCCAAAAAAGTAACGGGCGCGGTGACAGCGAATTCCTTAACAGCGGCGCCCACGCCCATCGTTACGGAGAAACTCACAACCGATGCGTCCGGGGACATCACAGGATCAGTCGCGGTGACGTCAGCACGCACCTACGCCATCACTGGATATGTGAACACGTCGCATGGACGGATTGAAACTACGGTATCAGCCAGCATGAATTTCGCCAACATCCAAAACTTCACGATCACGGCGGCGAACTATATCCAGGCCATCACGCAATCGACCACGGTTGATGCGAAGACCACAGTGACTGATGGTTGGGTTTCGCAATCCAAAGAGAAGCAAATCTCCTATCCCTTCACACTAACCATTTCGCAGATCGGCAATGCGGATGGTTCGTTCAACCTGACGACTAACTCCGACCAACAAGACTGGCTCGATATCA
>CAWJBS010000016.1:0-9405 GCA_963840845.1 Bryobacterales bacterium
CAACACAAAAGCCAACCCGAAAGTAACCGCAAGATACACCGGCCATAGTACGAAGGCATCTAGCAACGTCGCGCTCTTTGGTTTGTCGCACAAATACATGTAGTTAGTCTTAAACACTGCGTTGAAGATGCCTACGCTTGCCGCAAACGCCAGCAGAAATCCAAATGCGCGCCATAATGCGCCTTTTCGCAAAGTCGCGATTCCGCCATACACCAGCACGAGGTTGGCAATTACGATGCCGCCGTGCGTCACGAGAAAATAGACCGCCGGATAAGAAGGCCACGGACTCCATAAGTCCGGCGTCAACAGCGCAGTGCCCGCTCCCGCTATGCCCCACAAAATAGGCGATCTCCACTAAGAGCGGCTTTAAGAAAATGCACGCGAAGATAGTCGCCCACAAGCTCACATCGCACAGTTGCAGTGGTAAGTTGCTAATGCGCAAACCTTCATGCGAATAGCGGAAATACCACCATCCAAACTCATTCAGCATCAGCGCGTAACCAAGCGCCCACCGCGCTATGTCTCTTGAGACCAGATCCCTTCGGCAGAGGAACGTCAGCCCCCGGCAAGCGGCCCCATTCCTATCAGCAAACTCCAATGCAGTGCGCCAAATAAGATCACGAAGCGAATTGTACCGAAACCCGGGAAAAGGGCCTCCAGATTTTTTGTGTTGCTATTTCCTTTCCACTAGGTCAGAATTGGAATACTCTTTCTTTGTGCAGTGCTCTAGGGGGCACTTCACCACATCACTCGCAACGTGCAACGTCGTCACGGAATATAGCTTCACTAAAAAATAAGGGGTTATTTTAATGGTTCTAAACCACCGGTGTCGTATTGCGTTCTTTCTCATTTCGACGGCTATTCTTTTATGTTTTTCGCCAATTGCATTTGCTCAGACCATGACCACGGCGGATGCCGTTGGAACGGTCTCCGATAGTTCGGGTGCCGTCTTGCCCGGAGCGAAAGTTTCTCTGAAATCGGCAGATTCAGGCGAAACACGTACCGAGACTGCCAACAACAAGGGCGAATACCGTTTCGCTCTACTGAAGCCTGGCGACTATTTGATCTCGGCAACGGCCACAGGATTAACATCAAACACCTCGAAAATCACTCTCCTCGTAGGCCAAGCCCAGGAAGTAAACGTAACCTCATTCCAGCAGGCACCAGCACCATCGTCGAAGTCAGCACGGAAGCTCCCGTTCTGCAGGCGGAAAATGCCGATCTCGAAACCAGCTTTAACGCCAAGCAAGTGGAACAACTTCCTATGGCTGGCGGCGATATCACCACCTTGGCCATGACTGTTCCCGGCATTCGCGTAAACGTGACCGGTGGTTCCAGCAACATGAATGCCAATGGCATCCCCGGCGCATCGATTCTGTATACCCTCAATGAGACGAATGAACGACCCGGCCAACAACATCAACAACTCCGGCACAGCAACAACCTCCTAGGCGCCAACGAAGTGGGCGAAGCTGCCGTTGTGATGAATGCCTACAGTCCGCAATACGGCAGAATGGCCGGCGCTCAGGTGAACATCGTGGGCATTTCAGGAACAAATCAATTCCACGGCAATCTTTTTTACAACTACAACTGGGAAAAACTGAACGCCAACGCTTTCTTCAATAACGCCAACGGCACCCGTCGTGGCCGGTCCGACGCCCACCAATTCGGCGGCAGATTCGGTGGCCCAGTCATCAAAAACAAGGTTTTCTTTTTCGTTGACGATGAAAATCTCCACTACGTGCTGCCCGCTGCTGGCGCTGTCGCATTGCCCTCTCCGCAACTGGAAGCTTATGCACTGGCGCAGTGTGCCGGCCGCTGAGCAGTCTTTGTACAAAGACATGTTCAGCTTGATTAACACTGCTCCGGGTCTCAGCCGTGCCGTTCCCGTGACAAATGGCACCGGCCTGCTGCAGGACAGCCACAATCACTTAGGCTGCGGCACCGGTACGTTCACCGGTACCCGAACCGGGACTGGTGGCACCTTCGGCGTCGATACTCCTTGCTCCGTCGCGCTCGGCACGAATAACACTCAGCTCAACACCGAGATGCTGTACACCATTCGCGCCGATTACAATCTCAGCAACAGTCAGAAAATATTCTTTCGCTTCAACCACGACGCCGGTCTGCAGGCCACGGGCGCCAGCCCCATTAATCCGGCTTTCAATGCGCAGAGCAACCAGCCTCAATATCAGGGAAGCGTCAATCATAGCTACGTGATCACCCCAACCTTCGTCAACAATTTTGTGGGTTCTGTGCTCTGGTATTCGGCTCTCTTCGGTGTGCAGGATTTTTCGAAAACTTCCGCACTGATGCCTGAGGCAATTAACCTGACTGACGGCGGTTGCAATTCCTGTACCAACACCGCGGGCAATAGCACTGGCTATCCAACCATCGGTGGTGCGACTTATCCTTACGGATTCCCAGCCGGTCGAAACATCGGGCATATTCAGTTCAGCGATAATTCCTCGAACAAAGGCACCCACACCATTAAGAGCGGCTTTTCATACCGCTACGACGAAATATACCTACAGCAGCATCGCGCAGAGCGCCTTCATCGGATCGTATAACCTCAATGATCTAGCCGATTACGCCAATGGCGTGCTCAACTACGGCGCATCCACGACCATCAGAGGCTTAGGCAGCACTTTCAGCCAATCCTACCCCCGATACGGTGCACTCCATTTCCGCGTACCGTCTATTGATTTTTATCGTTAGACGAATCGGCAGTGACCCAGAATCTGAAACTTACTTATGGGATTCGCTTCGAAAAAGATATCAATCCCACCTGTAATGAAAGTTGCTTCGCGCTGACGAATGTGCCGTTCAATGCCTCGAATTACTCAGGCGGCGCAAGCGTTCCCTACAGCAGTTCAATCGTTGATAAATCGAACGTTTTCTACAACGCCGGAATCGGTCATCGTTCAACCCCGTCTCGGCATCGCCTGGAAGCCTTTCGGTCACGGTAAGACGGTGATTCGTACCGGCGTCGCCTCTCTCACAAACTATACCGATGGTCTCGCAGGCACGTTCGCCAATCAAATTCCCAACAAGTTCGCTCCAGGATCGCTCACGGCGGGCAACATCGGCCTAGCCAACGACCCGACCAGTCGGCGTACACCGCTCAGGCTTCCGCCAACGCATTCTTCAGCGGCTTCACTTCAGGACTTACTCTGGCGCAGATCAGGTCCGCCATCGCGCCAGCATCGTTCAGCACTCCGAGCATCACGTCCAGCCCCTCGACTTATAAGGCACCCAAAGACATAGAGTTGGAGCTTTGAAATTGAGCAGCAACTATCTCCTCACGGCGTGTTCGTTGCCACTTATACCGGCAACCACGGCTATAACTTGGCCGAAACCACCAATGCCAACTCATACATAAGCGCGAGTGGTCTTTCCACTTACGGTGGCACCTACGGTGGTCTTCCCACCGTTGCGCCCGATTCCCGTTTTGCTACTGTGACTCAGTACTACAACAACGGCGTCAGCAACTACGACGCCTTAGCGATCCAATACCCGGCACACCTTCAGTTACGGATCGCCGGGCAAATCCACTACACCTGGAGCCATGACCTGGGGTCGGTTGCCTTCTATAATCCGTACAACATCAACTCCGGTTACGGCAGCTTGGGCTTTGATGTTCGTCACCAAGTGGCTGGCGACCTACTGTGGGTCCAGCCCCATGGGTTCGCCAATCATGTGGCGAATGCCTTTGCCAGCAATTGGACCTTTGGCACTAAACTCTATCTCTACAGTGGCGCTCCCTTTAGCGTCACCGACAGTAAAATACCGGCTCAAATCAATTCGGCCACCACGATTCTCACGCCGCTCGCCGATCTGCTCTCGTCCACTGCCATCAGTGCCAATTGCGGAAAGGCGGCGGTCAATGCGCCTTGTTTAACGACCAGCGAGTTTGCCACTTACAATCCCAAACTCTCAGGCGTCAGTAGTCCGATCCAAACCGACTGGGGCAACATCGCGCCCAACAGTTTCCGGGGTCCTGGCTATTTCGACATCGACACGCAGATCTCGCACCTTCAGCATCAAGGAAAAGATGAAGTTTACTTTCGGTATTCAGGCTTACAACGCTCTGAATCATGCTAACTTCGCCAACCCAACTTCATCGCTCTCGTCCGGGTCTTTCGGTAAGATCACAACCACGCTTCGGACCGCCTACCAGCATCTACGGTACGGGCCAAGGCGCATCAGTCTCCGGTCGTCTAGCCGTACTTACAGGCAGGTTTAATTTCTAAAAACAAATGCGGTAAGGGCAGCTTCTCCCTTTTCTATTTTCCGTAGTCTCATTCGATATTCTAGTGTCGGCATTATCGACACACTCTATGCAACTTCTTCGGAAATATGTTCTCGGCCTCGCTGTCGCCGCCGCGTCTCTCGCGGTGGCGGCAGACTGGCCTACCGATGGCGGCAACCCACAGCGCACCGCCTGGCAGCAGGATGAAACCATCCTGAACACGTCCAACGTCGGCCACATGAAGCTCCTTTGGAGCCTGAAACTCGATAACGTCCCGCGCGAAATGCACTCGCTTTTCCCGCCGCTCATCGCGGGGCAAGTCAAAACCAGTAGCGGCATGAAGCAGATCGCCGTCGAAGCTCGGTTCGTCCGATAACCTCTATGGCATAGACGTCGCTTCCGGCACTGTCATCTGGTCAAAGCACTTCAACTATCAAACGAGAAGCCGCAGCAATCCGGCGGCTTCTCGTTCTGATAGTTGAAGTGCTTTGACCAGATGACAGTGCCGGAAGCGACGTCTATGCCATAGAGGTTATCGGACGAACCGGCTTCGACGGCGATCTGCTTCATGCCGCTACTGGTTTTGACTTGCCCCGCGATGAGCGGCGGGAAAAGCGAGTGCATTTCGCGCGGGACGTTATCGAGTTTCAGGCTCCAAAGGAGCTTCATGTGGCCGACGTTGGACGTGTTCAGGATGGTTTCATCCTGCTGCCAGGCGGTGCGCTGTGGGTTGCCGCCATCGGTAGGCCAGTCTGCCGCCACCGCGAGAGACGCGGCGGCGACAGCGATGCCGAGGACAGATTTCTGAGGAAGTCGCATAGAGTGTCTTGAGAATGCCGACACTAGAATATCGAATGCGACTGGGAGCAAATGAGCAAAGGAGAGAAGCAGCCCTTAAGCTGCTCTCTTTTTAGAAATCAAACCTGCCTGTAAGTACGGCTAGACGGCCGGAGACTGAAGCGCCTTGGCCCGTACCGTAGATGCTGGTAGGCGGTCCAAGAGTGGTTGTGATCTTGCCGAACGACCCGGACGAGAGCGATGAAGTCGGGTTAGCGAAGTTAGCATGATTCAGAGCGTTGTAAGCCTGAATACCGAACGTAAATTTCATCTTTTCCTTGATGCTAAAGGTGCGAGAAATCTGTGCGTCGATGTCGAAATAGCCAGGACCCCGGAAACTGTTGGGCGCGATGTTGCCCCAGTCGGTTTGGATCGGACTACTGACGCCTGAGAGTTTGGGATTGTAAGTGGCAAACTCGCTGGTCGTCAAACAAGGCGCATTGACCGCCGCCTTTCCGCAATTGGCAGAGATGGCAGTGGACGAAAGCAGATCGGCGAGCGGCGTGAGAATCGTGGTGGCCGAATTGATTTGAGCCGGTATTTTACTGTCGGTGACGCTAAAGGGAGCGCCACTGTAGAGATAGAGTTTAGTGCCAAAGGTCCAATTGCTCGCGAAGGCATTGGCCACATGATTGGCGAACTTGTGAGACTGGACCCACAGTAGGTCGCCAGCCACTTGGTGACGAACATCAAAGCCCAAGCTGCCGTAACCGGAGTTGATGTTGTACGGATTATAGAAGGCAACCGTCCCCAGGTCATGGCTCCAGGTGTAGTGGATTTGCCCCGTCAATCCGTAACTGAAGGTGTGCCGGTATTGGATCGTCAAGGCGTCGTAGTTGCTGACGCCGTTGTTATAGTACTGAGTCACAGTGGCAAAACGGGAATCGGGCGCAACGGTGGGAAGACCACCGTAGGTGCCACCGTAGGTGGAAAGGCCACTCGCGCTTATGTATGAGTTGGCATTGGTGGTTTCGGCCAAGTTATAGCCGTGGTTGCCGGTATAAGTGGCAACGAACACGCCGTGAGGAGATAGTTGCTGCTCAATTTCAAAGCTCCACTCTATGTCTTTGGGTGCCTTATAAGTCGAGGGGCTGGACGTGATGCTCGGAGTGCTGAACGATGCTGGCGCGATGGCGGACCTGATCTGCGCCAGAGTAAGTCCTGAAGCGAAGCCGCTGAAGAATGCGTTGGCGGAAGCCTGAGCGGTGTACGCCGCACTGGTCGGGTCGTTGGCTAGGCCGATGTTGCCCGCCGTGAGCGATCCTGGAGCGAACTTGTTGGGAATTTGATTGGCGAACGTGCCGGCCAGACCATCGGTATAGTTTGTGGAGAAGAGGCCGACGCCGGTACGAATCACGGTCTTACCGTGACCGAAAGGCTTCCAGGCGATGCCGAGACGGGGTTGAACGATGACCGATTCCGCGTTGTAGAAAAGGTTCGATTTATCAACGATTGAACTGCTGTAGGGAACGCTTGCGCCGCCTGAGTAATTCGAGGCATTGAACGGCACATTCGTCAGCGCGAAGCAACTTTCATTACAGGTGGGATTGATATCTTTTTCGAAGCGAATCCCATAAGTAAGTTTCAGATTCTGGGTCACCGCCCATTCGTCTGAACCATAAAAATCAATAGACGGTACGCGGAAATGGAGTGCACCGTATCGCGGGTAGGATTGGCTGAAAGTGCTGCCTAAGCTCTTGACGGTCGCGGATGCGCCGTAGTTGAGCACGCCATTGGCGTAATCGGCCAGATCATTGAGGTTATACGATCCGATGAAGGCGCTCTGCGCGATGCTGCTGTAGGTGTATTTGTCGTAGCGGTATGAAAAGCCGCTCTTAATGGTGTGGGTGCCTTTGTTCCAGGAAATATCATCGCTGAACTGAATATGCCCGATGTTTCGACCGGCTGGGAATCCGTAAGGATAAGTCGCACCACCGATGGTTGGATAGCCAGTGGCATTGCCGGCGGTGTCGGTACAGGAATTGCAACCGCCGTCAGTCAGGTTAATTGCCTCAGGCATCAGTGCGGAAGTTTTCGAAAAATCCTGCACACCGAAGAGAGCCGAATACCAGAGCACCGAACCCACAAAATTGTTGACCAAGGTTGGGGTGATCACGTAGCTATGATTGACGCTTCCCTGATATTGAGGCTGGTTGCTCTGCGCATTGAAAGCCGGATTAATGGGGCTGGTGCCCGTGGCCTGCAGACCGGCGTCGTGGTTGAAGCGAAAGAATATTTTCTGACTGTTGCTGAGATTGTAATCGGCGCGAATGGTGTACAGCATCTCGGTGTTGAGCTGAGTGTTATTCGTGCCGAGCGCGACGGAGCAAGGAGTATCGACGCCGAAGGTGCCACCAGTCCCGGTCGGGGTACCGGTGAACGTACCGGTGCCGCAGCCTAAGTGATTGTGGCTGTCCTGCAGCAGGCCGGTGCCATTTGTCACGGGAACGGCACGGCTGAGACCCGGAGCAGTGTTAATCAAGCTGAACATGTCTTTGTACAAAGACTGCTCAGCGGCCGGCACATGCGCCAGTGCATAAGCTTCCAGTTGCGGAGAGGGCAATGCGACAGCGCCAGCAGCGGGCAGCACGTAGCGGAGATTTTCATCGTCAACGAAAAAGAAAACCTTGTTTTTGATGACTGGGCCACCGAATCTGCCGCCGAATTGGTGGGCGTCGGACCGGCCACGACGGGTGCCGTTGGCGTTATTGAAGAAAGCGTTGGCGTTCAGTTTTTCCCAGTTGTAGTTGTAAAAAAGATTGCCGTGGAATTGATTTGTTCCTGAAATGCCCACGATGTTCACCTGAGCGCCGGCCATTCTGCCGTATTGCGGACTGTAGGCATTCATCACAACGGCAGCTTCGCCCACTTCGTTGGCGCCTAGGAGGTTGTTGCTGGCGCCGGAGTTGTTGATGTTGTTGGCCGGGTCGTTCATATCGGTCCCATTGAGGGTATACAGAATCGATGCGCCGGGGATGCCATTGGCATTCATGTTGCTGGAACCACCGGTCACGTTTACGCGAATGCCGGGAACAGTCATGGCCAAGGTGGTGATATCGCCGCCAGCCATAGGAAGTTGTTCCACTTGCTTGGCGTTAAAGCTGGTTTCGAGATTGGCATTTTCCGCCTGCAGAACGGGAGCTTCCGTGCTGACTTCGACGATGGTGCTGGTGCCGGCTGGAGTCAAGGTTACGTTTACTTCCTGGGCTTGGCCTACGAGGAGAGTGATTTTCGAGGTGTTTGATGTTAATCCTCTGGCCGTTGCCGATATCAAATAGTCGCCAGGCTTCAGTAGAGCGAAACGGTATTCGCCTTTGTTGTTGGCAGTCTCGGTACGTGTTTCGCCTGAATCTGCCGATCAGAGAAACTTCGCTCCGGCACGACGGCACCCGAACTATCGGAGACCGTTCCAACGGCATCCGCCGTGGTAGGTCTGAGCAAATGCAATCGGCAAAAAACATAAAAGAATAGCCGTCGAAATGAGAAAGAACGCAAAACGACACCCGTGGTTTAGAACCATTAAAATAACCCCTTATTTTTTAGTGAAGCTATATTCGTGACGAGTTGGAGTTGCGAGTGATGTGGTGAAGTGCCCCCTAGAGCACTGCACAAAGAAAGAGTATTCCAATTCTGACCTAGTGGAAAGGAAATAGCAACACAAAAAATCTGGAGGGCTCTTTTCCCGGGTTCGGTACAATTCGCTTCGTGATCTTATTTGGCGCACTGCATTGGAGTTTGCTGATAGGAACGGCGCTGTTGCCTGGGGCTGACGTTCCTCTGCCGAAGGGATATGGTCTCAAGAACATAGCGCGGTGGCGCTTGGTTACACGCCGATGCTGAATGAGTTTGGATGGTGGTATTTCCGCTATTCGCATGAAGGTTTGCGCATTAGCAACTTACCACTGCAACTGTGCGATGTGAGCTTGTGGGCGACGATCTTCGCGTGCATTTTCTTAAAGCCACTCTTAGTGGAGATCGCCTATTTTGCGGGCATAGCGGGAGCGGGCATGGCGCTGTTGACGCCGGACTTATGGAGTCCGTGGCCTTCTTATCCGGCGGTCTATTTTTTTGTGACGCACGGCGGCATCGTAATTGCCAACCTCGTGCTGGTGTATGGCGGAATCGCGACTTTGCGAAAAGGCGCATTATGGCGCGCATTTGGATTTCTGCTGGCGTTTCGGCAAGCGTAGGCATCTTCAACGCAGTGTTTAAGACTAACTACATGTATTTGTGCGACAAACCAAAGAGCGCGACGTTGTAGATGCCTTCGGACCATGGCCGGTGTATCTTGCGGTTACTTTGGGGTTGGCTTTTGT
>CAWJBS010000017.1:0-12671 GCA_963840845.1 Bryobacterales bacterium
ATGTTTCTTTTTTTTTGGGGGGAAGATATCCGAAAAAACAAAATGAAACTCCCTGCGGCAAGCCGCATCGCCGTGGTCTCGCCACAGCCTCTAGCTCTTGTGTTGAAAGTGTCATTGCATCTCCTTGTCTTGAAATTGGTTTTATGCGACGAATGAAAAGTGCGAATTGCTTAGTGAGTGTCCAGCGTCGCAGCCGGCACCGTGACATGGACTATGTGTTGGTCAATCGGCTGGTGGTTCGCGTTCACCAACTGGATTAGAAGTTTATGCGGCCCTGGTGAAAGGCCATTAATAATGATGGGAACTCCGCTTGCGTCCGCCCAGTGCCATGTGGCGTCATCGACCGTTACGTGAATGTGGCCAATTCTCGGCGACACGGCCAGCGCGGCTGGCCCATACACCGGGACGATTTGCAGATGCTCCGCCCGATATTGAACAAACAGCACGCCACGGGAAAGCGGTTCGGCGCGTGGGGAATCGACAATGATCCTTGCTGGCGGTTCGCTCTGCCAAGGCTGCACAGGGGACACTTCTTGCGTCTCTTTCGCCGCTGATGCTGGCCTCCGAAATTGGGGCACCACGAAAGTAACGGCGCTTTGATCAAGCAGTTGATGGTTTGCGGATTCCAGTTGGATCAGTACCTTATGTGGTCCGGGTGGCAGACCGTTTAGAATGACCGGCTCGCCACTGGCATCAACCCAGACCCAATGAGCGTCATCAACACTGATATGAACGTGTCCTACCCGAGGAGACACCGCGAGCGCGGCAGCTCCGAACACCGGCGCCAAGTGTAGATTGTCAGTACGGTATTGAATCACCACCCGTCCCTGCGACAAGGGCTCGGCCAGAGGCGGATCAATTAGGATTTTGGCCGAAGGTTCGTCTTGAATCGGCTCGACCGCCGCCGCTCCACGCACTTCCCGCGCCGATTGAGCGCTGGCTAACGACGCAAGCAGGTAGCTGATGAGAACCGCGCTCGAACAAGATAAACTACTTTGATTGATTGGATTGGGCATAGCTGGACAGACCCCCTAAAAGTCAGTAAGAATCCACTTCGATCACCGCCTGCGCAAAGGCTTGTGGCGCTTCTTGCGGAACGTTGTGACCGATGCCCTTCAGAATTCGATGCGAGTACTTACCTGAGAATCGCTTGGCGTAGGCCGCGCCATCGGCGGCGGGACCATCGAAGTCGCTGGCGATTGTGATCGCCGGTACCGAAATGACTGGACCTTGGAAGAGCTTTTGTTCCAGGTCGTCATAGCGGGGTTCGCCGGTAGCCAAACTCAGGCGCCAACGATAGTTATGGATGACAATCGAGACATGATCGGGATTATTAAACGCCGCTGCAGTTCTTTTATAGGTAGCGTCATCGAACTCCCATTTGGGTGACGCGCTTTTCCAAATGAGCTTGTTGAATTCGTGCCGATTCGTGCTGTAGCCGAGCTTGCCGCGTTCGGTGGCGAAGTAGTATTGATACCACCACCCCCATTCGGCCTGCGGCGGCAGCGGCTGCAAATTCGCCTGCAGGCTGGTAATGAGATAGCCGCTTACCGAAACAATAGCCTTGCAGCGTTCAGGCCAAAGCGCCGCCATGATGGCGACGGTCCGTGCTCCCCAATCAAAACCGCCAAGGACGGCCTTATCGATCCTCAACGCATCCATGAGCGCGATGATGTCGAGCGCAACTGCGGATTGCTGAGCGTTACGAAACGTTTCGCTCGATAAAAAACTTGTTTTGCCAAAACCGCGTAGATAGGGAATGATCACCCGGAAGCCGGCCGTTGCCAACAACGGCGCCACGTCTACGTAGCTGTGAATATCGTACGGCCACCCATGCAGAAGAATAACTACGGGGCCACCGGCTGGGCCTACTTCTGCATAGCCGACATTCAATAGGCCAGCGTCAATCTGCCTCAATGGTCCGAACGTGGTTGGCACAGACATTGGAATCGCCGCACTAAGGGCAGTTCCTGCCGATGCACCGGCCGTGGCGAAAAAGCGGCGGCGAGATAGTTTATTGGGTTCCGTTTGTTTCATTACTTGTCTCCTTCCAAGTCGTTATCTCGTTCCCGCCGTGGTCACGGCGGCTACGCCATAACGTTCTGCGGGAGAAGAGAGCGACAGGTTGGGTAACATCTTTTGACGCGCCGCCTCATACGCATCCCAATCGGCGGATTCGGGAAGCGAAGGAATCGTTACCAATTCACCTTGATCCAGACCGGCGATAGCAGAATCAACCAAATCGGCGGCCTTCATTACGATTTGGCCCGGGAGCCGCTCAACAGGAGTGCCGGCGATCGCCCAAAAGTCCGTCGCTGTGGCGCCTGGCAGCACGACTTGAACACGGATATTGTTCTTGGCAAGCTCTTTGTGGAGTGAAAGGCTAAACGCCAATACGAACGCCTTGGTTCCTCCGTAGACTCCGTTGAGTAGTTCCGGTGCGATCCCCACGATCGAGGCCATGTCGATGATGGTGCCGCCGCCGCGTTTCAGGAATGCCGGGACGACCGCAAAAGTCAGACGAACTAACGCGATCACGTTGAGATGGATCATCCGATCCATCTCATCGATATCGGAATTGACTAACGGCGACGTAGCGCCGAAGCCCGCATTGTTTACAAGTACGGTGATACTAGCGTCGGTGCGGAGTAATTGTTCGACCGCGGCAAGTTGCGACTTATTGGTGAGGTCGGCCGCGACTACTCTGACATGGCGCCCAGTATCGCCCGTGAGGCGCCCTGCCAGCGCATCGAGTCGTTCTTGGTTCCGCGCCACTAGGATGAGGTCATGACCACGTCGCGCCAGACGATCTGCATAGATCGCGCCAATTCCAGATGAAGCGCCGGTGATCACCGCGGTGCGCTTTGGAGATGTGCTCATATTTGTGTTGTTCCCTTTGATTGACTTGTCGTCACAGTTGCGATTAAGCCAGAAATTAAAGCGCGAATCTATTGGACGAAGGTGTCGGTTCACGCTGTTGTTTCTGAGGTCCGCGTCACCGCGATCCGATTAGCCAAGCGCACTGCGGCCGCGATGGTCAACTGACGCCAATCGGATTCTGTCAATCTTGCATGAACGTCCAAGGCTTCTAACTCCGCTAGCCAATCCTGAGCTGATAGTGCGGCCTGTTGAGGACCGTATGATTGCTCCACTGCGCAGAGGAACGCGGCTAACTCGCGTTCAGCCATGTGGAATAGATTTGTGCAAAGCGAACTTTGATTGATCATCGATCCTCCCGCTCCTCATCCGAACGTGAAAACAAACGCGTGAACGCCAACATCAAGGAATTCGATCTCAAACGTCCGGTCTTTTGTTAGACCCTGATGCCGGATGAGTTGATAGAGTCGCGGCTCGGCCACTACGCCCGTGCCGTTGGGGGCGGAATCCACTCCGGCATGGTCGCCTGGCGCGGCCCCGTCCAGCATTGTCCGGAAGCGAACAGGTTGACCGTTCTCTGCTGGGCCTAGCACCATATGCAGGTCTCGGCTGTGGAACCGAAACACAATCTTGCCGGGCGCATCGAGAAGTACAGCGCTTTCGGCGCCAACATTCCAAGCCCCGCTCAATCCCCATTGGTTCAAAGAGAGGATTTCAGGCGATTTGTAGATTTTTGGTGAATGGTGGGCCACTCGTTCGAAAGACGCGAAACGCTCGGCGCGGCGATAACCCACATAGGTTTCTGGCGATTGCACATCCGGACCTGGAGCGGCCTCCACACCCGCACCAAAAATGCGGCCGATGCTCCGATCCAACTTGACGGCGCCATTGTCCTGGAGCAGATCCTGGAGGAGGCGCTCAGACTTGCCATACGCTCCCTCGCCGAAATGGTGAGTGCGAATTTGACCTTTCCCGTCAATGAAGTATTGTGCAGGCCAGTATTCGTTGTTGAAAGCCTGCCAAATCGCGTACTTGCTATCGATCGCCACTGGGTAAGCGACCTTTAAATCGCGTACGGCGTTTTCAACATTCGACGTTTGTTTTTCGAATGAAAACTCGGGCGTGTGCACGCCAATGACAATCAACCCCGCGTCCTTATACTTCGCCGCCCAGCTCTTCAGATAGGGCAATGGCCGCAGAGAATTGATACAGGTGTAAGTCCAGAAATTAACTAGAACAACCTTCCCGTGCAGCCCCTTAGCGCTTAGTGGAGCGGAGTTCAGCCAGCCGATAGCCCCGCTCAATTCAGGCATGGATCCCTCTTTAGCCAAAGTTTGGCGAGCACTCAGCGGCAGAGTTGCCGGCGCGACAGCCATGGCCGCAGTCTTCAAAAAGCGACGGCGATTGTACTGAAGTTCTTTGCGCATTGGGTCTTACACGAGATTGATCGCGACATCGACATTGCCGCGGACGGCTTTGGAGTAAGGGCAGGTCTGCTCCGCTGCATTTGTCAGCGCTCTGGCAATTTCGCGGTCAACACCCGGTAAGCTCACAGTTAGACGCGCACTTAGGACATGGCCGCCATCCGTTAAGCGCAAGTCCACTTCCGCATCGATGGACGTGTCAGCAGGGAGAGGTACACGCATTTTGCGAGCTGCAATTGTCATTGCTGCTTCGAAGCAGGCTGACCAGCCGGCCGCGAAAAGCTGTTCGGGGTTAGTGCCGAGGCCTGCCGTACCGGGAGTGGAAAGCGTGACATCCAGGCGGCCATCATCGCTGCGTGATGCTCCGTGTTCGCGCCCGCCAGTTGTATGCACTTTGGCGGTATAGACGACTTTATCGAGTTGGGTCATTGTCTGCTCCTTGAAACAAATCGCTGTGGAACCGAACCAGAGTTGTTGGTGGTTTGCACAGTTGCAATTAAGCCAGACAATGTGCGAGGAATCTATTGGACGATGGTATTGATGTTGTCGGCGTGTGGTGCACGAAGCCTCGGGTTTATACGGGGACCACGCCGATACCAAAGTACAATGGCCATTCGTCCTTTGAACGGCGCATTCTGTTTATTATGGAGTGCTGCCGAGAAGAGGCCGCAATGGAAATCGAACTCAATGCCGTATTCGATGCGCTCCCTGGACTGATATGGACCGCACGCCCCGACGGGCACGTGGATTTTGTAAATAAGCACTGGTGCGAATTCACAGGTTTCAATAGCCAAGAAGCCGCCGGAAGCGGTTGGCGAGCTGCGGTCCATTCCGAGGATCTATCTCAAATGCTGAAACTTTGGCAGACCGAGATCGCCGCGCGCGAACCGTTTAACGTTGAAGCACGCTTGCGGCGCTTTGATGGAACGTACCAACGGTTCCTCGTGAGCACTCGTCCAATATCCGACGGCGCTGGAAACATTATCAAATGGTGCGGAATTAGCACTCCAATTAACAACGAAAACAGAAGCGAAGAAAGGCGGCACTCTTCAGCAGCGGGCGAGGATTCTTTTCGTCCAATAGCGGACAGCATTCCGGCTCTCATTGCTCTGATGACGCCGACGGGTGACGTCGAAAGCGTAAACCGGCACGCGCTCGAATATTACGGTGCGACGCTTGAAGACTTGAAGCACTGGGCTGGCTCCGATACGGTTCATCCCAATGATCTTCCTCTGGTAGTTGACGCCTGGACGAGATCCGTACACACGGGACAGCCATACGAGATTGAGCACCGGATTCGCCGCGCGGACGGAGTCTATCGCTGGTTCAAAGTGAGTGGACTGCCTTGTCGAGATAGCCAAGGTGAGGTTATTCGCTGGTGTGTGCTGCAGACTGATATCGACGACCGCAAGCGGGTTGAAGCTTTGCTAGCCGGCGAAAAACGTGTTCTTGAGATGATCGCCACTGGTCAATCTGTTTCTTCAACCCTTACTAAGCTCTGTTTGCTGGTAGAAGAATTGTGCCCAAGATGCATTTGCGCCTCGATTTCGTTGTTGGATGCTCAGACAAAGAAGCTCTGGCGCGCAGCATCGCCCAACGTTCCTAAAGTTTATAGCGAAGCAGCTAATGGACTAGACATTGGCCCGAAGGTTTGTTCTTGTGCCGCGGCGGTGCACTATCAGAGGCAGATCATGTCGCCGGATATCGCGACAGATTCGCACTGGACTGAACTTCGTAATTTAGCTTTCGAAAACGGACTAAGAGCCTGTTGTTCGACTCCCATCTTCTCGCCGCAAAACCGGGTCTTGGGAACGTTCGCCGCGTTTTACGGCCAGCCCAGTAACCCCACGACGGATGAGCAAGAGGTCATCGCACAAATAAGCCACCTGGCAAGCATAGCTCTTGATCAAGAAACATCTCAGCGCTCACTCACTCGGGCTCTCGACGAACTCACCAAATCCGAACGGAGACTTCGCACAACCATTGATGCAATTCCAGGTTTCGTCTGGAGTACTGCTCCCGATGGTAGCGTCGATTTCCTGAACCGCCCTTGGTGCGACTACACTGGCGTCAGCATGGAGGATGCGGTTGGGTGGAGGTGGGCGGCAGCCATTCACCCTGACGACGCTGCTGGATTGGCGACCTACTGGGGAGCGGTACTGAAATCCGGGCAGCCTGGTGAGATCGAGGCTAGGATGCGCAGATTTGACGGGACGTTTCGGTGGTTTCTCATGCGGGCGGTTCCGCTATTCGATGAATCGGGCGAAATCGTGAAATGGTACGGAACAAACACCGATATCGAAGATCGAAAGCAGGCTGAAGCCCTGCTCGCGAGTGAAAAACGATTGCTCGAGATGGTAGCGAGTGGTCATTCGCTGAAAGAAACGCTCGAAGCGCTTTGTCGGCTGGTGGAAGGGCCGTCCAGCGGATCCTATTGCAGCGTCGCGCTGGTTGACGCCAGCGAAACACGTCTGGAATACGGAGCGGCCCCGAGCCTTCCTGCAAACTTCATCAATGCAATCATTGGCCGGCCCGTAGGCGTTGATGCGGGTCCGTGCGCCTTGGCGGCGCACCTGAACGAGCAAGTTGTTTGTTCCGATCTCACGGGGGAGGAAAGATGGCCGGCTGCGACTGGCGGAGGGAAGCCTTGGCGGTTGGGCTGCGGGCCTGCTGGGCAGTACCAATCACCTCCACAACCGGCAAGGTCTTGGGTGCGTTTGCGATTTATTACCGGGAACCTGGACTGCCGACGAGCCTGCATCAAGACTTGATTGAGCAGTTTAAACATATTGCTAGCATTGCCGTTGAACGGGCCCAGAAAGATGCTGCGCTGAAAGCAAGCGAGGCGCGCAAGACAGCAATTCTCGATTCGGCGCTCGACTGTGTTGTGACGATCGACCACCAAGGTTGCATCACTGAGTTCAATCCCGCAGCAGAACGTACTTTCCGCCATCGTCGCGATGAGGTTGTGGGTCAGAATCTGGCCGATGTGATTGTCCCGCCCGCGCAGCGAGAGGGCCACCGGCGGGGGCTGGCCCGCTACCTCGTAACGGGGGAATCGCATGTGCTTGGGAGACGTATAGAGATGACCGCGGTGCGCGCTGACGGCAGCGAGTTCCCGGTTGAGGTGGCTATTACACGCATCCCTCTGGAGGGACCGCCGTCGTTTACGGGATACTTACGCGACGTCACGGAACGAAAACAAGCGGAAGAGGAGTTGCGGCGCAGTGAGGCCGTTCTCGCGCAGGGCCAGCATCTCAGTCGAATCGGCAGCTTCTTCTGGCGCGTGGCTACAGACGAAATCACTTGGTCGGAGGAGCTCTATCGAATTTTCGAAATTGACCGGGGCTTATCGATGACGCTGGAACTGATCGGCACGAGAGTGCATCCAGACGATATCCCGTTGTTGCATGATATGGTTCGCCGCGCAAATGCCGCGGTTGACGCTTTCGAATATGAGCATAGGCTGTTAATGCCCGACCAGTCAATCAAGTACCTGCATTTGATGGCTCACCGCTCGCACGACAAGGACGGGCGACTGGAGTACGTTGGCGTCGTTCAGGATGTCACACAAAGACGGTTGTCGGAAGAAGCGCTGAGCAAAGCGCGCTCTGAGCTTGCACATGTGGCCAGGGTGACGAGCCTAGGCGTTTTGACGGCGTCAATCGCACACGAAGTCAATCAGCCGCTGGCAGGTATTGTCACAAATGCCAGCACGTGTCTTCGGATGCTGGCGGCCGATCCGCCAAACGTCGAGGGAGCACGCGAAACGGCGCGCCGCACGATTCGCGACGGCAACCGGGCGTCGGAAGTGGTTACGCGATTGCGAGCTCTTTTTAGCAAAAAAGATGGACCCGTGGAAGAGTTTGACGTGAACGAGGCCACACGAGAGGTGGTCGCGCTCTCTTCGAGTGAACTCCAAAGAAACCGGGTCATTTCGCGTCTTGAATTGGCTGACGCTCTTCCCTTTGTGACCGGTGATCGCGTTCAACTCCAACAGGTTATCTTGAACCTGGTTTTAAACGCTTCAGATGCGATGAGCACGGTTGACAATCGTCCTAGGCATTTAGTCATCAGGACGGAGAGATATGAAGGCGATTCTGTCCTTCTTTCGATTCACGACACCGGGATAGGGCTTGCGCCGGCAAGCATGGACAAGCTATTCGACGCATTTTATACAACTAAGAGTGAGGGTATGGGGATTGGCTTATCTGTTAGCCGCTCCATTATTGAAAGTCATCGTGGCCGCTTATGGGCGTCCTCTCATGAAGGTCCGGGGGCTACATTTTCGTTTTGTATTCCATGTCACACGGCAGGTTCGATGAATGCAGTCAGTGAGGGGCTTGGTAAGTCGATCAGCGCGGATGCGGCTGGTGTCGGGAGGCTTGTGTGAGTAAGAAGCCTTCAGTTGTGTCAGTGGTGGATGACGACGAGTCCGTGCGTGAGTCGCTGCCGGACCTACTAAGAGAATTCGGTTTTTCGGCCCAGGCGTTCTCCTCGGCTGAGGAATTCCTCGCTTCCGATTTCGTCAAGCAGACGAACTGTCTGATTCTGGATTTCGCCATGCCCGGGATGTCCGGCTCCGATCTCCAACGCGAATTGATGCGTCGCCAAAAGAAGATTCCAATTATTTTTATCACTGCTCATGGGGATAAGACCGTCCGGCCACGCCTTCTCGAACAAGGGGCCGTAGAGTGTCTCTTCAAGCCGTTTAGCGACACAGCACTTCTGGCGGCGCTCAACGCGGCACTTCAAAGCAATTGAGCCACTCCTATGCAGGTGCGTTCGGAGATATGAAATGATGGAAGTTCGGGCATTTGACCGTGAATCGGGGTCATCACCCATGCTGCAGGCCACATCGGTCGTATTTGTAGTTGACGACGATATCTCCGTCCGCGAATCGTTGGAATTGCTAATACGCTCGGCGGGCTGGCCTGTGGAGATATTCGCGACCGCGCAAGAATTCCTCGCCCGTCCCAAAGCTCGAATCCCGAACTGCCTGGTACTCGACGTTTCTCTCCCTGGTTTAAACGGTCTTGAGTTGCAGGAGCGTGTCGCGGTCGAGCGGTCGGAAATGCCCGTCATCTTCATTACCGGCCACGGAGATATTCCCACGACCGTTCGAGCCATGAAGGCGGGTGCAATTGAATTCCTAACCAAACCATTCAGCGATGTTGAGCTTTTGGACGCAATCGAGCAAGCCATCCGGCGTAGCGAGACTGCCCTGCGTGAGGAGAAGGATCTTGAGAATCTTCGAGACAGTTACGCATCTTTGACCCCGCGGGAACGTGAAGTGATGGTGTTGGTTGTTGCGGGATTGTTGAACAAACAAGTGGGCGGAGAACTGGGCATTAGCGAAATTACTGTGAAGGCACACCGTGGCACTCTGATGAAGAAGATGAAAGCCGGCTCGCTAGCCGACTTGGTGAGAATGGCTGCGAGACTTCAACTGGCGCGGCGCGAATGACCGATACTCGAGTTCGAGGGTAAGATAGACGCTGTCTTCCATCCCGATTTGCAAGCTTGCGTGTCCGATTCGCGTCTTCGTTCCATTCCTTCCTTCCTTCAACAACTCAGCGCGCTCAAGCTTTCTCTGAACAGATCTCGGTGTTTTCGCTCATTGTTCCCTGTTCGATGATTTCGCCCCGTTTTCGTTCAGTAATATTTTGAGTTTCCTGGATGGAGAAAAAGGTTTATATTCATCTCGAAACGTGAGCGTCCAGGAGGATTTGTGAGAATCTCGCCAATCACACTGCTGCTTCTAACAGCATCATTCGTTCTTCCGTTTGCTGTGGAAGCAGACTATATCAACGGAACCGCTTATAGCGTTTCTTCAACAGTAGCCGGCTCAACTCCCAGCGCTGTTACTCTGGCAAGCGTTCTGGCGGGTGCTACAGAATGGGCAACCTTCACCGCGAATGGCATTGATTTCAGTGGAGATGCGGCCGGCGCCTACAACCTGGGCGGATTTTTGAATTCGAATGGAGTGGCGAGCAGCATCACTTATATGAATGGCGCCTCGGCCTCTACTAACTTAGACAACACCCTTTGGGTTTTCACAGGCACGGCGACGTTCACAAACGGCGAATCGTTTAACGTAGTTCATGACGATGGAGTGAACATGTACGTGAATGGCAGTTCCGTGCTCTCCGTACCGGGAGCCACGGCGCCTATCACCAGCACCTTCACCTACAGTGGGCCCACAGGCAGCTATAACTTCGAGTTTATCTATACCGAATGCTGCGGCGGTACAGCCGATTTCATTACTACTCTTGTTCCCAGTGCGCCTTCGTCAGCCCCCGAACCTGGAACCAACGGAATGGTCTTGCTGACGATCCCGGCGGTGGCATTGTGGCTGCGAAAGCAACGCCGGCACGAATAACAAAAATCCGAATAGCTAAGGGGCGCGGCGGCAACTAACCCCGCCCCACCATCTCCACCGGCTCAACCAAACTGTCTTTCATCATTCCTAAGAGATTAGCCACCATCGCCGGCGTGTTCTCGCCCATCAATAACTGCAACCCCACCACCGGCGGCCCCTTCATGGCCATCTCCTGTATCGAACGCTCCGTGACCTGAATCGCAAAATCGCCCCGCCGCCGTTCCTGTTCTACCTTGAATCCCGCCGCCTCGAGCGCTTTCCGGTAGCCGGCTACATCCGCCACAAAAGAAGTCTCCTCACTCAACGCCCACGGCACCGGATAGCGTAGCGCACCGTCCTTCGTTCGCATCACGTCGAAGATCACAAACAACCCGCCGGCTTTCAACACTCGCTTCACTTCCCGAAAGACTCCCGCCTTATCCGCGATATTCATCCCCACATGAATCATGTACGCCCGGTCAAACGTAGCCGCCTCATACGGTAACGCCAGCGCACTCGCTTGTCGAAACTCTGCCAGGTGCTCAAGCTTCAACATCTTTGTCAGGCGTTCCGCTACCTGCACAAATTCATCCGTCAAAACCACGCCCGTGACGCGGCACACATGCTCCGCAGCAAAATAGCGCGCTGGGCCACCTACGCCGCTCCCCACATCCAACAACCCCAGTCCCGGCCGTAATTCCATCTGCTCGGCTAACGCTTCAGTTGCGACGATTCCACCCACATGAAACTCATCCATCGCCGCCAAATCGCGCGGCTGCAAGCTCGCCGCATCCTTCCCCAATCGCTCCACCGCCCGCAGAATCCGGTCTGTTAAACCCTCCTTTCCGTAATGTCCCGAGACTTTTTCTTCCGTACTCATTTCAACGCTGGTCCTTTCGTCGCACTCTCACTTGGCAACTTCTGCTTCGTCGTCGTTCGCCATTCCTCCAACGGCGGCGCGCCCGCTTTC
This sequence comes from Bryobacterales bacterium, assembly GCA_963840845.1. Lineage (GTDB taxonomy): Bacteria > Acidobacteriota > Terriglobia > Bryobacterales > Bryobacteraceae > Bog-105. Next base: position 11,633 of record CAWJBS010000017.1, read on the forward strand.
TGAAAAAAGCCTCGCATCTCACGCTGCAGCATGGTCCGGCGCTCCTGGTACGCCGGATCCTGTAGCAGATTATGTGTCTCGCGCGGATCGGCCTCCAAATCATAAAGCTCCGCGGGCCACCCTTCGGCGCGCTCCAAATATTTCAGCGTTTCCGTCCGCATCCCGCGCATGTGCGCATATTCAAAATACAAGCGGTTCGTCCAAGCCGGCGTTCCGCCTTTCAAAAACCGGGCATAACTTCGCCCCACCCTTCGCTTGTCGGCGCCGCGCCGGCACGCCCAGGTATTCCAAAATCGTTGGAAAGTAATCGTAAGAAGAAACCATCGGCATCGGCTTCATGCCCGCTGCAATGCGCCCCGGCTGATTCCAAATCAGCGGCACCTGAATCGCCTCTTCATAAAGATTGAAAGGAATCGTGCCATTCCCTTTGCCCCAAACGCCGTGGTGCCCCGCGCTCCACCCTTGGTCCGCCGTGAAAATCACCAGCGTGTCCTCGCGCATCCCCAGTTCTTCCAGCTTCGTCAACACTCTTCCCACATTCCGATCCACGCCCGCAATCAGCGCCGAATACGCCAGCTTCGGCTCTCGTTTCCCAAACAGATTCTGCAACCCCCGGATTTTCATCGGGACTCATCGGCAGATCGGGAACACTTAAACGCGGAATCTTTAAACCAAGCGCGGTCCTCCGCCGGTTGGTAATCGTAAGGAGTGTGCGGCGCATAAAACGGCACGAACAGATAAAAGGAACCGTCGCGTTCTTCTGCTGTTCTAAAAAGTCCAGCGCAAAATCCGTCGCCACATCCGTCTTGAAACCGGCCAGCTTCTTGCGCTCGCCATTGTGGACAAATTCCTGATCCACATACGGTCCACCGCCACCCGGCACTGTCGCCCATTGCGTAAAACCTGCCTGCGCCTCGTCGTCGTGCCCCATGTGCCATTTGCCAAACATGCCCAATGTGTAGCCGTGGCTCCGCAGCACTTCCGTATAGGTCAAATGCCCCAGCAATACGGAACCGAACCAGTTTTCGCCAATAAAAAT
>CAWJBS010000018.1:0-5900 GCA_963840845.1 Bryobacterales bacterium
CGACAGCCAGGCCGGCGCTGTAGGGGATGCGGAAACGCGGCGGATTCACCCCGCAGAGACCACCAACCATTTCCAACAATTGCAAAACAGAGACGTTTTGATCGCCGAGGATATAGCGGCGGCCGCTGACACCGTGACGCCAGGCCAAGATGTGGCCGCGGGCCACGGCGCGAACGTCTACTACATTGAGGGCGCAATCCATGTAGGCGGGCGTGCGGCCTTTTAGAAAACGCAGAATGAGGCGGGTGGGTGGCGTTTGATTGACGTCGCGCGGGCCGACGGGAATGGTGGGATTGACGATGACAATGTTGAGGCCGCGCTGCGCTGCGGCTAAGGCTGCCTGTTCGGCGTGAAACTTGGAAAGGCAGTACGAGCCGATCATGTCGGCGGCGGTAGCGGGCGTATCTTCGTCGCTCGGCTGGCCATCAGAAGCGCGGCCGATGATGGATTCGGTGCTGGTGAAGACCACCCTGGGAACGCGGGCGGCTTCGGCAGAGGCGAGAACGAAGTTGGTGCCTTGGGCGTTGACGCGATTAAATTCGTAAGGATCGCGCGACCAGAGTTGCGGATTGCCAGCGGTGTGAAAGAGCACATCGCAGCCTCTGAGGAACGGGAGGACGGCGTCGGGGAGGCGAATATCGGCGGCAACTAAGCGGACATTTAGGCCCGCCAGATTGTCTAGATTGGCGCCAGGACGTTCGACAACGGTGACGGCAGCCCCTTCATCCAAAAGTTGGCGGACGAGATGAGCGCCGATAAAACCAGCGCCTCCTGTGACAACTGCGTTTACAGGACTAAGGCTGTTTGTCGCGCTCACGAACCACTTAGTTTACGACAGAATGACTGGTAAAACACGCAGTATTCTAAAAAAAGTTCAAATGACCTTGATCGGCATCACGTTTAGATTTTAAAGCGAGTGACGAGAAGTTGGAGTTGCGAGGCCATGCCGGCGAGAGCCTTGGCGGCGTTGCGAGTCTCTTCAGCGGCGATGGTGGTGCTCTCGGCGGTTTTGGCAACGCCGGAGATGCTTTGAGCGATATCGGTAGCGCCATGAGCGGCTTCGTTTACGTTGCGGCCCATTTCATTGGTGGTGGCAGTTTGCTCTTCAATGGCGGAGGCGATGGACGCGGAGAATGAATCGATTTGATTGATGACCGAATCGATCTGGCCGATGGCGGAGGTGGCGCTTTTAGTGCTGCTTTGAATAGCGTCAATCTTGAGGCCGATTTCGTCTGTAGCTCGTGCGGTCTCTTTGGCGAGTTCTTTCACTTCGTGAGCGACGACAGCAAAACCCTTACCCGCTTCACCGGCGCGAGCAGCTTCGATGGTGGCGTTCAAAGCGAGAAGATTGGTTTGTTGAGCGATGGAGGTGATGGCTTTGATGACTTTGCCAATTTCAGAGCTGGAGGCGCCGAGTTCGGAGATGGTGAGTTTGGCATTGCTAGCGGCAGAGACGGCTTCTTTGGCAACGCGAGCACTTTCGTTAGAGCTCTTGGAAATCAGGCGAATGGAACGCAGCATTTCGTCGCCGCCGGTGACGATGACAGACAAGTTTTTAGACACCTCACCGCTGGCGTTAGAAACGACTTTGGCCTGACCAGCCGTACCGGCTGCATCGCCGGCCATCTGGTCGCTGAGTGCCATGAGCTTTTCGGCCGAAACACCGACTGACTGAGCATTGTGAAGAATTTGGCGAACGCTATGGCGAAGAGATTCGAACAAGTGAGCGAGGCCGGCGGCCATTTGGCCGATGGAATCGGAACCGGTGACAACAATCTCTTTAGTGAGATCCCCTTCGCTGGCGGCCATAACCACTTTCAGCATGAGATCAACTTTCTCTTGAAGCTCAATTTTGGTGCGCACCTGATCTGTGATGACAGTGGCGTATTTGACAACTTTGTAAGGCTTGCCGTTCAGATCGAGAATGGGATTGTAAGAAGCTTCGATCCAAACCTCACGGCCACCCTTGCCGATGCGTTTGTATTGAGCTTGTTGGAACTGGCCGTGATTTAGCTTTTCCCAAAAGGTTTTGTATTCGGCGCTGTGGCGGAAAGCCTCGTCCACAAAAATGCTGTGATTCTTACCCATAATTTCGTCTAACGAATAGCCCATCGCGAGCAAGAAGCTATCGTTAGCGGCCAGAATCGTGCCATCCATAGCGAATTGGACGACGGCGGTGGATTTTCCAATAGCGGCGATTTGGCCGACATAATCGGCAGTCAACAACTTTTGGCGAGTGACGTCCGTAGCGAATTTGATGACCTTATAAGGTTTGCCCTTGGCGTCAAGGATTGGATTATATGAGGCCTGAATCCACACTTCGCGGCCGCCCTTGCCAAACCTCTTGTATTCGGCAGATTGATGCTGACCCCGTTTCAGCTTCTCCCAGAATTCCCGGTATTCTTCGCTGAGTTTGTATGCTTTATCGACAAGAATACTATGGTGCTTCCCTTTGATTTCGTTCCACGAATAGCCGACGGCATTCAAAAAATTGGCATTGGCACTGAGGATGGTGCCGTCCATAGCGAACTCAACGATTGCGGTGGATTTACCAATAGCGGCAACGATGGCGGCGAGTTCCGTGGGATTGGCCGTGGGGCCTGGCGTTTGCGCACCAGAGGAATCTTGGTCCAAAAGAGCAACTGAGCTTACATTTTGAATGTCTTCAACGAGGTTCACGGTTTTGAGGTTCCTTGTATGTCATGTCGGATGATTCGCTTGAGATCTGCAGGGCAGGAAGAGCGAGTTGTGGCTTAACCGGTAAGTGGTACGGGCTAAGAGTCTTTCCAAATGTCCCCGTTCGCTTAACCGATAAAGACACTTTGGGTTTGGGCGTGGCCAGCGAGTGATGATGAGAGGCGACTTTAGGCGGCTTGGGCCTCCTTTTTGTCGCTGCGGAAGGTGGCCAAGAACAAATCGAAGTCGGGACGCTGGCCGGTGAGGCGAAAACGGGTGGCGGTGTGCGCTAAAAAGGCGTCAAATTCAGCTAGTGAAAAATCAAACCCAACGTCGGAGGGTTGGAAGTCGGGACCTTCGGTCTCTTTGAGTTTGCTGCAGAATTCGATTTGGCTTTTGCGGCGCAGGTAACGCTGTTTTTGGAGCTCTTCGAGCTTGGCCGTGTCCTTCTCAATATGGTTGCGGAGGCGTCGCTCCTGCAGAGCTTGATTGGAGAGATCACGGCGGTAGTGGAGAGCGGTTTTGGCGCGAATGAGGGAAGCGCGGATCTCGAGGTTCTCCTCGTCGGCAAACTCAGCGGCGAATTCGCGGAGGCCGAGGGCGTAGATGGAGGCTTCCAGTGTTGGAATGCGGGCGAGACGCCATTCATTATCGATGATGCTTTGCGCCAGGATCTTTTCGTCGTCGGTAGCGGGGGCGAATTTTTTGAGACGGCGGTTGAGGTAGTCCTGATAGACGGCTGCGTCTTCGTGAGGCATGACGACAACTTGTGAAGTTGGCCCGTTTTGAGGGCGTTCAGGGAGACCTTCAATTTTCCTGCGGTTGTTCGCGCGCCGGTGGAGTGCTCGGCGTTTTTGCGGTTTGCGGCGAGGCGGGCGTCGGAGATGGGAGGCTTCGACTGCGCTTGTGCGGCCGGAGGTGCTGACGCCGGTGCGGATTCGACAGATCCGCCGGAAGCGGTAGCGGAGAAGGACTTCTCGGCGGTGACGTTAGCGGTTGAGGCTGTGTTGTGGAGGGAGAGGGCGTCGTCCTCTTCATCGGTGAAATCGAAGGCGGTGGCCAGCACAGCGGCGGCGGAGTCTTCAGGTTGCGCATCGGCGAAAGAGAGTTGGTGATCGTCAGTGTTCGGCATGGGATTCGTGTTGGTGAGTTGGCGAGCGGCTTTGCGAGCCAGCTTTTCTGCTTTGCGCATGGCAGCGCGACGGATGGCACGAGGTGTCATTTTTATGTTCCTTTTTAAAGAAGATAGGCGATTGGGTAAAGTCATCGCTCGATTTAAAAAATAGCGTGCGTCGCCACGCGGAGCGTTCGGGAATTTAGGGGCTGATTTTGTAAGTGATTGAGGGGGATAGGGTTAGGGGACAAAAATAAATATGGAAGAGCTGTGATCGTGAAAATGGGGGGAGCACGCGGGACCGGCGAGAGGCTGGGCGCAGGGCTGATCCCGCCCGGTGCTAGGCGAAAATCGAGTCTCTAAGTCCTGGAGCGAATCAGTTGTAAGAGAGAGATGCCAGCACCAAACAGCAGCAAGGAAGTAGGCTCGGGGGTGGATGCCAGAGGCGTGTTTGGTTCAAGAAGGTAGCTCTGTTGGAGGCCGGTCACAACAATCCAGCCGTTATCATTGATGGCGGTGGCTCGTGCCAACGTATCTCCCGGACTCAAGCCGCTGGTAACCAAGTTGTTGAGATCGTACATCGTCCCGCCGAAATCGAGAAAGGCATGTTCGAGATTGTCTCCGGGGATGAGGGAATCTCCGACAACTTCACCGCTTTGGTTGATGCCGAGAGCCTCGCTATCGCTACCGCCCAATCTTCCAAGATCGGTCATAACGCCATTGCTGTAGAGAAAGGCGTCGGAGTTTTGGTCGCCTGTGAGATTCGCTTACCAGTCACTTGGCCGCTGTTATTGATGCCCCATGCGGAGCTATAGGACCCGCCTAGCGTGCCAAGGTCAACCATATTGCCGCCACTGTAAGAAAAGCGTGCCCGACATACGAGTCGTTGGGCAGGATTGAATATCCGACGACCTGTCCGCTACTGTTGATAGCGTTGGCATAGCTTCCGCCCGTGTAGGGGCCAGGCAAGGTGCGAATGTCCTTCATGACGCCGTTGCTGAAAACGAATGCGTGGTAGATGCCAGTAGCGGTCTGCTGCAGAGCCGGTCACTAGCCCTTGGTCATTAATGCCGGCGGCAATACTGTTGGCTCCCCCGAGCGTGCCCAAGTCCTGCATCGTCCCAGCGCTGTAGAGAAAGGCGTGGCTGGTAGCGGTTCCCGGGACAATCTCTGAGTAACCTGCGACTTGACCACTATTATTGATACTGTAACCGATACTTAGCGTTCCCCCTAATGTGCCGAGATCAGTACGCTCCCGCCAATGTTGATAAAGGCGTGGAGCGGCATGCCAGGTTCCAATATCGAAGTGCCGGTGAACTGTTCGGCGTTATTGATCGCCGATGTGCCGAGTTCGATGGCCGCCGATGCCAGTAATCGGGATGGCGGTGTAAGTAACGCCGTCGGCGAGGGCAAAGCCTGCGGCGAGAAAGAGCATTGCGGTCGAGGTCTTGATCATAAATGTCTAATAGTCTTGATTCTAGAGCAAAACGAAGGGGATTGAGGCCGGTACCGCGATTTCTATTTTGGTCTTGGCCAAGCGCCCGTTGACCAGAGAGCCCACAAGACCAGCACGGGTTGAAAGAAGAGGCGAATGGTGCGGGCGAGGTCGGTGTTCAAGCCGAAGGCGTTACGGTGATACATGAGTTGGGCGATGTTACCCGGTAAGACCGCTACGAAGAAGGCGGCGGCGAGCCAACCGACATGGATCTTATAACGGACTAAGAAGATGAGCGCAAGGCCGAGAGAGATTTCGACGACGCCGGAGAGAAGGACGACGGTATCGGGATTGAGCGGGACCCACGGCTGGGACTTGCGCCAGGAATTCAGCGCGGGCGAAGGTCAGATGCGAGATTCCGGCGAAGGCCAAGGCGACGCCGAGTAGGATGCGGGCAATGTTTCGAAGCATGAGAGTGGGTGGATTTAAGGCATCACTATGTGGTGCGTTGTTTCATCTCTGACGGTGATCGTCACGCCAGGGAAGCGGGCGTGGACTTGAGCTTGATCGTATACGAGTCTTGGCGATTGAACGGAGCCTTGGCCGCTGTGGAGGAAGACGGTGTTATTGGTGACAGCGCAAATTTCCAAGACGGCGGCTGTTTGCTGAGCGGCA
>CAWJBS010000019.1:0-10809 GCA_963840845.1 Bryobacterales bacterium
GCGCGAATATCGATGGGACCCGATGCGCCTTTCCAACCGGGAAAGCCATTACTCACGCCATATTCCGCAAATACGCCAGCCCAATCGCTTAGCTTCGTCCCTAACTCGGCCGTAAACCCATAGGCTTCGGGCGCGCCATTTTGGGTGACCACCGGATTGCCTTGCGCATCGTTCGGTTGCGCTGCCCAAGTCACGCCCGTCTGTGCCATCAGCCCCAACGGCACGTAGTGAAAGCCTTCTGTATCAACGAACGATTTGCCGGCAGTGTAACCGGCCAGCTTAAAGAATCGTCCCCACGGCGTGAGTTGCGGCCAGTTGCCGCCTACGTGGCAAGCCGCGCAACGCTGGCCCGTTTGTCTCGCAAACGATGGCAAGGCGTTCGCGTTAGGGAATGCGCAGAGGCCGACTGCGATCAAAAATAAACCTTGGCTAAAAATGTTGTACGCGTTCGTGGAGGTCCTCATAGAGCTTCTTTTCTTAGCGCAGATCAAGCACCACTTGAACAATGCCGCTGGATCAGTCACTTGCGGCGCAGTCTCTGCGTCATTTCACTCAAATGTGACCGCGGGGTGCCGAATGTCGCGCTATTCTGCAATTTGAAAACCCACTTCTGGCGAGGCCCGCGTGTCGTGAGACCGCAATGGTTGAACGAAGCCTCGCCGGAAGACGCCCGGGAAAGTCTCGCCGATATCGTTTTTCTCAACCGCTGGCTCGGCGGGCATCGCGTCATTCGCGGACTCTTTCGTAAAGCAAATACCACGAAACAACCGTTCACCGTTCTCGACGTAGGCGCCGCCTCGGGTGACTCGGGCGCGGTGATTTGCCAGCAATTCCCGCATGCGACTGTGATCAGCCTCGATAAACAGGCGCTCAATCTTGCGGCGGCGGAGACACCGAAGTTGGTTGGCGATGCGTTCGCGCTACCCTTCGCCGACGCTAGTATCGACTACGTTTTTTGCTCGCTGTTTTTGCATCATTTCTCAGAGCAGCAGGTGGTCGAACTCCTGTGTGAGTTCGCGCGTGTGGCGAGCCGCGCTGTTCTTATTTCCGATGTAGAACGGCAAAAGCTGGCGCGGTGGTTTCTGCCTGCCTCGCAATGGTTATGCCGCTGGCATCCGCTCACGGTGCATGATGGCGCCGTCTCTGTGCAATCAGCTTTTACACAGACCGAACTACTGGCGCTAGCGCAAAAAACACCACTGCATAATCTAAACGTTGAAACGCACCGGCTGGCGTTCCGTCTATCGCTGATCGGCTGGATCAGATGATGGAGGCAACCAAATCTCGTCCCCCAATCGCGCTAAACGTTCGTAAGTATGATGAAACGGTTGGCGCTTTAAACTGACTGTAACAATGACGCCGGCAGGTGGCATGAAAAAACTGCTGTCCGTTTTGATGTTTGCTGTTCTGGGAGGATCGCAGACGGGGCCGTTGATTCAGACAACGACGCGGCTGGTGCAAGTGAGCGTTGTGGCGCGAGAGCATGACCGCCCGATCGACAGTCTAAAGGCCGAAGACTTCCACGTATTTGTCGTGTCCGTCAGCCTTACCTCTTGCTCGCCGGCGGGATAACTCCATTCATCCGCGCATAGACCACGGCTTGACCATAATGATCGAAACTATGCCATGTGAGAATCGTAGCGAGCGAAACACGGGGGGTCGGGTTGTGTTTTCCGAATGGTGAGGCCACCTCGCCTAACGCGTTGGTTGCGGTGATCGAGGCGATGGCTTTGTGTGCGTAAGCGAAGGAATCTTTCAGGAACTTCACGATGCTGTCTTTGTTGTTGAGCGAATCGGGACCGTTTTCGTTGGTACCCATCTCAGACGGGTTTTTCTCGCCGAGAAGGGCGGCGGCGACTTCGTTATTTACGGCGGCAATGTGACGCATTTGCTGGCCGAAGGTGCGTACCCCAGTGAATTCGCCGCTTGTAGGAGCGAAGTTATATTTATCCGCAGGCATAGCTTCGGCGAGCGAAACGATTTCCCTTTCGGCGGAGCTCAAGTCACTGTCAAAAGCCTTGGCAAAGCTAGCCTTGGGGCTTTGCGCGGTCAGGGTGAAGGCGGCGGACAAAAGGACAAATGCAACGAATGGTTTCATGGCTGTGGTCTCACTCAACTATACGGCAGTAAAATTTCCGGCCAGAAATTGCTTTCGTGCCGCCGGGGGGAAGCGCTCGATCGCGTAACGCAGTACCGTGCGTGGCAATCGCTCGTAATGTTCCTCCAGAAAGGCGACTAGCCTATCTGGGTTGCCCTTGCCGGCCTCGCGCAGAGCCCAGCCGGTCGCCTTGTGGATGAGATCGCGCTTATCGCCAAAGAGCATTTGCGCGATAGCAAACGTGTCTTCGGTTTGTCCGGTACGGATGAAGGCAAACGTAGCAACAATAGCGATACGCCGCTCCCAGATGTTTTTCGATTTGGCTAGCTTGCGAAGAATGGTTCGGGGACGAGTCAGGAGATAGTGACCGACGATGTAGGGCGCGGAAGTATCAACGAGGTCCCAGTTATTGATGCGCGCGGTGTTTGCGAGATAGAAACGGTAGATCGCGGTCTGATCTTTGGCACTGGCCGCTTCGAATTGAGCAACGAGAATTTCCAGTGCGACAAAGCGGTGTTCGTGCAACGGAGAGGCTAACAGCTTTTGGATGGCGGGGAATGCAAGGTTACGATGGCGCAGGGCGATTTTGCGCTGGGTTGGAACGTTGACGCCGAGGAACTTGTCGCCTTCGCCGTATTGCCCTTTGGCGGTTTTGAAAAACCAAATGGAGGACTTGGCGCGCTCGGGATTCGCGGCTGCGGCGAGTTCGGCGATCAAGGCGTCCAGCTCAGAAGAGGGCATCGGCTGAAAGTTTAAGATGATTGTAGTCCCGATGTCAAAACCCAATCTTCTTGTCCTGTCGCCGCCGGATCATTACGCGTTGCGTAATTTGGAGGCAATCAAAGACGCCGCCAATATTTTTGTCACGAATGAAGATGCGCCCGCTAAAGAGTTTGCGCCTAAAGCGGATATCGTTCTGTTGTCGGGAATGCCAGGCAAGATGGTGGATTTCCCAACCGTGCTGGGCGCGGCAACAAGCCTGAAGTGGGTGCATTCGCTTTCGGCGGGAGTGGAAAAGCTGATGTTTCCGGCATTTGCCAACAGTGCCGTGCCGTTGACTAATGCGCGCGGCGTTTTCAAGCGCTCACTGGCGGAGTTCGCTGTGCTGGGGATGTTGTATTTTACGAAGCGTGTGCGCCGCTTGGTAGACAGCCAGCGCGCGAGTAAGTGGGATAACTTCTATACCGAGTTCATCAACAACAAGGTGATGGGCGTGGTGGGTTTCGGAGAAATTGGCCGCGAATGCGCGCTTCTGGCCAAGCCGTTGGGCGTGAAGATTTATGCGACGCGGCGGAATCCTGGGAAGTCGGCCAGTGACGCGGTGCTCGATAAGATCTTCCCGGCGGACAAGCTGCTCGACATGCTGCATGAAGTGGATTTTGCGGTAGCAGCCGCGCCGTTGACGCCGGAAACGCGTCACCTGATCAGCACAGCGGCGTTTGAAGCCATGAAGCCGACGGCGGTAGTGATGAATGTGGGCCGCGGCCCGGTCATCGATGAAGGGGCGCTGGTTCAGGCGTTGCAGGCGAAGAAGATTGCGGGCGCGGCGTTGGATGTGTTCGAAGTGGAACCGCTGCCGGCAGAGAGTCCGTTATGGGGCATGGACAACGTTTTGATTTCACCGCACTGCACAGATAGAACGGTGAACCCGGATTGGTTGGATTTGAGCATGCAGTGTTTTGTGGATAATTTCTGGCGATTCACCAAAGGTGAGGCGCTGGAGAACGTAGTGGATAAGAAGGCCGGTTACTAAGTGACAGTCACGATTGACGACGTGCGCGCGGCGGCGGTGCGTATTCAGGCGCTGGCGAAAAATACGCCGGTGATGCATTCGCGTTTGTTCAATGAAGCGGCAGGCGGCGTTGAATGTTATTTCAAGTGCGAGAATTTGCAGCGCGGCGGCGCGTTCAAGATTCGCGGTGCGTTGAACTTCCTGATGGCGTTGCCGGAAGAAGATCGCAAGCGCGGTGTGGTGACGTTTTCATCGGGCAATCACGCGCAGGCGGTGGCGATGGCGGCGTCGCATCTAAAGGTGGCCGCGACAATCGTGATGCCGACGGATACGCCGAAGGCCAAGATGGAATCGACCAAAGCCTATGCGCCGAAGATTGTGCTGTTTGACCGCATGAAAGAGAATCGGGAAGAGATTGCGGGCAAGATTGCGGCGGAGACAAACGCGGTAATTTTGCCATCGTATGATCACCCGTGGATAGCTGCGGGGCAAGGGACGGCGGCGCTGGAGCTACTGGCAGAGAAGCCTGAGCTTGATGCGGTTTTTGTACCAGTTGGGGGTGGTGGCTTGCTGGCAGGGACGGCTGTTGCGGCAAAAGCGCACAACCCAGATATAAGAGTGTTCGGTGTTGAGCCAGAACTAGCGAGCGATTGGTATCAGTCGTTAAAGGCGGGCAAACGCATGGCCATTCCGCCACCTCTCACGATTGCCGACGGTTTGCGCACGCCTATACCGGGCGAAGTGACGTTTCCGATTGTGCAAGAGCTAGTGGACGAGATTCTGCTGGTTTCAGAAGATGAGATCAAGGCGGCGGTGCGCTTTCTTTTATCACGAATGAAACTTTTGACTGAACCGAGCGGCGCGGTGCCCGCAGCGGCCTTGCTACACAAAAAGGTTCCCAGCGGAATACGCAAGGCTGGCATCATATTGTCAGGAGGGAATGTCGATTTCGATGTTCTCGCCGAAATCTGTCAAGCTGCGGCATAAGAAGCATTCGTGTATCAAAATCCTTGGAAGACGGTAACGAGCCGGACGGCTTATGAAAACGCGTGGCTGCGCGTGCGCGAAGACCAGGTGATCCGGCCGGATGGTAAGCCGGGGATTTATGGCGTGGTAGAGATCAAGCCATCAGTGGGTGTCGTGGCTCTCAACGAGCGCGATGAGATTGTGCTGGTGGGCCAGTGGCGCTATACGTTGAACCGCTATTCATGGGAGATCCCCCGAGGCGGTTCGCGCGCGGACGAAACAGACATGCAGCAAGCGGCAGCGCGCGAACTAGCGGAAGAAGCCGGGGTGCTCGCCGCGCATTGGCAAGCGATGGGAACGGTGGACGTTGGCAATGGCGTGCTGGACGATGTGCAGAGTCTCTACCTTGCGACTGGGTTGAGTGCCACGAACACCAATTTCGATCCGGAAGAAGACATCAGCATTGTTTGGAAACCTTTCCATGAAGCCGTTCAAATGGCGATGGATGGGACAATAACAGAAGTGTGCAGTATTGCGGCGATTTTGCGCGTAGCAATGATGCGGCTGGAGAAGAAGTAAATGGAACTGGCAAGCGCTGATTCGAGACGGAACTTTGCCCGGTTTGCGTGGGTGGTAGTGGCGTATAACTTGGCGGTGATTTTGTGGGGCGCTTATGTGCGCGCCTCGTTTTCCGGCGATGGATGTGGCGCACACTGGCCCACGTGCGCGGGACAAATTCTGCCGAGCGCGATGGCCACGCCGCGGCTGATTGAATTCTCGCATCGCATGATGACGGTGCTTGATACGGTTTTGACGGCATTACTTGCGGGGTGGGCGTTTCTGGCGTTCCCCAAGAAGCATGCTGTGCGGCGCTACGCGATCTGGACCGTGATCTTTTTGGTGATTGAGGCGCTGTTGGGCGCGGGCCTGGTTTTGTTTCGCTACGTGGCGCATGATGCGTCAGCAGGACGGGCCTGGTCTATGGCGCTGCACCTAACCAACACGATGCTGCTGATGGGCGCTTATACGATCACGGCTTGGCTAGCGCAGCGGGAGCAGAGTGCGATTCGGCTGAGTCATATGACTGGTCGGCTGAAGATCGCAGTGATCACGACGTTCGTGGTGAGCATCACCGGAGCGATCGCGGCCCTGGGAGATACGCTCTTTCCGACGACGTCGCTGGCGAATGGCGTGGCGCAGGATTTCGCATTGAGTTCCAGTTTGTTGCTGAAGTTGCGGCTGATTCATCCGGCGGTGGCCATTTTTAGCGCGATTTATTTACTGTGGGCGGCGTTTGGCGCGATGCAGGACCGGGAAGAAGGAAATCCATTGCGTGACGCAGGCGCGCGCGTGGCGGTGATGGTGCTAGTGCAGGTGATGGCGGGGTTTGCGAATATCTATTTGCTGGCGCCGATTTGGATGCAGTTGCTGCATCTGTTGACGGCGGATGTGTTGTGGATTGCGGTGGTGCTGCTGGTTTGCGAGCAGGTCAAAGCGGGCGGGCTAACAGTGCACAGTGATATTCCGGCTCACTCTGCGGTAGCTCATTAAAGCGCTAGGGATTTAATCCCGGATCAGCTTGCTCATGGACGCGCAATCCGTCAATCCTTTTTGCGCTAACAACTCGAGCGCCTTGCCGGGATAGGAAAGACTGTGCTCGAAGGTCTTCGTTGCGGATTGAATCACGGTGAGCGCATCTGACACACCGAACGCTTCGCCGTGAAGAGCGGCGGCGCCGGCAAGCAGCGCCTCGATCACCACGAAATCCACGACGATGAGCTGATACTGAGCCGAGACGGAATGCGGAAACGAGTGTTCGGCCAACTTCCGATTCACCGACGCGGCGCCGAACGGGAAGAGCGTCCGGAACACATAGGTAACTAGGTAATGCTCCAACATGTATTCGTGCCGGGCGCGAAACGCGGCTAACGGCCCATCGAACGCGGCTTCCATATTGGCCGTGAGCTGCTCCATAGTGCTCTCCATTGTCCAATGCAAGCCGGACATGAAAGACTGGTAGCAATTGAGGAAGCGGCGGGAGGTGGCGTCGGAGCCGATGCGCGCCAGGATCAATTCGACGATCGTCTCGAAGCGCAGAGCCGGGGCCATGGATGGCCGCGGAGAGATGGGAGCCACATCACGGCTGACATCTTGCAAACCGGCACAACCGCGCGCGGTGCCTTCAGATTCCAACTTGTCGCATAAGCGCCCCAGTACCAAAAGGCGCTGCGACAGCGGATAGCCGCGATTCTGCAGCAGGGCAATCATCAGACTGCGCACCTCATGAACATAATGGAACGGCTGGTCGGGATGCTTAGCGTTCGTCGTGTCAACGGTGCCGAGCGTGCCGAGCCGATCATCGTCAGCAGTAGTCACGAATTGGATGGGCTCCGGCTGGGTGAGGGCAAGGCGTGCGGCTTCCGGGCAAGACAGGTCAAGTGAACGCTCAACGGTCCCTTCGACAAAGGTCATCACGCGCGGGTAGGTGGCGCAGTTCTTGGAGAGCATCTCGGCGCCAAGCGTGGCATGGATCTCACACCAGCCCTCTGAAAGAAAGTTGCAGACGCCTTGCGTGAGCTTGATTTCGGCCCAGCTCTCTTCACTGTCAGGCGAGGGATTCAACGTCACAAGCGAGTGCAGCTTGGGGCCGAGCGTGGCGTGAGAGCAGCTTTGATATTTCTGATAAGTTTCTTTGTCTACTGGGACACGCCAGCCTGAACAGCAGGTGTCCTCGCAAACGGAACCAACGCAACGGAAGGCTTCGTAGTAGCTGGGTTGCAGCCGCGGGGACGGCTTCAGCATGTCTCAAGCCTAGCATTGGCTAGAGATTAGAATCGGGTTTCGGCGCTTTGGGCATAACAGAAGGAATGATCTTCTTGTTGGGAGCAGGTTTAGTGGGCGCCGTAGGATCAGTCAGCGTGGGCGCTGCCGGTTTGGATGCGTCGGTTGCTGGCGCGGCGGCGGCGGGCGGAGGCGCAACAACGGGCGCTGGAAGCCCCATGCTGTCAATCTCCTTAAACGCAACGCGGCGGTTTTCATCCATCGCGATATTGGACAAGATCACCGCAGTGGAATTGGCCAAGCCCACTTCAAGATCGGCCAGTGGGCGGTTACCGCTGCGCGCACTACTGAGAAAGCTTTCAAGTTCCGTATCGACAGGATTGCGGTCTTCTTGCGGAGAGAGGATGCCTTTATCAAAGAGCCAGCGGCGAGCGATTTTGGATTCGCGCGCCAGGAAGGAATCGTTTTGATCGTCAACTTCAGTGACCGGAGTCATGATGGGCACGCCGACATGAGGAGCGCTCTCGCGAAACCACAAGGCCGTCGGCAAAGCGGGATCGATTCCGAGCGTGATCTCTACCGCGCCCGCAGTGCCCATGACGACCATGCCGACCTCGGAACGCTGCGAAGATAGAATCGGCAAATGCTGGCAGGTAGTAATGGCGCTAAACGTGAACTTATGGCCGTTCGGGTAACTATAGATGAGTTGGATGTTATCGAAAACGTCGCGGCCATCGCGTCGAAAGTCGAGACCTCCGACGCCGATGACGAATTCCGGATGAGCGCCGAAGAACCAGCTGGCGACATCAACATGATGGGAGGCGAGCTCAGCGGTGAGGCCACCCGAATTCTCGCGGAACATGCGCCAATTTTGCGGATTGTCTTTGCCACCCGGCTGCATGACCCAGCCAGGGTTGCGATGCCATTGACCGTGGATGTGCGTGACAGTGCCCAGAGCGCCCTCGTCCACCATCTTTTTCAATGACTGGAAATAGAGGCTATACCGGCGCTGCAGACCCACTTGCAGGATTTGCTTCGGATGTTCACCAGCCAGCGAACGCAGAGAATGAACCTCATCCGGCTTAAAGACAAGACTCTTTTCGCAGAAGACATGCTTACCCGCAAGCAGCGCATCGCGCGTGATTGGAAAATGGAGATACAGCGGAACGGCGATGATGACAGCCTCGACATCTTTATCGGCAAGCAGGTCGTGATGATTCGCGTATTTTTTAGGATTGGTGGCGAGTTTGCGGGCAGTGGCGTCCATCACTTGGGGATTCACGTCGCACAAAGCGACGCAGCGGCCCGTATCGAGATGCGCCAAACGCGACGTCAGATAACTGCCGCGTGCGCCTAGCCCGATGACGCCCACTTTCACGGGATCGGAAGCGGCGTGGACGGTAAAAAGCGCTGGACTGGCAGCCAGAGCGACGCCGGTTTTGAGCGCGTCGCGACGGGAGATGTCATTGGACATAAAAAGACAGTGTAGTGCAGTTTTCAAGAAAGATCGGACTCGGTTGCCTCATCGGTGAGCTCAGGCGAGTCGGCCCTTCCGCGCGCGGCCCATTCCGCGCCGGCCAAGATGATCATGGTGGCGATGAAAGCCCAAAAGATGATGCTAATGGATTGAACGAACGGCGGCACGTCGTGGCGAAGTTTTTCGCGGAGCCAGGGCCAGAGCAGAACGTTCGCAAACTCGGCAATCTGGATAAGGACAGCCACCACGATGGCGGAAGGCAGTAAGCGGCCCACTGAGATTTTGGCGTTGGGGAGCAGCCAGTAAATCAAGAAGATCATCACCACAGTGACCGGCAGGGCAATCACGTGCAGCACCACGCTTTGCATAATGTCGGCAAATGCATTGGAACCAAGAGTGGCGCCGAAAAGCGTGTCTAAACAAGCGGAGCCCAGAACCAGAATGCCGCAAATGAAGGTCAAGCCCAAGCTGATGATTTGGTTCCAAACGAAACTGCGGTTCGCCTTAGCGCGCCAGATGCGGTTGAAGGCAACTTCCAGCGGGGTAAAGATGCCGTTGGCGGTAAAGAACAGCAGGAAGATGGATAACCAGCTAAAGGGCTGGTGGGAGGAGTCTCTGAGATAAACGTCCATCCGGATGCCGAAGTTGTTAGGGAAGTAGTCTGTCACCGTGCGGATGATGACCTGGGCAGCGGCGGGCCAGTTCAGAAAGTGCTGGCAGATGAGAATCATGGCCACCACAAATGGATAAAACGAAATGAGAATGTTGACGGCCACCGCGAAAGAGTAAACGTGGACTTCGGTTTCGGCCAAAAACTTCAAAGACGCCCAGAGGCTTTTAAAGACAGCGGTAAGGCTGACAAGACGAATGCGCGGCGCAGGGCGAAACGGATCTTCCATGCGCAGGTCAACGTAGGCCGGCTGCGCAGGAGTAACAATGCGAGTGGGGGCGGAATAGTGCGGATCGGTAGGCGTCATTTTTTCGTAGGAGCAGCGGGAGCAGGGACGATTTTGATGTGGGACAGACTGTAACTGCCATCATCGTTCACGTCAACCGTGGCTGTAATGTGATCGCCCGGATGCAGCATGGCGAACTCATCTTTCGATTGAATAGGGTAACCCATCGTCATGGCTTCCATGAAATGGGGAATGGCGGCGGCGTCGATGTCGGCAGTGCGGTCTTTGGCGTCAACCGAAACCACTTTTCCGGTGAGCGGATAATGCTTTTGCGGAACAGGCTTGGTTGCTTGATTGGCGCAAGCCAGCGAGAGACACAGGGTGGCAGAAAGAAAGAAAGGTTTCACAGCAGCTACCTCATAGCGTAACGCGGCGAATTGCGTATATAATGGCGGCGAGTTCTTATGGCGATCAAAAATCAAGAAATACCAATGGAAACAGCGGGGTTTGTGAGTGATTTGGCCGGCCTGCCGAGCTTTCTGATCGACCCGGAAAGCGCTGCCAAGCGGGTGCACAGCAAGTGGTTCTGGGTTGTGGCGTTGTTAGTGTGCGGCGCCGTTGCCATTGGCGTGGGCCTCTACACCGGCCCGTTTCGCATTCATGTGATGGAGGTGGCGCCTTTGCCGGACGGCATGACAGCCGAACAGCACGACCGGATTGTGGCGGGAACAAAAATCGGCGTCACGTATGGAAGTTATTTCAGCCCCCTTGTGATCGCTTTTTTTTGGGCCCTAGACGCCGGGATCCTGCTGGCCTTGACGGCGGTGACTGGCGTGAATGCTTCGTTCCGCTCGCTTTT
>CAWJBS010000020.1:0-11472 GCA_963840845.1 Bryobacterales bacterium
CGGTGCACTTCTTTCATCCAGGTAACAGCGAGTTGCTGTGGGGATAGACAGCAACAATGATCCGGGCCTGCAAGATGTGTGGAACACGATGCCAAGTTGGGGCTATCCGTTCTACGGTTCGCCACAAGCGCCCGGCGCTCCAGCGAGTCCCATGATCGCGAGTCTGGCGCAGGAGACGGGGAGCATCGGCGTTTACGCCTTGTTCGACCGCCAGTTTTACGCGGAAGTTTCCATGTACCGCGTTGGCAACGATTTTTTCCGCTTCATGAATGCGGGCACTTCGTATCAGACGGGCGCGCAGTATCTTAAAGGCTTCAATCCCTACTGGCGTGCCTATTGGTCGAAGGATCACGGCTCCAGTAACTGGATGATTGGCACGTTCGGCATGCATTCGCAGATCTATCCAGACAGTGGTTCGCCCAGCGGCCCGACTGACGTTTTTGCCGACACAGGTTTCGACACGCAGTATCAGTATCTGGGAGACGAGCGCAAGGTCACACTGCGCGGTTCTTACATTTATGAAAAGCAATCTTGGAATGGGAGTTATCCTGCGGGCGACGTATCGAACGCCACCGGGAATTTGAAGACGTTGAACCTGAGTGCTTCCTATGCGCTGCGCGATGCCTGGACCTTTACCGCCGGTTACTTCTTCAGCAACGGGAGTAATGACGCCGCCTTGTACGGCATAACGGATCCGAACGGTCTGCAGCTTTCCGCAAAACCGAATACCACCGGCTATCAGCTAGAAATCGATAGAACGTTGACGCAGAACGTAGTGGCCTCGCTGCAGTACACCGGGTTTACAACATTCAACGGACTGACGACCAATATCGATGGACTCGGTCGAAAACCGAGCGACAACAACACGCTCTGGGTTAGCTTTTCTTCGCTTTTTGAGCATCAGGGGAATACTGTGAAAGCCTATCAATCAATCATCATCGTGGCTCTGGCCTTAGCTCTACCGCTGGGCGCACAACAAAGTAAGTGGGATGCGCCGCGGGTGGTTACTATATACTGCTCCGGGTGTCACGGCGTAGACGGCAATAGCCAGTTGCCCTATTTCCCGAAGCTCGGCGGCATGAATGCGGCCTACATGGAGAAGAAAATTCTGGCGTTTAAGGAACCTGCTGGCCCTCCGGTAGACGAGTTGTTTTGGTGGACACTGAAGGCCATTGGCGTGAAGAGAGATCCCGGCAACGTGACGCGCCAAGAACGTATCCAGATGGAAGGAGTAGCGCATGCGGCCAAACCGCAGGTCCTGAAAGAAGCCTTAGCGTGGTATGCCAAACAGCCCGGGGCGCGCGGCCACGGCGGCGGTGGCGACAAAGCGCTGCTAGCCGAAGGGAAAAGCCTCTTCACCGTAGGCTTGCCGGCGCAGAAAATCCTGCCGTGCCAGGCCTGTCATGGGCCGGATGCGGAAGGCAAGGGAACGGCACCGCGGCTCGCGGGCCAGAATGCGGAATACATGGAAGGACAGCTGGTGAAGTTTCGCAGGGGAGACCGCAGCCATGCGCCGGAGATGACCATGGTGACCCGCGATCTCGATCCGGCACAGGCGCACGCGGCGGCGCTATATATTCAGTCCAAATAGCATCGTCACTGGCGCAACACAGCAAAGCGGCTGATTGTGTAGCCCAGTGCAGCGCCCATGAAGACGTCCGACGCAAAGTGTGCCGATAGCGATAACCGTGAAAACCCAACAGCGGCGGCTAGCCCATAGGACACATACGGCACCCAGCGATGACTCCCATAGCGGCGCGCCACTACCGTCGCCACTGAGAAAGCGGCGATCGTGTGATCCGAGGGAAAACTGCTGCTCGCCCTTATCGCCGAACCTGCTGAATCCCACCAACTATCGGAATAGTTGCCGCCGCTGGCGGGAATGGAGACGGGGCGTGCGCGTTTGGTGGCGACTTTCAGCACCGTGCTGAGGATTTCTGAATCTGCAACAGCTTCACCGGCGAGAAGCGCTGTGTGGGACATCTTCGTGTCGTGCCGTACCAGGCCGATCACAAGCAGAGAAGCTGGAGCAATAACCGTGCCAACCGCCGTTGCGTTGCTGCTGAAGACGTTGTTGAAGCCATTGAATGTCTGTGTTTTATGGAAGTAGGACGATTCGGTGGGATCGAGCGCCACGAAAGCGGCCGCCGTGCCCAGGATGGCCAGGGTCGGTATCCAGACATTTTTGTGCGTCATTCGCGCGGGGAACGTCCAGAGGTTTTTTTGATCGGACAGCATATTGGGGACAAGCAGCTTGACGGAGACCGGTCGGTCAGCGGCTGGAGTCTGCGTGGCCGCTTCGGCGGGTTGGGATGTTTGTGCTTGCGAGGTGAACGCAGCAACAAGAATCAATGGGAAATAAATTGCAAAAGTGCGCATCTTCTGATCAACTGAGGCCAGTGTAAGCGAGGATCTAACAATTGGGCAGTGGGGATTACTTCGTGGGTGCGCCGCATTCGCCCTCGTCTCTGTCGGCGGAGAAAATACCCTGAGAATTTTCATCCAGCGAAACACTTTCTTCGTATCAGCCTCTAGATAGGCAGAGGGAGGTCGTTTCTGTTGAATTTTGCAGGCGCGGCGACTCGCCGCTTGGCGGAAAAACAGGAAAACGAGAAGGAACGGCGCGCTCCTGCTAAGGAAGACAAGCCGTGTTCCCACTGTGGGCATCTATGTTCGGCGCATGCTCCGGCGAACTACACGCGGATGTACTGCAATACCGAAGGGTGTCCGTGTAACGGATATTTCCCAAGCAAAAGTTACGAATCCGTGGTGCAGGAAAACATTGCGCTGCGCAAAGAACTCGAACAACTGAAGAGCGAACTTGACGCCATCGCAGAGGCGCAGCGGCATGCGGCCGCGCAAAGCTCTAATCTTTGATTTCCACTTGCACCGTTTTGGCGCCTGAAACCGAATAGCCTGGGACGGGAATCGTCAATTGACCCACTTCCGATCCCCGTGTGTTGATATTCGTGGCCGTGGTGCTTGCCGATGACGAAGGGTCAGCCAAAATGAGCATCGCCGATGGTGGCGGATCGGGCATCTCGTTGCCGGGGCCCGGGCCGTTCACCACGAAAGCGGGTTGCGGCCGCCAGACGCGCACATACAAACCCTCGCTCGAATGGTAGAGGTTGATCGCCTCAATCAAGCGTTCCGGGCTCGCCAGCGAAGATTGCGCCATGCCCGCGAACTCCGCATAATTCTGTACCAGCGAATCGCCAATCGTAAAGTTCAGTGCGCCATTCAATGCGCCCACGGGAATCTGGTATTTCACGGACTGCGCCGTTTGATAACCATTCTCGCCCTCCAGCTGCACCGTGATCATTACTGTGTCGCCGGGGCGCGCTTCATGCGCCGAGGCCCAAGCCTGCCCCAGGCGCAGCTGCCGTTTGGTATCAAACTGCGAAATGGTGAACGACAAATTTTTAAGGCGCAGGTGATTGAAGCCTCCGCCCACTACGTAGCCAAGCGGCACCAACATGCTCGCAGCGGCTTGCGCGGCCAGCGCGTTATCGCTTACATACACGTCGTGCATCACCAGTGCAGGTAAGCCATCCTCAAATTCGGCCCGCCCGTCAATCCGCAGCGTGCCCGCGCCCACACTGCGCTCGGTGGCGTCAATGGCTGACAAGAGCGCGGACTGCGAAAGCAAAGGTGTCAGCAGACGGTCGTTCACCACCTGCATCTGATAAGGATGATTGCCGGTTGTGGATGAATGAACCGTGATCGTCAGTGGCACCGTGTGCGCCACCCGCCCAATCTCGCCTGCCACCGCCGTGGCTCGATCACTCAAAATCGTGCCAACCCAACCATGCGGCGCGGAAATTTTGAAGGACGAATTGACTGTGGGAAGGGAGACAATCACCTCCGAATGCGCGAACGGCATCTCTACCGGGCCGGCATCCAGAAACCGGTGGCCAAAGGCGTAAATCCGTTTGCCATCTACATAAGTGACCGTGCCGTCCGCCGTCATATTCATATCGCCTGTAATCAGGCCCACGCTGATCATGGAACCGGGCACTACTTCGTCGGTCGCCGAGCGAGTATTCTTGGTGTTCTGCGCCACCCCTTGTTGAAGGCGAAAGCCGAGGTTGCTGAAGCCGGTCGCATATGCCGAGAGGGCTGCGGCGGAGAAGCCTGAGTATGAGACAGGCACCGGCAAATTGGCCAGTTCACCGCCACCGAACGCTGGAGTCAGACGCGCATGCCCCGCTTGTCCTGATAGCTTCGCGTCGGCAATCATGTTCTCAATGGGCTGAATGCCGCAAATCGGCTCCTTGGCAAAAGGAAAACCAAGCGCGACCGCTCCCAACAGTTTTCCGTCTATATAGACAGGGCTCCCGCTCATACCCTGCAATACCCCCGTTTCCGCCAGCGGCCCGCCACTCAGCCGAGCCAAAACGATAGTTTGGCGGGGACCGATGTTTTCCAACAGGCCGAGAATCTCAACTTGAAACTCTTCAATGCGCTCGCCTTGAAAGACCGTGCGACCCACGCCATGCAGGCCGGGGTGAACGTCTTTCAGTGGAAAGAAATCCTGCGCCGCGCCTAGGCTGGCGAGCGAAAACAATGAAGCGAGCAAGAATATCCGCATGAAACCGGTAAGGAGGACATTCCCATGGTAACGGGCATCGTTCCAGGCCGATGTCAGAACTTGAGAATGAAATTCCTCGCTTTACTGGTTGCATCTCAAAAAGCTGCGCTACGAGTTCTCTTGTAAATGAATCGAGCAGTGGAGAACGCTAATCAGTCTGGGGATCTCCCAGGAAGCCAATAAGAGTCTACCGAGACTGGCTAGCCGCCATGGGTGGACGCCGAGCGAGACAAGTGCGCGCCTAGTGGATCAAGCTCTACGCCGGGCAGAGTTCGCTTTTTTGGACTTTCGCGATTCAGCGGCTGGACGGCAAGCTTATGTTCAGGGCAGCAGTTTGGCAATTTGGGATGTGATTGCGTTGGTATGACGTGCAGACGATCCCGGCATCAAATATAGGTGGATTGATCAGGGCGCTGGAGGCGTTAACCGAGGCGGCGTCTGGCTGGGATTGGAAAGATCGGATAAGTTTCTTAGTGGAGAAACAGACGCGAGTCCGTCTTAACCAAATCCATCACTCTTTCAATATTGCCCACCTCTCGCCTAAATGTCCCTATCCGAGCCTTGACGAAATGCGTTAACCTAAGGAAAGGAGTAAAGTCCCATTCGGAGGGGTACGTTTAACCGAGATTTTCGTTGTTTTTCGTATACTTCCTTTACTGATGGTGGATCTGCCTCTCGGTGTGTCCAAATTTAACGAAAGAGATTTCATATGGTGAGCGAGCAGACTGCCGCGCAGCAGCCAAACGCCTTAGCTAAAACATCGTGGCCCGCGATCGCCTGGTTTGGCGGCTTGCTCATTTTGTGTTACTGGCCCATCCTTTACCGCATGGCCACGCAGTGGGCGAACGACGAAAACATGGGGCACGGTTTCTTTGTGCCTGTTTTTGCGGGTTTCGTAGCCTGGCAGCATCGCGAAGAACTGGCGTCCACGCCCCGAAAGTCTAACTTTTTCGGCTTGGTTCTGGTTGTCTTCGGTGGTTTGCTTTCCATGGTGGCCACTTTGGGCGCTGAATTATTTTCGGCCCGTTTATCGTTCGTCATCGCCCTCTTCGGAACGGTTTTATACCTTGGTGGCACTCGCTGGATCAAAATCCTCCTCTTTCCCGCTCGTTCTGCTGCTCTTCATGATCCCCATTCCCGCCATCATTTACTCGACTCTCACCATGAAGCTGCAAAATCTGGCCAGCCAGTTGGGCGAGTTAATGATCGGCATGATGGGCATCCCGGTGTTTCGCGAAGGCAACATTCTGCATATCCCCAGCCAGCCTCTTGATATTGCCGAGGCTTGCAGCGGCATCCGCTCACTCATGACGCTGCTGTTTATGGCGTTGATCATCTCGTACTTCACCGATAAAAAAGTCTGGATGCGCTGGGTGCTCCTCATCGCCACCGTCCCTATCGCCATCCTGGCTAACGGCATGCGCGTGGCCATCACCGCTCTGCTCTCCGAACACAACACCGAATGGGCCAGCGGCTGGTATCACGAAGTGGAAGGCTTTATCATCTATTTCATCGATATCATTGTATTGTTGGGGGTCCACCGCCTTATTAACATGGTGGCCCAAAAGAGAGAAAAGGCTTAACCGATGAACAGCTTGATGGGTTCGAAGAGTTCTATCATTCTTAGCGCTGTGCTGCTCGCGCAAGCGGGTATGTTTTATGGGTTCTCTCGCACACAGGAAATCCCCCCGCGCCTTCCGCTCGCCGATTTTGCCCTAACGGGCACGCCTTGGAAAAATGTCCAGGACCTACAGATCAGTCAGGACGAACTGGACGTTCTGAAAGCCGACGATATTCTGTCGCGCGTATACAAAAACGAGAGCAACGGCACGGCCGCCACTCTTTTCGTCGCTTTCTTCGATACCCAAAGCACCGGTAAGGCGCCCCACTCCCCCAAAAATTGTTTGCCCGGTTCGGGCTATGTGCCAACCAGCAGTGAAATCGTCGATATCCGCGTGCCCGGACAGTCTCAACCCATTCAAGTGAACCGCTACATCGTCACGCGCGGCGACAGTCAAAGCGTGGTGCTGTATTGGTATCAATCGCACAACCGCACCGTTGCTAGCGAATATTGGGCCAAATACTATACGGTCGCCGACTCGATTCGCTACAATCGGAGCGACACAGCCCTTGTACGGGTCGTGGTTCCGGTGAACGGTGGCGACACCAAACGCGCTATCGCCATTGCCACCGGTTTCACTATCGACTTTTTTCCGCAGCTCAAGCAGTACTTGCCCGCGTAGAGCTCCCGGTAAGCCTGCAACCTGCCCAGGCTGTGTGTCATCCTAGCAATAGCAGTCATACACAATAGGAATAGTAGGAAAACTAGCAGCTGTGATTCAAATTGAGGCTAAACCATGGCAAACCATGGTCTTACACGCGGAGAGGCTGTATCCCAACGAATGCTGTGGCGCCATGTTGGGACACAACCAGGGGGGCAAAAAAGTAGTAACGGAAGCAGTCCCCTTAGAGAACGCTTTCGCCGGCAAGCAGAACGACCGTTATGAGCTGAAGCCCGAGGATCTCCTGGCGGCCGACCAAGCGGCGCGCGCACGCGGTCTCGACCTTATCGGCATCTTCCATTCGCATCCCGATTGCGACGCCTATTTTTCCGAGACCGATCTGAAAAATTCCTGCCCCTGGTATTCCTTTGTGGTGCTTTCGATTCAAAATGGAAAGTTCGATCATGCAAATAGCTTCCTGCCCGATCTTGACCAGACTGCGGCGGAACCCGAGGAGATGAAATGGCCAAGATCTTGATTCCCACTGCTTTGCGGCAGTTTACCGAACAGAGCGATTCGGTTGAAGTGACCGGCGCTACTGTCGCCGAAGCGCTCAGCGCGTTGACCCTGCGTTATCCGGACCTCAAGAAGAATCTATTCAACGACCAGGGCAAACTGCGCAGCTTCGTCAACGTCTACGTGAACGACGAAGACATTCGCTACCTGGATAAAACCGACACCAAGCTAGCCGGCAGCGAGACCATTTCGATTGTGCCCAGCATTGCCGGCGGCTCGACTGCGGTGGAGGAGCAAGCCCCGCCCTTAACCAACGACGAAATCGCGCGCTTCAGCCGCCATCTGATTCTGCCCGAAGTGGGCATGCAGGGCCAAGACGAAATTGAAGAACGCCAAAGTAGCCATGATTGGCGCGGGCGGCCTGGGTGCGCCGCTCGGCCTGTATCTCGCGGCTGCCGGTGTCGGGCGCATCGGCTTGGTTGATTTTGATGTGGTGGATGTCTCTAACCTGCAGCGTCAGGTCATTCACGGTACCAGCGACATTGGCCGCAAGAAGCTCGATTCCGCCGCCGACCGCATGAAAGAGATCAATCCCAACATCCGCATCGACAAGTTCGACACCGGCCTTATCGAGCGAAAACGCCCTCGACATTCTGCGCGATTACGACATCGTCGTCGATGGCACCGATAACTTTCCCGACGCGCTATCTGGTCAACGACGCCTGCGTGCTGCTCAAGAAGCCAAACGTCTACGGCTCCATTTTCCGCTTCGAAGGGCAAGCCACCGTCTTCGCCTATGAAGACGGCCCCTGCTACCGCTGCTTGTATCCGGAACCGCCGCCCCCCGGCTTGGTTCCAAGCTGTGCCGAAGGTGGGGTTCTGGGATTCTGCCCGGCATCATCGGCGTCATTCAGGCAACCGAAACCGTGAAGCTCATTCTCGGCATTGGCGAACACTTTGAAAGGCCGCCTGCTGCTTTACGATGCGCTCGGCATGAAGTTCCGCGAGTTGAAATTGCGCCGCGATAAAGACTGCCCCGTGTGCGGCGATCACCCCACCGTGACAAAATTAATTGACTACCAGCAGTTCTGTGGAATTAAGCCTATGAGCAACGAACCAACAGCCGGCAGCGCCGTGATTGATGCCCTCGAATTGAAGCAGAAGATCGATCGGGGCGACAAGTTTGTCCTGCTCGACGTCCGCGAAGCCCCACGAATATCAAATCGCCAAAATTCCGGGCTCGGTCCTGATTCCCCTCGGCGATCTGCCCAAACGCTTGAACGAACTCGATAAGAACGCCGATATTGTGGCCCAATGCAAATCCGGCGGCCGCAGCCAGAAGGCGGTGGATCTGCTCAAGCAGAACGGCTTTCAACATGTTCGCAACATGACTGGCGGGATCACAGCTTGGAGCGATAAAGTTGATCCTAGTGTCCCCAAATACTAGCCGGCTTCTTACCCTAATCACCTTTTGCTGCTTTCAGCGCCTCCGCGCAGACCGTAGCCACTCTGGCCAACGAACCTGCGGTCAAGGAGGCGTTTGCCATCATCAAGCGCAATGAGCCCGATATGTTGCGCGAGCAGCAGCGCATCTGCGAAATCGCCGCTCCGCCTTTTCAAGAATCCGTCCGCGCCGCCGAGCTGAAGAGCCTGTTCGAACAACTCGCCCTCGCTGGTGTCCGCATCGATAAGGCAGGCAACGTGATCGGCACACGGCCGGGAGCCAGCCCCACCCCAACCTAGTCTTTGCTGCGCACCTTGATACCGTTTTCCCTCCGGGCACTGACGTACACGTCACCCGCACCGGCGACCTCATGAAAGGCCCAGGCATCGGCGATGATTGCCGCGGCTTCGTCGTAATGCTTGGCGTGATCCGCGCTCTCAACGAAGCCAAAGTCACCACTCCCGGCACCATTACCTTTGTCGCCGACGTAGGCGAAGAAGGCTTGGGCGATCTGCGCGGCATGAAAGAACTCTTCGGCGAAACTTTAAAGGGACAGATTGACGCCTTCATTTCCATCGACGGTTTGGGTGCCGGTATCACCAACACCGGCGTCGGCAGTTATCGCTACAAGGTCACCTTCAAAGGGCCGGGAGGTCACAGCTACGGATCCTTCGGCATGGCAAATCCCATTCAAGCCATGGGCCGGCGCCATCGCCAAGATCGATCAGTTCGAAGTCCCCGAAAACCCAAAGACCACCTTCAACGTGGGCCGCGTGGGCGGCGGCACCTCCGTCAACGCGATCCCATTTGAGGCCTGGATGGAAGTCGATATGCGCTCTGCCGACGTCAGGGAACTCGAAAAGCTGCATCAGAAATTTAAGACCGCCATGAATGACTCGGTTGCCGAGGAAAATAAGCGCTGGAACAATCGTGGCCCCGTAAGTGTGTCAACCGAGTTAGTAGGTCTCCGCCCAGCCGGCAAAACCGCGGATAACTCCAAAATTGTCCAGACCGCTCTCGACGTCAATCAAGTGATGGGCTCTAACCGGGCGCTTAGGCGAAGGCTCTACAGATGCGAATGTCCCCATGAATCAAGGCATTCCCGCCATCACCATCGGCGGCGGCGGTTCCGGCAGCGGCGCGCATTCGCTCAACGAAAGCTTCGATGCCCACGATTCGTGGAAGGGCACCCAGCGCGCACTCCTGCTGGCGCTTGCCATGGCGCGATAAGTTTAAACCTTAGTTACGAAACTCCCTCATATTGCCCATTTAATTTAGTTGGTCTAACCTAGTAGGGTTCGATTCGTTTTCCGGAGGGAAAAACCATTGCAACTAACTATCGATTCTATGTACTGCCGCGACATTTTTTGCTCGCAGTTACCACTATCCAAGCGGATACAGTCAACCTTAACTTGGGCGCTTCTGCCCAGAATTTCATACTGACGGGGCTTGGCCCTATCGCATCCGGACCTGATGCCGGAGACGGTAAATATAGCATCACGCAAGGCGCCTGCACCAATTCCGCCGGCCTCACCACTTGCGTCATGTCCGGCGCTATTACTGTCGTCGGTACCACTCGGCGTATGGGTCTGGCACTTATCAGTTCATCACGACCTACGCGACATCGGACGTTATGCCGATCCAAGGTTATTCGTCAACGCCGACCAGCAATAGTTTCTACTACGACTATCTTGCTACCGACGTCAACATGACACTCGTGCTAAGCGGCACGCCTAGCGGAACCGTCAGCGAGGCTCTGGTCACCAACGGTGCTTTCGATCCCGGTACCGGTTTCGGCTTCGGCTACGTCACCCTGACGTGCGCTGGTCTGCCGCCAGCCACACCGTGCTCACAAGCGAAACGTGGGCCAAGTTCCAGGCGCTACCACCACCGGTCCGGTGACGATCAGCGCATCGTTTACCATTCCCGATGCCACTCCTACGCCCGAGCCCACCAGCTTGGCTTTGATGGGTTCCGCTTTGCTCGGCCTCGGCTTTCTGCTTCGCAAGAAGCGCTAACTAAGCCCAGTGGTTCAACGGACCGTGCCCATGTCCTAGCGTGGGCGCGGTCTCAATTCCCGCTTGCACAAAACGTTTCGCTTTCTCCACCGCATTCACCAGCGTCATCCCAAAAGCCAGATTCGCGGTAATCGCCGCCGACAATGTGCAACCCGTCCCATGCGTGTGCTTGCTGTTCACCCGCGTACCGGTGAAGCGCGTCACCTCCTCGCCTTCGAGCAGCAAATCCACCGGCGCGCCTTCCAAGTGCCCCGCTTTGATCAGCACGGCATTGCAGCCGATCGCGCACAGCCGTCGCGCCGCCCGCAGCATATCTGCCTGATCTTTGATTTCCATCCCGCACAAAAGCTCCGCTTCCGGTATGTTGGGCGTAACCAGATAAGCCATCGGCAGCAACTCTTCCCGCAACGCCGCCTCCGCTTCGGGCGAAATCAGGCGTGCCCCATGCTTGCTGATCATCACCGGATCAACCACCAGCGGAAATTGAAACTCCGCCGCCAGCGTGGCCACCGCTCTCACCACCGCCTCGTTGCCAGCGCGCCAGTCTTCGCCGCGTTTGGTGGAATGTCGGACAGCACTGCGTTGATTTGTTGCTTCACCAGATCCGGCGAAAGCACTTCCACGCGCGTGACCGACACGCTGTTCTGCACCGTCACCAGCGTGAGCGCGCTGGTCCCATAC
>CAWJBS010000021.1:0-11563 GCA_963840845.1 Bryobacterales bacterium
GGGGCCGGCACCGACTTCAGTCCGATATCAATCAGCTTCTCAAACGGGAGAAGAACTCAAAGATTCAAGTGACTCAAAAGGTCCAAAAGATCCAAAAACGCCCGAGATCCCTCTCTCTTTTAAGGTTGCTAAAGGTCTCGCGTTCCTCCTGTTGATTTATGAAGCCTTTGGTCTCGTGGGCGGCTCTAAGATCGCGTCCCTTGGCCTCTTCGCCCCTTTTCACCGCTTTACCGCCTTCTCGCATGTATTCCTGCTGGCGCAAAACGCCGCCATCTCTGTTTCCATTTCGCTGCTATTTGTCCTTTTACCTTGCGGCGCTAAAAGCAGCACGCTGCCCTTTTTCCTAAACTGGCGTTTTTGGATAGCCGTCATCGTCTTCGCTCTTCTCCTGCTGGTGGCCACGAAATTTGAACGCCTCCGGCACTGGCGCACCACCGCCGTATCGGTCTTCCTAGCCACTCTCGGCGTAATCATGGCCGCATCCCTCTTTGCCTTCAACGTGGAACAGTTGGTACGGTTTGGTAGCGATCAATACGCTTTCTATGATCGCTGCTTCCACGTTGTTTCCGGCGTTTCTCCTTTACTGCCGATCTTGTTCCTGTTAGTGGGCTTTTATATCTGGAATTGGCAGATGCTTGCCGGCAATCGACTGCTGCTGCCTGGTCGGCCTATTCTGCCCTCAGCGAGCCATCTGCGCGAGCAGACTAGGTTGAGCATCGGCTCCGATGTGGGCTGGCGAATTCTGAACGTCGCTAAACCCCTCGCTTTGAAATGGCCCATTGTTGCAGTTCTGGCGATCGTCGGTAGCGTTATGATTCTTTATTTCTCGAACGATTTGCCCCTCCTCGCGTTCGAAAACTTTCGCTACTCCACCGTTATCGACCTTGCCTTATTATTTTCGCTGCTCTTGACTACCGCCGAATCCATGCGCTTGTTCCTTACCTGGTACGAACTACGGAACCTTTTGGCTGCTCTCCAAAATCTAAAACTGCGCCGCACCTTCTCGCGCCTCAGGATCATAGACAGCAGTTCACTCTGGAACATGAGCGGCTCGGTTCTGCGCATTCAAGAACGCTTCTTAGCGCTGCAAATTGATGTCGCGCGCCGTCTGCTCCTTCTCTATCCGGATTCATTGCCGCTTGTGGCGAACGCGGTTAAAGAGTACGAGGGTAACTCGCTTCAAGACAAGCGCCCGAACATTTGCAGTTCTCTGGCCGATGCCACTGCGGAGGTCCTCAACAAACTCAACGACACTTGGACTAGCGAAACCGACTCCCTCAACTTAAAAACGGACGAACCTGAAACTCAAAAAACGGAGGAAAGCGGCGCCACTCCTACCGCACTTCCGCTGAGCGATCACCTTGCCGTGCAAACGAAAGAAGAGTTCGTGGCATTCCAGTATGTCGCCTTCATTCAGAACATCCTAGGCCGGATGCGCACTATGATCCTGGCCATGATCTTTCTGTTCGTTTTTAGTTGCTTCTCCATTTCCTTTTACCCGTTTGCGCCCCGCAATCAGGTCAGCATGTGGATGATGATCAACTTCGCCCTCATTGGCGGCGGCGTGATTTATGTCTATGCCCGCATGGAGCGAGACGAAATTCTAAGCTTCATTACGAATACTCCCCCGGGCCACCTCACGCTTGAATTTTGGCTCAAGTCGGCCGCTTTCCTCGCCGGCCCTATCATCGGCTTGCTGACGACCCAGTTCCCACAAATCGCCGATGCCGTTCTCGGCTCCCTGGGTCCGAGCCTGGAAGCGCTGCGGAATTAACGTCGTCGTATGATAGCGCGTGGGAGCTTCTCTCCTTTCGGACTCAACTATGAAATCCACTTTTGTTTGTACCCTTACGCTGATGGCCGCTCAGTCTGTCCTCGCTCAAGAACCAGGAAAGGCGCTGGTCGGAGAAACAATGAAACACTGGGAGAGCTCAAAAGCTCTTTCCCTCGCCGTAGCCGAGGCGATGCCCGCTGAAGCTTATTCGTTTAAGGCTACCGACGCCGAAATGAGCTTCGGCGAGCAGATGAACCACATTGCCATGGCGAACGGCAATTATTGCGCGGCCGCGCTGGGTACGACGAATCCCATTGCCAAACCCGCAGACGCGTCGAAGGCTACCGCCATTCAGAACATTACCGCGTCCTATGACTTCTGCACGGCGGGACTTTCCAAGCTCGACGATAAAGGCTTGCAGGAAACGTTGAAGCGGGGCAATACCACAGTGACGAAGTTTGAATTGTTTTGGGGCGGCTTTACTCATGCCGCGCATCATCGCGGCCAAGCCGAAGTCTATTTGCGCTTGAAAGGGATCGCACCGCCCTCTTACAAGTTTTAGGTTTGAACGCAATCCGTGCGGGCCGAGGCCGGTTCAGTTGGCCGAAGGCCGGTACATTTGAACTAGACTTTCTCCACGCAGAATCTCATCTCACTACCCGCAAAGAAGTTGCGCTAGCTTCACGCCTTATCGAACAGAGTGATCACAACGGGTTGTTCTTCAATTTCAGAACCCTCGGCTCGGCCAGTCGCCAAGAACACGAGTGCGACGCTTGCTACCCATAGAAAGAGTTCGACGTCCGGCCTGGCCCAGTCGCGGCACGCAGCCGATCGTGAAGTCGATCCGATTGCTGAAGGCCAAGTGCACGGAAACAGAATGAGCTGTAATGTTTGAGCGGCCAAGAACAGGGATATGACGGACAGGATTCGCGCCGATTTCTGTTTTCCACGCAAGCACTGAATCCCGGCAATCAGAAGAAAAGGGTTCGCGTAGGCGGCGAAGTTCACGACGACCCACCCGAAGAATAATCCCGTCGTCATGAGTTCAAAACCCGAAACGGCGTGATCGCCCATGTTATTAAAGTGCAGCGCGGGAACGCCGCATGCCAAAAGCCACGAACCGAAGGCAGCGGCAAGAAGTGTACGGCGGAGGGTAGGATTGAGTTTCATGAAAGATACAACGGCAATTTGAGAGCCACGACGAATGAACCTATTTTTTTTAGCGATTACGGGCCATCGTCCCTGGGTGCAGCCTACATTTTGGACATTAAATGCACCCCGATGTTCATTTCTTGCGCATTGCATACATCGCCACCAAACTCCGCTGCGCAAACGGCAAGTAAACGAGCGCCGCACTCATTCCCTAACGCCACCCCGTGGCTCACATGGTGAATTAACAAAAACGGCGACAACGCCCACCATAAATCCATCACCAACAACACCGGAAAAATCTTCCTGAAGTTTTCCGCCAGCGTCCTGAAATCGAAAATCACGCCCACCGTCAAAAACAGCCGGACCGGTATCAACACCACCGCCGTTGTCACCAAAATCGCCATCCATTGGTTCGCCGGTAGCCCCCAACCCTCCTCGACGAAAATGTCATGGATCTCGGCCAAATTCCCCAGCGCTCCAAAGTAAAACGCCAGGTACATGGCCTGAATCAGAATGAGCAGCGTCCGCACCACCCGGCGCGGGGCAATCACATCAACATCCGCGCTCGACTCAGAAGAAACCGCCGTCGACTCGGGAACGGGAGCAACCCCCGTCACACCGGCAATAAACCGATACCCCTTCCCCGGCACTGTCTCGACAAATCGCGGACTCCCGGCCGAATCGCCCAGCGCCTCGCGAATCTTATTTACCGCCGTGTTCAGCGCGCTTTCGAAATCCACAAACGTGCCGTCGCCCCACAACCGCTCACGCATTTCCTGCCGCGTCACTACCTCACCCGGCCGCTCCAGCAGCATCACCAAAACTTGAAACGGCTGCGCATGCAGCTTAACCCGCTGCCCGTGTTTCCGCAGTTCCCCCGCCCCCGCATCCGCAGCAAACACGCCGAATTGATAAATAGACGACATTAAACCACGTCTAGTCTAACGCACAACCCTCGCCAATTCAGCCACTTACACTTCAAGGTCCAATTGACCCCGTTCCAGCCTCAATCCATTGCCAATGGGCGCCAAAATCCGCCATCATCGCCGCATGATACAACCTCAACCCTTCACAAACGCCCAACGCGTCCACACCGCCATCACCGCTTCTTACGAAAAACGCCTCCTGATCTGGCTCGCCCACCACACCCCAACCGCCATCCATTCCGACCACCTCACCGTGCTCGCATTCCTTGCCCAAATCCTCGCCGGCGTCTCCTACGCCTTCGCACCACAAGACACCCACGCCCTCTGGTTCGTCAACATTTTTATTTTTCTCAACTGGCTGGGTGATTCGCTCGACGGCACCCTCGCCCGCGTCCGCAACCAGCAGCGCCCTCGTTATGGCTTCTATGTTGACCACATCGTCGATACCCTCGGTGCGCTCGCCCTTATCGATCGGCCTTGGTTGCTCCGGTTATCTCCACTGGCAGATCGCCCTCGCCCTGCTCTTATGTTTTTACGTTCTTTCCATCGAAAGCTATCTGGCCACCTACACCATCGGGCGCTTCCATATTTCGCACGGCCTTTTCGGCCCCACTGAACTCCGCCTAGCCCTCATCATCGGCAACCTATTCTTGCTCAGAAATAAATATGCCGCCCTTCCCGGCGGCCATCAGATCCTACTCTTTGATGTCGGCGGCCTTGTTGCCATTGTCGGCATGAGCGTCATGGCCCTCATCGCCGTGGGACGCCACACTCTCACCCTCTACCGCGCCGAGCCCCTCCCATGAAACAACGCCGCTTCACTAAATTCGCTCTCGTGGGCTGCCTCGGTGCAGCCATCCAACTTTCAGCCCTCACTCTATTGACGAAACACATGCCACTCGTCATCGCCACACCCATTTCCGTCGAACTCGCCATTCTCCACAATTTCCTTTGGCACGAACGGTACACCTGGCCGGACCGCGCTTCCCAACACACTCTCCGCCGCGTCCTGCGCTTCCATCTTGCCAACGGGTTCGTCTCCCTCTGCGGCAACACTTTTATCATTTATTGCCTCGTCACTCAATTCCATCTCCCAAGCCTCGCGTCCGCGCTCATCGCCATCGTCCTGTGTAGCCTCATCAACTTCGCCCTCATCGATAAATGGGTTTACGCACGCCATCAATGCAATGCCTTCTTCGTTTAATGTCTTGTTGACACGTATAACTCATGGATGATACTCTGATTTAAATCCAGTACACTTACTAGCCCCGTTGGACTAGCGAAGCCTCGTCGTGCTCCTTTTTCTGGATCGATTTTTCTAATAAGGGGTACGTGGATGACGATTGCTCGTTCTGGGCTATTTGTGTTTTTCTCATCGGTGTCTGTGGCGCGGTTTCCGCCCAAGCACAGACCGGCTCGCTCCAGGGAACGATCAAAGATTCCACTGATGCTGTCGTCCCCAACGCCCAGGCGAGTCTAAAGACGTCGGATGGAGTTACTGTCAAAACAACCATTTCCGACCAAACCGGCGCCTACGCCATTGTAGGCCTTCCGAGCGGTAGCTACACGCTCTCGGTAACCGCCCCTGGGTTTAAGCCCTTCCTTCGTGCCGGCGTCTCGGTAACAGACGCCAAAACTACCACCCTTGATGTTCCGCTCGACGTCGCGCAAAGCTCAAGCAGCGTGGAGGTCAACGCGAAGGCAGATCCATTTGAAGTGGTGCCCGATGTTCCTACAAAAAGTGTGTATGGTCTTGATTTACCGGTAGAAGAAACGCCGCGATCCATCTCCGTTGTTGGAGCTGAAACGGTGGAGCGCTATAACATCCAAACGGTAAACGACTTGGCCTTAGTGGCTTCCGGCACGTTTACCGGCAGCTATTTCGGCATTCCCGGCACCCTGTTCGTTCGCGGCGATGAAAGCGACAATTATTTCCGTGGTTTTCGACGCGCCGAAAATGAAGGAAGTTACTCCACACCGCTAGGCGCAGCCGAGACAATCGAAGTGGTAAAGGGCCCCCCGCCCACTGCCTACGGCGCAGGCAAGAGCGGCGGTTTTCTCAATTTCATTCCGAAGAGCGCCCGCAGTCAGAGCGCTAAATGGCTGGAACATCCTGAAGGCAAAGTGACGCTCACCTATGGCAGCTATAACGAAAAAATCGGCGGTCTCGATTTCGGCAGTCCGCTCGAACTCTTCGGCCATCGCGCCGGTGTTTATGCCTACACCAATTTTGAAGATTCCGGAAGTTACTACAACTACATCCACCAGCGCCAGAAACTGGCGCAAATTGCTTTCGATAGCGAACTGGGAAAGAAATGGCGCATTGAGATGGGCTACCAGTTCTACAAAGGAAACTTGCCGCAAAACGTGGGCTGGAACCGCATCACCCAGGCTTTGATCAACAATGGCACTTATCTGGCAGGCAGCCCGCTTGTCAACCTATCCACAAACGGCTACAACATCACGCCGGCAAATCTGCAGCGCGATAGTCTTCAGACTTTCGTGTTTACACCCAACTTTGCACCGGTGTTTCAATCGGCAGCTTATGCTCAAACGGCAGCCTTGTTTGCCTTGAATCCAGCCACTGTCCATCTCACTCACCTTAACGACAACCAGATCATTGCCGACGCCGGAGATTTCAGTAACGCCGATACGGATACCGGCTATTTCGACATTGTCCGCGATATCCGTGAGGGTTTCACATTCAAGAACCAGACATTCGTGGAAACACTGGACGCCTCTAAGTACACGAACTACGAATTCTCCTCTTACTACAATCCGAAAGTTTTTGAGAATAAAACGACCGTTGATTATCAGTTGAAACCCACGCGTTGGGCGACCATAGAGACTACATCCGGATTCGCCGCGCGGCATACCCAGTTCTATTCAGGCGAATCTCGCACGCCCCAAGCCAACGACCGCCGTGATTTATCTGTTGGACCTACACCCAATGATCGCTTCGCCGGCGCATTCACTCCCTACGCCATTAACTCCTGGGATTATTTTCAGCAGGGAAGCTACTCGGACATCGGCGAATTTTTCCTCACTGACATCAAGCTTTGGTCTCGCTTAAGCATTTTGGGTGGCGTCCGCTACGATTTTTACAATCCGCAATCCACCGGAACAGATGCCGGCGAGCCTATGGTTCATACCAGCGGGAGCGACGGTGCAACCACCTACAATGTCAGCGCCAGCCTGCGATTGCCTCATCAAATCATTCCTTATTTCACTTACGCCACATCGAACTACTTAAGCGTGGGCCAAGGCGGCGAGGTCGATTATTCCACCATTCCCAACAAAGAATACATCGAAGGCGCACATTTGGCTGAAACCGGCGTGAAGTTCGCGCTGGCCAGCAAAATGCTTGCAACCCTCTCTCTCTTTCAGCAGAAGCGCGCCACTTACAACACCCTCAGCAGCACTGTCGATTTCTATAAAACAAAGGGAGTCGAGTTCGAATGGAGAGCCGCACCATCCCGCTATTACAGCTTCACCACTGCCTATACTTTTCAACAGCCAGAACAGTTGAACATCCCATTTGAACTCGGTATACCGGGAACGCTCATCGGCCTTACGCCGGAAGAATCATATGGCGGCCGTTTTATTGGAGATGCAAGTATTTTCGGCTTGAAAGTTCCGGTTCAGGTGCCCGGCCAGCCGAAGAACGTTGTCAGCGCCTTTGTCACCATCACGCCGCAACGGAATTGGGGCGTTACCTTTGGCAGCAGTTGGGATCAGAAAACAGAGGCCGGCTACATCAGCGGCATCGTTCTGCCTTCCTACGCCGTCTTCCGCGGCTCGTTCTTCTATAAATACAAACGTTATGAAGCCAATCTGTCGGCCAATAACATTGGCGACAAGCGCTTCTTCACTTCCCAATATTTATTCTGGGATACCTTCGTGAAACCTAGTGAGATGCGCACCATTGCTCTCACGTTAAGCTATCGATTTGGACGGGATGTACACTGATACCGGCAGCCGCTGAGCCAGCGACCTTTTCGCCGGTTGGCGTTCCCGATCTGATCTATGGCTTAAAGGACAAACCGCCCTTTCAGCGCGCTATCTTCGTGGCGCTGCAGCATGTCCTGGCGGTGTTTGTGGGCATCATCACGCCTCCACTCATTGTGGCGAAAGCGTTGCATCTGCCACCTGCCGACGAAGCGTTCCTGGTCAGCATGGCCCTGCTCATTTCGGGTGTCGGAACGCTTTTGCAAAGCACTCGGATCGGACCCATCGGCTCGGGACTCTTAAGCATTCAGGGAACCAGCTTCGTCTTTCTTGGGCCAATCATCGCGCTAGCGAAAACGGTGATTGCTGACCGCTCGGCGTCGTCCGTCTCAGGCGCTCTTGGCATCGTCTTCGGCACTTGCCTCGTGGCGGCGCTTGTCCCAATCTTAGTGAGTCCCTTTCTTCATCTGGCCAGCAGATCATCACGCCGCTGGTTACAGGTATCGTTGTCACGCTCATTGGACTGACTCTTGTCGAGGTCGGAATCACGAGTTTAGGCGGCGGCTTTGACGCGCGTGCGAACGGCAGTTTTGGCTCCGCTCAGAATCTCTTCATGGGCGGGTATCGTCGTCGTTTTGATTGTGATTCTGAACAGCGGCAAGTCGGAATGGCTGCGCATGATCTCGGTCGTCGCCGGGCTCGCCGGCGGTTACGTTGTCGCCATCGTGGCAGGCAAAGTGGGTTTTCACGAACTGCACACGCTGCCCTGGTTTACCCTTCCCACTCCGCTCCGCATTACGGCTTCGGCGTGCGCCTCACCGCCCTCATCCCTTTCAGTTTTCTTTACCTCATCACCGCCATCGAATCCATCGGCGACCTCACCGCCACCTGCCGCTCTCACCTACGAACCTATGTCAGGCCCCATCTACTCTTCAGCGCCTTCGCGGCGGTGTCATGGCCGATGGCAGTCAGTTCCATGCCTCGCCGCACTCTTCAACTCTTTCCCCAGCACAACCTTCGCCCAGAACAACGGCATCATCCAACTCACCGGCGTCGGTAGTTCCTACATCGGCACGTTTGTCGGCGCCATGCTCATCATCCTTGGTGCTCTTCCCGGTCGTCGGCGGACTCGTCCAAGCCATGCCTCAATCTATTTTGGGAGGCGCCACCATCATCATGTTCGGCACCGTTGCCGCTGCCGGCATTCGCATCCTATCGGCCATCGATCTCGACCGCCGCGCCTCCACCATCATTGCCGTCTCCTTCGGTCTCGGCTTCGGCGTCACCTTCGTCCCTGAGATTATGAATGGCATGCCGCCCATCATTAAAGACACTTTTTCGTCCGGCATCGCCACCGGCGGAATTTGCGCATTAATCCTGAAACGCCGTCATGCCGGGGCGTCGAGTCTAGATGACCACATTACTCGTCAAGAACAGTCACACGCTCGTGACCATGAATGCCGCGCGTGACGAAATCAGCAATGGCGCAATCCTCGTCCGCGACGGCTTCATCGAACAGGTCGGCACCACCGACACCCTGCCCGCCGAAGCCGATGAAGTGCTCGATCTCAAAGGCCAGCCACGTCGTTCTGCCCGGCCTCATCAACACGCACCATCACTTCTACCAAACGCTCACGCGTGTCATCCCCGCCGCCCAGAACTGCGAGCTCTTCGGCTGGCTGCAAACCCTCTATCCCATCTGGTCCCATCTCACGCCCGAGATGGTCTTCGTCAGCGCGCAAATGGCCGCCGCCGAACTCATGCTCTCCGGCTGCACCACCTCTAGCGACCATCTCTATCTCTTCCCCAACAACTGCACCATTGACGACGAAATCCGTGCCGTCAAAGAAATGGGGATGCGCTTCCACGCCTGCCGCGGCAGCATGAGCGTCGGCGTAAGCCAAGGCGGGCTACCGCCCGATTCACTAGTCGAAAAAGAAGACGCCATCCTATACGACAGCCGCCGCCTGATTGAGACCTATCACGATAACTCGCGCGGTGCCATGACTCGGCTGTCCCTAGCGCCGTGCTCGCCCTTCTCCGTATCGACTGCGCTGATGAAAGAATCCGCAGCCATGGCGCGCAGTTATGCCGGCGTTCGTTTGCATACACACCTGGCGGAAAATCAACCGGACATCCAATACAGCCGCGCTCAATTCAGATGACTCCCGGTGAATACGCCGAGTCACTCGGTTGGGGGGGGAACGATGTGTGGCACGCGCACTGTGTCCATCTGGACAACCGACATCCACTGCTTCGCGCAAACCGGCACTGGAGTTGCGCACTGCCCACTCAGCAACATGCGTTTGGGCAGTGGCGTCATACCGTTACGCCGTATGTTGGAAGCAGGCGTACCGATGGGCCTAGGCGTAGACGGCGCTGCTTCTAACGATTCTTCAAACATGTTTCAAGAAGCCCGCTCTGCCTTTCTGCTCGCGCGCGTCGGCGAGGAAGCAGCTACCGCATTAACCGCTCGCCAAGCTCTCGAACTCGCAACTCTCGGCGGCGCGCAAGTCCTGGGCCGCGATGATATCGGCCACTTAGCCCCCGGCATGTCGGCTGACTTCATAGCAATCAATATCGACCGCCCCGAATTCGCCGGCGACGCCCTCCACCAGCACCTTGATGTTGCCGTCGGGCATGCGCACGCTTTGCACGATGTTCCCGATGGTGCCAGTCTCGTAAATGTCGTCCGCAGTCGGCTCATCCACCGACGCGTCGTGCTGGGTGGCCAGGAAGATTTTGCGGTCGCCGGTCAGGGCTTCTTCCAGCGCGCGCACGCTCGACTCGCGCCCCACCACAAACCGGGTCATCACTGGGGGAAGATGACCATGTCGCGGATCGGCATCATCGGCAGCTTGCGGACTTCGCCGGTCAAAACGGTCTTGGTTTGATTTGCCATCGTTCTCCCATGAGACGTGCGAGCCGCCGCGCAGGGTGCAAACTGCGCTTAACGCTTCCAGTGATTGTAATGCCTCCGGCCAAAGCCGCATCCCGAACTTTTGTGTGACAGCAAAAATAGCCTTGCGAACCCACGCCGCCGCGCAGGCAAAGGAGCGAAAACGCCCTCATTTCGTCCCTAAATTGTCATTGTGGATAAGTGCGGCAATTACTACAGTAACGAATGCAGCTACCCGGCCTTCTCCAGCAGCATGGGCAAGGTCAGGCTGTGCTTTTTCACCATCTCCGCCGTGATGGTCAGCTCCGTCACCTTCTTGTTGCCTGGCACGTAGTACATCAGGTCCAGCATCAGCTCTTCCAGAATCATGCGCAGGCCGCGCGCTCCCACCTTGCGCTGCAAGGCCTCGCGGGCAATCTCCTTGGCTGCGTCGTCGGAGAAGGTCGCCTTCACGTTCTCGTAGTCGAACAGCTTCGCGTACTGCTTCAGGATGGCGTTGCGCGGCTTGGTCAGGATCTGGATCAGGGCCGCTTCATCCAACTCGTCCAGAATTCCCAGCACCGGCAGCCGGCCCACAAACTCCGGAATCAGCCCATACTTCAGCAGGTCCTGCGGTTCTGCCTGGCGCAGCAGCTCAGCGTCGCGCTGAGCCCGGATAGGTGTTACTTCGCCTTCCTTCGCGTCGGGGTCGGCAATCGCGCGGAAGCCCAGTGCCTTCTTGCCCACGCGCCGGCCGATCACCTTCTCCAGCCCTACAAACGCTCCGCCGCAGATGAACAGGATGTTGGTCGTATCGACGGCCGTAAATTCCTGGTGCGGATGCTTGCGACCGCCCTGCGGCGGCACATTGGCCACGGTGCCTTC
>CAWJBS010000022.1:0-13518 GCA_963840845.1 Bryobacterales bacterium
GCGATCACGCGAAAGCCACGTTCGCGGGCTTCGCGTTCGAAGGTGGTCCGGCAACGGATAGACTTCGGGCGTTCGCCGCCAGACTGGGTCTTGCGGCGCCCTTTGTCGATCTTGCCGCTGGCGGCCACGACAGAATTACCAGTACTTAGCTGCGGTAGGAGGGGCGACGGTGCGCTCTTTGAGACGAGCGGCTTTGCCTTTGAGACCGCGCAGGTAGTAGAGCTTGGCGCGGCGCACTTTACCGGTGCGGACCATATCGATGTGATCGATAACAGGTGCCTGGACCGGGAAGATGCGTTCGACGCCGGTGCCGAAGCTGACCTTGCGGACGGTGATGGTTTCGCCCATACCTGTGTTCTTGCGCGCGATGACGGTGCCTTCAAACGCCTGAAGACGTTCCTTGTCGCCTTCTTTGATGCGGACGTGGACGCGAATGGTATCGCCGGGGCGGAACTCAGGGTGAGCAGCCTGGCGGCCGTGCTTGCTGATAAATTTGGCGACAATTGCGTTTTGCATGTTCGTTTGCCTTTACTCAGTGCGGTTCGACCGTTAAATCGGGCCGAAGCCGCTTCGTTTTCTCGCGTGACGCAGCCCGGCGCCAGCGCTTGATTTCCTCATGATGACCACCGAGCAGTACGTCGGGCACTTTCCAGCCGCGAAACTCCGCCGGCCTGGTGTACTGCGGGCAATCTAATAAACCTTCGTAAGCTTCGCCGAAACTTTCGTTCCGGGAGGAATCTTCATTCCCTAAAACGCCGGGCAATAAACGGGCCACAGCGTCAACCACAACGGCAGCCGCTAGTTCGCCACCGCTTAAAACATAATCCCCAACCGACAACTCACGGTCGGCCAGATGTTCGGCCACCCGTTCATCGACGCCTTCGTAGCTGCCGCAGATCAACAGCAGATCGTCCAAGCGCGGAAAACTCGCGCGCCACTTTCTGGCTGAACGGTTCACCTTGCGCCGAGAGCAGAACGACTTTCTGCTTTTCGGTTCGCACCGGAGGACTGCCTCGACGGCCTCAAACAGAGGCTCCGGTTTCAGCAGCATTCCTTCCCCGCCCCCAAAAGGACGATCGTCTACCGTTCGATGGCGGTCGTAAGTCCAGTTTCGCAGATCGTGAATGCGAATATCCAGTAGACCGCTCGTTTGGCCGCGGGCGACCACTCCGTGAGCGAAAGGACCGGCGAAAAACTCCGGAAAAATCGTCACCAAATGAAAGCGCATCGGCCTAGCCTATAACTCCAATAACCCATCAGGAAGAGCGGCTCGAATCACCTTAGCCGAAAGATCTACGGTACAGATGGCCGGCACAAACGGAATCAGGACTTCCCTACCCTGATACGTCAAAACCAAAAGGGCGGACCGCCATAATGCTGCAGATCCTCCACCACACCCAACGGATTACCCGCTGAGCGCATCACTAACTGCAACCCCACCAAATCGGATTGGAAGAACTCTCCGCTGGGCAGTTCGGCGCGTTCGGTGGGCGGCACCCAAATTTCGGCACCACGAAAACGATTCGCTTGATCGATGGAATCGACACCGGCAAACTTGAAGAGCCAATTACCCTTATGTTCGCGAGCGCTGTTGAGCGTGACGGGAACATCCTCCCGGAGGTCAAATGCGCGTGCACTTGGAGCAGCGATTCGAAACGGTCCGGAACATCGGTGAGAGAGCGCCCACTGAGTTCGCCGCGAATACCGTGCGGCTTGTGAAGCTCAGCAACAACCACCCTCTGCGGGGTTTCTTTATTCAAGAATTTCCAGCGTGAAGCGCCGGTTCATCTTGGTGCCAACGGCCGAAGCAAAGTGCGGAGAGAGCGCGCGGTGCGCCCCTGTTTGCCGATCACCTTGCCCAGATCGCTTTCGGCCACGCGTAATTCAAACACGGTGGCATGTTCGCCCGCAACTTCATTGACAGCTACGCTAGCGGGCGTATCGACGAGCGCCTTGGCGATTTCTTCAAGCAGCGTTTTCACGCCGTTACTCTCATTCATGGGGAGACGTGTTTTCTAAGTTCTCTTTTTTAGGCGACCGGGGCAGCGGCAACGGGTTCCACCGGATGCTTTTTCAACAAGCGGGCGACGGTGACGGACGGCTGAGCGCCGTTTTTGACCCAATGAGCGATACGGTCATGCTTCAAATGCACTTCCGCGGGCTTGGAAATGGGGTTGTAATGGCCGACCACTTCCACCGAGCGGCTGTTGCGCGCGCGATCATTTTCAATTACCACCACACGGTATGTGGGTTTTTTCTTGGCGCCAAAGCGCGCCAGCCGAATAGCTAACATCAATTAACCTTTTTTCTCTCTAACCACTTGCTTACGCGCGTGGCTTTGTTCCTAATTTTTATTGTTACAAACTTGGGTTTCAAAACCCAGGCAGGCCGGGGAATTTGAACTTTCCCATGCGTTTGCCGAGCAAACCAGCCTGACCAGTGAAGCTCTTCATCATTTTACGCGCTTGCGCGTATTGTTTCAGCAAATTGTTTACGTCTTGGACCGAAGTACCGCTTCCTTTGGCAATCCGGCGGCGACGGGACCCGTTAATTATCATATGATTCCGGCGCTCTTTGGGGGTCATGGAGTCAATAATGGAGACGATTTTGTTTAGATCGCCTTCCGATTCGTCCAGTTTGGCGTTTTTGAGTTCCTTGAGCATGCCGATTTTCGGCATCATGTCGAGCAAGCCACTGAGGGAGCCGAGTTTGCGGACTTGTTTGATTTGATCGCGGAAGTCTTCGAGGGTGAAATCGTCGCCGAGAAGTTTCTCCTGCATCTTCTCGGCGTCTTTGATGTCGATGGTTCTGCTGAACTTTGTCGATCAGCGAGAGGACATCGCCCATGCCGAGGATGCGCTGGGCGACGCGATCAGGATAGAAGGCTTCGAGGGCATCGCTCTTTTCACCGACGCCGACAAATTTGAGCGGCTGGCCGGTGATGGAGGCGGATGGAGAGGGCGGCGCCACCGCGGGCGTCGCCATCCATTTTGGTGAGGATGACGCCGGTGATGCCGAGGCGCTTGTGAAATTCGTCGGCGGATTTGACGGCGTCCTGGCCGGTCATGGCGTCGGCGACGAAGAGAATTTCGGTGGGGTTGAGCTCTTCCTTGAGTTCGGTGAGCTCTTGCATGAGCTGTTCATCAATGTGCTGGCGGCCGGCGGTGTCCACCAGGATGACGTCGCGGCCGGTTTGCTTGGCTTCGCGGCGGGCGGATTTGGCGAGATCGAGTGGCTTGGTTTCTTCGGCGGTGCCTTCGTAGATTGGGGTGTTGAGCTGCTTGGCGAGGATGCTGAGCTGGTGGCGGGCGGCGGGGCGATAGACGTCTACGGAAACGAGTTGCGGTTTGCTGCCTTCTTTGGTGAGGAAGCGGGCGAGCTTGGCGGTGGAAGTGGTTTTACCGGAGCCTTGCAGGCCGACGATGAGGATGACGGTGGGTGGTTCGTTGGCGAAACGGAGGCGGGATTGGTGCGTGCCGAGCATTTTGGTGAGCTCGTCGCGCACGATTTTGATGACTTGCTGGGAGGGCGAGAGAGCGGTGAGGACTTCCTCACCCATGGCTTTGACTTTGACTTCTTCGATGAATTGCTTTACGACTTTGAAGTGGACGTCGGCTTCGAGAAGGGCCACACGGATTTCGCGAAGAGCTTCTTCCATGTTGGCGGCGGAGAGTTTGCCTTCGCCGCGCATGTTTTTGAAGACGCGTTGGAGCTTGTCGGAAAGGTTATCGAACATGATACGTCGTTGATGTTTTGGGGCGGTTTTAGGCCGCGATTGAGGGAGCAG
Organism: Bryobacterales bacterium; assembly: GCA_963840845.1. Classification (GTDB taxonomy): domain Bacteria; phylum Acidobacteriota; class Terriglobia; order Bryobacterales; family Bryobacteraceae; genus Bog-105. Next base: position 3,788 of record CAWJBS010000022.1, read on the forward strand.
GCTGGAGGCGAGCTCTACAATTTCTTAGTTTAGCGCAGTGAGGGGGCGGTCGTGACTGAGCCAGTTCAGAATCAAGTGGCGGGCCATCTTGCTGATATCCCGTCGACGTGGGGCAGTGCATGTCCGCGCTTTGCCGTTGCGTTGGTCGGGTTTTTTCCGTACGCTGGAGGCATGGAACTGTTGACGGCCGAAGATATAGGGCGTTTGACGCCGCCAGAACGCTTGGCGCTCATCGCGCAGCTATGGGACAGCCTGGACCATGAGCAGGTTCCTTTGACCGGACCGCAACGTGCGGAGCTTGACCGCCGTCTCGGTTCGCTGGATGACGACCACAGCAACGGAGTCACCTGGTCGGCGCTAAAGGCCGAGCTTGAGCGACGTTGTCCGTAGCCTATCCCGTCATTTTCACCCAAATCGCCCGGATGGAATTGATCGAGGCGCAAGACTGGTACGAAAATGAAGCCGCCGGGTTGGGGCGGCGTTTTCGCGAGTCAATTAACACTCTGGTTGAGCGGATGCGCGACAACCCACAGCAATTTCCAGTTATTTATAGGAACGTGCGGCGTGCCCTGTTGCGACGCTTCCCATACTCGCTATTTTTCGTAATCGACAGTGAAGGATTGATTGTGATTGCTTGCTTTCACGGCAGCCGCTATCTCTCAAACTGGCAGCGCCGCGCGTAAGGCGAAGTGCGGAATCAGTCGATCTGATGATCGAAACGTGGCGGTAGCAAATTGACGTGCAGAGCGGATTTCAAGTTGCCTCCCGAAGAGATCGTACATAGAGCGTGGGAGAGTAACCGGTGTCGCGCTTAAAGGCTGTGCTGAATGCACTCACGGATTGATAGCCAGCCATCTCGGCGATGTCGGCCATGGGCATGTCTGCGGATGCCAAGGCACTTTTAGCAAGAGTCATACGCCAGTTGGCGAGGTATTCGATTGGGGGAACGCCCACAATCTGGGCGAAGCGAGAGGCGAGCGCGGACCGAGACATTCCCACTTCGCGGGCGAGCGCGACAAGGGTCCATGGGCGCTTTGTGTCGGCATGCATGATGCGAAGCGCACGGCCGATTTTCTGGATCCGCGAGGCCCGCCAGCAGGCCCCGTCCTCCTTCGCCTATGTCGGCGGGTCGATAGCGCAACGCCTCAATGAGCATGACTCCGAGGAGACGTTCAAGGACAAGTGAACGGCCAGGCCGGTCGCCCAGCGCTTCGTCGCCGAGCGCCGCCAGAAGTGGGCCTAAGCGAGTTGCCGCAAGGTTGGTTGCCCCGCACATGGACAATGGGCAGCATCAAAGTGGAGATGAGATCGCGATTGGCGGCTTCGAATTCAAAGTTTCCGGCTATGAACCGGGTGACTTGCGTGGTAGTGAAGGGCGAGAGAAGAAGCAGGGCCGCTCGATGACGGCTCCAAAGTCAACGGCGGCGGCGCCACCGAAAGCGGCCATCGTCCAGTTTGGGGGTGCGGCCATCAGGAGGAAGTCGCCGGCCTCGGCATCAAAACTGATGCCGTCTTCGCGTTCGACATGGCAGGCTCCTTCGATGATTTGGCCGAACACCACAACGTTAGTGGGGTGAAAGCTGATTGTCCATGCGTTGTGCGCCTCAACCACACGCCAAAAGACCGCTTGGGGCTTTAATAGGCCGATGATTTCCGACAAAGGATCCATTTGGACTCCTGATAAACAAAAGTAGACTTCCAATTATAGACGGTCCTTCCTTTTGCGATTACAGTGGATTCAACGGACCGGAAAACAGAGCCGGGCCGGGCAAAAAGGAGAAATTACATGCGAGTTTTTGTTACAGGCGCCACCGGATTCATTGGCTCGGCGGTCACTAAAGAATTGATAGAGGCGGGACACTCCGTCATCGCGCTGGCGCGATCGGAAGGGGCAGCCCAGGCGCTGTCCGCCAAAGGGATCCAACCCCACCCCGGCAGCCTCAACGATATGGAGAGCTTGCGTAGCGCAGCAGCCGCCGCGGACGGGGTGATCCATCTAGCTTTTATGCACAGCCCTTCGCAAATCCCGTTCGTGCCAAGGATGGGCGATTATCTTCGGGGGATTGCCAACTGGCATTGCCGGACGGTTCCTGGCCGTGGCCAACGAAGCAGATCGGCGCGCCATTGATGCGTTTGGCGCTGCCCTGAAAGGCTCGGGACGGCCGCTGGTTACGACCTTCGGCACGATGGGCCTTTCGCACGTTGGGTTTCGAGCCGCGAAGCCTGCAACGGAAGAGGATGAGCCCGATCCCCTTTCACCCGGCATCCTGCGCGCCAGAACGGAAGAAAAGGTCGAGGCCTTGGCATCGTTAGGAGTGCGCGCAACTATGATTCGGCTCGCCCCTACGGTTCACGGCGAAGGCGACACTGGGCTAGTGCCTCAGCTAATTGGCATCGCGCGCAAAAAAGGCCGCTTCGCGTATGTCGGTGACGGGCAGAATCGCTGGCCAGCCGTACATAGGCGGGATGCGGCGCGGCTGTTCAGGCTGGCGCTGGAAAAGGGCGCTGCGGGGGCGCGGTATCACGGTGTGGCCGAAGAGGGAATTCCGTTCCGTTCGATCGCCGAGGTGATTGGCCGTCAATTGAGCATCCCGGTGGGTTCGGTATCCGTCAAGGAGGCAGCAAAGAGCTTCAGTTGGTTTGGGGATTTTGCCGCAACGGACAATCCGGCCACCAGCACTCCGCACCCGTGAGCAACTGGGTTGGGATCCTACCGGACCGGAGCTGCTCACCGACCTTAATGGGCCAAGTTACTTCGCAACCAAGTAGCGGGGAAGGGGGAACCATTGCCACTGGTGAGCATCACAAGATTTCGCGCTCGCGCCTGGTGGTTCGTGCCGGCGTTTATGTTTCATGCGCGGCGAAGCATCTCGCAGATCCGCAACGCCGAGGGGTGCATAGCGCTGGCGCTCCTCAAAGATAGGAACCGCGCGTTCTGGACGATGACCATATGGGAGGATGAACGCGCCATGAAGGCATACATGACCAGTGGCGCGCATCGCAAAGCCATGCCCAGATTAGCCGACTGGGCCGACGAGGCGAGCATGGTTCGTTGGTGGCAGGACCACACAGAGCCTCCGGACTGGAGCGAAGCCACGCGCCGCATGAAGGTTGAAGGCCGGCCCGCAGATATTCTTCACCCGGGTCCTAATCACGCTGATTTAAGTTTCGCGGCTCCGTGGACGACGTCCGACACGTGGTTCGAGAAATTTCAAGAGGAAAACGCAGCCACCCGTCACTAGGCATTCTTTTGAAAATCGACGCCGTCTTTGAGTTCGCCAACGAGGCGGGTGAGGTGTTTGTGGAAAGCCTGGATCTGTTCGAAGTGCTTGTGCAGAATGGTGTGAGTCTGGCCGTGGGGATTTAGTTTAATGGCGTCAAGATAGGCGGATTCGGCGGACTGTTCGCCGTTCTGACAAGCCGTGAGCATGCTGTTCACGGCATGACCGGTGAGCGCGGCCTTTACATCCATCCAACCGCGGTGAACTGCGCCGCCGAGGGTGCCTGAGTCGGCGGGATCGGTGTGGCCGAGGCGATCGATTTCCGCCTGAAGTTCGGCGGAAAACTTGGCGTGGGCGGCGGCGTATTTCACGAAAAGAGATTGTATCTCGGAGTTCTGTACGTTCGAGGCGGCGGTGCGGAACCCGGCGTCGGCATCCTTGTTGACGTGGATGAGGTGGTTGAGCTGGTGGATCGTTTGATTGGTGCTCATGAGATTTGCTTAGGCAGACATGCGGCGAAAGAAGTGAACGATGAGCGAGATGACGGCCAGAATGACCAGGATATGAATAAGTCCGCCAGCCACATGAAACAGCAGCCAGGAGACAATCCAAACGGCGAAGAGAGCGAAAGCCAGCACCAGCAAAATTGAATCGCGCATAAATCCTCCGTTCGTTAGAGCCACTGAGAGGTAGAAGTGTTACGGGTACGGCAGCGTTTTTTTACGGGCTAGTGTGGGCCGAGCCACAAATTTTGGTTCAGAAGGGAACATCTTTACAAGATCCTTGGAGTAACTCTTGCACTGGCGAATTAATGGCAGTAAATTACCTACTGGCAGCATTGCCATCGGAGGGAACAAATAAGCAGCAACATCGAGCCCACACGAGCCGGAGGGTCTGTGGGCAAAGCCTTCCATACGCAAAAGTCAGTCAAGGAGCACTATCTACGTGAGGATACAAACTGCAGTGACTCTCCTATTTATCGCGGTCAGCGTTTGGGCGCAGCAACTTTCCGTTACTACGTGCGGGGCCGATCCGCTGGGCGTGCAAGACAGTACCGCGGCATTCAAGACTTGCATGGCGAAGGCACCGGCGGGCGATGTGCTGGTGCCGGTGGGTTCGTACCGGATTACTTCGCCGATTGTGAAAAGTAGAAATCAAGGTTTGATTGGCCAAGGATCGAAGGCGTCCATTCTGCTGTGTCAGAACACAAGCGAACCTTGCATCATCGCGGCCGACACGACGGGCGGCCCCAACAACTACGCGGTTTCAAACATTCAAAACTTGGGGCTGCAGGGGACGGGCAGCGGGATCGGGATTCTGCTGGGGGGCGATCCCGCTAATATTTTGATCGCCAATACCGCTTTTGGCGATTCAGTGGATTTGGTTGACCTGCGGATTACGGGCTTCACATATGGCGTGCAGTGGGGTAACAATGCGTATATCAATAAAATCGAGCGCTGCTTAATTTTCGGCAATGTAAGCGGATTGTACGCGGGCTCCGGTTTGAATAACTCGGGCGAAGCGATAAGCGTTACCGATTCGACGATCTTCAATAATAGTAACTACGCGATTGAGGACCACACTAATTTCGAGTGGTTCGTGCACGGATCAAGTCTGTGTTACAACGCGTGGGGAGCCGTGCTGTTCTACGGGGCCACCATGCACATCTCAAACACGCACATCGAACAAAATGAAGCGACGGTGGTTTCGCAGCCTTACGGCTACGGCGATCTGTCAATCAAGGACAGCACGATTTTGATTCAGGCGACGACTGGGTCTGACCAGTACGTGTTGAGCACTTGGCCGCAAAGTCTGAACCTGTCTATCGACAATGTAAGCGTCTATTCCAATCACCCGGTGACTTACTTCATGCACGTGCAGGGCAGCGTAAATGGAACGATTACCAATGTGTATGGAAATGGGAACAAAAAAATAGCAGCCATGTGGAACACGGCGGGCAGCGCGGCTTTGACGGCCATTCAGATGTTTTGAGAAGGCTCGGCGTTCGGCCTAGGCAGCAGTTCCATTGTGGAGTTGCTGCCAAATCAATTGATTGATCAAGGCAGGTTCGGCGACGTGAGGCAGGTGGCCCTCCACGTCAATCTCGATTAATTGACTGTTCGGGATTCGCTTGTGTATGTACTGGCCCATCAGCGCCGGAACAACGGGGTCGTGAAGAGCTTGAATAATCACGGTGGGCGTTTGGACGCGCTCCAGTTGATCGCGGTAATCGGATTGTAGAATGAGGCAGAGCGTGGCAAGGGCGATGTCGGGTTTCAGTTGTTTGAGCGAGCGCATGAAGGTGGCTGCCAGTTCGGGTCGAGTCGTGTGCCTCATCATGGCGGCCGAAAACACGGTGGCCCATTCTTCATAGCCCTCTTCCATGCGGCGATAAATGACGTTCAGGTCTTCCTGCCCATAGACGCCGGGAAAGTCGGCATCGGTCAGATAACGCGGACATGCGCCGATCATGATGATTTTGGAAAAGAGCGCCGGGCGTCGAATGGAGGCGAGAAGGCCGATCATAGCGCCCACCGAATGGGCGACTAGCACTGAGCCGGGTGCGCTGAAATAGAGACAAACCTCTTCCAAATCGTCAACGAAGCCTTGAAGATCGCGGTATTTTGCGTGCGAAAACAAGGGGGCACTCCGTTCGGTGGAACCAATCTGATCGAAGAGTACACAGCGATAGGACGTTCGAAAAAAGTCAATTTGGCGAGCCCAGATGGTTTGATCGCAGCCGAATCCGTGCGCCCAGACAATGGTGCGCGGGCCCGCTCCGGTGATGGTGACATTGTTGCGTATTTGAATCTGTTCTTTGACGGAGGGCATGTCAGCGGGCCTCCGCGGCGAAGGTTGTGGGCGCGTCTTGCGACGGCGTTGTTTCCTCTTTTGGAAAGCGCACGGTATAGGTGGTACCGCCGTTTAGCTGGGTCATGAATTCTCCATCGAGCTGCTTGCTTAGCGCCGTAACGATATCCAGACCGAGCGAGTGGGCGTCTGGAGGGGCGCTCGCGGAATTTTTGATAGCTATCTCCAAAGAGTGGTCGTTCGTCTCCTTGATGTCGATTACAACTTCTTCATTGCGCTCAGACCGGTAGGCGGATTTGAGCGAATGGGTGACGAGCTCATTGAGGATCAACCCGCAAGGAATGGCCTGATCAATGGCGAGAGAGATACCTTGAGTCTTGACCGTGGCCTTGACGTGATCGGATCCCTTGCCGTAACTGAAGAGCAGTTCTTGGACTAGATTTTCGACATACTGGGAAAAATCAAGTTGGCCAATAGCTGAGCCTTGATAGAGAGATTGATAAAGCATCACGATGGAGTAAATTCGACGCTCACTTTCGCGTAGTATGTCCGCGGTTGTTTCATCCTCCAAAGAAGTTAGCTGCATGGCGAGAAGGCTAGCGATAATTTGGAGATTGTTCCTGACGCGGTGATGAACCTCCTGGAGCAACGCTTCTTTTTGGGACAACAGGCGGCGCATGTCGGATGTTCGCCCGGCGACTTCATCGTCGAATCGATCTTCGAGGAGCTTACGGTCGTGAACATCGATAGCGATACCGACCCAGCCGCTTAAGTCGGGAACGTCTTTGGGAATGGGTTCCCAGCGAAGCAACTGCCAGCGGAAGCAGCGATGCTGAGTGCTCCAGACGCGGCATTCTTTTTCGGCGCCGATGCCTAGCTGAACAGATTCGCGCCAGCGAGCAGTCACAGTGGGAATATCATCAGGATGCAGAGTAGACAGCCAGTTGTCTTCGCTGCAGCCGGTTTGTTCTAAGCCGGTAAAATCACTCCAGCGGCGGTTGAAATAGCTTGAGGATAAATCCGCAGACGAGGTCCATGCCATGATGGGCATCGCTTCGGCAAATTTGCGCATGTACCTCCCTTCGCGCAGTCACTCGAACTTTTCAACCTACTTTACAAGTTCGTGGATGCGGAGAGGTGAATGGCTTCCCACCCGGCAACTCTGTGTGGATTTTGAAAACGAATTTTGGTACGCCCGAGTGGATTCGAACCACTGGCCTTCTGCTCCGGAGGCAGACGCTCTATCCAGCTGAGCTACGGGCGCACATTTCTTTAACTACCGGACTTCTTTATGCAGAGCATTGGAAGCGGTTTTCGCGCCGCCACCCATGTTCAATAATTCTTCAACGTGCGCGCGAAGAGATTCGGGCGCCATCAATTTATCCCATTCGGGCGTTTCGGTGGCCGTTGTTTGATAGTGAATGATTCCCTTGCGATCGATCAGCACGACTTGCGGAACCACCCAACGATCAAGCGGATTGAAGGACATGAACGGCACAACGTGCTCGGACGACATGTACCCGACGGGGAAACCGACTTTAAAATCTTTGACAAAATTTTCGACCAGCAAATCGGCGTTCGGATTAGTCGCGACGCCGACCACTTGCAGACCGCGTGCGCCGAAATCCTCCTGCAGCTTGGTCAGTTCATGCGATTTCGCCTGGCAGTGAGGACAAGTTGTCTGCATAAACGCCAAGAGCACGACTTTCCCCTTATATTGACTCAATTGCACAGGCCCTTTACCGGGAATGGTGAAGGTAAGTTCGGGTGCGGGCCGCGGTGTAACGGCTTCAGCGGCGAAAAGCGAAAGCCCCGTAAGAGCGGCGGCGGTCACAATTGCAAGAATGGTCTTCATGTCAAAACTCTTAGCTAACAGTGTAACTTAAAGTCCGCCGATGGATTGGAAGCGTTTCCATTCGTCGTCGTTTTTGAGCCCTTCGACGCTGGACAGGACGTTGCCCTTGAGCCAGACGACGAACGAGCCGTTGTCGCCGGTGCCCGCCAGCATGTTTTCCTTTTGCACGCTGAATTCGCAGTGTTGCCATTTCGCTTGCAGAATTTTACGATAGGCGGCGAAATATTCGGCGGCGCTGTGGGCGGAATCCCATTCGGCGGCATACAGCAGAACTGGCTTGGCGTCGCGGCCTTTGGGCGTAACAATTTTGAACTGGCCACCGCGCAAGTGGGGCGCGAGTTCGGCGGCTTTGGCCGCGCCCAAATATTGCTGCAAAAGCATCTGATGATCAAATTCGCCCATGGAACCATCGGTGACTTCCCTGCCCTCCGGATTGAGCTTAGGAAGCGCGGGCTCCGTAGGTTTTTCGTGCGCGAAATATCTTTCGGGGTGGATGATTTGCGAGGAATCGGAAGGTGGATGCGTGAAGATTTCGGCGAATGCAGCCTTGCCGAATTTATGGTAGACAGCGTCGAAAAACATGGTGCCTTGGGAATACGGAAACAGTAACGACTGTTGAATATAAAGAGGTGAATTTTTGAGAACCGGGTAATCGGACATGGAGGATTCGCCGGAATCGGCTACCGATTTCAACATTTCCTGATAGGCACGGGGTCTTGACCGCCGCGCTTGAGTTCGTAGGCGATCATGAGCCAGGACGCCTCGCCTTCAACAACGGCAGTGTGCGCCAGATTTTCGTCGTCGTCAATCGGTGCATGCACCGATCCCCAAAATGTTTTACGCTCATAACCGCGAGATTCAAAGTCAGCGAACTGGAGCGGGAGCCGATCGATTTCGACCTGGAGCTGGCTCCCGGGGCACGTCGATTTGGGTGACGAGGCCGAGCAGGTAGGGGCCGCTGGCCACCTCGGGGCTGGCAGAGGTGATTCACGAGCACCGCGGCCCCAAGGAAATAGTCGCCGATATCCGCCTGCGAGGGCAGCTTGCCGGCAAGTTTCAGGTCCCCTGCGCCCGCTGCGTTGAGCCGGTCGAAAACCGCTGGCCGCCGAATTCGACCTCATCTTTCGGCCCGCGGCGGCGGACACGGAGCCCCGGAACGCTCCATAACTGCGCCGGAGACGGAAATCGGTTATTATCAAGGAGACAGTCTTGCACTTGAAGACGTCTGCGTGAGCAGGTGCTTTTGTCCCTGCCGGTGAAGACGCTGTGCAAGCCCGAATGCAAAGGACTTTGCCCGCGCTGCGGCGCAAACCGCAACAACCAGCCCTGCTCCTGCGATGTGGGTCCGAGCGACCCCCGCTGGTCGGCGCTGGAAGGTTTACGCAGCCGGATCAAGTCCTGAGAGATCAGACCCTGGATCGGGTGCCCCGTCCTCGCCGCGTTCTTGTTTTTGCGGCCAGGGTGGCGGCGGGTGCGTGCGGATTGGGCGGGAGCGACCATGAAAGGAATTTGAAATGCCGAATCCGAAAAGGCGCCACTCACGCGCCGCACCGCCCTTCGCCGCTCACACGACTTCCTGACCGCTACGGGCCTGTCCGAGTGCCCGAATTGTCACGAGAAGAAGCTTCCCCATCGCGCCTGCGCCAAGTGCGGCAGAGTACAAGGGCCGCGCAGTTCTGGAAGTCAAGGAAGCCAAGTAGTTTTGAGCCTCGTTGCATCGCAGGCACCCATGCTCATCGACATTGCGCTTGATGCCGTTGGTTCTGACAAGGCTCCCGCAGCCGGAGATCAGGGGAGCAATACTTGCCTGCCGGCAGCTACCGGTGCGCGTGCACCTGGTGGGG
>CAWJBS010000023.1:0-6291 GCA_963840845.1 Bryobacterales bacterium
GCATTGCCCCAATAGAGCGCGGGAAAGACGCCGGACCAGGCGGTCGGCTTTTGGGGCGGCATGAAGCGGTTGGCGCCGGAGGTGTCGGCTCCATAGGCAATGCCGAGGAAGTGATAAATGCCGCGCAGAGAATAACCGCGCACCTTGCCGTATTCAGTTTGAGTGACAGCGATATTGTCGCCAACCAGCAGGACAGGGCCGTCTTGATTCTCAGCGGCGGCCGCGCGATTAGCGTCTTTTTTGTTTTTGGGGGCGGCTACAGCAGCGGTAGTGCCGAGGGCGGCGATTCCCGCGGAAGTCGTAGTGAGAGTTTGGACAAACTGGCGTCTGTTGGAATTCATGGTGGTTCTCGTGGTCGGCGGTCCGACTGGAGACAATTTATATCAGATTTTGTTTTGAGAATGCATGTTATTGGGCATTCGAAAGGTAAAGCGGGTTTCTTCGGGAATGGAGGTTACTTCCAGCGATCCGCCATGGGCTACGGCGATTTCGTGAGAAATATAGAGACCGAGGCCCAAACCTTCCTGGTGGTTAGCATGAGAAAGGCGGTAGAAGGGTTGAAACAACCGCTGTTGGGCGTCGAGGGGGATCGGTGTTCCGCCGTTGGCGACCGATAGTTGAAATTCGTGGGCGTCGCTGGCGACCGAGACGTGAATGGGCTTGTCGTGAGCACCGTAGGCGAGCGCGTTCCCAAGTAGGTTGGAGAATAATTGCGAGATACGATTCTGATCGCATCTCACAGGACACGTTAATTTAAAGGTAGTTTCGACGATTCGATCGGGTGCGCCGACGCGCAGCTCGGAGATCAGCGCGGAGAAGACGTGCTCCCAGTTGTTATGACTCTTGATATTAAGAGTAAGACCGATACCGGAACGGCCGCGGGCTAGATCGAGTAAGTTGTCAAGGAGGCCCTGCATGCGGCTAGCGCTTTCGCGAATAGTGCCGGCTAACTTTTGCGTTCGCTCGGCGGGATCGTTTCTAAGTAACAAGTCAGCGAAGGAGCGCACGGCGCGCAGAGGCGTCTGCAAATCGTGGGCAAGCACAGCGATAAATTGTTCGCGCAGTTCGGAATCGGAACGAGCGTCTCTGAGTTCTCCTTCGGCAAGAGCGAGTTTGCGGCGGGCGTCGATGTGTTTCGCGATGAGTTCGGCGAACAGGCGAAACATGCCAATGACTTCGGACTTCCGGAGCGCGGCAGGTTTCGGATCAATCGCGCATAAGGTGCCAAAGAATGAGGAGTCTTCCAGAATGATGGGCACGGAAATATAGCTTTGAAACCCATAGATGGCTGGGACGGCGTGGTGGCACCAGACTTCGTCTTGCGCCACGTTGTCGATGACAACAGGTTCGCGGCTTTGGCGGATTTCGTGGCAGATGGTGCTTTCAATAGGCAATTCGCCGCCGGGTTTGAGGCCAAAGTCAATTTGATCCAGAACGTTGCAGGCGATCCAGCGGCCTTCTGTTACGCGTGCGACGGCTGCAAAGCCCATACCGGTGGTTCGGCAGATGACATCAAGGATATTGGGAACCGCCGCTATGCCGGTAGCAATCTCAAGATCTTGGGCAAGGTCATTTGGCATGCCAACGGCTCGAAATCCTCGTCATTGTTCAAGAATACGATAAGGCGCCAACGGATTTTTAAGCCGTCCTGAATGTTTGCTAGGGGCGGATGATATTCTTGCGCCGTAGGTAGGAGACCGGCTGATATGCGTAGTGTTTGTTTGAGTCTGCTCTTAGCAGCGGCGCTGCTCGAAGGCGCCATGCGGCAACCGGTGAGTGTGGAAGGCGGGTTGGTTTCCGGTGTGGCTGGGAGTGATGCCCAGGTACAGGTGTTCAAAGGCATCCCGTTCGTTGCGCCGCCGGTGGGCGATGGCCGGTGGGCGGCACCGAAGCCGGTGAAGGCTTGGAGCGGCGTCCGAACTGGCGACAAATTTTCGGCGAGTTGCCCGCAGAGCATTGTGAGTGAGCGTAAGCCGTGGACGCATGAGTTCATGGCGCATAACGAGATCAGTGAAGACTGCCTTTACTTGAACGTGTGGACGGCGGCGAAGTCGGCTTCGGAAAAGCGCGCGGTGTATGTGTATATTTATGGCGGCGGTTTTCAGGAGGGGTCGGCGGCGGTACCCGTTTACGATGGCGAGGGATTAGCGAAGAAAGGTTTAGTGGTCGTGACCTTCAACTACCGGCTGGGCGTACTGGGATTTTTGGCGCACCCGGAGTTGAGCAAAGAATCGGGGCACAACGCGTCGGGAAATTACGGGTTAATGGATCAGATTGCGGCACTGCAGTGGGTAAAGAGAAACATTGCGGCGTTTGGAGGCGATCCGGAGCGAGTGACGATTGGCGGGCAATCGGCGGGCGGCATGTCGGTGCACGCGCTGACAACGTCGCCGCTGGCGAAGGGATTGTTTGCGAGGGCGATTGTGGAGAGCGGCGGGTCGAGTGTTGGGGGCGGCGGTATCAGTATGCGTTCGCGCACGCTGGCCGAAGCCGAGGCGGAGGGCGCGAAGTTCGCAGAAGCCAAAGGCGCGAAGTCTTTGGCGGAATTGCGGGCGATGAGTTGGGACAAGCTGACAGGTGGTGGCGGTTTTCGATTTTCACCGATCGTGGATGGCTATCTGCAACCGATGGCGGTGCGCGAGACGATTCAAAAGGGGCTGCAGAATGATGTGCCCACGCTGACGGGCGCCAACCTGGGTGAGTTGGGCGGACTGGGGCCGAGCGCTCCGGCGACAGCGGAGAGCTTTCGCGCGCAGGCGCAGAGACGGTATGGCGACACGGCGGATGAGTTTTTGAAGCTTTATCCGGCGGGCAATGATGAACAGGCGCGGGCTTCGCAAGCGGCGAGTGCGCGGGATCAGGCGCTGGTTTCGATGTATTTGTGGGCACGCGAGCGAGCGACGACGGCGAAAACACCGGCTTACCTTTATCTTTGGGACCATACGCTGCCGGGGCCGGATGCGGCGCGCTTTGGGGCGTTTCATACGTCGGAAGTGCCATATGTGATGAACACTTTATCTATGTCAGACCGCCCTTTCACGGAAGCGGATCATAAGATTGCCGAAATGATGTCTTCGTATTGGGTAAATTTCGTGAAGAGCGGCGACCCCAACGGCAAGGGATTGCCAAAGTGGGCTCCCGCCGGGGCTGATCACGAAATTATGGAAGTAGGCGACAAAACCGCGCCCATTCCTGCTGCAGATGCGGAGCGGTTCGCGTTCTTCGAAAAAGCATTGAGCCGGTGACGATGCTTGATTCCAGCGTGGGCGCGCGACTGGACCGATTGCCCATCACGCGGACGCATTTGATGCTGACTGGCATTGTCGGCATCGGCTTCTTCTTCGATATTTTCGATTTGCAACTGGCGGGCGTGCTGGGGCGAGTGCTGACGGGCGTGTTTCACTTGAACCGCTCGGTAGTGCCGGCGCTGCTGGGTGCGAGTTTTCTGGGTATGTTTTTCGGCGCAGTTCTACTGGGGCGTGCGGCCGACAAACTGGGCCGGCGGAACACTTACTTACTGAACTTAGCAATTTACTCGTTATTTACGCTGGCGGGAGCGTTCAGTATGAATGCGGCGATGCTGATGGTTTGCCGTTTCGCGGCGGGTGTGGGCTTGGGTTCGCAGTTGCCACTGGGCGATTCGTATTTGAGCGAAATTCTTCCAGTAAAGCAGCGCGGGCAGTTTATTGCTTGGGCTTACACGGTCGGCTTTCTGGGTTTTCCTGTTGCGGGGTTACTGGCGCGCGTGCTGGTTCCGCTTGCGCCGCTCGGTTTTGCGGGGTGGCGCTGGTTATTTGTAGTGGGATCGTTAGGAGCGGTGATTGTATTGGCCGCGCAGCGGTTACTGCCGGAATCGCCGCGCTGGTTGGAATCAGTGGGACGGTTTGCGGGAGCGCACGCGATTGTAGAGGCGATGGAAGGTGAAGCCGCGGTGGCATCGCCTTCACTGCCGCCACCGATCAGGACGAACTTTGGCGAACCGACGCTGCGTTTTGGCGCTTTGTTCTCTCGCGAATTCCGCGGGAGAACATGGATGCTGTTCGTTTTCCAGATTTTCCAAGCGGTGGGTTACTACGGGTTCGGCACGCTCGTGCCGATGGCGCTGGCATCGAAAGGCTTCTCTGTGACGACGTCGCTCACATATACGGCGTTGACGTTCGCCGGGTATCCGGTCGGTTCGGCTGTGTCTTTGCCATTAGTGGAACGGATTGACCGGAAATGGTTGATCGTGATGGCAGCTTTGGCGATGGCGGTGTGCGGAATGGGTTTGGGTTTTTCGAAAGAAGGAACGACGATTGTGACGCTGGGGTTTCTTTACACCGTTTTCAGCAATGTTCTTTCGAACGCCTACCATATTTTCCACGCCGAGATTTTTCCAACGGCGTTTCGTTCGACAGCGGTCGGCACAGCGTACGGGTTGAGCCGGCTCTCCAGCGCGGTGGCTCCGTTTTTGCTGTTACCGATGCTAGACCGGTACGGTAGCAACGCCATGTTCGGTTTGATCGCGGCGGCGATGGCAGTGGTGATGATCGATATTGGCTGCTTTGCGCCGCGGACAACAGGGCGGACACTGGAAGAAATTGGAGCAGCTAGCGAAGCGACTTTTTGAGCTATCATCGCGATAGGTAAGTGGAGGCATCATGACTAAGTTCCTGTGGATGATCAGCGTGGCCGCGAGCGTTCTTTCTGCCGGGCAAGTCGCATCGGTAGCTCCCGTTCCCCCAGTACCTTTGAGCCGGCGGCAAGCGGCGTTCGCACGGTGACATCGCATGAAGAGCGGGCGCAACTGATTCAATTGATGGAACGGGCGCGTGGCTTCTACACCTTGGACACAGCGCGCGTCCCCTATCACCTCAAGACTTCATTCACGGTTTCGTCAAACGGGGCGACCCGGTACGACGGTGACTGGCAGATGGAGATGACCTACGCACCCGGGCAGGGCAAGCTAATCACAGCCGAAACGGCGAATTATTCCTTGCGCCATTTACGCGCGGGCAACATTGTTTATCAGACACCGCCATTGACAATCCCTTTGCGGCTGCATGAGGCGATTTGGCACTTACTCGGCAGTATGGAAGGAACCAATTGGACCGAGCGGGATTTGATTCGAACGGTGCAAGCTGACGTGAATGGAATATCGGCCAAGTGTATTTTGCTGGCGGGGGCGCACAAAACGAGCGAAGCGGGCGCGCCGGGCCGACTGTGGGAAGAGCGCGAAGAGTGTGTTGATCAGCAAACGGGGCACTTGATTTTGCATTCTCCTTCACCGGGCTTAACGATTTTGTACGACTTCGCCGGCAGTCTGCATTTCCATGGAAAGGAATTGCCCGGCAGGATGACCGTGATGGAAAACGGCGTCACCGTTATAACGGAACAGGTGCAAGTATTAGAAGATGTGAAGACGGTGGATGCCAGCTTGTTTTCGCCAACCACCGACATGCAGCCAGGCGGGATGGTGATGGGCATGCGATTCATGATGCCGATCTGGGTGGGAAGGTTGACGTTGCCCGCGAATCAGGCGGTTATGGTCTTTGGATTACTAAATCCGGATGGTTCGATCAGCGAGGCGCATGCGCTCGAAGCGTCCGATCCGCGGCTAGTAGAGGCGGCAGTCGATATAGTTAGCCACCTAAAACTACACATTCCCATTGCGCCTGGGACTGATCCGGTGCAGCATGAGTTCTTTGGATTCGTGAGATCTAGGCCAACCAATTAACACAGTGGGAAGCACCTCCCGCTCTTGAGGCTCAAAAAGGAGTATTCTGGTTGCGGTTCTACGCATGACCGGAACCCAAGGAGCTAAAAAGTGGTGACTACTATGTGGAAGTTCGCCTACAAAGGTTTTGCGGTATCGATTCTTCTGGCTGCGGGCGCCTTTCTGGTGCTGGCGCAACAACAACAGCAGCAGCACACGTTCGACGGCACGTGGCAGATGAATGCCGGGCAAAGTAAAGTGAACGATGGGCGCGTGGTAACGGTGACCATTGCGACCGACGACAAAGGCATTAAGGTCTCGTTCAAGACTCACAAAAGCGATGGCAGCGATACGACAGCGGAGTTTGTGAGCAAGCTTGATGGCAAGCCGTGTGAGTTTGCCGAAGGCAATCACAAATCACAATTAACGGCTTGGTATAACGGGCCTACCTTGAACGCTTCAAAAGAAGGCGGCCCGGCGGAAGATCAATCGTCGATGTGGAAATTCGAGTTGAGCGCCAAAGATACAATGACGCTCACGATCAATCACTACGCGCCCGCTGCCGCCGACGAAGTGCTGGTTTTTACGAAGAAGTA
>CAWJBS010000024.1:0-7596 GCA_963840845.1 Bryobacterales bacterium
AAGGCCTGGATCTTCGGCACCTAAGCGCCAGAGGGCGGCGCCGCGGAAGCCGGAATCGCGAATGTCGCCGATTTGGTTGAGAGCGGTGACGGCATCGAGAAACCAGATTTCGTGCTGCTCGCCGGCGGCGCTGAAACGAAGAACGGGATTAGCGGAAGGGGCGTCCCATTCAACAGCGCTGTGCGTTTCCGCGGCGGCTGTCATGGCGTCGCTGAACGACTCTTCGGCAGCACCCTTTGAACCGATGGTCCAATCGTAACCATAGTTACCGAAGCCAACGACCATTTTGGAGACGGGAGCGATCTTAGTGAGCTTGTCTAACTCACCTTCAAAAAACTGTTCGGAGGCAACGGGGCCGGGCTCGCTGGTTTGGTAGTGCTCGTCGTAAACCATGGGGACGAGATAGTCAACGATGGCGGCGAGACTCTTCAGATCGTAAGCGTCGTCATCAATCGGGACGGCTTCGGAGACGACAGAGTTGCTCTTATGCAGCGTGTCAGTCAGTTCGCGCATGAAGGCCAGCCAGGGTTCGCGGTCGCGTTTGGAGAGGGATTCAAAATCGACATTGACCCCGGCGAAACCGTGTTCGGCCAGATTAGCGCGGACGTTTTCGATGAGATCGTGACGGCGGTCGGGGTTGCGGATGATCTTGGCGACGTCGCCGGGCTGCCAATCGCCGCGGTAGTTACTAAGCATGGCATAGATGGGGAGATTGGCTTGCTTGGCGATGGCGACGACGGTAGAGTCGGTCTGATCGTCAATGTCGCCTTTGGCGTTTTGGAGGATGAGCCATTCAGGAATGAGGTGAGTGAGATGGTTCAGATGGAGGCGGAGAGAGACCATGCTGGCGGGGTCCCAATTGACGTAATAGCCCCAGACGAACGGGTGACCGGCGGCGGCGACGGCGGCTTTCTTCTGATGCAAAACGGGAGATAGAGAACGGACGTAGCGGAGGGGTTTCGTGGGGCGGGGGAGACGGTACGGGATGTTTTTGGGAGTCGCCGCTCCTTTGAGGTTGATGCCTTCGACAGGGTTTGAGGGAGAGACGGCGGGGAGGCCGAGCACCGGGAGTTGCGGAAGACTGATGGCGACGACGGCGATGACGGCGAGGAGGAGGAGCGATAAGAGGGCCAGGGATTTGGAGAGACGGCCGAAGCGGGACCAGCGGGTACCGGAGGGATCGTGGAAGACGAAGGATGAGGGAGGAGTGGTCATTTTGAGTGAGTAAAGGTTCTTTCTAGTATGAATTGTGCTGCGCCTGGGAGAAGGATGGTCTGCGCCATTTTCCGTGGAGGGGGTCGGAGCTTCGTGTCCGACTCCCTCACGATCGCGGCTCAGAAAGATAAGATGTGGCCGTTGCCTTTCTCGCCCATGGAAGGGAGGAGGGGGAAGGCTTGGGAGACGAAGTAGCCCAAAGCGTCGCTCGCGTGAGTGCGATGGCGGTCGGACTTGTTGAGTTCGCTGCCAGCGGCGCCGGTGGCATCGATGGTCCAGGAGACTTCTTCGAGATCTCGAATTAGCTCCTTACAACTGGGGTCGATAAATAAGCGATGTTCGCCGATTTGATTGCGCAAACGGGAGTTGACGCAATTGACGCGATCGCGCACGAGAGGATTGGCCGTGGCGGTGTAATATTCCGGCACGAAGGTGCCTTGCCACAGACGGAAGAAATCTTTGATGATGGCCCAATCGGTTTGCGTTGCGGCAGTACGGCGCTGATTCGCGCTGGCATCGCCATAGACTTTGACCGTTAGCGGCTTTTGATAATAAGGAACCTGATGGTAATAAAACTGTGCGCGCGATAAGAATGCCTGACACGCCAGCTCCGTGGTGGCGGATGGCTTAATGACAATTTCTTCGAGAACGTGGACCACATCTTCCACCCGCTGCAGGAGTAACATGCACATGGGGTTGACGTTGAAATCGAGAGTCCAGACCAGCGGACGCGCGGTATCAAACACGAGCGGTTTAACGTTATCTTCGCGCGTGAAGGCGCGGTATGCGCGGTGCTGACCGATATGGGTGAACTGCGCTTGAATTTCCTGGCTGTACGTTTCGGCGTCGAGATCGCGCGCGGCACCGGCTAGCTCATCGGCGTCGACGATGCCGCCGTCGGCGGTGGTGAATTGAAAAGCCGCCCAATCGATCTTGTTGGCGAGCGCGTGTTCGTAAAGATCGTAGAAATGATTGCGACCTTGCGGCGTACCGATGAAGAGAGCGCGACCTTTGCGACAAGCGAGCGCGGGACGAAACACTTCGACCCAAGCGCGCGGATGAACGCCGGCGAATTCGTCAATGACGAGAAAATCGACGCCGATGCCGCGTAACGAATCGGGGTAAAACGCACCCTGTACGACGATGGTAGAGCCCGAAGAGAGATGGATACACATATGCGTCTCATTCGGACGGCTGCGCCAAAACGGTTGGGTGAGCGCTTTCAGGCGTTCCCAGGCGATATTGCGCGCCTGTGTTTCCGTAGGTGCGACGTACCAAATGAGTTTGTGCGGCTTCAGCGCCGCAACGAGCATTTCGACTAATGCTAATTGTGTTTTGCCAAAACGGCGGCCCGCGACTAACACGCGGAAGCGCGCATCGGAAGAAAACACTTCCGCCTGGCACTTATGTAATGTACAAACTGTGGTTGCCCGCATTTCTTTTTTTTGTTTTGGGTTTAACCAATAACCTCGTTCAAATGATTTAGAACTTGCATGTTGGGCATGGAGCCGAGAAATCCGTAAGCTTCTTTTTTGTTGGCAGCGCACAGGAATTTGGTCCAGGCGATGGTGATGCCTGGATATCTTCCTGATTTTGCCAACGCAGCGAATTTCTGAAGAGCCTCAAATTTTGAGCGGATGACGGCTTTTTCGATAACGTCGCCAAAGACGGCCATGAGAACGCTGATGTGAATGCCGAGAGACACGGCAATTTCTTCAGAAGACATGCCGAGTTCGGCCATGGCGACGATGCGAGCCCGTTTCGCCCAAGCTTGAGGTGCTTCCATGGTTAAACTCTAGGAGGCGGCCAGCGCGGATTCAGGAAAAAAGTGGGTAAGTGGTTGAGTTATATGATAGATATTTTATTTGAAAGATCTGTGACTCAAATTTACGGAAGGAAATGAGCCACGGATAACGGACGAAAAAGGACAATTATCCACGGATAAACACGGATGAACACGGATAAGAAAAGATAAAAATACGTTTTTCGGGCATGGCTCCGCCATGTCCGGCTCTTTTGTGATTTGACTATGCGGCGTCTGGGTCGTAGTTATTCGTTGTTGGTTATTTGCTGCCACTCTTCGAAGGTGAGAAGTTTGTCGATTTCCTGGTAGTCCAGGGTGTGTTGTTGCGGAGTGGTTAGGAGCCAGTGATACTGTGCGGGCACGAGGCCTTTGAAGTGATACGTGCGGACGACTTTGGCCGGTGGTGCCGGTAGCCGGCGAATGGTGTCGTTTTTGGGAGATGCTTCGAAGGCGATGGTCTTGCCGGACTCGTCGAACGCGGCGTAGACGGCTTGTGCCACTTCGGATTCGTTGCCGGTTGGTTCTTGATTTTCGGCCATGAATGCGGCGTTTTTGGGATCACTTTGTAAGTGCTCTTTCTGCGCGGCGAGCTGGAGTTGCCAGCGTTCGGTATCGTGCTCCATCTTTTTGATGAGCTGGAGATCTTTGAGACAGCGCGTGAAATGGCGGTGCGCGGCGGTTTTGTAACGATCGATGAGATTGATTTCGTGTAAGTCGCCGTTAGGGAGTAAGTATTTGCCGTGCGGTTTGCGTTCGTATAGAGCGGTTTCAAACTCGGCGGCGATGCGTTCGCGGCGCATGAAGATCCAGTTGGCCTGGACGGAGCGGGTGACCAGAATGGCGTCTTGGTCAAACGCGGGTTGATGCTGCTCGAAGGCGTTTTCGAGGAGAGAGAAGAATTCATCGGGGTTTTCGCCCTTGATGAATAAGGATTCGGCGCACGCAGAGTGCTTCAACCGATTCATGCAGGACGCGAGCTTGCCGGAGATCGTGGTGGGTCCGGTTTGATTTGGCATAGAGCCTCACTTTCGGGTTCAGTGTGGCTTGGTTTCGGACCCGGTCAAAAATGGATGGGCTGTAAGTGGTTGAAAATAAGGCGAATATATTTGGAAAGATTTGTGACTGGTTTTTGAAGGCTTTTGGGCGGGGATGGAAGGGGGATAAAACAGTGTTCAGGAGGTCATTCGGTGATCGAATTCGCGCCAGATGGTCTCGCCGGTAATCGTGACGCCATTGGCAAGCAGGAGATCGGGCCGTTCCACTAAGCCCTTGTTCCATCCATAAATGATGCGTGTTTCGGGATCGAGGACGAAAATTTGCGCGATTCCTACTTTTTCATAGTTCCGGCACTTTTCCAGAATGTAGCGGCCTTCGTCATCGGATAGGAGTGCGAGCCGGCGGGAGTTGGGCGGGTGCGGCGGCGAAACTGGCGAGCCCGCGTTGCAACTCGGCGTAGTGAGGGCTGTGTTTTAGGACGGCGTCGATTTTGGCTTCGAGTTTCGGGTCGGGGATGTACTCGGGGTCGGTGAGAAGGAGCCACGAGGCGGTGGGGGCGGGGAAGCCAAACACGGTCGCGAAGCCTTTGCGGGTGTGGCCGCCGTCGTTGGGCTGGTCGAGCACTTCCCAAGATTCAATGAGGGTGAGCCAGGCCTCCTTGTCGGGGCGGTTGTTGCACCACTCGCCGGCACCTTCGGCGTCTTCAAAGATGTGTTTGATGAGGGAGGCGTCGAATTGCGCGAAGGCGTGGCGGATTTTGTCGTCTTCGGGGCGTTTATAGAAAAAATAGAGGGCGGTGGCGGCTCCGGAGCAGGTGTTCCAGGGCGAGGTGATATTGCGTTTCTCGCCGGTTTCAGGTTGGCGGCAGTGCGTTTGAAGAGCATCAAGAGTTCGGGTCAGCGCGTTGCCGCGGCCTTGATCGAAGATTCTTTGCACGGCGGCGCGGCCTAGCTTGTAGAGAGAGAGGCAGGCATAGTTTTTCTGGTCGACGCAATCGGAGAGTTGATCTGGGCTGCCGGGAATATCTAGATAGGCGACGCCCAATCGAGCGAAGGCGTTGGCCAAAGTATCGACGTTTCTTTGCGGGGTTGAGGCTTGGGCGTTGACGGGCGCGAGTGGGCACAGGAACAGCAGAGCTGCGGCGACAGACGCCGCAGCGATTTGGGTGGTCTTCGTCATCTGCCTAGCGAACGCGCGGTGATGCTGCCGGTGCTGGGAATTGGGTCCAACCGGTGTTGGCTTCACTTTTTTCGAGACGCGGCATGATTTGGGGAATTGTGGATGGTCTGATTGATGACGCTGAAGTCGATTTTGTTGACCGCACCCGCGGCCGCGCGGTGAAATACGCGGTTCCACTGTTGGGCAAAGGCATAGGTGAAGCAGCCGTAAAACTTAGACGGTTCGCCTTGATTGGTGAATTTGGAGATGACCTGCGCGCCTTTCTCCTGCAAAGCCGGGACGCGTATCATATCTGCCTGATTTGCGGCCGGAACGCAGGCGCCCGCGGTTGGATCATCGGTGTGAATGAGCTTGAGCATCAGACCGTCGTTGGAAGCGTGACCAATATACCAGAGGCGGTTCAAGCTGTGGTCGGGCAGTTTTTGTAACTGGGACCAAAAATCGTCGGGTTTTTCGAGTACGACCACTGATGCGCCGATGGCGGCTGCGGCGGCTTTGATCCTATCGATGTAATCGACAGCGCCGGTCTTTTTTAGGTCTGTCACTTCTTTGATTTGTTCCTGAGAAGGTTTGAGAGAGACCTGACTGTTCTTTGGTTACTAGTTGGATCGAAGCGGCGGCATCTTTCCATGTTTGGTCGTGATGAGATAGATTTTGCCAGAAACGAAGAATCAACAACTTTTAAAGATGACATAGTCCGTTAGTTCTTGATTTTTCGTGGATTTTTTTCATTCCGACCACTACGTGCGCTCTGTCCCAATAACCCACCAGATTTAACTTTGTGCCGCTGCGCGCTTAACTCGTCGATCGCTTCGAATACTGAGGGCGTGCTTTTGCAAATGAAATGAAAAGGTGGGCGTTCACGGCGGCTCTCGGACGAATACATCTGAATCCAATGGCGGGATAGCCTTGACCGGCAAGTTCGATGTGGAGAGAGACGCATGATCGTGACTGGCCCGTGAGGCGAAACAACTTCCAACGACCGCTAGAAAACCAATCCCTTCTATGCCCAGGGATTCTGTCTCACGCCTAACCGACTTCATTTCCGGAAAAGCCCACTCCCACACGTTTCCTACGACGTCTGATGCACCGCATATCTTAGAGGAAACGCGCCCACGGGTGCAGGCTGGTTCATGCCTGCTTCTAGCACAGTTGACGATTGATCCGACGTCCTTTCGTCCGCTCAATTTTCGGAGAGTTCCCGCCATGCGAACAACGTACAGATTAACTTCTGCCATTCGTGAGGGTCGGCAGTCTTCGATCCACCCGTCGCTTCGATTCTTGGTTTTCCAGCGGGTGTAGGCTACAGCTTCAAAAAAGCCGACTCTTGTCACTGGTCGATTTGGGTAACGGGACTGCCCATTCAGGCGCGCGTCTAGGTTGTCTGGAAACTTCTCATCAAGGTTTGTACACGGCAGGTCTCCCCAGATTTCATCTGCGAGGAAATCAGGTGACGACCTAAATATTCCAAATTCCTGAACCGTGACAGGCCGGACGCAAGGAGAATGTCAGAATCGCTCCTCACCTGCTTAGAGTGGTGCTCTATGAAGCTCCCCCAGATTTTGAATTCAATCCATCTGTCTGATCGAAGCCGAGGGTCGCCGCCCTGAGGATCTAATCTGCCAAGGCTGTCGAAGAGATAGCC
This sequence comes from Bryobacterales bacterium, assembly GCA_963840845.1. GTDB lineage: Bacteria > Acidobacteriota > Terriglobia > Bryobacterales > Bryobacteraceae > Bog-105. The sequence goes on from CAWJBS010000024.1 coordinate 6,840, forward strand.
TGTGTCCAGAATTGACCATGCGGCCGATTTCTTCTCGTAGACCTCTGCCATTTTTTCGGACATAGAGGCATAGTCAACGTCCGGAAACAGTTCCCGATTTTCTATAATCGCCGCCGTTGCCAGGCCCAGGAGTCGCCCTCGGTGGACTTCGTTCTCCTCGGCCAGATCCTCCAGTGCAACGCGGAGGCTTGTTGCCTTTTTCGATAGTCCCGAGGGCACGTGGCAGGAGCCTAATGACATCCTCCGAACGGGTCGATAAGCCTTTTCTCCTCCCACAACCGTCTTACCTTATCGACGGTATTCGGATCTTCGCCCACCAGTTGATTAGCCGCCAGGTGCTTCGCGAAATAGCCGATGCCAGAATCTAATTTGTTCCTCATTATTCGCGGCGTCTTGAAACCGAAGAATGCCGGTATGGTCTGTACTGCCCAGTCTACATGTCGCTTGGCCCGCTGTTGACGCAACGGATCCCGAGGTGGGAGTAATTGGATTGCAATTTCGATGGCTCTTCCGATTGCCGAGTCTGTCGCCCTGTTCTTGCATAGCCAAGGCGATCCTTCCAAGTAGGTCTTTTTTCCCGGACTCATCCAGCTTCCAATTTGAGGTGCTCGTTGTCTTCGAGACCTTCGGGATCGGCAGAGGGCAGTCGATAATAGGAGGTCGACAAGTCGTCCGCGGTCATCGGGAAGGCTGCGGTGTTTCTCGAACACCATGCAGATTGGCGGTCAGCGTAAGTGGGTTTTCGGTGAGCGCTTGG
>CAWJBS010000025.1:0-14487 GCA_963840845.1 Bryobacterales bacterium
CCTGCCCTTCGATCTATCGCTCAAAGTATTTGCCTTTCCTTCGCTCTAGCCGCTCGCAGAACAACACTTTGCCTTGACTAGCGAGGCGAAGTGAGACATGATTCTAAGCTAAGTTGTTCCGCAGTGTAACGTTCCTGGGGTTCTTGTCACTGCGTTTCTTGTAGGAGGGGAAAATTGAAACTGCGCCTTATTAGCGTTTGCGGAGCTCTGACTCTCGCGGGTCTTATATTTTTTTCAGCTTGTTCTAATTCGAATAAGCCCAAAGCGGGCGAAGTTTTGGATGAAGCACGTCAAGCGAACAGGCCCGCTAGTTCTTTGCCTGCGGCCGACGAAGACTACTTCCACGATATGGACGGAGCGCTATCGCTCTCGCCCGAAGAAATCAAAGGCCGCAACATGTGGATTGTCTGGACCGGCGGCAATGACCATATGTGGAACGAGTTAACCACCACCAGCTTCGGCGCGCTCGATCTTCTCAAGACTCTTTCCTCCCATCCCAGCCTGAAGTACAGCCGCGATAACCGCTGGAATTATTTTGGCTTGGTAAACGAGCCCTGTTTTGAAAAACCAACCGGCCCCGATCCTAAACGTTTTGGCCTCTGGCTCGATAAGCGGTCAGCCGGCTGCGGCCCAGATCCCTTCGAAAATGAAAGTAAGTATCCCGGCGTGAAAGTAGGCGCTCGCGGCGCCAACCTCCCAGCGGGGTCGTTTTACGGTTACGCTTCCGGCATCGTCGGTCTGCGCCTCTTCCCTAATCCGGACTTTGATGAAGCCGCTGCCAAAAAGTGGGACGCCGAACGCTACTATACTGATCCCTCCTACTACAACTCAAGGACTCTCATCAAGCCGTTTCGCGTCGGGATGTCTTGTGGCTTCTGCCACGTGGGTCCAAGCCCGATCAAACCGCCTAGCGATCCCGAACATCCGAAGTGGGAGAATCTTGCTTCCAATGTCGGTGCCCAATATTTCTGGATCAACCGAATCTTTGATTGGAATGCCGATGCGAGTAGCTACATCCATCAAATGTTCAGCACCTCGCGCCCCGGCACTTTGGACACGTCTCTCGTTTCTACCGACAACATCAATAACCCACGCACCATGAACGCCGTTTACTCACTCGGCCCCAGGTTGGAAATGGCCAAACGCTTCGGCAAAGAGACTCTGGCCGGCGGTAGCGCGAACAATAAACAATTCAATGATTTCGTCCCGCCCTCATCTCCACTCTCCCAATTCTTCGTGGCTCCTTCCACCTCCTATTCGCCGCGCGTCTTAAAGGATGGCTCAGACTCAGTGGGCGCATTGGGAGCACTGAATCGCGTCTATCTCAACATCGGCCTCTTCAGCGAAGAATGGTTCCTGCACTTTAACCCGTTAGTGGGAGGCAAAAAGGTTTCTCCCATTGAGATAACGACCGCGAGAAAGAATTCCGCTTTTTGGGAGGCCACTGAAGCGCAAACTCCTAACATGGCTCTCTTCTTCTTAAAAACAACTGAGCCGCACTTGCTAAAAGACGCTCCCGGCGGTGCCGCTTATCTCAGTAAATCGCCCGCCGTTATCAATCAGGGCAAAATGGTTTTCGCTGAGCGTTGCGCACGTTGTCACTCAAGCAAGCTCCCCGCCGCCGCTCCTGGCTTGGATCCGGGCGGCTGTTCCGGTAGCGGCTATTTGGATTGCTGGAACAAATATTGGGCTTGGACCAAGACGGATGACTTTAAAACAAAAATGCGTGCCATCGCCAGTGCGCCCGATTTTACGCAGAATAACTTTATGGCCGCCGAATTTCGTGTCCCCGTGACTCTGCTCGAAACCAACGCCTGCAGCCCTCTGGCCACCAATGCTATTCGCGACAACATCTGGGATAACTTTTCCTCCGAGACCTACAAGCAACTCCCCTCAGTGGGTGAGATCACCTACTATGACCCATTCACTGGATCTCCTAAGCAATACAAAATGCCTGCGGGCGGACGTGGTTATACCCGGCCTGCCTCACTCATCAGCCTGTGGTCGACTGCGCCTTTTCTGTTGAACAATTCCGTGGGCAAATTTAATCCCAGCCCCAGTGTCGAAGCCCGCATGGATTCTTTTCAGGATTCCATCAAGAAAATGCTCTGGCCTGAATTGCGCGATAAAGACAGTATTTTGGGCGATAAGATCCCAGGAACGATTGACCGGACCACCACCAAATCTTATCTGCGCATCGCACGCGGCTTCGTTCCCGAGAATCTACAAAAGCTAATTCCCTTCGGTCAGCGCGTCTTTCCGTCTGTGTTTGGCGATGGCGGCATCCAGATTGGGCCGATCCCCACCGGCACACCCGTTGACCTCCTAGCCAACCTGAACATTCTCTCTGAAGACACCGACCCGGCCGCTTGGGCCGCGCACGACGCCAAAGTGCTGGAACTAGCTCTCAAGCTTAAGCACGACTTGGAAGCACTGCCCGCAAACGCCACGGAAGACGATGCCCGCCGCGTCTTCGTTAACCTGGAACAGCCACTCATGGACCTAAGCAAATGTCCCGATTTTGTTGTCAATCGCGGCCATTACTTCGGCACAAGCATGTTCAAAGAAGAACCCGGCTTGACAGATCAGGAGAAGAACGCGTTAATCGAGTTCTTAAAAACACTGTGACGGACTTTGATTACATCATCGTAGGTTCAGGGGCCGGCGGCGGTCCCTTAGCCGCCAACCTCGCAAAGGCTGGCTTCAGTGTCTTACTCATGGAAGCCGGCGGCGATCCCTGTTCAGAAGATGAAACCGGCAGGCTTCTGTATGAGGTGCCCATTTTTCACGGGCTCTCTACCGAATACAAGGCTTGCGCGTGGGATTACTTCGTCCGCCATTACAGTGACGACTCTCAACAAGCCAAAGACTCCAAGGCCGTAAAATTCAACGGCAAAGACAGTATCTTTTATCCGCGCGCCGGAACCTTGGGAGGTTGCACGGCGCATAACGCCATGATCACTGTCGTCCCGCAAGACAGTGACTGGAATTACATTGCGCAAATCACCGGCGACGAATCCTGGCGGCCGGCCAAAATGCGCGGCTATTTCGAACGTCTCGAGAACTGCAAGTACGTTCCGCCTCCAGGCTCCGTCCAAGGTATGTTCAGCAATGCGCTGAGTTCCGTCGCGGAGTTGCTGAAAGGGAAAGAAGACTTTCGCGATTTCACCCACGGTCATGGCTTCTCCGGTTGGCTACCTACTTGCGAAGCCGATCCCAAACTGGCGCTGAAAGACCCTGAGATCTTGAGCATCCTATTGAGCGCTATCAATTCAGCTCTCTGGAAGGGCGTGGGAAATCCATTTATTCGCTTGGACACCCGCTTCGATCCAAACGACTCGCGCAATGGATCCGACAGTCCGAAGGTCTCGCGTTCACGCCGCTCGCCGTTCACAATGGCAAACGCCAGGGGCCCCGCGATTATGTGCTCCGTGTGCTGGACGCGCATCCCGACTATCTCACCGTCAAGAAGAACGCTCTCGTCACGCGCGTACTGTTCGAGGGCAAACGAGCCATCGGCGTCGAGTTCATTGACAAGGCCCACGTCTATGAAGCCGATCCGCAGGCCATCGCTGAGCGGGAATCCTTGCCCCGCCAGCAGATCCGCGCTAAGCGCGAGGTCATTGTCGCCGCTGGAGCCTTCAACAGTCCGCAACTTCTCCAACTCTCGGGGGTCGGCCCGAAGGCGGATTTGGAGCGCCTTGGCATACCCGTCATTTTGGACCTCCCAGGTGTCGGCCAAAACCTCCAAGATCGTTATGAGGTGACAGTCATCTCCGACTTCGAACGCAATTTTGCTCTGCTCAGCGGAGCGACCTTCGCGCCTCCCGTGGGAGGTGCTTACGACGAGGATTACGAACAATGGAACAGTTCCGGTACCGGCGTTTATGCTTCAAACGGCTCCATCGTCGGTATCATTAAGCGTTCAAAGGGGGGCTTGCCCGACCCCGATCTTTATATCTTCGGCCTCCCTGGCTACTTCAAAGGCTACGTCCCCGGTTATTCACAGCAGTTCGAACAATACCGCAACATTTTCACGTGGGCCATTCTCAAAGCTCGCACCAACAACACCGGCCAAGTGCGTCTGCGGTCCGCGAAGCCCTGGGAACAGCCCGATATCAATTTCCAATATTTCGGAGATGGCAAGAGAGCCCCTGATCCGGATCTGGAGGCCGTACTGAGCGGCGTCCACTTTGTCCGGCAGATGAACTCCCATCTCGCAGAGCTCAAAGTCATCTCCGACGAAAAACTCCCAGGACCCGCTTGTCAAACCGATGAGCAACTCCGTTCGTATATTCGAAACGAAGCTTGGGGACATCACGCCTCTTGCACCAATAAAATGGGCGTCCCTACCGACCCCATGGCTGTCGTTGACAGTCGCTTCCGCGTTCTCGGCACGCAAGGCTTGCGCGTAGTCGATGCCTCCGTATTCCCCAAAATCCCTGGCTATTTCATCGTTTCCGCCGTTTACATGATCAGCGAAAAAGCCACCGACGTCATCATGGAGGACGCGTCGCGCTAGTCTGGTGAGGAATGCGTCATACGTTGGGAGTGCACCCCGTGCGCGAGGCTTTGCGCGCCCGGAGGCCACTAGATAAGGTGTTGGTTGCGAAGGGATCGGGCGGGCCGCGAATTCAGGAAATCGTTGATCTCTGCCGCGATCAGTCGGTTCCAGTGCGCTTTGAACCAAGAGAAATGCTCGACCGGCTCAGCAAAGGATTGCCCCATCAAGGGGTCGTCGCCTTCGGAGCAGCGCACAGCTTCGTCGAGCTCAGTGAAGTAGCGGAGGATGCCCAACTCCTGGTCTTGCTCGATGGTGTCGAAGACCCTCACAACTTAGGCGCCATCATTCGCACAGCTCACGCGGCCGGAGCCAACGCGATTATCGTTCCGGAGCGACGGGCTGCTCCGCTCACTGAGACCGTGGAACGCGCAGCCGCCGGCGCAATGGAGTATCTCCCAGTCGCCCGCGTCACCAACGTGACGCAGTGTTTAGAGAAGCTCAAGCAGCAAGGCTTTTGGATTTATGGCCTTGACGAACAAGGAACCGAGCTCTATACTGAGGTCGAGTACGCTCGCCCGACAGTCATTGTCTTGGGCAGCGAAGGCAAGGGAATCCATCAAGGCGTACAGAAACACTGCGACGTTTTAGTGAAGATCCCGATGGCCGGTGAAGTCTCGTCGCTCAATGTTTCCGTGGCCGCCGGAGTTGTGCTGTTTGAACTACGCCGCCGCTTAGGTTAGGCTGTGAGTGCCAGAACCAGCAGTTCCATCACAAGCTGGTCGTTCTTATAGCCTTCGCGGAACTTCTTGTCGGTGTCGTAGAGAAGTTCCACCGCGCGCGCCAGACTCTCGCGCGGAAAAGCGCTGGCCGTGGCCATCACTTGTTCCGCCCGGTCACGCCACATGCGCACGCCGATGCGCTGAAAGAACGTCTGCGCCTGTTGCGTATTGCTAATGCGCGCCTCTTTCGCCGCCAGTGCCAGGCGAAACTGAGTGCCCAGAAATGTCAAAGCCAGTGGGAGGTACTCGCCATCGCGCACCAGAATGTCTAACGAGCGAAGCGCCGTCTTTCGATCTCGTTTACCCAAAGCGTTAACGAGCGCAAAGATGGTCGCCTGCGCGGCATTCGGCACCAGCGCCCTGAGATCGTCCAACGTGACCGCCCGCTCCGAACCCACAAACAACGCCAGCTTTTCAATCTCGGAAGCCAGCCGACCCGCGTCGCCCGCGATCGCTTCGAGCAATGCCGCCAACTCAGTGCCGCCAATTTTCAACCCAGCTTTGCGTGCCAGATCCTGCGCTAGATGCCGGCTGGTCTCCGGCGTGAAATGCCGGAACTCGACCCGAGCGGCCTCGCCAATGCCCGCGTAATACTTTTCAACTCGCTCCAGCCTGGCTTTGTCGTCTCCCACAAAGTCATAGCGGCTGCATTCAAACACCAGCACCGTACCGGGTGTGGGAGCCTTTAGATACGCGGCTAAGGAAGACTCCACTGGCTTCCCGTCTTCATCGCTCTCTTCCGCCGACGCCGCCGTCATGCGTTTCGGCAATGCCAGTTCCGCGCTGGCAATCCAGATCAGCCGCTCTGCCGCAAAAAGAGAAAGTGAACGAGCATCGTCCAGTACTTCGTTGAGAGACGACTCATCCAGATCAACCTGCGTGAACCCTTCTTCGCGAGCTTCACCAGGAAGCACACGTGCCAGCAGCGCCTCGCGGCAGAGTTTCCGCTGGTACCCTTCCTGCCCCAGAAACAGATAGGCAGGCGCCGGCGGCTGCTTGGCAATTCGCGCTAGAAACTGTTCCGGACTCAAAAGTTCTCCACCACCGCGCTCACAAGATCTCGCGCCACGTCCCGGCTCAAACGGTCGAATGCCGGCCCGCTCTCATCGAACAGTTGGTGCGGGTCAACCGCCGCCGCATAATCCTGATGCATCACCCAATTGGAGCGCGTATATAAAACCTTCCCGGTGCTCCGCTCAACCAGTTTAACCGTCATCACGATCACCACTCGGATGCTGATTGACACGCCCGTATTAGGATCGTTAACATTGGGATTGGCATAAGCCGCCACCAAAGTGCCACGTAACACCGCGTCGGCTTGTTCCGGGTCATTCACCACTTTGAAGCGCGTGCGTGTCAGGAACTCCGTACCGATCGCTTGCGGCAACATATCGACAAGCTTGTAACGGGAGGTCACAGTTGTGAACGCGGGGATCGCAATGGTCTGAATGCTTCTCGGCACCATGTCCGCCTTGCCTGCGACATGATACCCGCATGAGGAGAAAAGCAGCGGAACAATCAAAGCGGAAAAAGCGAAAAAAGGGCGGCGGGTCATCACTTTTTGGACTGGATGGAACGAATCAGGGTTACCGCAATGTCGGCCGTCATGCGAAGATTGTCGCAAACCACCCACAGCCAAACCGCGCGCGGATTGGTTCTGTCTATGCGAATGTCACCGGCAATTAAGCCGCTTTGCCCCGCCGCCGCTATGCTGTTGGGCGCTTCCTGCTTGGCTTCGCGCACTTCAATCTGCGCCGACGCTAACGCTTGCCCCACTCCCTCTGCGCTGATGTTCTTTTCGAACTCGATCCAAAACGAAAGGCTATAGGCGTGAAATACCGGAACTTGAATCAAACGGAGCGATGGGAGTGGTGCCAATTTTCCCAGCAACAAAGCAACGTGGCGCTCAATGCGGCGCTCCACCGCCGACAACTTCAACGGCGCAGCTGGTCCGTACTGCGGCAACAAATTGAATCCGAGCTGAGCATCGAACACGTTCTTGTCAAGTCCGCGAAAGGCGAGTAAACTGGATGTTTGCTGGTGCAATTCCCCAGCCCCCGCTTTGCCTCGTTCGCTGGCAGGCTCAAAGACATTCACGACAGATCGCGCGATGGGAGACCAGCGCGATAAACGACTGAGAGTCTCCGCAATGGCTGCCGCCGCGGGTTGGGCGGCAATAAAAAGCCACTTGCCCTTCGGATTTGCTTCGCCGGGGACCGGCGACACAACTAACGCCTCCGGTTCCTGTTCTAAATGACCGGCGCAATCGATCACGGCCACTTCCCCGTTGAAGGATTTGGCCAAAGAGTACGCTTTAAGGGAACCAGCGGCGGCGCCCGCTGTCACAACCACCTTCGAAGCTTCGACGGCCTTAGCGTCCAGAGGATCCAGGTAGATTGCTTCGCCTTCGTTTTCACCAAAGGAACCTTCGCCAGTGGAAGCGTAATCGGTTAAAAATGCCGTCTTGAGTTGCGACTCGAATACCTGCTTTAGCTCGCCGCCCAGCAGCGTTTCGCCGCCAACCAGTGCTATCTGAAATAAATCTGTAGATGCTTTAGCCAACTTGATGCTCCGGGAGCGGACTAGGAGGCCGCGTTCCCTTGTGGCGTTTCACAAAACTGCTCAAGCGAATCACAACCCCGCTGATCAAATAAGCGCAAGAGACCGCAAGAAGCACGGGCTGTGACCATTCCCAAATCATGAAAGCAATACCGCCTATGAGCAAAACAATAAGCGGCGTTCGCGGCTTCGAAACATTGATTTGTTTAAAACTGGGGTAGCGCCAAGTGCTGACCATCAAAATGCCGACTAAGACCACCAACACGAGCCAGGAAATTGACAATGGAAACGATCGAAGCGGCGCCGGACTCATATAAACTACCGAGGCCACGAAGGCAGCGCCCGCTGGAATAGGAACGCCGACAAAATGTTTGAAGTCGGGACGGCCAGATGTTTTAGCGGTCGGATTAGTCTGCACGTTGAACCGCGCCAGCCGGACGGCGCCACACAGCAGATAAAAGAAAGCCGCCAGATAGCCCGACCGAGTCAACTGGGTCTGCCATTCAGCCGGGGTGGCGACAAACAACACGCCCCAGACGAAAACTAGAACGGCTGGAGCGATGCCGAAGGTAACCACGTCGGCCAGCGAATCGAGTTCGCGGCCGAAGTCGCTAGTGGTGTTGGTCATGCGCGCGATGCGTCCGTCTAGCCCGTCGAAGAGAACGGCAAAACCGATAGATTTGGCTGCCAGCGTAAAATGCGCGTTCAAGCCCATATCGCCGGCCGCCGCCTGCAAAGCGCCTTCGAAAGCTTGGAGAATAGCCACAAAACCTAGGAAAATATTGGCACTGGTAAAAAGAGTGGGAAGGGCATAGGCGGCACGGCGCGGCCGCTTTGGCTCGCTACCCGGCACGCTTACCAAGCGCTCTGTGAAATTCAGATCATTTCTCCTGTATCGGAACGGCGAGCTAAGATCGTCGAACCCGCTTTGACCTTGTCGCCAATTTTGGCAACGAAAGACCATTCTGGACCGAAAATAATGTCTACCCGCGAACCAAACTTAATGTAGCCAATCCGCTCACCTGAGGCGACCACGTCACCGGGTTGTTTGTAACAAATAATACGGCGCGCGATCAACCCCGCAATTTGACGGCAGACTACGCGCGTGCCCGCCCCTTCAATGACAAGTGTATTCTGTTCGTTCTCGGTAGAGGCGGCCTCATGACTGGCTACCAGAAACTTGCCTTTTTGGTAGTGCACGTCAGTTACGGTGCCGGGTATTGGAGTTCGGTTGACATGAACATTGAAAATGTTCAGAAAGATACTCACCCTCGTCTCGTGTGGGCCGAGTTGTCGAATGGCGACAATCTTTCCATCGGCCGGCGCCACTAGAACGTTCGCAGGCGGCGTGAGCCTTTCGGGATCACGGAAAAAGTACAGACAAAATGCCGCTAAGAGGAAAAGGGGTGCTCCGGCCCAGGGATTCAGGAAATAGGAAAGCCCAAGTCCGAGGACGGTGAGTCCGCACGCAAAGTTAATACCATCAGAAACGATTCGCAAACCGTCATTTTCTCACGAGGCGAAAAGCGGTATAGAGGAAGGAAGGCGAAATCAGACCGATTTGAAAAAAGTGGCGTCGCACGCGACCTGCCGCGCGAAACCGGGGCCTACCGGCAGAGACACTTCACTACCACCCAGGAAGAGGTAACTATTGGGTTTGAGCACGCTTTGGATGTCCTGGACAATGCGCATTTTTGTGGTGGCGTCGAAATAAATCAGTACGTTGCGACAGAAGATGACGTCAAAGGAACCAAGCGCGCGGATGTCGAAGCGCAAATCGAAGACTTGGAATTTGGTTAGACGGCGCAGAACGGGCTTCGCCTCCCAGCGATCGAGACCGCATTGGGTGAAGTACTTCTCGCGCAACACAGCCGGCAATCCGCGTTCGATTTCGACTTGATTGTATATACCGCTGGAAGCACGCTCAACAACGGACGTTGAGATATCTGTGCCCACAATTCTGATATCCGATGAATCAAATCCCATTTCGCACAGCAGCATAGCCAGACTGTACGCTTCCTGACCAGTAGACGCGGCTGCCGACCAAAACGCCAGCTTGTGCTCCGCACTGCGAGCTTCTATAAGTGCGGGAACGACGTGGGAACGAAGGGCTTCGAAATGCGAAGGTTCGCGAAAAAAGAATGTCTCGTTCGTCGTCATCGCTTCGACGACTTTGCGCTGCAGCGAAATATCAGACAGTAAACGAAGCTTCGTGCAAAGATCGTCAAGGTTGTTGATGCCGTGGTCTAGAGCTACCGGAAGAAGGCGCGCTTCCACCAGATAGTCCTTGCCATCGTCAAGCACGATCCCCGACTGTCGCCGGATATGCTCCTGGAGAAAGCGATAGTTTTCGGGGTGTATTTTATTCACTGTTTCACCGTACTCAGGGCAGAAGTCATTTCAATGATCAGAGTGATTCTGAGGCGTCAGAGTTTGTAGAAATTAAGCACGCTCTGAAGATCGGCAGCAGTCCTGCTCAAATCCTGAGCCGCGCGCTGTGCCTCTGTTGCACCTGTTGTCGTGTTTTGAGCTGCTGCGGCAACTCCGGTCATGTTCTGGGTAATGTCGCCCACGCCGCGGGCTGCTTCGGCCATGCTCCGATTGATTTCGTTCGTAGTGACGGTCTGTTCTTCCACTGCCGAAGCAATGCTGTTCGAAATATCGTTGATTTGGTTGATAATCACCGTTACGTCTGCAATGGCTTTTGTGGCACCTTTAGTGTCGGTCTGGATCGCTTCGATTTTCTGGCTGATTTCTTCGGTGGCTTTGGCAGTCTGCTTCGCCAATTCTTTGACTTCATTGGCAACGACCGCAAACCCCTTACCGGCTTCCCCGCGCGAGCCGCTTCGATCGTCGCGTTGAGTGCAAGCAGATTGGTCTGCTGGGCGATGGATGTAATCACTTTCACGACGTTGCCAATCTCAAGACTCGAAGCTCCTAACTGAGACACCGTCTTGTTCGTTGCGCTTGCTGAAGCCACAGCACTACGCGCAATTCTGGCGGCTTCGCCGGAATTCTTGGCAATCTCGCGAATGGACGAATGCATTTGCTCGCCGCTGGTGGCAACCAGCACAACATTCCTCGATATCTGTTCGCTGGCCGCCGACACGACATTTGCCTGACCGGCGGTTTTATCGGCATTCGTCGTCATCTGACGGCTCACCGTGTTTAGTTCTTGAGCAGCCGCAGACAGCGTTTGAGCGCCTCGCGCAAATGCAACCAAATTATCGTGGAGTCCAACTGCCATCGCGTTCACATCATTTTTGAGCCGCGCGTTGTCGCCACTATACTTTCCCTGAAGACGGGCCGTCAGATCTCCCGCCGCAATTCGCGCAACAACTTGCGACGCTTCCTGAGCAGGCTCAAGAATGGCATTGAGCGTCTTGTTGATACCCTCGACAATTGAGCGGAACTCCCCTTGATACCGCGAGACGTCGGCACGCTCTGAAAGGCGCCCGTCGAAAGCGGCGGAAATCAACATTTCGACATCGGCGCTCAGACGCCTACAGTTTGCGCGAACGTCATCGGCCGCCCGGTTGATAAAAACCCTTTGTCCCGATAGTTGGTCAAGCGGCGCGTCGAAATCGCCCCGGCCCAACGACTCCATGAAGTGGGCCAGCTTACGCTGAACGCCAACATGGTTGGCAACCAGTTCGTTCACACTGCTCGCCATCTCCCCGAAAGAGCCCTCAAACTGGTCTTCCGGTATTGTTGCGTCGATTTCGCCGCTAGCGTGCGATTGTGTCATCTCTTGCAGAGCGCCAACCAAAGATCGCAGACGATTGCGAAGCCTTCCGACAATTTCATGAATGGAAGCGCGCTTACCCGGAAATTTATCCAGCGGCGCTTCGAAGTTGCCTTGCCCAAACTGCTCGATGCACGCGAGCGTCCGTTTTTCGACAGCCAGATGTTCCGCGCAAATTTCGTTGACCACTTCGGACGCTTCACAAAACATTCCGGGAACGGCCGTGGTATCCAGTTTAGCGTCGATTTTTCCGCGGATGTGATCTTCCGCCATTTGGCGGAGACCCGCATTGAACCGCCGCATGTTGTCAATGCATTTGTTTAGCCCGACTTGTAAGCTTGACAAGGCTCCGTGAGGAGAATCAAACGGAGCAGGAACAGCACCGACCGACAATTGCCTTACGCAACCAAGCGTTTGTTCGATCGGTAAAGAAACGGTATCTATCAACTCGTTCACATGAATGAGAACTTCCTTGTCGGCGCCAGCGAAGTCGTTTAGCGGTGTTCGGATAGCGAAATCTCCGGATGCTAGACCGACCCGCAGGCGCTCAATCTCTTCGCAGACCCGCTTGCGTCCTGGGCTAGTTTTTCTCACCATTTTTTCGGAAGTCCTCGATTGATCAGGCCCAGAGTGTGAGAAATCATTCAAAGCGCGCACGCTGTCTTCAACTATTTCGTGTTCCATCGTTTTGAGCTACTTAATGTTAGGTTCTTGAGGCCTTACGGATGAGTCTCTAGTGGTTGACCGGCGGATTTCAAGCCTGGAATTGACCATCCAATATCCACCGTCTTCTCCGTATCGAGTACGAAGAGCAACCGGCTTTTGAGTTTATAGACGCCACGAATCATCTCCCGCACGCTTGCCGACACGTTGGCAGGCGTGTCTTCGAAAGTGCCCGACTTCAACTCGAGGACATCGCCAATCTCATCAACAAGCAGACTTACGGCTCCATCTTCGGTCCGAACAACTAGGTTCATGGGGCGCTCGTCATCGGCGCGGGGATTAGTACTAATTCCCAATATTTCGCTTGTCAAGTCAGGGTTCTACAAGATTTATTTTCCTTCCCATATATATTATAGTCAGGTAAAGTCAAATCATTTATATGCGGAAAATATGTATGATATGTCAGCTCTTCGCCAAGCTTACCATTGATCAATTGTAGTATGATGCGGCTTCTATTCGATACATTTTGATTACGACGAGAATATTGATCCGAGCTTGTCGGAAAGCTATCTTCCGCGAATTGCTTACACCTATCAAACAAGTCATTTGAAAAATTGCATTTTGTTTTATGTGGTTTCATTTTCCTCTAATAGGCATATAACGCGGGTCACGAACGATGCTAAATAAAAAGAATCTCCTTCTCGGATACTTTACTATATGCCCCGCGCCCAACATGACAAGTTATATTTCTGGATATTTCCACTGTGCAAGCCGCATGACAATGACCGGCTAAAACTGTAAGGTGTTTCTTCTTATGCTTCTCCATAATTTTTTCGAGTTTCTTACCCAGTGCGAAGCTTATATTGTATGGCTCCAAAAACTTCTGATTGAACCACCCTTTTGCTGCATTGGCCTCTCGCCATGGTGGGACATGGACTAGCAGATATATCGATTTATATTCGCCTATTGCTTCTTTTAATCTATCACATATTATTTTATTGCAATCATCGGCAAAATCTCGCATTGCTTCCAAACGATCTTTCATTGTTGAAAGCTTACGAAACTCTTCGATAAATAACCAATCAAACGTGTAATTGAAGTAATTTTCATTACCTATACGAAAATCCATCCAATTTGTATTTCCAATTAGGCAGGTCTCTTTATTTAGTTCAACAATGCCGGCGTCATCCATCCAGACTAAATTGCTATATTGAGCAGTGAGATTACGAATGCCAATATGAACCTTGGCGAAGGATGATCCATGTATCTCGTGGTTACCCGCTACCCCATACCAAGGACACTTCAAGTTTTGTCCTAAATATTCCAAGTCTGATAGGTACGCAAATCCCTCGGACATATCACCAGTTAGCATAATTCCGTCAGGCTTTGATCCAAAATTATGTTTAGTAATTTATTACGGTCAATGATTTTAGTATGAGTGTCAGTTAGAAATAAATATTTGGAGCGACGAATCATAATACTATGATTGAATATTAGCCCTAGCCATACTCAATAGTGTAGTTTCATCAATAAGTTTTGTTCCAAGTTTCCTGGCGCTTACCGCCTTTGACTTGTGCTTGCCAGATCATTTATTACTAGGAATGTTAGCCCCTTTTCCAACATTTCCCTTCACTATCCCACCAGCATCAACTATCATTTTCTCTAATGCTGCGCGCTTTATTTTCCATTGTGCCAGTTAGGGCAAACGATTGGCCAGTCAATTTGCCAACAACAATCTCTTTGATCTTGACTCCACTAGCAAGTAAATCAAGAATTAGCTGTTGATTATCTTTTAGGCCCATATTACTAATAATGTTGCTTTAGTAGGACCAACACCAAAACCATCTCAAAGCCTGTGGCATTTGCCGTTCCAAACTTTTCAAGAGTATCGCACCCGGCAGCCATAATAGCTTTGATTGTCGATTGACCAATCATAGGAATCGATAATTCCCCTAAAAAGACAGCCAGATCTACTTCCATGTTTGCGTGCAGAATATCAAAACATTTTTGTGCAGACTTTTGGCCCATACGCTCAAGGCTGGCCAAGTCCGCTACAGTCAATTTATATAGATCTGCGACGGTAGTTACTTTGCCGCTATCGACAAGCTTTTCAAGCAACGAGGCTCCCCATTCAAGGAGATTTAGTTCATTAACCCAATTAGCTGCCCTTCCTATAATTTGCGATCTGCATCCTTTAGCGTTGCGACACACTAAGTTCTCTCCGTCCATTTGTGTAC
>CAWJBS010000026.1:0-26674 GCA_963840845.1 Bryobacterales bacterium
ACGCGGCGGGATTTATTCGATATTGGCGCAGCGGGGCCGATTGCTGGTTTCGTGATGCTGGTGCCGTTTTTATTGGTGGGTGTGGCTGTCGCATCCGGTAGCGGCGAGGAGTGAGGGGAACGCGTTGCTGGTGGCGATGCCGCTGGGGTTACGAGCGATTGAGTTTTGGCATTTTGGCGCGGAGAATGCGGCGCATATTTTGCTTCATCCGATGGCGATTGCGGCTTTAGCGGGGATGCTTTTGACGGCGCTGAATTTGTTGCCGCTGGGGCAACTGGATGGCGGGCATGTGGTTTATGCGGCGCTGGGTGAACGCTGGCATAAGATGATTGCTACCGGCATGGTGGTCGCGCTGGTGGTGATGGGTAAGTTTTATTTCCCGTGGTGGGGCTGGGCGGTGGTTGATGTTTTTTGTAGGACGGCGACATCCGCTGGTTTACGATAACCAGCCGCTGAACGGGGCGCGGCGGTGGCTGGCGATTGCCACGTTAGTGATTTTCGTTCTTTGCTTTTCGCTGGTGCCGACGCGCATCTACCATTATGAAGATATCCGCCGCGATTATCACTTTCAACGAAGAGCGCAACATAGCCCGAGTGATTGAAAGCCTACGCTGCTGCGACGAAATTCTGGTGCTGGATAGCGGGTCAAACGACCGCACGGTGGAGATTGCGCGAAAGTTGGGTGCGCGGGTAGAAGAAGCTTCATGGCATGGGTATGCGGCGCAGAAGAATATTGCTGCGGAACTGGCTGCGCACGACTGGATTTTGAGTTTGGATGCGGATGAAAGCCTGAGCGAGGCGCTTAGAAGCGGAAATATGGCATATCAAGAAATCGGGGCCTGCGTATGTGGGCTATACGATGCCGCGGCTGGCGCAATATCTGGGGCGGTGGATTCTGCATAGTGGGTGGTATCCAGACCGGAAGATTCGGCTGTTTGACAGGCGGAAGGCGCGCTGGGTGGGCGAGTTTGTACACGAGTCGGTAAAGGTGGATGGGCCAGTGGGACATTTGGAATCAAACCTGTTGCACTTCACCTGCAGTTCGCTGAGCGAGCACTTACGGACGATGGACCGATACACGACGCTGGCGGCGGAGGAGATTGTGACGCGCGGCAAAGGGTTCGGGTTTGCGCGGTTGCTGCTGGATCCGCCGTGGACGTTTTTCCGGACGTACGTGGTGAAGCGCGGATTTCTGGATGGGGTTGAAGGCTTGACGATTGCTTACATGGCGGGCCTTTATAACTTTGTGAAATATGCGAAGGCGCGGTCGATGAGTCCGGGGCGGAAGATCTAGCTTTGTTCATTTTGCACGTGGATACGGGGCGAGAACTGCGGGGCGGGCAGCGGCAGGTTTTGCTCTTGATGGAAGGGTTGCGGGCGGCGGGGGTTGAGGGGGCGTTGCTGGCGCGAGCGGGGTCACCGTTGTTTGCGGCGGCGGAGCAGGCGAAGTTGGCGGTTCGTCCGGTGAGTCTGGCAGGATTGGTTTTCGCGCGCAAGGCGAATTTGGTACACGTACATGATGCGCGGGCGCATACACTGGCTGCGGTTGGGACGCGGGTGCCATTTGTGGTTTCGCGGCGAGTGGCGTTTCCGGTGAGGCGAACGGTTTTGTCGGGCTGGAAGTACGCGCGGGCGCGGCGGTTTTTGGCGGTTTCGCAATTTGTGGCCGGTGAGTTACTCAGTGCAGGAATTGCGGGAGACAAGATTGATGTTGTCTATGACGGTGTGCAAGGGGATGTGACGCCGGCGGTGTGGAGCGCGGGGGCGAGCGTGGTGGCGCTGGATTCGGACGATCCGGCGAAGGGGCGCGATCTGGTGGCGAGTGCAGCGCGGTTGGCGGATTGCCCGGTGGTTTACTCGAGCAATTTAACGAAGGATTTGCTGAGCGCTTCGGTGTTCCTATATATAACGCGGGCGGAAGGATTGGGATCGGCGGCGCTGCTGGCGATGGCGATGGGCGTGCCGGTGATTGCGAGCAAGGTGGGAGGGTTGCCGGAAGTGCTTGGAAACGGGCGCGCGGGGGTGCTGGTGGAGAACGACCCTTTGCCGATTGCGGAGGCGATTCAGCGGGTGCGAGAGGATTCTGCCCTGGCGCGAACACTTATAGAACGGGGCAAAGAACGGGTGGCCGAACTTTTCACAGCGCAGCAGATGGTTGACAACACAATGGCTTGCTACCGGAGGGCGCTTGGCGTTTGAGGTAGGCCTGCAGGTGGCGTTTGCGGCGTTGACCGGCCTGCTGATTGGCAGCTTCTTGAATGTTTGTATTTACCGCGTACCGAGCGATTTGTCGGTGATTGCGCCGCGGTCGTTTTGCCCGGAGTGCGGCAAGCCGGTGGCTTGGTATGACAATATTCCGTTGTTGAGTTATGCGTTGTTGAAGGGACGTTGCCGGGAATGCGGAAAATCGATTGGCTGGCGCTATCCGCTGGTGGAACTAATGACGGCGGTATTTTTCGCGACGAGCGTGGCGCGCTATGGATGGAATTTGAATGGCCTGAAATGGTGCTTGTTTGAAGGCATCATGATTGTGCTCTTTTGGGTGGATTTAGAAGAGCGAATTCTGCCGGATGAATTTACGTTGGGCGGGAGCGTGGCCGGGTTGGTGTTCGCCTTTTTTACGAAGGTGCCTGGGGTGTTGGGTGAGTTACTGTTGCCGCGCGGCGAGTGTGAGGTATCAATCGTTGCTGGAAGCGGTAGGCGGAGCGTTGATTTTGACGGTGCCGCTGACAGCTGTGGCGTGGATTTGGAGTAAGGTGGCAAAGCGGGAAGTGCTGGGGTTGGGTGACGTAAAACTGCTTCCTTGTCTTGGCCTATTTTTGGGAGTGGAAGCAGGCATAAACACCTTACTTCTGGGCAGTCTGCTGGGCGCCGTGATTGGTGCTGGATATATTTTCATCATGAAGAAAAAGGCACGGGAGTATGAATTGCCGCTGGGGAGCTTCTATTGCGCGGCGGCGGCGTTAGCGCCATTTTTCATGAAATTTTAAGCATTTTCCTAGCTGAGTTTTGTGGCGGGAGGCATTCTCCTTGGTGTACCATAGAACTTTACGATATGAAGGAACTGCTGCACGCCCTCACTCCCGGGGACGCCGATTGGCGTATTGCGAACCAGATTGATCCACTCCGGCTACCGGCGCACATCGCCATTATTATGGACGGAAATGGACGCTGGGCGAAGCAGCGGAACTATCCACGCATCATTGGGCACCGAGCCGGGGTAAATGTGGTGGGCGACATTGTGGAGACGTGCGCGCAGTTGGGGCTTGAGGCGCTGACGCTTTATGCGTTTTCGGTGGAGAATTGGAAGCGGCCACGGCTGGAAGTAGAAGGTTTGTGGCGCTTGCTGCGTTTCTACTTGCGCAAGGAATTGCCTAAGATGATGCGGCACGGGATTCAGTTGATGGCGATTGGCCGCATTGAATCATTGCCGGAAGCGGTGCAGGCTGAATTGCAAGACGTGATTGCGAAAACGGCCAATAACCGGGGCATGCGTCTGAATTTGGCGATCAACTATGGCGGCCGTACGGAGTTAGTGGATGCGGTGAACGCGATGATTGAAAACGCGCGGAACGAAGGCAATCTTTCGGCGTTAGAGATCACGGAAGAAGCGATTTCGGAGCATCTTTATACGGCCGGGCAGAAGGATCCGGACTTGCTGATTCGCACGTCGGGCGAAATGCGGGTAAGTAATTTTCTTTTGTGGCAAATTGCTTACGCGGAACTGTATGTGACGGAAACGCTATGGCCCGATTTTTCGCGGCGGGATTTGTTGGAGGCGATTTGCGAATACCAATCGCGCGACCGGCGTTTCGGCGGTTTGACGCGATCGGCAGCGCCCGCGCCCGCGGTGGAAGCCCAGGAATTGTTGCTTTTAGATGACGAGGGTTTAGAATTGCCTTTGGCCCAATTGGGCTAACGGCAAACAATGAATCGTCTTATTACGGCGTTGGCGCTGATTGCGCTCGCCGCGTACCTTGTTTTCTTCTCACCCCAAGCCATTTTCGTTGGCGGTGCTCTGGCGTTTGCGGTGCTTTGCTATTGGGAGTTTTCTGGACTAGTGGCGGCCCAATCGATTCCACGTCCAGGACCGTTTGGCTGGCTGCTCGGCGTACTGATTGTTTTGTTTCCGCCTTTTGCGCTGCCGGGTGCGAGCATCTTACTCATAGCTATGTTCGTGATTGCGCTGCGGCAGAACAGCCTGCGCGACGTGTTGCCGGAAGTGGCGGCATCGTTTATGGGTGCGTTCTACACATTTGGCCCATGGCGGTATGCGATTGAATTGCGGGCGGTGAGCGTGCATTTATTGTTCTTTGGGTTGGCGCTGAATTGGGTGGGCGATTCGGCGGCCTACTACGTGGGGCGCTCGATTGGGAAACACAAACTGGCCCCGGCGGTGAGTCCTGGGAAGAGTTGGGAAGGGGCGATTGCTTCGGTGGTCGGCTCGGTGATTTTTGGCTTGTTGTACTTGGGGCATTTTGTGCCGCAGATTCCGTTGTGGCAAGTGATGGTTATCGCGGCGGTTGCAAATGTGGCGGGGCAGTTTGGGGATTTGGCGGAATCGGCGTTGAAGCGCGGGGCGGGGTTGAAGGATAGCAGCAATCTGTTGCCAGGGCATGGCGGTTTTCTGGACAGGTTGGATAGCAGTTTATTTGCCTTGCCAGTGGTGTATGTGCTTTATACGCTGTCGTTACGATTTTAGAAGCTCGCGCTTACTTGCCCGAGCGTTCGAAGAAGCGGATACGGACTACGAAATGGCGGCCTTCGTTGCCCAAGAAGGTTAGGTAATTGGGAGTTCCTAAAACTCGATTGACGCCGGACGGGTTGGCTTGGTTGGTGAGGTTATCGACGCCGCCGCGCAAGGCAAAGCGATAGCCGCGCAGCGTGATCATCCGTTCGACGGCCAGATTCAAATCGAAGTTAATGGGAAAGCGGTAAAAATCTACCGGGCCGACGATCAGGCCGGTTTGGTCTCTGACTGAAAAGGGGAGGCCACTGCGCCATTCCACGAACGCTGAGACGGACCAGTTTTTCCAAGGCAACGGGGCGTAGCCGCGGGCGACGATCCTGTGAGGGACGTCCCAAGTGGTGGGGACAAAAGTTGTAAGTTCCTGGAGCGGCACGGGGCTGTTCGGATCGATGACCGCATTGGAAAAAGTTCGAGACCAGGTATACGCGGCCATCCATCCGTATTGACCGGATAGCATCTGGCGGACGGAGAGGGCGACTGAGTCGTAATCGTCGCGGCGTAAGTTTGTTAGCTGATAGAGGGCGTTTGATTGCGGATTGGGCGCTGGTAAAAGCGATGGCGGCGCGTTGGGGTCGAGCGTATTGAGGAAAGCGAAACCATCGGAGCCACGGCGGCGGAGAAGCTTAGCGGCAACAAAAAGCTTCGATGTTACCTGTTGATCGATGCTAGCGGTCCAGTTGGTGGCTCTGGGTAAAGTTAAGCCGGCGTGTGGGATTTCGAAGCGGGAAATCGCTGGTGATCCCGCTATTGTGCCATCAGGATTGAAAGTTGTGGTGACTGGTGTTTGATCCAAAGGCTGGCCGAGCATCTGCATGGTGACGGCATCATGGGTAAGCGCAAATCCGCCTGACACCCTCGTTTTGGCGGATTCAAAGGGCGACCAGGAAAAAGCGAGGCGGGGAGACAGGGCGGTGGCGGCAATGGCTTCATCGCGATCGGCGCGGACTCCTAAACTGGTCTGCAGATTTTCTGAGATACGCCAAGTGTCTAAGAAGTAGGCCGATAGTTCGGTGTCGCTGACGTGAAATATCGCCGGGGAGGGGAAGAGCGTCTCCGATAGCACTTGGCCGGTGAGTCCTAAGACTTCGTAACCAGTACGCTGAAAGTTGGCATGGTAATGGAGCCAGTCGAGATCTCCGCCGAGTTTGAATTGATGGGTTCCGAACCACTCGACTTTGGGCAGGAAGCCTTGAATGAGGGATTGATCGCGGGTGGCGGCCTGTTGCGAATGGATGTAGTAATTTCCGCTGGCTCCTTCGGTTCCGAGAATGAATAAGTTGTTTCCGAGGGGCTTGTTCCGAATGGAGTAGTCGTTGCGGGCGTAGCCGATTTCGACCAGCGCGCCTCCGCCCCAATACTTTTGATCTTTAACGCTTCCCAGATATTGATGAGAATCGACGCTGTAAGTGGTTTGAATTGGGTCTAAGACTGCTAAGCCGACGCGCGCTTGATTGTTTATGTTGACTAAGAAATCGGTGAACAGGATGTTCGAGGAGCTTAGATTGATTTGCCCATGCAGGATGTTACTGCCAGCCCAGCCACTGCGGGTGTTCTGGCCATCGGGGAGTCCAGTGATGAGCGCCTGCGTATACTCCGATTGAAACATTTCGGAAAACCATGCACGGCCTTTGTGGATAGGGCCAGAGACGCCAACGCGCGGATACCAGTTGCCGATGCGGACGCCTTGCTTGATGTCAACGCCCGGGACGAAATCGGTGGCGGTGTAGTGAAAGACATCAGTGCCGCTTTCGGCAGTGACTCGCATGACTCCGGCGGAGCCTTTGCCAAACTCGGCGGACGTTTGACCGGCGGAAAGATCGACGGCATGGATTCCTTCTATGGGCAACAGGGTGTTGAACTGGCCGGAGATAGGGTTGTTGATGTTGAATCCATTGAAAAGATAGAGAACCTGGTTCTCTTCAGCTCCATTTAAATGAAGGCCGCCCACGATGTCTTGCACCGCGCCAGGGTACATGCCGAAAGCGTTTCGCAGACTGTGGCTGTTTTTGTAGGGAATGTCGTTAACTTCGGTGCCGCTGAGATGTTCTTCGGCTTGAGTTTGTCCGACATCGACGGGAGACGCTTGGGCATTGACGTTTTCGGATTGAAAGACTTCACGGACGGCGTTGATGACGAAGGTGATTTCTTGGGTTCCTTCTAAGTGGGTGACTTGTTTTGTGAGGGTGTAGTAACCTTCGCGTTCGATACTGATGGGGACGTCGGCCGGGTTGGGGAGTGTGAGAGTGAATTGTCCGGTGGGGTCGGTTTGGCCGGCCCAAAAGGCGCCTACCTTTACGCGGGCGTCGCGCACCGGGGCGTTATTTTGATCGACGACGCGGCCGAGTAAGATGGCGTCGGCGGCGAAGAGCGGTGGTGCGATCAAGAGTAGAAAGCTGGCAAGCGTGGCTCTGGCGACTGACATCCTGACTCAAGTTAACAGAACGGGCCGCGCTGCGCTACTCTGCGACTTGTGAAAGAAGTTCTGTTAGCCATACTGATTGTTGTAACGACGGAGACATATATTTGGGTGTTTGCGCCCAAGGACATTTGGTTCGTGGCTATTCCGATTGGGCTGCTGCTGTTTCTTTGGCGGGAGCAGAAGCAAACGCTGGGCACGCTTGGGTTGGCGTTGCGTGCGTGGCGGCGAGCGTTTCGCGAATGGGCGTGGCTGTGGCTTATCACGGTGGCTTTGTTCCTGTCGCTTGGGGGGTCCGTCTTAGGAAGCCCACACATCTTACTGCGCGGTTGTGTTTACTTTGTTTGGTGCGTGGTTCAGCAATTGCTTTTTCAATCTGCAGTATGCGCCGTTCTCAGAAAGCGAATCAGGCGCGGATGGATAGCGGCGGTGATTGCGGGGTTGGTCTTTAGTTTGCTGCATTGGCCAAATCCCGTGCTGGTGCCTGCGACCTTGATCTGGGGGATTTGCTCGTGTTTCATGTTTGAGAAATGCCGGTCGGTTTTTGCGCTGGCTTTGCTGCAGGTCATGCTCTCGTCAATATTGATTTGGGTGACACCGACGGCACGGAGCCGAGGGTTTCGGACGGGGCCTTCGTATTACAGGTGGAGCTTGTAATGAGGATGCTCTACGAACGAACCAACGTACAGGTTGGCCGAACGAATCAGCAGTTTTAGGGCGGTCAGGAAACCTTCACGCCTGGCAGGCGGGGGCTTCATGGATTAGTCCTGAGAAACGCAAGTGTGCTCTACCAACTTAGGGATTGTCTTCGGATCACGGCGTAACCCGAACTTGGCACGGCAAGGGCTTCTTGGAAGCCAAAACGCCTGTGGCACCTGCCGACAATTTCAGTTCAGCCTCATCGTCGAAGCCAGAATCTCATTGTTGCCGTTATGAAAATGGCCGAGGGGCAGGACATGGAACGCCATCGCCGCTGCGATAGTCGCATCGTTCAGAAAACTACGTTGACCATGTGATGCTGTTACGCGTGAGCGGCGCGGTCTAGCATGCCGGTGTTCGTTTTGGGGAAGCGAATGGTGAAGGTAGCGCCGGGGTGAGTTGGGTTAAATTGATACTCGCCATCAAGCTGTTCGGTCAGTGCGCGGACGATGGTCAAGCCGAAACTGCTGGTTTTGGCCGAGTCGAAGCCTGGGGGTAAGCCGATGCCGTGATCCTGCACGGTCAGTTGTGTCCAGCCGGAAGCAGTTGTCAGAGTGATCAAAATTTCGCCGACGCCTTCCGGATAGGCGTACTTGAGCGAATTGGTGATGAGTTCATTTAAGATGAGCGCGCAGGGGATGGCTTGCTCAAGGGTGAGCTCAGTGCGACTCAATTGCAAGATGCACTCGATGCGGGTGCCCATTTGGAAAGATTCGCGCAAGAGGGGCACGAGGAGGCGGACATAGGCGGCAAAATCGATAGAGCTGAATTGTTCGTTTTGATACAGCAATTCGTGGATTAAAGCCATGGAGCGGACGCGGGCTTCGCTATCGCGCAAGACGGCGGCCATTGACTGGTCGGTGGTCTGGCTGATCTGCATGGAGAGCAGGGAAGATATGATCTGCAAGTTGTTTTTTACGCGATGATGAACTTCGCGCAGGAGTACCTCTTTTTCTATGAGCGAATCGCGGAGTTTTTCTTCGTTGGCTTTGAGGGTGTCGTTATTGGCGGCTAACACGGCATTGAGGGCCGCGAGCTTGTGCGAAGCGTCGGCCAGCTGAGCCTGCGTTTCGCGCTCGGCGCTGATGTCGGTATTGGTGCCGAACCAGCGGGTGACGCGGCCGTCTTCATCTTTGACGGGTTCGATGCGGGTGAGGAAAGGCCGATACACGCCGTCTTTGCCGCGCAAGGGAAACACCATTTCAAAGCGCGAGCCGGCGGCGAGGGCCGCTTTCCAGCGTTCGGCCACGAACGGTAATAGCGAAGCGTCATGCACTGTTTGCCAACCCCAGCCACGCATTTGCTCTAAGTTGGTACCTGTGTATTCATACCAGCGCCGGTTGTACCAGAAGATATGGCCATCGGTGCGGGCCATCCAAGCGAGATTGGGAATGTAATCGGCCATAGCACGAAAACGTTCTTCGCTGTCGAGGAGCGCTTCTTGGACACGGAGCCTCTTTTCCTCCATCTGCTGTTTTTCGGCACCGGTGATCCAAACCAAGCCGACGAGCACGACAATGAGCAAGACGGTGAATAATGCCAGGGTAAATTCGGCGCCGTACAGGCCGTATCTTTGTCCGGAAAGCACCATGGAGCCTAAGGCAAGCGGCAAAAGAACGGCTCCAGCGGCAAAGGTGTGCAGAGTGGAATGCTGAGCCCATGAATTTACCAGCAAGCCCGTAAGGCCAACGTTAGAACGGGCTGCCAGGGCGCCCAGGCACAGCAGGACAAAGCCGAATACGGTATGGAGGGCGAGCGACGTATAGAGGTCTGCTCCATAAACGGTGGGTAAATGATAGACGTAGCCTATGAGGCCGATGAGGGAGACGAGGAATGTTAGTAAGATGAGGCCTTGACTGGTGCGACGAAAGCGGTCGAAGAGGATCAAGGCGCAGGACAGGATCAGTAAGCAGATAGCGGTTCCTGGCGCCATGCGGCCCGGTGGATACGCTGAATTCTGATGTTCGGGGTCTAGAAAGATCAGTTGGTCGATGCCGGCGCTCCAATGAAAGACGTATTCGGCTAAGGTGATAGCGGCGATAGCGCCAACAATTCCGAGCAACAAGCAGACCCAAGGGGCATAGCGCTTGCGGCATGAGGGTGTGCGAGACAGCCACAGGGCCAGCGCGGTGAGTCCGAGGCCCAGCGCGGTATTCACCTTCATGGTGGCGAACTGAGGGGCCAAACTTTGCAGCAGGCGTATGTGCAGGCCCCAGCCAATGAGCGTGAGCGCCGAGATGAAGGCGACTGCGAGGGAGGCTGCGGCGACCAGGTTTGTTTTTGGGCTGAACTTATTCGCAGCATAATTGACGCTCAACTCTTGTTCGAGAGTTTGCATCAAGGCGGCGAAACCGTCCGCGCTTTCCACCGACTGCTGTTTTTGCAATTGAGGACTACCTAAGGGGCCGATAGCAGTAAGTTTGGCTATTGCGGTGTGTCTCGATAGTACACCAATCGAGTTGGCGTTAGATTGTTGGTAAAGCTACGTAGGGCGCGGGGAAGCCGGGATCAAACGCCGGTTCGCGCGCGCGCAACGTAACGGCCCATGGCGGCGGCCATTTCTGTCAGCGAACGAGCGGCGTTTTGCATTTCGATTGTTCCATTGGCGGTATCGCGCGCGACGCTGGCGACGGTGGCAGTGTTGCGGGCAATTTCGGCCGTGCGTTCAGCCGCTTGCTGAACGTTGCGGCTGATTTCGTTGGTGTTGACGGTCTGGGCTTCGACGGCATAGGCAATGGCGTTCGAGATTTCGTTGATCTGCGAAATGATTTCACCGACTTGACGAATGGTTTGGACGGCGTTCTTCGTGCCGCCCTGAATGGCTTCAATCTTGTGGCTAATTTCTTCGGTGGCGAGCGCGGTGCCTTTAGCGAGTTCCTTGACTTCGTTGGCTACGACGGCAAACCCTTTGCCTGCTTCACCGGCGCGTGCGGCTTCGATGGTGGCGTTGAGCGCGAGTAAGTTCGTTTGCTGCGCAATGGAGGTGATGACTTTCATGACTTTGCCGATTTCCGAAGAGGCGCTGGCGAGTTCGGACATGGTTTGATTGGTACTTTCGGCAACGGCGACAGCGCGCTTGGCTATGCGGGTAGCCTCGTTGGTTCTATTGGCGATTTCGGTGATCTGGCCTTGCAACCTATCGGAACTGGCGGCGACGTTACTGACGTTGTCGGACACTTCGGTACTGGCGGACGAGAGTTCTTGTGCACGCTTGGCCGCTTCTTCGGCGCCTAAGCGCATCTGTTTGCTGGTGGATGTGAGTTCCTCGGCTGCGGAAGCCAGGGTGGAGACGCGCGCCTTCATGGCGGCGGTGACTTGGTCTAGATGCTCGGTTGGATCGCGTCCGATGGCGCATTGCAAACCGGTTAAGTCGAGGCCCATGCCCTCTAACGTGCTCAGCAGAAAACTGTCATTGAGCAGTTGCAAATGATAGTTGAGAACTTTGGCGAGTGATTGTTCGATTTTTAGGCGCTGCTCGGAATCGGAGATGGTGGCGCGCAGATGGAGACCGGTTTGGCGTTGAAACTGGAACCAGAAGCTCATGTAGAACTTGGGCGCGACATTATTCTCTCGGAAACTGAGGCCAAAACGGAGAATCTGTTCGATGTGAGCCAAGCCCCAGTTGTGGGCGGCGTCTTCAAAGATGCTGATGAAATACCCCTGGCGTAGGGTTTCCAGGCGGGTGCGCAATTCGGCGAAGGAGATGTTTTGATCTCTCGCCCAACGTTCATAGTTTTCGCGGAGAGGGGAAACGGCGAACATGGTATCGAAGTAGTCTTTGACCAGGGAGGGCGCGACGGATTTGGCCCAGGACACCATAGGAAGGAGGGTGTGGCGGTCTGATTCGTCCAGGCAGACGGCTCTTTGACGCCATTTGATGTTTTCGTGGTCGATACCGAAACGTTCGACTAGGTGGGCTGTGGAAATGGCGGGCGATGGCTCGGTGGCAGTGGGCATAGTTCTCTTCCCTCCGAGTGGTAGTGGGGGTTAGGAGGGTTTTGTATCTCTGATTTGCATGAATTTGCTGGATGTATCGGGTTGATGATAGACCGCAACCTGCAATACATCTATGCGGGTAGCGTGGCGAAAGATTCTCCCTCTAGCGCAACTGGCCGCCTATCTGCTGCTCGTTTAGTACGGGTGTTGGTATCGACCGACCTGGCAAGAGTGGTTTCAACGAGTATGGTCATCCGAATCGTCGGGTTTGGTGGAAGGGGAAAAGTGACAATGCGGCTGCGGCGACAGCCGGAAACTTCAGGCCCGCCGCCAACTGCTCCGGTACAGGTTCAACACCGTCGATCCACGTAGGTTAATTGGCTGGATTGTTTGCGGCATCGTGGCGATTTGGCGCCGCCTGCGCCAGCCGCATCAGATTGGGACTTTAACCGGAGCTTCATGAACCCAGAAACAGATGGGTGCTTTTTCGGCTAACTCTGAGAAACGGGGTATCGGCGAATAGCGTGCAGCCGACTCGCACCCTCAATCACTGTCTGGCTTTCTTCTTTGTAAGGCACTCTGGAATCACCTCTCCAGTATTGCCGATGAATGCCTGAACTTGACAGCATACTATTGATTTGCGGTTGAGGTTAGCTTTGTTTGACCACGTTATGGCGGTCGCTTCATCGCCCTGTGCGAATTGGTAATCCTAAAGCCCGAAGAAGAGACTGAAAGTCTGGAGGAGGTTCGCAGTCAACGCAAACCTTCTCTCCCGAGCGTGGATGAATGAACTGAAGACGCGTTGCATGGAGTGCGACGCGCGTAATTCGCCGTTCCAGCTTTTCCTCGGGGTTGTACTTTCTGTCGCCGATGATGGGGTGGCCGATCGCTGAAAGCTGAACGCGGATTTGATTTTGTAATCCGGTTACCAGGGAGACGCGGACGAGCGATGCGCCTTTGAGCCGGTGTTCCACGGAATAACGAGCCTCCGCACGCACCGCTTTGGGATCGTTTTCGGTGGTCAGCTTTTGAAACATGCCTTCCTGCCGAAAGTAGTGAACGAGAGTGCCTTCGTTAAAGCGGAGATGACCACGAGCCACTGCCAGGTATTCCCGCACGGGGGTGTGCCGGATAAACTGTTGCACGATGGCTTCGCGATCTGTCCAGGTCTTAGCGAAGAGCAGAATTCCAGACGTGTAGCGATCAATGCGATGGACGACAAAGGCCCGTTGCCTTCTTGCCTTCAATTCCGCCGAAAGAATAGAAAGCGCGGATGGGGTGTCGGCGTTATCCGCAGGCACGGCGAGCAGTCCGGCGCGCTTATTGAGCGCGATAACCGCATCGTCTTCGTAAAGCACGTAAAGCAGCGAGCGATTCTGCTTTCCTAAGCGGCGACCGACCCTGGATTGAAGTCTCTTCATTGCTGAATGGCCAATTGTTGCTTTCCCAGTTGTCCGTGAACGAGTGGTGAAGCAACGATCGATGATCCATCGCTATGCTACCAAGGTGCTGCTAGGCTGACGGTTGCTAACTTTGACGTGGACGTGAGAGTTCCGTTGGCGGGGCCTCGGCTCCGGGTGGTTCAGAGAAAGGTTCGACCGCGATGCGCTGGTAACGCACTTCCAGAACTGTCAAGTATTCGATACCGCCCGGTGCGTGGAGAACAACTTCGTCTCCCTCTGCCGATTTGAGCAACGCGCGGCCCAGCGGCGAGACCCAACTGATATGGTTGCGCTTAAGATCGACCTCGTCGGTGCCCACGATGCTCACGACTTTCTGCGCTCCTTCGGCGTTAGCGTAGCGCACGGTTGCTCCGAAGAAGGCTCTGGCCGCCGACTGGCCGGTTCTCGGGGTTTCCGGGTCAACTACTTCGGCGGCCTCGATCCGTTTTGTGAGAAAGCGGATGCGCCCATCGATCTGGCGGAGGCGGCGCTTGCTGTACTGATAATCGGCATTTTCGCTGCGGTCGCCGTTGCTGGCAGCCCAAGCGACTACCTTTGTCACGGCGAGACGTTCCCTGGTGAGCAGAAAGTGAAGTTCCTCTTTGAGGCGCTGGAGACCGCCGGGGGTTATGTAGTTCTTGCTTTGCGGGGAGGGCTGGTCGGCTTGCGGTTTTCTGGTGAACCCTTTTCGCATAGCTTAGTCTTTGCAGCGGGAACGATCGATGTTCATACGGTGACGCCTCGATTCTACCTTGTGCGGGCGGAGTGATTGTGCGGGTGAGGTTGTGCTCGAACATTCGCTTTCCCAGAGAACTTTAGGTTTACTTGTTTCGTATGCAGCCCATGCAATTTCCTCAACCGCCTAACGCACTTCCTCCATGGGTGCGTCTGCCTACCTATTGGGGAGCTTGGTTTCTTCACGCTTGCGCTCATTCTATCGGCAATTTTCGATCCCATTAGCCGAGTGCGGCGCATGCTTCAGGCACTCATCTATGTGCAGGTTACCTCTTTAGTGAGGCGTTCCAATGCGTGGGTTTATGGAATGGGATTCTTCATAGCGGCCTTCTGGAACTACACCAATCATTTCATCACGACCTTTTTAAGGCTGGTTGGACCCAATTTCGGCACTTGTGCACGGCGGTCACTTGCCGAATGTTGACAGGCTGATCGCGGTTTTATCCGCGGGATGTAACTTTCTCATGATCGGAGCCTGCTTGGCCAGTTCCTTGTTGTTACATCCCAGGTAAACAGCTGGCTACACTTCCTGGCGGGCGCCGCCCCAGCCATTGCTTATTTCGTTTTGATCATTTACACCATGGACAGACAATACATCCTTTTGGTGTGCCGCATTTTTCATCTCTGAAAGGACGGTGAGTTTTATGAATGCTTGTTTTCCATCGCCTAGCTTGAACCCGGATTAGCTGTTCTCAACGTACACTGTCGCCTCACCTTGATAAGTTCTTTTGACACGTGGTTCTGCGTCGTGAGCTGAAGCGCAGTCGCCAGCAACTCGGTCACCCTTTCACTGACCCACAGGCCGTGGGCGTAAAGCGCGCCTACGGTAAATAACATGACGGCTGACAGACTTTGGATGTACAGCCTTCGTTAGCGAACACCACAATTAGTTTGGACGCCATAAAACGCCGGCGTGTTCCGGAGACGTGCGAGATTCCCGACCGGCGTTACGAAGGCAAATCTCTCGTCAACTGCACTAGCAGCGATCTTGCATCTAAAGAGATGGCGCGATACATTTGTAACAGCTTTGGGGCTTCAATCCAGCTTGGGGTTTTGTTGACAATGCGCGCCAATCGGAGTGCCGCCGTTCCACTTCTTCTCTTAGTTCCCGTCTTCGCTGCGCTCGGTGCGCCGGCAAACCGGATTCAAGCCGAGGTTGATCCCGCCCAACGGGTAGTGTTGGCCGACACAGTAACTCCTCGCTTGGCCGCCGCTAAAGATCTGGGGATGGCCGATCAAGATGCCCATTTGAATTCAGTGGTTTTATTGCTTCAGTCGTCCACGCAACAGAAACAGGAACTGCAGCAATTGCTCGCGGATTTGCAGAATCCGGCTTCCCCGAACTATCACCGCTGGCTCACTTCGGAACAGTATGCCGAGCGATTCGGCCTCTCCAACGCCGACGTCGAAAAGGTGCGCGGCTGGCTTGAATCGCAAGGTTTTCATATCGACCGTGTGGCCACAGCCCGCAATTGGATCATGTTCAGTGGCACGCACAGCCAAGCAGCCGCGACGTTTCACACAGAAATCCACCGATTCCAAATAGGTCAGCAAGTTCACTTCGCAAATGCCAGTAATTTGGAAATTCCTGCAGCTCTGGCCGGCGTGGTGGCAGGCGTTCATGGTTTGACGGATTTCTATCCAAAGCCGCCCCATCGACAAGGGCTCAAGCCGCAATATTACGTTCCCGACTCCGCCGACACTTTGCTGGGTCCAGCCGATCTCGCTTTGGTGTATAACATCAAACCTTTGTATAGCGCCGGTTATTCGGGAACCGGCGTGAGTATCGCAGTGGTTGGGCAAACCGATTTCGCCATGTCGGATATCACGGCTTATCGCAACTTCTTCGGCCTTCCCGCCAACCAGCCGCAGATCATCCTGACCGGTTCCGACCCTGGGATTGCCAGCGACGACGACGAAGCGGAGGCCGAACTCGATTTGGAAGTCAGCGGCGCCGTTGCGCCGAACGCGGCGATCAAATACGTGAATTCCCGTGATGTCCTGATCTCGGCTTTGTATGCTATCGATCAAAATCTCGCGCCCATTATTACGATGAGCTACGGCAGCTGCGAACAGGAAGCCGGAGTAAGTCTCGATACTTGGCGAGGCTATATCCAACAGGCGAACGCCAGTGGGATCACCTTTTTCGCCGCGGCGGGCGATGCCGGGGCCTTCGCTTGCGACTGGGATCCGACAAACCCCGTGACCCAGGCGACGCATGGCGTGGCCGTTAATTTCCCGGCCAGCGTGCCCGAAGTAACGGCGGTGGGTGGGACGAGCATTGTTGCGTCAACATCGACGCAAAACGCCAGCGACAAATCGAACGTAACCGCACTCAGGTATGAAACGGCTTGGAATGATGAGCTCGAACTGAGTTTCGCGACTGCGGGTGGCGGCGGCCCGAGTCAACATTTCAGCAAGCCAGCATGGCAAAATGTTCCCGGCGTGCCCGCCGATGGATTTCGCGATCTTCCCGACATCTCCCTGAGTGCAGAGGCTTCCAAGCAACAGTTGGCCTACGCGATATGCCTGCAGGGCAGCTGTCAATCGGGAAATGTGGTCGCGGTTGGGGGAACGTCCGCCGCGAGTCCCGTAGCCGCCGGCATTCTGGCTGTACTTACACAATATGAGGTAGGCACGGGCGGTGCCACGGGACCCGGGTTTGGCAACATCAATCCAAGGCTCTATCAGCTTTCGCAAACATCGCCTGCGGCATTCAACGATGTCGCTTCGGGCAATACCAACGTCCCTTGTTTAGCCGGGACGCCGGGTTGCCCCTCCAATGGCGTCTTCGGTTATACCGCCAGTACCGGATACGATTTAGCCACCGGCTTGCTCCCTGAATGCCTTCGAGTTGGCAAGAGCATGGAATCTTCCTTCAAGCCGGAACGCTTCTACCGTCACTGTGTCCAGCAACGCCCAAGAGTGTTCCACCAATATCGCGCTCACCGCAACGGTCTCTGCCGTCTCTGGCATCACAACAACGCCCAGCGGATCTGTTTACTTTTACTATTCCTCCGGTTTAGGTCAGCCGCCATTGACTCTACTTGGCTCCGCCCCCCTTTCAGCGGGCAGTCAAGTCTCCGCAACCTTAATCACGAACCTGTCCGCCCTCTCAGACGACGTGTATCCGGTCATCATCGCGGTGTATACGGGCGACGGCGCTTTTGCCGGAAGTGTCTCTGCCGCCCAGCAAGTAATGGTCGTGCGCGAAACGTACGATACCGTTACTCTGCTGGCAGGTTCGCCCACCGTGTTGGCAGGAACTCCGTTGTCGTTTACCGCTCACGTTGGCTTCACCTGCGGGCCCGAAGCCGGGACATTCAATCTGAATTCTTTCCTCAACGGCTTATTCCCGCTGCCCCCGCCGCAAGCTGTCGATGCCAACGGGAATGCCCTATTCACCGTATCCATTCCCTCCGGCGCAGCGACACAAATTCTCACGATTCGAGCCGACTACTCCGATTCCGCTGGCAGCACATCGTCTAATGCGATTTCCGTCGCAATCGTGAACCCAAACCAGGAATATACTCTTACATCCTTCGCCGGCACGGGCGTGGCTGGCCTTAGCGGTGACGGCGGGCCGGCCACCGCCGCTCAGTTGCAGAGAGTGGACGCGGTCGCCGCTGATGCGCAGGGCAATGTCTACATTGCCGACGGCCTCTGTAACTGCGTTCGTAAGGTGAACCCTTCGGGTATTATTACCACTTACATAACAAACCTGACTTCTCCCTCAAGCCTCGCCGTCGGCCCGGACGGTTCCCTTTACATAGCAGAAATGGGACAAATTGTTAAGGTGACCGCCGGAGTCGTCGCATCCTTTGCTGGTTCAGGCACCTGTGGAAGCTACAGCGGGGAAGGCGGGCCTGCTGTTCACGCCACCCTTTGCCCTGCATTCATCGCCGCCGATACCACCGGCAATTTGTTTGTGACCGACGCTGTCAATAATCGCGTCTACAAGATCGGCGCCGCCTCCGGAATCATTTCAACCTTCGCCGGAACCGGTGCCGCCGCAACTGTCTATCCAACCGAACTAGACGGCTTGACAGCGGCCGTGACCCCCATCCAACCGAATGGCGTTACAACAGACTCACAAGGAGATGTTCTGATCGTAGCCGGCTGGGTCTATACCGGATACGATGCGCTTTATCAGGTCAAGAGCGATGGCATTCTCCATTTGATAGGGCAAGGCGTTTCATCCGGCATCGCAGTCGATTCGAAGGGCAACGTTTTTACGGCGGGCGGGTTCAATGAAAATCAGGTGTATTGGTTCTCAGGCGGCCAGGCGTACGCAATCGCCGGAACGGGTGCGAGCGGTTTGACGTCTAGCCAAAATGCACTCCTCGGTCAAATGGCAACCCCTACGTCGCTCGCCGTGGATCGGTTCGACAACCTCTACGTGGGCGACAGCGCTGTCCCCGCCGTGCAGGTGCTCAAATCCTACGGCAATAGCTTCAACAACCCGCTTGGCTTCGTCCCCCTGACGCCGTGCCGGATTGCGGATACGCGCCTCAATACCACAGTTTTCGGCGGCATCATCCCCGCCCAACAATCGCGCGCGTTTCCCATCGCCCAAACGTGCGGCATTCCTGCCGCTGCCCAGGCCTACTCCCTCAACATCACCGCTGTTCCGCCCCATGGACTGAGCTATCTCACGCTCTGGCCCAGCAATCAGCCGCAACCGTTCGTCTCACTTCTGAATTCTGATGGCCGTGTGAAAGCGAACGCGGCGATCGTGAGAGGCGGCGATGGCGGCGCCGTTTCGACTTACGCCACCGATGCTACTGACGTGGTAATTGATGTCGATGGCTACTTCGTGCCCGCCACAACGAGCGGCGCGCTCTCCTTCTATCCACTCAATCCCTGCCGTATTGCCGACACTCGCCTCGCCGCTTCCCCGTTGGGGGGGCCGATTTTGAATGCCGGACAAACGCGCTCTTTTCCTGTGCTCTCTAGTTCCTGTTCCGTTCCCGCGAACGCACAGGCTTATTCCCTCAACTTCACGGTTGTTCCTAAAGCTGGATTGGGCTACCTATCTACGTGGCCTACCGGGACCGCTCAACCGTTGGTCTCCACGCTGAATTCCAATGGCGCGATTGTGGCGAATGCGGCTATCGTGCCGGCAGGTACAAACGGTGCGATTAATGTCTATGCAAGCGACACTACCGACGTCATCATCGATATCAACGGCTATTT
The DNA here is from genome assembly GCA_963840845.1 of Bryobacterales bacterium. Lineage (GTDB taxonomy): Bacteria > Acidobacteriota > Terriglobia > Bryobacterales > Bryobacteraceae > Bog-105. Next base: position 19,175 of record CAWJBS010000026.1, read on the forward strand.
CGCGGCCCAATCCGGCGGGGGCCTTTGGCTCTACACATCTGCGCCGTGCCGGCCGTTCGATACGAGGACGTTAGGCAGCGGTGCGCCGTTCAACGGTACGATTAGCGCCAACATTGTGGCGAGCAATTGCGGAGTGCCCGCCGCCGCTCAAGCGTTCGCCTTGAATGCGACGGTTGTTCCGCAAGGTCTGTTCGGCTACTTGAGCCTTTGGCCAAACGGCCAAGCCCAGCCTCTGGTATCAACTCTCAACGCGTTTGACGGAACCATTACGTCGAATATGGCGATTGTACCGGCGACCAACGGTTCGATCAATGCTTTTGGAACCAATCCGGTGCAATTGATTTTGGATCTCGCCGGCTACTTTGCGCCTTGATGCCGCATGTTCGGGGAAATAGATCTACTTGAAATCGCTCAGCACTTATCTTGCGGCGGCTTCGGAAGGAAAAACCGGCAGCTCCACCCGATGGAAAGAATCAGGGTGACGTCCACTCACGGTTACGTCTCGGTTTTGTCAAGGGCTGGTTAGGCGGGGTCAGAAAACTGTGTTTCGTGCGCGTAGTAACTTACGTGATCTGGCCACGGGTAAGGTGAGAAGGTCGATTCGTAACCGATAGAAAAGCCTTTGGCCGCGGTTATGGAATTGGAATTTTGTTTGCTCGCCTGAATGATCTGCGGACCATTTTCGTGAATGTCGGCGTCCGTTCTGATTTCGTCGCCACGCGCAATTTGGATATGTCCTGAACCTTCTGGGTGGGGATTGATAAAGGTCGTGACAACGAGCCAGCCTCGATTTGCCAAAGATTGAGCATCGAGCGGACCAGAGACGGATTGCCAGCCCGATGGCAGGCTTCGCAACCATTCGGCTTGCTTGTTCTCCAACAGGATTTCCGGAGGCGGATCGAGAAACGGCACAAATAACTTGAGGGCCACGGCCGCGGCGAAAGCGCTGCAGTGGGTCACATTTTCGTAACCTTCTGCAAACGGCATTTCGACCCCGGTTTTCCAATCAACATAAACGCCGGGTTGCCAGAACTGTTCGACGTCCATGCCGTCGAGCAATTGGATGAGTTTCAGACCTCCGGCAGAAATGAGCATGTTGATTCCTTTCCTTTCAATGACTGATAGTAGCGGAAGTTAGCACAGCGTTTCAATCGATCAAGCCGAAATGTTTAGGCAGGCTGGCTGTGCTCACGAAATGACCGGAGCTCGCTTTGCTAAACTGCGCAAATTACTTCCTCGGAGATAGATATGCTCAATATTCCTTCATTTGATACCGTGCATCGCATCGGGTTGTTCCTCAAAGAAGCTGGTTATGATGCTGCGCACATTACACAGCAGTTGAATTTGAGTGAAGGGCTGCGGGCGGACCTTTCTAACTTGCCGGTGCTTTTGGGTAAGACTGAAGGCGAATCTGTTGTCCCTGTGCTGGCACGGCTTTTCTTTGTGGGTTGGCCGGTAGAGCGCGCTTTATGTGACCGGTTGTTGCCCGGGCAATTCTTAGTGGATGCGCAGGCAACTGGCTTGCTGGTAGAGAAAGATGGCGAGTGGGAAGCGCAAGCGTCGCTGGTGCCGTTTGCAGACTTCTTGGTGGTGTGCGACTCGTCGCGGGTAGCCGCTCAGTCGCACGAAAAAGTGGTAGGGCCTGGGCGCGCGACTCTGGCGTTGGCCCGAGCGGCGGTGCGCGGACAACATGAGACAACGCTTGATATTGGCAGCGGATCGGGAGTGCTTTCGATTGCGGCGGCGGATTACAGCGACCAGGTGACAGGGACGGATTTGAGTCCGCGGGCGCGCGCTTTCGGAGAATTCAGCGCTGCGCTGAACGGTAAGACGGGCGTGGAGTTCCTCTGCGGCGATGGATTAGAAACTGTAAAAGGGCGGCAATTTTCGCGGATTGTGGCGAATCCACCGTTTTTCCTTGGCCCGGTGAAGACGTTTACTTTTTGCGATAGTCCGTTGGAACTGGATGGATTTTCGCGACGCGTGGCGTTAGAGGCGCCAGCGCATCTGAAGGATGGCGGATACTTTCAGATGATTTCGGAGTGGGTGGAAATTAAGGGGCAGCCTTGGCAGCAGCGCATTCGTGAATGGACAGCGCATACGGGCTGCGATGTGCTGGTTACGGTAGCTTCGGCGCAAACGGCGATGCAATATGCGGAGAAGCGTTTTAGCGAAGCGAAGACTCTCTTTGGTGAGCGCACGGACGAGAGTTTCCGGCGGCACCTGGATTACTTTGGGCAACATCAGGTGGAGAATATTTTGCTGGGGATTGTGACGCTCCATAAACGCAAGAGCAACAGGAACTGGTTTGCAGTGTTGCCCTCGTGTCCAGTGACGCCCGGCGTGGCGGAAGCAATCGAGGAGCGGATGGCGACGCTGACATTTGCGGCAGCGCATACGGCGGAAGAACTGCTGAATACACGATTCGGCGTGGCGGTGGACGCGGTGATGGAGCAGCGAATTGTGCGCGCGGAGGAAGGATGGCGAGCGCAGTTTGTGGATTTATTGAAGACCGGGCCTTTCGAAGATCGTTTGCGGCTGGATAGCGGCGTGGGCGCGGTGTTTCAGATGTTCGATGGGAAGACGAGTCTCGGGGATATCGCGGCGCGCCTGGCTCAGGAGGCGGCGTTGAGTGTAGACGATGCGCGAAAGAACTGCCTGCAGCTTTGTCAGAGGCTCTTACAGCTGAGTTTGATTAAGCCGGGTGCCTGAAGATGCGGCGTCGAAGCGTGCCGGCTTCCGCGCTGGGACTTAGTGAATCGTACGTGTTTTGCGATTCATGTAATCCATCAATAAGTAGTTGCCGAGGGTGTAAGGCGTAGTGAAGTAGGCTTTGCCTTTGCACATTTCCGTTACTTTTTGTACGAACTGCACCAAGCCGTAGTCGCTGGCGAGCATGAAGGTGTTGATGAGAATACCGCGCTTTTTGCAGCGACCGACTTCTTCGAGTGTCTGGCTGATGACCAAAGGATCGAGGCCGAAGGCGTTTTTGTAAATGCGCCCGTCTTCCAGCGTTAAGGCGGAGGGCTTGCCATCGGTGATCATGATGATCTGCTTCATGTCCTTCTTTTCTTGCTGGAGCAGTCGCTGCGCCAGAATCAAACCATCGCGGGTGTTGGTGTAATAAGGACCGACCTGGACGCGGGCCAGATCGGAAATCCGCATTTCTTCGGCCGAATCGTGAAAGAGCACGCAACGCAACGAATCGCCCGGATATTGAGTGCGGATCAAGTGCGAAAGGGCTAAGGCAACTTTTTTCGCTGGAGTGAAGCGATCTTCGCCGTAGAGAATCATGCTGTGGCTGCAATCCAGCATCAACACCGTGGCGCAGGAGCTTTGATATTCGGACTGATGGACGTGTAGATCTGAATATTCCAAATCGAGCGGGAGCTTTACGCCTTCGCGCTGCATGGCAGAAAACAAGGTGGCGCTGACATCCAGATTTAAAACGTCGCCGAATTCGTAAGGCTTGGCGCCCCCGCTGGCATCGATACCGGTGGAGAGGTCGCGGGTGTCGTGGGAGCCGAAGCTCGATTTGCCGAGACTGCCCAGCAAGTCTTTCAGCGTCTTGAAGCCGAGGAAATCAACGGCTTTATCGGTCACCTCAAAATGCATCTCGGATTCGGGACCGCTCTGGCCGCCCGACGCGTTGGCTTGATCTTGCTGGTCTTGCGGCTGATCCATGTTGAGGTAGCCGGCTTCTTCGAGCTTTTCGATCAAGCGCTGAATGAGCTGTTCGCGCTGCTCTTGCGACATGGCGTTGAGCCGCTCGCGCATCTCTTGCAAACGTTCCGGGCTAAACAGATCTTCACCCATGAGGGCTTGCTCGATGGCGCGGCGCAATTCGTCGAGCGTGTGCTGATTCATCTCCGAAAACTGCATGTACGGATCTTGAAAGCCGCTGCCGAGTAGATAATCCGACAGCGCGCGCAACAAGTCTTCTACGTCTATGCCGAGATCGTCTTCGGTAAATTTCGAATAAGAGATGCGCCGCATGTTGGGTTCTGCCTTAGTTTAAGTTTCGCCGACCGCCGCCACCGGGGCCGCCTTTGCGCCCTTCAAAGCCGCCGCGCCGTGGATCGAGATCGTCGCCGCGCTGCCGCTCTTCGCCGCGATTGGCGCGTTCGGCGACGACGAATTCCATCTCCTCGTTTCGGCTGATGCGTTTATGTGCGTACAGGCCTTCGAGGATGAATTCAGCGGCGGAGGCGCGAAGCGCATCGCTCTCGTTGGCGCTTAGGCCAAGCTTGCCGACAAAATGCAGCAAGTCTTGAATCTTGCCAAGTTCGTTGACCATTTCGCCCGCAGGCAAGTCTTCGTCGAGTTTCAAACTGCCGCCGAGTTCAAACCACTGCACGACCTGGCGAAGATTGGTGCCATCGAAATAAGACGTGAAAACTTTGCCGACGGCTTGACGGATGATTTCGCGCGCGACTGCATCGCCGCCTTTGAGTTCGCCTTCGTATTCGAGTTCCAACTTGCCGGTAATGGAAGGCAGGGCAGCGTACAAATCAAGAATACGGGGAACCGCTTCCCTGTCTTTGGATTTCAAAGCGCGGCGTTCAGAGTTGGAGACAACGTTTTCCAGCACCGAAATGGGCAAGCGCTGTGATACGCCCGACTTTTTATCGACACGTTTGTCTTCGCGCGCAAGAAACGCGATGTGTTCAACAACTTCATGAATGTAGGGCGGCACTTCAATCGCTACAGGCGAGCGCCGAGTGGTCCAAGCTTCTTGCTTGGTGATGGCAATTCCCTGCGAGACTTCGAGGGGGTAATGCGTGCGAATTTCGCTGCCGATGCGGTCTTTAAGCGGGGTGATGATTTTGCCGCGTGCCGTGTAGTCTTCCGGATTAGCCGTAAACACCAGCATGACGTCAAGCGGGAGGCGAACGGGATAGCCCTTGATCTGCACGTCGCCCTCTTGCATGATGTTGAAGAGACCGACTTGGACCTTGCCTGCTAAATCCGGCAGTTCATTGATGACGAATAAGCTGCGGTTGGCACGCGGGAGCAAGCCGTAGTGGATGGTGAGTTCGTTCGAAATATCCTGGCCTTGGCGCGCGGCTTTAATCGGATCGATATCGCCAATCATGTCGGCGATTGTGACGTCGGGTGTGGCGAGCTTTTCAATATAGCGTTGATCGGCGCTGACCCATTGAATGGGCGTTGCATCGCCCATGGCGGCAATCTTGTCGCGGCAATATTTGCAGAGCGGCTTGAAAGGATGATCCTTGATTTCGCAACCGGCGATGAAAGGCATCCATGGGTCGAGCAGGGAGGTGAGCATGCGCGCCAGACGCGTTTTTGCTTGTCCGCGAAGGCCGAGCAAGATGAAGTTGTGGCGGGAAAGAACGGCGTTCACCACTTGGGGAATGACGGTATCTTCATAGCCCACCACGCCGGGAAACAGTGTTTCACCGCGCTCCAGCTTGCACAGGAGATTTTCGCGCAACTCTTCTTTGAGGGTGCGTTCGGGGCTTAATTGATCAACAAAACGGCTGGCACGCAGCGCGCCCAGCGTTACTGGCAAATCGGGTGTTGGCATAGTCGGGCCTGCGGAGTCTGTCGCGGACTGTTTACTGGACTCAAGTCTAGCAGCCTTCGTGTGAAGATGATCGACATGCATCTGACTGCGGAAGACGTCGAAAAGTTGCTGGATGTTGATGCACTCATCGCTGATATGAGAGATGCACTGATTGCGCTCTCGGCTGGAAAAGTTATGCAGCCTGTTCGGACTGTGCTTACAACGGGAGAGCCGCCGGGCTGGTTTGCGCTCATGCCGGCTATTCACGGCGACGTGATGGGGGCGAAACTCGTTACGGTTTTTCCGAAGAATGCGGAGACAGGACTTCCAACGCATCAAGCGGTAATCCTTTTGTTTAGTGCGCAGACCGGTGAACCGCTGGCGACGCTGGACGGTCGGGTCATTACCGCGTGGCGGACGGCGGCTGTTTCCGCGCTTGCTACGCAAGTTCTGGCGCCAGCGGAGAGCTGCGTGCTGACGATGTTGGGCAGCGGCGTGCAGGCGCGCACACACTTGGCGGCGCTGAAAAGAGTCCGGCAGTTTGAGGAGGTTCGGGTATGGAGCCGGAATACGGAACATGCGGCTCAGTTTGCGCAGGAAAGTGGCGCGCGTGTGATGCCTTTAGACGAAGCGGTGCGAGGCGCAGACGTTCTCTGCACGGTTACCCATTCGCAAGAAGCATTTGTGCGCGGCGAGTGGCTGAAGCCGCGCGTCCATATTAATGCAGTGGGCGCGGTGGGTTTAAGCGCTCGCGAACTGGACGACGCTGTTATGCGCGATGCGGCAATTGTTGTGGAACAGCGCGAGGCGGCTAAGCGAGAATCGGCGGAAATTGTTTCGTCGGGGTCGGCGATTTATGCGGAGCTTGGTGAACTTTTGGCTGGAGCGAAGACACTGCCGCAGACTGGAAAAACGATCTACAAGTCCTTGGGCGTGGCCATTGAAGATGTAAGCGCCGCCCGCTTGATTTGGCAAAAAAAGACCAGCCGCTTTTGAATGGCCGGTTCTGCAATCACTCGAATTTTCGACTAGCCGTTACTGGTCGTCCCAGTCGCGGCGGTGGTCGCCATCGCCTTCGCTCAAGGCCCTGGGCCTGCCGCAAGTGGCCTTCCTGGGGACGTCGTTCTCCGTGATCCTGGGCTTGGTGTATTTCTACCTGCCTTTCATGGTCCTGCCGCTCTACGCGAGCCTGGAGAAGATCCCGCGCTCCTACGTCGAGGCGGCGCACGACCTGGGCGCGGGCAAGGACGCAGGCCTTCCTGAAGGTGACTTTGCCGCTCTCCTTGCCGGGGGTGCTGGCCGGGGCCATCCTGACCTTCGTGCCCTGCATGGGGGATTTCCTCTGCGCCGATTTCCTGGGCAGTCCGCGGACCTATCTGGTGGGCAACCTGATCCAGAACCAGTTCCTGATGGCGCAGGACTGGCAGTTCGGCTCGGCTCTGACCTCTCTGCTGATCCTGTTCCTGATCTCGGGGCTCTACGCGCGGCACCGTTTCGAGGAGCAGGGGCTTTTCGAGGAGGCTGAGTGAAGTCCCGCGGCCTGCAGGCTTACTGCGCGGGGCTCTACGCCTTCCTGTACCTGCCTTTGGCGGTGATGGTGGCGTTCTCCTTCAACGAGGCTCGGCGCAACGTGGCCTGGAAGGGCTTCACTTTCAAGTGGTACGGCGAACCTTTTCCACGACGCGGAGCTGGCGCGGGCTGTGGTGACGACGCTGGAGCTGGCCGTGGTGGCGAGCGTGTTGGCCTCGGTGATGGGGATGCTGGCCTGCTATGCCATGACCGGCACCGGGCGTTCCGGGGGCGGGGGCTTTATTCGGCTCTGCTCAACGCGCCTTTGATGATGCCGGAGATCGTGATGGGCGTGGGCCTGCTGGCGTTCTTCTCGCGGGTGGGCGTGCCGCTGAACTTCTGGAGCCTGGCCTGCGCGCACGCCTTGATCGCCCTGCCTTATACGACCGGCGGCCATCCGCGCC
>CAWJBS010000027.1:0-5855 GCA_963840845.1 Bryobacterales bacterium
TGATCCGTCAAATGTTCTCCCGCCGCCGCCGTCGAAATCAGATACTCCCGCGCCTCATGCGCCGCCGTTTTCGCCACAGTCTCTGCACTCACGCCCAACTGTCCAAACGCCGTAAACATCTCCGTGACCGTTTCGCTCTCAATCTCCACCATCACCACATTCCCCGGTCCAGCCGATAGCTTCGTATCCACCAACTTCTTCTCAATCGGCCCGGTTAATAACTGCTCCACCGTCTCCACTTCGCGCTTGGCGATCCCGCCCGATAAGTTCGCCACCACCGCCGTCACACACTTCGATATCACCGCACCGCGCTCACCCAACTCCAATGGCGCCAATCGCGCACAAGGCGTAATCTCCGCGCGAAACGAACCACCGCCCGCCGGATAAAAGCCATACCGGTCAAGAGTCACCTTCACCTCCGGCCCCATCTTCCGAATCAACGGCAAGAACGTCCGTTCCAGAAAATCAAATGGCGGCGCGGCCTGGTTATGTGTGCCCCCTTCAATCGTCAGCGTGCTCGACCCAGCCGCCAGCATCAGCGCCGGCAACACCGTCTGAAACACCAAGGTTCCACTACCCGCCGTCCCAATCACAAATTTGTAATCGCCGCTCTTGATCGTTTTCGGCGCGAACGAAAGCGCACGCGAACCGAGTTGCGCGCCTTCTACCTCCGCCTCGCCAATTTCTTTCGCCGCCAGCAAAGCCGCCAAATGCTGTCGCAACAACCCCGGCCGCTCGCGCCCTGCCCGCACATTGTCCATGCAGAACGGTTGCCCCGTAAGCAACGAAAGCGAGAGCGCCGTGCGCAACATCTGCCCGCCGCCCTCGCCCTGTGCTCCGTCAATCCGAATCATCTTTATCCCTTCACGCAAACAACCTGCCGCAACGTATGAACAATCTCAACCAAATCCGCCTGCGCCGCCATCACCGCATCAATCGGCTTATACGCCGCCGGCGTTTCGTCAATCACGTCCGCATCTTTACGGCATTCCACACCCGCCGTCATGCGTTCATGATCGGCAATGCTGAACCGCCGCTTCGCTTCATTGCGCGACATGGCCCGTCCTGCACCATGGCTGCAGCTATGAAAGCTTTCCGGGTTCCCTTTGCCGCGGACGATAAACGAACGCGCGCCCATGCTTCCCGGAATGATGCCCATATCGCCCTCACGCGCCCGCACCGCACCCTTACGAGTCACCAGTACGTTCGCGCCGTAATGCGATTCCCGCGCCACGTAGTTGTGATGGCAGTTAATCGCCTTCACTTCCGCGCTAAACGGCCGCACCTCTCCCGAACTGCGCACCGCGCCAATGATCTGCGCCATCATCAAATCACGGTTGCTGCGCGCATAATCCTGCGCCCATTCCACCGCCGCCACGTAGTCGTCGAAATGGTCGGTGTGCTCGGGGAAATAAGCCAGATCGATATCGGGCAGGTTGATAAAGAACCGTTGCATATCCTTCCGCGCCAGTTCAATAAAGTAACCGCCCATGCGGTTGCCCACGCCGCGAGATCCGCTGTGCAGCATAAACCACACTGCTTCGCTCTCGTCCAGGCAGATTTCAATGAAGTGGTTCCCGGTTCCTAACGTGCCCAAATGGTTCACGTCGTTCCCGCGGTTCAACTTCGGATGCTTCTGTAAAATCGCGTCATAGCGCGGCTTCAATGCGCCCCAAATCTCTTCGTTCTTGGTTGGGATGTTGTGCCAGGCGCCACGGTCGCCGCTTCCGCCATTATTCGTACGTCCATGCGGCACCGCATTCTCAATCGCCGTACGCAAGCCCTTCAAGTTGTCGGGCAAATCGCGCGCGTTCAAATCGGTCTGCACCGCCATCATGCCGCACCCAATATCCACGCCCACCGCCGCCGGAATAATCGCGCCCTTCGTCGGGATCACCGAACCAACCGTCGCGCCCACACCCCAGTGCACATCGGGCATCGCCGCAATCCACTTATGAATGAACGGCAATTGAGCGACATTGAGCAACTGTTTACGCGCCGCGTCTTCCACCGGCACCCCGTTGGTCCAAGCCTTCACCGGCACACCGGTCTCGCCCTTAATCACGTTGTATTTTTCTTCGCTCATCACCCAACTCCTCTTTCTTTTCTATCCCGGTGACAAAATCGATGAGAGATCAAATGTACGCCCAACTGCATTCACCAGGCAAAAACTTACATGTGGGGCAGGTTGCAAAACCTGCGGCGGGGTGGCACCCCGCCTCTTCCCACCAGCGACTCAGCCACTCAAAATCCCGGTGACAAAATCGATGAGAGATCTCTGTCTCCTATCGCAAGCGACGGAAGATCGGGGATCGAACCCGACGAGCCACCATGTACTCCCACCAGCATTCACCAGGCAAATTCTAGCTGTGGCGACAAGGTCTTTTGAGAAACATTCTGTGCTCTACCAACTGAGCTAAAGCCACTTGCGCGTCTTCCCGGATTCGAACCGGGGACCCCAGTTTTGATGTAGTTCCTCATTCATTCGCCACAACTAACCCACTCAAGAACAAGCGGCCGACAAAAATAGCTGAGACATTTGTCATTGGAATAGAATGTAGTCCCAACCGCATTCGGCCGCCTTTATCAAAGCGTGACCTTTTCAATCACACGAGCCCAGTGATCCGGTTCCAACTCACCTGCTGCGAAACCGGAAATCACGTCAAAAACGCTGTCAGAAAATCCGCCGATATTCAACACATCCGCCCGCTCGGCCGCTTGCGTATGCGCATACGGCTGCACATCTAAGCAAACCATGCGAGCCTGCCGATTGCACGCCCGGAACGCGCCCCATTCCTTCATCAGAGCTGTTCCGGAGCCGCCGTCCTTCGCGTCCACCCACGATTGGTTATCCGATAAGAACACAATCAAATCGCCCTTCGACTGGTTCTCATTCAACAACTTCACAGGCGCACTGCAATTCGTTCCTCCGCCACCAACCGCCGCCAAACGAGCGGCATTGGTCATCACCGTATCGCGCGGGTTCAAATCCACCCGCACAACTGTTTCCGCAAACGGCAATACTTCCGCCGTCGGGTTCTTCTTCAAAATCGCCGCAGCCATCAGCGCCGCCACATCAATGCAGCGCACGGCCGTAGTCGCTCCCTTGCGGTGTCCCGTCGCTGGGCTCGACATCGACCCTGAAACGTCCGGGCACACATACACCTTTCCGGTCACCGCCGGCACGTTCTCCACCGCAATCTCCATCGCATCCTGCAGTGCTTCACGAATCGCGCCTGGGACTTCCTCGCCGCAATTCATGAAAGCCACCATCAACTGATAGGGGAACACGCGCGCCCGCCCAATCTCCGTTCGGTCCCGCAACAGCGTCGCGATTCGCTCAACCACCTGCGGTTGCTCAAACGCACCGTGCCGTGCGAACGTGTTCAGGTTCATCCGCGCCGTCTGCCACGACGCACGCATCGCAATCGTGGCCCAGTCATTCTTTGAGAGGGGCAGTGCCGTCAGTAGCGTAAACGGTAAATCCGGCACTTCCACTGTCTCGCCGGCCTTGAACCCCTCGAATTGAGTTACAAGGCCGGGCAAAATCGTATTGTCAAACTTGCGGCCGATCATGTAGGCGTAAAACGCTTCGCGCGTCTTGCTCGCCGGCTTCGGATGCACCATCTTCAAGATGTCCGCCACCGATGGGCTTGCCCCCGTGCTTGATCGGAAAATCGTCTCTTCATCTTTCGTCGCCAGCCAGGTCTGCACCAGTCGCTTCGGCGCCGTTCCCAGCGACTTGCGGCCTGTTGCGCCCGACCGCAAAATCTGTACGTAGTTGCGCAGCATCTTCATGCTGTCGATCACTTCGGCGAACACGGCTTCATGCAAAACCGGCGAACGCTTCGATAACCACGCGCACAAGAGCGCCGGCATATCCTTCATGTACGAACGGCGGCGAGCATAGACCGCCACCCTCGCCACAAACTCCGGCCCCACTTCATCGCAGAGTTGCAACACGCGTTCGAGCTGCTCTTCGCCGCTCGCGTAAAACGTACGGCCAAAGCAACCCGTGGCAGCGTACTGCGCAAGCGCTTGCCGCGGAGTCATCGCATAAGCGGGCGCACCTTCATGGTTCACGGCATCCGCCTTTGGAACCATCGGTCCTCGGTAGCTTTGGAATAGTGTTTGAATCGCCATGTTTGTTTGCCTCGCTTTCGGTTTCTGTTAATGCACGAGGCGTGCCAAACGGTAACTCTTTGATTCTGCAGAAGCCCATAGATTCGAGGCTCTCTAATCTGATAGATTCTTATATGTTTGGATAAAAAGAATCGCTGCGTCGTCATTGGCCTCTTAGGTACAACTCTCGACTTGGGCAAAAAGCCCGACCGCTGGAACAGTTGGCGTCCTACCGTCGCCGTCTGCACGCAACCCGATCTCATCGTTCATCGCTTTGAGCTTCTCCATCCCGCTTCCCATCTCAGATCTGCTCAATTGCTCAAGTCCGATATCGAGTCGGCGTCTCCTGAAACCGAGGTGCGCCTTCACAACTTCCCCGTGAACGATCCTTGGGATTTTGAACAAGTCTATGAGGCGCTCCACGTCTTCACTCGTAACTATTCGTTCGATACCGACGCCGAAGACTACCTTATCCACATCACCACCGGTACCCACGTCGCGCAGATCTGCCTCTTCCTGCTCACTGAGTCGCGCCACTTTCCCGGCCGCCTCTTGCAGGCCTCTCCCTCGAGCGACCGACACCGTACCGGTCACGGAACCATCAAGATCATTGATCTCGATCTCTCCCGCTACGACCGCATCGCTTCCCGTTTCCGTGACGAACATCGCGAAGCTGCTTCTTTTCTCAAGCAAGGCATTGAGACCAAGAACAAAACATTCAACGCGCTAATCGACCGCATTGAGCAAGTTGCTATCGCCACGCGTGATCCGCTGTTGCTGACCGGTCCCACCGGGGCGGGGAAGTCGCGTCTGGCTCGCCGCATCTTCGAGCTGAAGAAAGTCCGCCACGCCGTCAAAGGTGAATTCGTAGACGTCAACTGCGCCACCATCCGTGGCGACGCGGCCATGTCCGCCCTCTTCGGTCACACCAAGGGTGCCTTCACCGGCGCACTCAAAGACCGTCCTGGCCTGCTACGCGCCGCTGACCAAGGCGTCTTGTTCCTTGATGAAATCGGCGAACTCGGTCTTGATGAACAGGCCATGCTACTGCGCGCTCTAGAAGACAAAACCTTTCTGCCCCTCGGCTCTGATAGCGAAAGCCATAGTGATTTCCAACTCATCGCCGGCACCAATCGCGACCTCTTTCAAGCTGTCCAAGAACGCCGCTTTCGCGAAGACCTGCTCGCCCGCATCAACCTATGGACCTTCCGCTTACCCGGCCTCAAAGACCGCGCCGAAGATGTAGAGCCTAACTTGCAATTTGAGCTCGACCAGTTCGCCCGCCGCACCGGCCAGCGCGTCACCTTCAGCAAAGAAGCGCGCGACGCGTTCCTCAAGTTTGCTCTTTCGTCCGCCGCTGAATGGAAAGCCAACTTTCGCGATCTAAACGCTGCCGTCGCCCGCATGGCCACGCTCGCCCACGGCGGCCGCATTTCGCTGCCGCTCGTTCATGAAGAGATTGAACGCCTGATGCTAGCTTGGCGCGGACCCATCGCCGATGACGACTTAGATTCTGTGCTCTCGCCTCATCAACTCGAAGCGCTTGACCCGTTCGACCGCGTTCAGTTGCAGCACGTCTTAACCGTGTGCCGCCGCTCGAGATCGCTCTCCGAAGCCGGTCGGGCTTTGTTCCAAGCCTCGCGGGCCAAAAAGACTTCGTCCAACGACGCCGACCGCCTGCGAAAATACCTCGCCCGCTTTGACTTAGATTGGAATGAGGTGAAATGACTAAG
>CAWJBS010000028.1:0-16180 GCA_963840845.1 Bryobacterales bacterium
TGGGCCGCACATTTGGGTTCACAGCTGCGGGAGTTTTGCTGCGTGAGAACGGAGACCGGCCAATAGCCATCGCGACCCAGCACGGATATCCAGGTGGGATTGCGCACAGAGCTGCCGTCTTGTTTGGGTAATCCAATCCAATTGGGCGGTGCGAAATTCGGTAGCGGCCGGGTCACCTTTACATAGAAATCGGTCTGAGAAATGCTTTTGGCGTCGGCGACGCTGGACGGAGCCCCAGTCTTAGTTAAGGCGGGCGGATCGTCTTTTTTCTCCTCGTCTTTTGTCCTCTCAAACGAGACCCTGCTTGCCATGTACTCACCTTCGGCATGGTGGGATTCGAAAATGCGATGCGTGTGTAAGTAATCGCTGTTGTGGGGTTTCCATTCGAGAATGGGCAGCAACGGGAAGCTCGACAAAGCCAGCATGCCGCGAAAGTCGGTGCTGGCAAGGTCACGGGCGAAGAGAAGGTCGGAGCCGACAGTAACTGACACAGGGCCAGCGGATAGGCGCAATGAAAAAAGCGAGCCAGAAAGATGAGGAATCAAGTGGATTCGTGGAACGTAGGATTACATAGTGGGTATGGTCAGTGCGTAGAAAGCTCACGATCGCATAGAGTTGAGCTTCCTGAGAAAGCACGTTCGATTCGCCCGGAATAAGTGGTGACGCTATCAGTCTCCTCTACCGGTTGCATCGCCTCGGAGTTCTCGCGAAGAACCAGATGGGGCGACTGGGCCGATTCGTTTTCCCCTACCGCTTGTTTTTGATAGGCATCGCGCAGAGCGGAAATGTCGCGAGGATAGGGAGAGGAAAACAGGCGTGTCTTTCTCGTCCGGATCATTTGACGGCTTCGGATCGAGTTTGGCGGCTTCAGGAAAGAGGAGAAGCAGGCATCGTCAGGAGTACTGTGGTTGTCTTCGGTCGGTATGCGGGCGTAGGAAGTTTCGTCCCTCCGAAACTACCGCCACATCTTGTGGCTTCCCCCCGCTGGTCGCCAGAAAATCGACGAATCGATGAATTTCGGTCACATCATTTTCCTGGAAGCTGGCGAAATCGATGTTCTGGCCCTTATTCTCGGTAAACCAGTGCCAGAAGACGGCAACTGCTCACGGTGCCGGAGAGGAAACTGGACCCTGGCGAAAACAGAGTAGTGCGCTTATCGTTAAGAGCGCGATTGAGCGAGACAAGTGGCCGCGTTAAACGTAGGGCCCAGGACGCGCAAAACGCCGTCTTCATTGCGCGCATGTTCCGAAATCCAATCAACGGCGGTGTTCCATTGATCGTCGTTGATGCCGCCGGTAGGTTGTTCCCCAACGGTGAGGACGATCAAGCCGTTACCAAACAACTCTTCCGCCAATTCGGTCTTGGTGGGGCCATTGGGGAATCCGGGATCCTTGCGAAAGGTGAGTATCCCTGGGCAAGTTTCGCGACTATCATCGAGTGCGGAGCGCGATAAGTCATCTTCGAGCAGCGGGTAAGCTCGGTCGGATACTTTCCACGGCATCCAGGACGACTCAAACGAGTAGCCATCGTCTTGCGCCGCCTGTTGAATGGCAGACATCTCACGGTCAAAAAAAAGGGCGAGATTCGTGTGTTTAGGGTCGGGTACCAGGGCGATGACGGCGCGAACGCCTTTTGAGAGATGATACTGATCGTTATCCGCTGCCTTGTCTTTGTTCGCTGACTCGGGCGTGCGATCGATAAATCTGGCGAGGTGATCATAGGCGGCGCCCCGTGCATCGTCGGTCGGGTGCTGGTCGTCGATGGAAGGCAGATATGCCGTGCAGCGAGACTGCGCGGGTTTCACATCTACTGTCGGATGCTGTCCGCGATGGGCGGAACTGGCGCTACGGGGCGCGGAAGTATTGGGCGCTGGTGTCGTCGATGGCGCGGGGCCATTCGAAAAGCGCGCAGTCATCATCAATGTGGCGGCAACTAGCGCCAAGCCGGCGTTCTTTCGCATTTTGTTTCCTCGGTAAGGAATGGACTAGAGCGAACGAAAAAATAACAAGGAGGCAAAACGCCGCCGCCGGGGCCGCTGCTCGAAAATCGTTTCTAATACTACTAGCGAAAAGCCAATGAATTTAGGGACAAAAAAGTAGAAATTGACTATCACCGAAGCTTAATGGGCCACTTTTTCTTCGACGTGGTGTTCAGCGACCACCGAATCTGGTAAATCGCCTTTCGCGTTAAAAGATAAGTTGAAAGGATCGGAGATTGCGTTTCACGTTTGGATAAACAAAAGGCAACAAATTTTCGCTGACTTCCACGTTGATTAATTCCATGGTGTTGCGAATGCGGCAGTAGGTGATGTCAGAGAGGGTTGGTTTTGCCAACGGTGGGGGCGATGGCTTCGAGGGCTTCGCGGTCGGAAGGGTAGTGGATGGGCGTGCGGATGCAGGCCGGGGTGGAAGCGGTGAGTGAGTTGATGTAAGTGGGCTTCCAATCGACGTTTTCCAGGAGGCGGTCGTGAATGACGTCGGCCATGCCGAGACCGACGGCGCTGCGGTAGCTGAGGGCGCTGAGGCGCGGGTGTAGATGCGGTGAACGAACGGCGTGTCGGGCCAGGGATTGTATTGGCCTTGCACGCCGCGGTTGATGACCTTGGTATCCATGCCGGCGCCGGAGATATTTTTGCCGATTTCATCGACGATGAGGATATCGATTTCGGGGCGGGGAGCTTCGCCATCCAGGATTTCACTTTGCTTGAGAATGGCTTCTTCCTGCGCGACCATGCTGGCCAGACCTTGCGCAGTGCTGACGGCGGTAAGGCCGGCGGTTTCATGGTAGGCGCCCTCCTGAATGGCGAGGCCGCCGAGAATTTTGCCGCTAGCGAAGACGCTGCGCGCCGACGCTGCGAATCATTTTTTCGAGCCCCATGCGGTAGGCGAAGGTGTGATAGCGCTGCGCGCCGGCGAATTTGCCGAGGCCGATGGCCATCATCTTGAAGAGGCCGCTTTCGAGAGTGCCGGCGAAATCGGTATGCCACTTGACGCGCGCGAGCAGAAACACGCCGTCGGAATCGAAAGCGGCTTTATCCATGAAGGTTTCGATGCCTTCGGGCGTAGTGCCAAGCGGGACGACCTCGAGCGAACTGACGACGGGCACGCCCATGGTTGCTTCGTGGATGCCGTAGTGGGCGAGCACATCAGACTGGCCTTCGGCGGTCGCCGCGCCATGGCTGCCCATGGCGGGAATGATGAACGGATGCGCGCCTTGTTCTTTCCAGAAATTGACGGTAGCTTTAGTGATGCGGGCGATGTTGGCAATGCCGCGGCTGCCGACGCCGATGGCGATACGTGCGCCTTTGGGGACACGCTTAGCGATGTCAGACGAAGAGAGTTCCTGGCGGATGCGGTCTTCGATATTAGGCGATGGCGCGATTGGGGAAGGATTGTTCGGCGTGGACGAACCTGGGAAAGTTCATGAATATTAGGATACTCCGCTGCGGCCACGCCTGATCGCAAGAACCGAGACCGTGTCTAGGTAGATTTGGCGTCGCCGGTATTCCAGCTTTGTTCGAGCATCATGGCGTATTCGCCGGAAGCGTAGAGATCAAACTGTAGTCTTCCGGTTTTGGGCGTTCGAAGACCCAATCGCGCAGGCGCTGTTCATACCATTGATCGAGATAACGGTGATAGCGGCGCAGGAATTCGGGCGAGAAATCTTCCACCTTGGGGATTTCCTGAAAGATCGCGTGCAGGCCAATGGAGCGGCGGAAGAGCGCGCAGAAATCTAAAACGCCCCAGCCTTCCAGCTTGAGCCGGACATGCGCAGGAATATGTTGAACGAGCAAAACGGCGAACGTTTCCGGGCGGATATTGCGGCCTTCGAAATCTGCCGAGGCGAGAACCGTTTCGGCGCACTGCTCCGTCCAGCGCGAAACATCTTTGCCGATGTAATACAGCATGCGGAGTTCGGCATAACGGCCCCGCAGCAGTTGCTTGTCGAGATCTTGCGGAGGGGTTTCATCGCGTGGCAGAAAGCCTTGCAGAGCGAGGCTGGCTCGCGAACTTTCCATCAAGACGGACGTATCTTCGGGGCTGGAGAACGGGTGGAGGATCAGCGGAGGGAGGCGGAAGGCTTTGGCGGAGTTTGTCATGAGTTTTGCTCGCTGTGGCTACAAAAGCTATATCGGTTAACGGCAGCAAACTTGCCATTCTCAGAACGACTGACACGGGCTAAGAAAAATCCTAAGCCTCTTACTTTCCTCCAACTTTAGGGATAGTTACTTCACAGCATTTCTCGGTGCGGCCGGACGTTGCAAATTCCTTGGGCCGGTTCAATTCGAAATCAATCAAGGCGGTCAGACGGTCCCACGGGAAGTGCGCCTGTTTCAGTGCGGCCATTCACGAAAAAGGTTGGGGTTTGCTGCACCTCGAGCACGTGGCCGAGTTCGATGCTCTTATCGATATTGGCGGCGGTGGCATGCGTGTCCAGGCACGTGCTGAGCTTTGCTTTGTCGAGCGATTGTTGTTTGGCGATGGCCATGGTTTCGGCGCGCAGGTTAGCGGGCGTGGCTTCTTTTTGGTGCGCGAATATCCAATCGTGAAAGGCCCAGAACGCGGCGGGGTTTCTGGGCGCCTAAGCAGCTGGGCACTTTCGGCGGCGGCGCGGGCCCAAGGGTGAATAGTAGCTGAGCGGAAAATCTGCGAAGATGACGTGAACTTTGTCGCGGTATTGTTTGGGTAGTTCCTCGCGGATAGTTTTGGCGAGTTCGCTGCAGTAGGGGCACTGAAAATCGCTGAAAAGGACTGATGTTGACCGGCGCGTCGGCTGGGCCGAACGAGAAGCCGTCTTTAGGAAGCAGTTCAATTTTTCGGCGAACGGACCGTCGTTGACGATTCCAGAGAGTGCCGCTAATGATGCTCTGGCCGTCGGCGGTCATGTAGTAGTTGGCGGTCGAGTTTGCTGTCGCCGTTAGACAGATGCACGGTGACCGAAAGAAGCCCGGGATGAAGCTGGGTTTGGGCTCTTCGAAAGTCGAATTTGACGGCTGGCGACGTAGCCTTCGGCATAGCGCAGGAACGTTTCCCATTGGCGCGGTCGATTTTCGGGGGATGGGTGCGGTGTGGGTTCAGCGGCCGGCCAAGCTGGGGCTAGGGCAAAAACCAGCGCGAGGCTGGCGAGACGGAATTTCAACATGTTCCCGTTTCAGTTTACCGTTATCCGCGTTCTAAAGGGTGGAGTGCTGCTGCTCTTATACTGGGTTTTGTCTTCTTCCCGCCGCTATCTGCCGATGGCGACCTGTGCCTTAGCCATCTGCTGCTTCTATCTTTATAACTAAGCGGGCGTCGGCATGATGAGCACAGACGAGCCGCGCTATGCGGCGATCAGCCAGACGATGGCGCAAACCGGCGATTGGTGACGCCCATTTATGGGGCTCTGCCTTGGTTTGAAAAGCCGCCGCTTCTCTATTGGATGAGCGCGCAGTTTTTTGCTCTGCGGCTCCGGCCGGAAGTGGCGGCGCGGATGCCGGTAGCGTTGTTGAGTCTGGCTTTCTTGGCGGCGGCGGCTTGGCTGGTGGACGCGCGAATTCGGGCTTTCGGCGGCTGCCGTTTCGATGGGCTTGCTGGCCACCAGCGCGGGCTGGGTGGCCTATAGCAATTTCTGCTTGACGGATTTGCCGCATGGCGGTTTTCTTCTCCTTGGCGGTACTGCTGGCTCTGCCGCTCTTGCGTACGGAAACCGACAGCGCGCGGCTGCAATTGCGGTTTCTGGCCATGGGCGCGTGCTTGGGCATGGCAGTGCTCGCGAAGGGCTTAGTGCCTTTGGTGTTGGCTGTGCCGCTGGCCTGGTTTCTGCGCCGCTGGTGGCGCGTGTGGTGTTGGGCCAGCGCTGGCGTTATTGGCGGCCGCGGCTCCTTGGTACGTGGCGATGTATCTGCGGCATGGCATGCCGTTCTGCGCGAATTCTTTTTCAAACATCATTTCGAGCGGTTCTATTCCGAACGTCTTACAACATGTGCAGCCCTGGTATTACTATGTGCCGGTGCTCCTGGCGGCGTTGTTTCCTTGGACCCCCTTGCTGCTCTTGTTTGCTGGAAGCGCGCGGTGGCTTGGGACCAGCGGCGCAGTTTGTTGGCGGCACCGTGCCTTCGGCTTGATCTTTTTTAGCGTTTCGGTAAACAAGCTGCCGGGATATTTGCTGCCCTTGCTGCCTTCTTTGCTGGTGCTTGCTGGGCGCGGAGTTGGAGAGTCGGACATTGGTGGATTTAGGTAGGAAGTGGTTTGTGGTGCCAGCCTTTCTGATTGCCTTGATTCCGCTGATTGCCAAAGGATTGCCGGACGCACTGGGGGCGGGGAAGGTGAGCGCCTTCCATTTAGGCCACATTGGGGCCGACTGCCGTTTTTTATGTAGTCGCCCCACTGGCTGCGCTGGCTTTGGCGCGCAGATCTTGGGTAACTACTTTACTGGTGTTGTGTGTCGTGGGCGGCGGAATGCTGATGAAGGCAACGGCATACAGAGTCTTGGACGAGAGCGTCTCGGCACGCGGATTGTGGCGCGAAATTGAACGCGAGACTTGAGCGTTTGTGATGGCGGGCATCAATCGAGACTGGGCCTATGGCTTGAGCTTTTATCGCGGGCGGGCTTTGCCGGTATGCGGGAGTAGCGATGAAGATGCCTGGGAGTTGCGGGCGAAAGGGCGGGAGAAACCAAAGCTAGAGTGCAGTAGAGGAAAAGGAAATGGAGCCGGGGGACGGTTCTTTCAGACCGTTCCGGCTCCACGGAAAAACTTGTTTCTCGAAAGTTGTGTTATTCTCTTGTTGCGAAGCTTGCGGGCGAGTCCAGCGGTCATCAAACCGCCGCCGAGCAGGGCGTAAGAAGAGGGCTCGGGAGCGGCGCTGGGCGCGGCGGGCTAGGGTGGCATTTCGGGTTGCAATGGGCGCGCTGCGGGCATTCGATGACAGGTGCATTGGGCGGCGGGCAGATCGATTGCGATCGGCGCGCACTTGGTGTCGATTGGTGCAGGGGCGCGGTGACGTGCGTAGGCAGATTGCACTTGATTACGTTCTTAGTGTGGAATTTGCAGAGTGGGACGTGGTCGCACTTGATGGGCGTAACCGGAGTGAAGATGTTAACCGGCGCGCAAAGCTTTGCCTGGGTGAGTGCTGCGTTGCCGAGGCTGAGTTTGAAGCAGGTATCGGCCGAAAGAGCGGTGGTGATGATAAGGAAAGAAAGAATGAATTTCATGATGTTTGTCTCCGTGGTAGTGGTTGCTGCGGAAGCCTTTTTTGTTTGCGTTCCGTCTTGCATGATTTGAGATTACGCGCGAAAAAAGAATTGTGAACATTGCTCTTGCGTCATAAGGTGTTTGCTGTTTTTCTGTGAGTTTTGGCCGAATTTAGGGCAATTTGGTAACGTAGTGCCGAAACCTTTGGCACGGAATAGAGCGCGTAGAGCTTTTTGAAACGATCGCGTGTAAGGTGGATTTACGGTGGCGTAAATGCGCCGTGCGACTCTGAGAAGAACCTCAATGGAAGCAGGAAGTTAGAAGATCGAATGGCTGATTTAAAGAAACTCGGAAATAGCGATTTGCATATTACCCCTCTTGGGGTTGGCGCGTGGGCGATGGGCGGCGGCGGGTTGGAAGTTTTCCTGGGGCGACCAGGACGATGCGGACTCCGTTGGTGCAATTCGCGCTGCGATTGACGCGGGATTCAATTGGATTGACACAGCCGCGGTCTATGGCTTAGGCCATTCAGAAGAAGTCGTCGGCGAAGCCTTAAGGGATTGAGCAAGAAGCCGCTAATGTTTACTAAGTGCGAACGGCATGGGACGAGAACCGGCAGATTTTTCCTTGCCTAAAGGCTGATCCATCCGCAAAGAATGCGAGGATAGCCTGCGGCGTTTGGGCGTAGATGTGATTGATCTGTATCAGATTCACTGGCCGGAGCCCGACGCAGACGTCGAAGAGGGTTGGACCGAGATGGCGCAGGCTCAAGGAAGAAGGAAAGGTGCGTTGGATCGGCGTATCGAACTTCAGCGTGGAGCAGATGAAGCGCGCCATGAAGATTGCGCCAATCACGTCTCTGCAGCCGCCTTATTCACTCTTAGTGCGCAAGATTGAGCCGGAGATTTTGCCGTTTGTGAAAGCGAACGGGATCGGTGTGATTTGTTATTCGCCCATGCGTGCGGGCTTGTTAACGGGCAAGATGACGCGCGACCGCGCGCTGGCATTGCCGGAGAACGACTGGCGCAGCAGAGATGCCGATTTCCAAGAGCCAAAGCTCAGCCGCAATTTGCAGTTAGTGGAATTGCTGCGGAAGATCGGCGCGGCGCACGGCAAGGAGCCCGGCGAAGTCGCGCTCGCCTGGGCGCTCTACAATCCGGTCATTACCGCCGCCATTGTCGGATTGCGCAAGGCAGAGCAGGTTCATGGCACGGTGGGGGCGATGGATTTCCGGTTGACGGCGGAGGAAGCCGAGCAGTTGGAGAAATTTCCGCTTACTTAACAAGGAAGCGAGCGACCAACCGACCAACGAGTCCGTCTTGTAAGAAGTGAGCGGCGATGTTAGGCCGAAGGTTGCGCCGCCAGTGGGCGAGGTAGCCGAACAGACAGCCGTAGACGGCTAGTGGGAAGATCATTTTCGGGCCTTGGTAGGCGTGCAGGGAGCCAAACAGAATTCCTTGCAGCCCAATGGCGATGGGAACGCTGCGGAACTAGGCCGTCCATTGCTTTTGAAAATAGCCTCGGAAAATGATCTCCTCGCAGATGCCGGCGGTGAGAGAAAGCAGGGAGAAGACCAGAACTTCGGCATCAGTACGCGGAAGCATGTTTTTTACCATGGCGTTCCGTTTGATGTGAAGCAGGAACGGGAATACGGAAAGAACAACATTCGAGAGCAGCAGAAAGAGTAACGCCAATCCTGCATCGCGCAGCACAGATCGCCAATTCCAGGACATGGGGCCTAGCAAGGTGCGCAAAGATCCGCCTCGCCGCCGGCAACCGAACCAAATGAAGGCGACGATGAACCACTCTAAAGCGATGGTAGGCAGGTAGCTTAGAATTCGGTGTTGGGCGATGGCTGCGGAATTATCGCTGTGTGCCAAAAGACTGAGGCTGGCAACGGTGGCGAGAAGTGCTAGAACTGCAACGGTGTGCCACGCCGGAGCTATTGGTTCGAACATTTGCGTTGCTTCGACGGCGGTGTCGTGGTCGGTGGGCATTAGCTCTATCTAACATACCCGTTAGCTCTAAACCGCCCCGCTACCGGCAATTCGTTTAAGCGCGCGGGCCAATGACCGGCTGCGGCAGCCGCAACACCTGCCAGCTTTTCCACAAAGCAACGCCCCAATTCAGCGAACGATACGGCAGATTATGTTCCGCGCAGAACTCTTGCACGGCAACGCTGACCTGCGGATAGTAAATGTGACTGATGTTCGGGAACAAATGATGCTCCACTTGATATTCCAGGCCGGAGCAAAGGAAGCGGCCAATCAGCCCGGTACGGAAACTGACGGTAGCCGACGTTTGCAAGGCAAAAAATTCAAGTTCTTTCCCAGCCGCTTCGGTGGTGCGTTGCGCCTCTGCCGGAAAGTGGCCGGGCGCAAGCACCATGTACATGATGTACCCCAACAGAACCGCGCGCAGAAAATAGAATCCAAGAACGTAACTAAGCGGAAAGAAAAGCAACGGAAGGCCCACCCACACTACGCCATGCAAAAGCATCACGCCTGCGTCAATCCAATGGGCCGCCTTCCGTTGTTGCGGTTTGAACAGATTTTGCAGCAGATAGACTGCCCCGGCCAACTGCATGTTTAAACAAGTGGCGGCAATGGCGAACGGGAATAACCAGAATTGCAAATGCACGTAATAGAACCGGCGCCAGCCCGTGCTGGCTTCAATCTCGTCGCCACTTAGGGCAAACCAGGGCGATAAGTCGGCGTCTGTATCAACGCCCATCACGTTCGGCGCCAAATGGTGAACGGCTACGTGCTTGTACCACCAGAATGTAGCCGAGACGCCCAGAAAAACTGGAAAGCCGAAATAAGTGAGCGCTTCGTTAAGCCAGCGCTTGGTGGATGTCGCGTAGTGGGCTGAGGTGTGCGTGTTCGTCCCCACTCCCATTGAGCCGTACGTCAACAAGAGCAAACCGAACAAACGCAACGCTAAGTTGTGGAAAAAGACAAAAAGAGTAATCCCAGCCAGAGCCAGACTGACATGACCTACCAGTTCGGCGATAATGCGGCCCGTGGCCTTTTCATACCAGCCGCGGCGAATGAAATCCTTTCGCAAGGCCGTAAAGGCCGAGGGTACGCCGATTTCCTCTGTGGCGAGACTGGAAGAAGGCGCATCGGTCTCAATCCCCAATTGAATACTAGTCAAAATTCCTCTTTCTGGAGTAACGGTTAATAAAGGTAGTACCGAATTATGGCATTTTGTTTCATCGTCTTATCGATTTCTCAGGGAACTGTAGATATTGGCGGTAGCTTGAGAAGAGAGTTGTGGACGTAAACCAAACCAGATCCGACGCCATTCCTGCCCGGCTGAACAGCCCGATGGCCGCGCGTTTCTGGCTGGCGGTGGTTCTAACGGGCGTCGCCACAGGGCTGGGCGCCATCCTTCTCACAAAGCTTTTAGAGGTCGTTCAAAAGCTGGTGTGGGGTGGAACGGGCACTGACATTCTGGCCACAGCGGCTCACGCCAGCGTTCAACGGCACATGCTGGCAATGGTGGGCGCGGGCGTGCTGGTCGGTGTTGGGCAGATTGCGCTCAAACAACTTTCCAGCGCCAATGGTATTGACACCACCGCGGCCATTTGGTTTTACGCGGGACGCTTGCCGGCCTTGCGCACGCTCGGTAGCGCGCTGCTTTCGATTCTTGTGGTGGGCATGGGCGCGTCACTGGGTCGCGAAGGCGCGCCCAAGCAAGCCGGTGCGGTGTTCGCCAACTTCTTCTGCGATCAGGCGCGCTTGTCGGACGAACAGCGCCGCTTATTGGTCGCATGCGCGGCCGGAGCGGGCATGAGCGCAGCCTATGGCGTGCCGCTTGGGGGGGCGATTTTCTCCATTGAAGTGATGCGCGGAATATTGGCGTTACGTTATGTTCTCCCGGCGCTGGTGATGTCGCTGATTGCGACCGCCGTCTCTTGGCTCGCGCTGCCCGATACGCCCACCTACCTGATTCCCGCTTACGCAAGTTCCGCTTCGCTGATGGTATGGGCGTTGCTGGCCGGTCCCATCGCCGGAGTGGTGTCAGTCGGGTACATTCGTTTGATCGCTTGGGCCGACCGCAACAAACCGCGTGAACGCATGCGAATTGTGGCGCCGGCAGTAGTCTTGGGCATTTTAGGAATCGTGTCAATCTGGTTCCCGCAGATTCTCGGAAACGGGCGAGATATTTCGCAGATTGCTTTTACCGTAGGCTTAGTGCCGGCTTTGGCTTTGATCTTGCTCGTTTTGAAACCATTGGCAACCGTGTTGTGTGTCCGCAGCGGCACACCCGGCGGACTCTTTACGCCGTCGTTGTCGGTAGGCGCATTGCTGGGTTGGGTGCTCGGTTACGCATGGTCATGCTTCTGGCCTGGCGTTGAGCCGGGGCTGTTTGCTCTGCTGGGTGCGGGCGCAGTACTGGCAGCAACAACACAGGGGCCGATCTCCGCTGTCGTTCTCCTTATGGAGTTAACGGGCCGCGATCGATCATTTATTTTGCCCTTGCTGTTAGTAGTCTGCGGTGCCACCCTGGTGTCGCGAACGATGGAAGGCCGCTCGATTTACGACGCCAAGCTGACCGACAAAGAGGTCCAAGCACGGCAGAAGGTGCGCGACCTCCCACAGGGAGAACATACAGCGGCGGAGCGGATGATGGCGGAGTAGCTTTGTTTACGGGTGGGTCATGGAGTTGGTCTGCCAAACCATGCGAAATCCCTTGGGCAAGGTAGCGGTATGACTTTGGAGGAAAAACGAAGCGACTCCCGGAATGGCCACGGGGGTAATTGTCTCAGAGGAAGTGATGGATCCTCGGCCGAACTGGCGATTGAATTCATTGCTGAGTGTGGCCTTTACGCCCGGGACTGACTCCAGCGACAACAAGCTTCCGAAGAACGTTGACGAATGACCAGGCCAAGTCAACTCATCGAATTCCAGGCCGACAATGACCATACCTCCGGCGTCATCCAATTGTTGGAGTTGTCGAACGCGTCCGGAAAGCGTGGCGCCTTTGGGAATCGATTCATGCTCATTGAGTTTGACCTGGTTTTGTAGCACAGCGGAGATGCGATCGCCGATAGTGGTGCTGTCTGCACGCAACGGCACCTCGAGAGCGACGGCGAAGGTGATACCTCCCGGGAGGATCTCACGTTGGGTTTCGTAGCGGTTCACTTTTTGAGTCAAATCTTCCGCGGCAGAACTGTCGGTTACCAATTTTGATTCAGCTTCGAACGTGCGGCAGTGCGAGAACGTCATCGTTTCCTGATGGAGGATTCCCGTGCGCTCGAGCGCTTTCAGCAGCGCCGATTCCGGGATAAGAACCCGGCCCGAGGGTGCCATGAACGTTCGGTATTGAATGCTCAGCGTTATCGATTCGAGAGGCAAATTCGATGGGATTTCGGTGGCTGTCAAATCCAGGCGCATCAGCGTGAGATCTGATTCATCCACCCAGAAGTCGCCATATTCTCCAACAACACCTTGCGCGCCAAGCCAATTAATTGCCCAAGTCTTGCTGAGAGTGGGCATGGTGAAGGTGAAATGCAACGCCTTCTTGCCATTGAGAACGTTTGGTCCCGCCGCCTTCACCACGCCACCATTGGCCACAAACACGTCAAAAGCAAACGACCGAAAAATGCCATTCGAGAGGAGACCGTGGCCCACAAGGGCAAAGAGATCCTTCGAAGAGAACGTCGTCTCTCCGGGCCAAGAGTAGATCTCTTCCTTCGCGCCTAAACCGACGTCCACCTGGATGACGTCTTGCTTCTGAGCTTTGTGGTGGCTGCGGGTCGGTTGCGATCGCGCAATTGTTTCCAGGCAAGTGTATTGCGGCAAGTGACTCAACAGGGCCCGATTTGTCTGGAGCGTGTGCGCGACTAGGAGCACCTCGGGCGGCAGGTCTTCAGCTTCGGCACTGGCCACAATTACAATGGCGATAGCAAGAGCTTTCCCACAGACGCCGCTGTTCCAAAACCTCACCGCTCTGATCGTAGCAAGCGATTAATGAGAAGCCGCGCGCGACTTCATCAAGTAGTAAACCGGCACGCCGAGCAGCACGATAACCAGGCCAGGCCAAGTGGTGGAGGCGCGGTAAGCGAAGAGGCAATACAAAATTGCGATGCCGCTGACGATGTAGAGCAGCGGAACAATGGGGTAGCCGGGCGTTTTGAAGGGCCGCGGCGCGTCAGGCCGCGTGATGCGCAGGCGGATAACGCCGGCAATCGCCAGAACGTAGAAGAGCAGCGCTGCGGAGATCACCCAGTCCAGAAGATTGCTGTAAAGATTGCCATAGCCGCCGGTCGGAAGCACCGTGCGCGGCAACACGAGCGCGGCCGACCAGATGCCTTGCACCCAAAGAGACCAAGCCGGGACATGCGCTTTATTCAGGCGCCCTGCAGCCTTAGGGAACATGCCATCCTGCGCCATCGAGTAACTCACGCGCGGGCCAGCCAGCACCAAGCCATTGATACAACCGAAAGTGGAAACCATAATCGCAAGGGCCATGATGGCCGCGCCGAAGCCCGGGAAAATAACTTGCAGCATGGCGGTAGCGACTCGGTCGGAAGGCGCGTGTTGAATGGCGCTGAGTGGCAGCACGCATAGATAAGCTACGTTCGCCAGGAAGAAGAGACCCGTAACGCAGATGGTGCCAAGAGCTAACGCGCGCGGCATAGTCGTTTCGGGATTTTTGACTTCGCCGCCGGCGAAGGTGATGTCATGCCACGAATCCGCCGCGAACAGCGAGCCGGATTGTGACACGCAGATGGCAGCAAAGAGGCCGAAACTCGTGAGTGCGTTCAGCGAAGCAGTCAGTGGCGTGACGTCATGCGGAGTCCAAAGATTCGAGAAATTGGCGCTGACCGCCGTATGGTTCGCAAAGATCAGACCAAGCAGAATAAGGCCGGCGAGCGAGGCGATTTTTGCGGACGTGAAAAGGTTCTGAAGGATCTTGCCATACCGCACCCCGAGACTGTTTGTCCAAGTGAGCAGGGCGATGACGAGAATACCCACTAACTGACCCGTCGAGAGCGAGATGGCGTAACCGCTCGAAAGATGAATGGGCGGAATCAGATAGCGATCTTCCGCGATGCTGGGCAGCAACACTCCCGAAAAGCGCGCGAACGCAACCGCAACGGCGGCAATGGTGCCGGTTTGGATAACAGTGAAAAGCGTCCAGCCATAAAGAAACCCAACGATGGGAGAAAACGCTTCGCGCAGATAAACGTACATGCCGCCCGCTTGCGGCATCATGGCGGAGAGTTCGCCATAAGAGAGAGCCGCGGAAACAGTCAGCATACCCGTGAGAAGCCACGCTGCCAGCAGCCAGCCGGCGCTGCCAATGTTGCGTGCCATGTCGGCGGGGACAATAAAGATGCCCGAACCGATCATGACGCCTACAACGATCATGACGGAATCAAAAACTCCCAGTTCGCGGATGAAGCCGTTTCAGTATGTGTGGTTTCTGTTGGCATTTGGGCCCTTATGAGATTTAAATTGGAATACCCCAGCAGAATTCGTCACGCTCATCGAACACAAGTTCCGATTGCGCGGTGACGAAAGCCGAGCCTTTTACGAATGGAATAATTTGTTCGTCGTGCAATTCAATACGGCCTTCGAAAATACTGCCGGTAATGCTTTCTTGGCGCCAAACGTCGCCGGGTTTCAGCAGGCCGTCGGCATACAAGCACGACATCTTTGCGCTGGTGCCAGTGCCGCAGGGTGAGCGGTCGTAACTCTTGCCGGGACACAGGACGAAGTTGCGGCTGTGCGCGGAGGCGTTGCGCGGTTTCGAGAAAAGTTCAATGTGGTCGATGTGGCCGTTGTCTTTGCCCGTGATGCCGTCGCGTTCCAAAGCTTGCCGGATCCGCCAGGTAAGGCTGGTCAGTTCTTCGAGATTGCGCAGGCTTAGCTCAATAGGGCTTTCACCCTTAGTAAGGTAAAACCAGTTTCCACCCCAAGCAATGTCGCCAGTGACAGGACCGTGGCCCTCAACGTTGACGGTCACGTCTTGAGCGTGGCGATAAGCCGGAATATTGCGCACGGTGACGAAACCACCGCCATGCGATTCAGCGCTGACAGGGCCGACCGGCGTTTCGATAGTGACGCGGCCCGGTTGCAGTTGACCAAGGTGCGCGAGCGTGGCCACCAAGCCGATGGTGCCGTGCCCGCACATGCCTATGAAACCGACATTGTTGAAGAAGATGACGCCGAGTTGGTTGGCTGGGTCGGACGGTTTGCAAAGGAGCGCGCCGACAAGGGCGTCGTTGCCGCGTGGTTCGTTGATGATGGCGGAGCGAAACTTGTCGTGCGTTTTGCGGAAAATGGCGAGGCGTTCTCGCATTGAGCCAGTGCCAAGATCGGGCCCACCCGAAATGACAAGCCGGGTCGGTTCACCGCCCGTATGAGAATCCACCACCTGAACGCGCATTGTAGGTATTGGATCATCATGGCATGTTCGACGCCCAACTCGGAGTGGACCAAGCCTCCGGCCAACCCTCCGGCCTGCGACGGACTTCCAGTCCGCCTTTTCCCCAACCCGGACAGACACCATTGGGACTCAACAACACCATTCCCTCCCAACCGGGACAGACACCATTGGGAATGCACCCCAAAGGGGTCAGACACCGTTACGCGCAGACACCGTTATGCGCCTTTAAGTAAGCGAAACCTCACCTCAACAAACACCCTTCCCAAACTTCTCCCATAACCCATTCAAATCCAACATCTTACAGTCCCCCTCCCCAAAATCGTCCCTTCCCGAAATCCGAGTCACAGCTCTCGCCAAAAATCGTCGATTTTTTATTCCCTTCTTATCAACCACTTACCGCCCTTTTTTAGAATCGTATCGATATCCGAGGCACGAAACCCCGGGGTCCCCATGCTAACGTCAATCAGGTCCGCCAGAGCTCACCCTCTGCCGCGGGCCTTTTTTATTGCCCGAAAAGGAAAAAAGCAAAATGAAACCGAGTTACATGATGACCCGCAAAGAACGCCGTGCCGAGCATGAAATTTAAATTAGATGTTACAGGGCACG
>CAWJBS010000029.1:0-13641 GCA_963840845.1 Bryobacterales bacterium
ACAATCCTTCGGTCTTAGTCGAAAAACTGAGCGCCCGTGGAGTCATTGTTTCCGCCCGTCAAGACGGCGTGCGCTTTTCATTCCACGTCTACAACAACCACACCGACGTCAATCAAGCCCTCGCGGTGCTTGACGAAAATCTCGAACTCCTCGTGCGCTCATCAGCAGCCCTCACCCCAATAGCGCCGCCACGGCATCGGCGGTTGAGGAAGCAGAAACACTCTCGCGCCAACTCACCGCGCCCCAACTAGCTATGATCGCTATCGGCGGTGCCATCGGAACAGGTCTGTTCCTCGGCAGTTCGCTCGCTGTTCACACAGCGGGTCCGGGCGTCATCCTTACCTATGTCATCGGCGCCTTCGTCGCCTCACTGCTGATGCGCGCTCTTAGGCGAAATGGCCGTTGCCCATCCCACCGCTGGTTCATTCGGAATCTATGCCGAAATCTACATAGGCAAGTGGTCCGGCTTCACCGTGCGCTACACCTATTGGGCGGCGCAATGCGTTGCGATTGGCGGCGAAGCCACGGCCATCGCTATCTATTGCCAGTGGTGGTTCCCACACACTCCGCAATGGCTCTGGATTGTCGTCTTCACCATCGCCCTGCTCTACGTCAACGCCCGCAACGTTGGCAGCTTCGGCAGTTTCGAATATTGGTTCGCCATGATCAAAGTGGTCGCCATCGTTCTCTTCATCGCCGTAGGCGCAGCTCTCATCCTGGGTGTTGGCCATCGACCTGCTATCGGTTTCTCTAACCTAACAGCTTCGGCGGCTTCCTCCCTACCGGCTGGCGCGGCGTTTGGATGGCCATCGTCTTCGTCATATTTAGCTATGTGGGCACGGAAATCGTCGCTGTCACCGCCGGCGAAGCCAAAAATCCGGAAGTCGCCCTGCCCCGCGCCGTCCGAGCCATGACGGTCCGCCTAATCCTCTTCTATCTCGCCGCCATTTTTGTTCTTGTCACCATCGTTCCCTGGACCCAAATCCAACCCGGCAGCGGCGTCACCGCAAGTCCCTTCGTCCGAGTCTTTCAACTCATCGGCATTCCCGCCGCCGCCCATATCGTCAATTTCGTAGTGATCACAGCCGCCGCCTCCAGCATGAACTGCAATCTCTACTTAGTCACCCGCATGATGTTCTCCCTCGCGCGCGGAGGTTATGCGCCAAAAGGATGGGGCCAAGTGTCGCCCAAGGCGTGCCGGTTCGTGCGCTTCTGGTCTCCGCCGCTGGACTTGCCCTCGCCCTTTTGATCTCCATTCTCTCTCCAGGCAAAGCATATGTTTACCTCTTTGGCGTATCGCTCTTTGGCGGCCTCTATGCTTGGCTGATGATTTTTATCACTCATCTCGCCTTTCGCCGCAGCCGTCCGCCCGCCGCCCGAATCGCCTCTTCCATCGGTACCCTCTTAATCGCTGCAATCTTACTCACTACCTGGTGGGTGGATGGCATGCGAATCACACTCATCGCGGGCATTTCCTGGCTCGCGCTACTGACCGTCCTCTACGCCCTCCGAACTCGATCATGGCGCTCTTAAAACACCTTTCTCTACCGCAAAAAATCGCCTGCGCCCTCGCGGCGGTCTTATATATAGGCGCCGGCTTCTTGCACTTTCTCAAACCTGCTCCTTACTTGCGAATCATGCCCCCCTTCATCCCCTGGCACCTTTTCGCGGTGCGTCTCAGCGGCTCTCTCGAAATCGCCGGCGGCTTAGGTCTTCTGTTCCCGACCACCCGCCGCCTCGCCGCCTGGGCCTTGATTGCCCTCTTAGTCGCGGTGTTCCCAGCCAATATTTATATGGCAACCAATCCCACTATGGCCGGAGCCACCTCCATTCCCTCTGCCTGGTTATGGGCCCGCCTTCCCGTGCAACCGCTGCTGATGTTTTGGCTTTATTGGTGTACTAAGCCCAGCCTGATTTTTCGGTAAGACCACGCTCCTCAGCTCAAACGCTTTCCCGCGTGCAAAAGACCACAGGTGGTCATTCAAAAAATCAATCCTGAGGATATTTATACTCGCTTGACATTACGGTTAGAATTGTTCAAACTCTTGTAATTAGCCAGTCGTGGCCCCGCTTGCCGCTAGCTCTTTGCCCGAGCCATTAACCGCAAGTTTGTGAATGGGGGGTCAAAGATTGGGTTCCTTCCGAACGGCACTTACGTTCCTGACATTAGGTTTGGGTGTAGCGGCTTCTCAGTCACTCACCCCAACCGCAGATCTATTAGTTGAACTTCTCAAAGTCAATACCAGCAATCCGCCTGGTAACGAAGCTAAGCTTGACGACTTACTTGCATCCAAATTTCGTCCGCTGGGCTTTGAAGTCGATATCATTCCCACGCCCCAAGGCGGTAAAGCCCACTTCATCGCTCGGCTGAAAGGCGACGGCACTAAGAAACCAATCCTCCTGGCGGCTCATGCGGACGTAGTCGGCGTAGAGCGCGAAAAATGGTCTGTCGATCCGTTCGCGGGTGTGATCAAAGACGGCTACATCTACGGCCGCGGAGCCATCGATTTTAAAGGCGGCCTGGCTGTCTTCGCCGAAGCAGTGTTAGATCTGGCGCGCAACAAGGTTCCGCTCCACCGCGATGTTATCTTCCTCTCCGAAGCCGATGAGGAGGGCGGTCAGTACAACACCAACTGGCTCGCCGCAAATCACTGGGATAAGCTCGACTGCGAATTTGCCCTGAATGAGGGCGGCTGGATCATCAGAGATGATAGCGGCAAAGTTCAGTACGTGAGTATCTCCACTGCCGACAAGTCGAGTGTCACGCTGCTTCTCACGGCGAAAGGCACCTCAACTCACTCCTCCATGCCGCGTTCCGACAATGCGATCTTCACGTTGTCCAAAGCCATGGCGAAGCTTGCCGATTATGATACTCAACCAAAACTGACGCCGAGTACTAAAGAATTCTTCTTAACACTGGCAAAGACCAGCAAGCCGCCGATGTCGAAATACTTCTATGACCTTGTAAATAGCGATGATCCTAACCGAGTTCATGAAGCAGATGTCGCCATCAGCAATAGCAGCACGCTTCTGCATGCCATCATGCGCAACACCATCGCTCCTGTCTTCCTGAATGCCGGCTTCCGCGGCAACGTTATCCCCGGTTCGGCTCAGGCAACCATCAACTTCCGCACAATCCCGGGCACTAACGCTCTTGAACTGATCTCCGAAATTCAAAGCGTCATCAATGACCCCCGCGTCGAAGTAGCTATGCCGCCCTCTAATACGCCCGACGGTGCACGCCTTGCCCAGTACATGAAGATGGCCTCCAGCATCAAGCCCTCTACCAAGGATTCTGAGTTGTATCGAATTTTGGAAAAACGCTCGCATGATGTGTGGCCGGCTGTTCCTGTGACTACCTATCTTTTCCAAGCCGGCACCGACGCCTTCCCTTGGCGCATGCGCGGCATCCCTGTTTACGGCCTCTATCCTTATCCAATTACGGCCGAAGACCTAACTCGCATGCACGGCAACGATGAACGAGTGCCGGTGCAATCGCTGGAAGAAGGTAAAAAATGGATCTACGAAACCTTAATCGAGGTGGCCAGCAAATGAGCAAGCTTCTTTGTGCTTTTCTTGTGTTTGGAGCCATCGCCCTCGCTCAACAAACGGCGATTTCCGGTCGCGTGACCGATCCCACTGGCGCCTTCATCGTTACGGCCAGAATCTCCGCCACTGGCGATGATGGATCAAAGTTCACGACAGTCACTACCAACGACGGCCGCTATCAATTCCCGGCCCTTAGAGCCGCTCAATACGTTTTGCGTTTTGAGGCGCCAGGCTTTGCCCCGGCCGAACGGACCCTCGCGCTTCTAGTAGGCCAATCTCCTACCGTTGACATTGCTCTGCAACTGGCCACTACTAGTTCGTCTGTGAATGTGGAAGAACAAGCCTCCGTGGTCGAAACCTCCAGTTCCACCGTTGCCGGCGATGTTAGTCCCGCGGAAGTGAAGAAGCTCCCGCTCAATGGCCGAAACTACCTGCAACTGGCCATGATGGTGCCCGGCATCACCAGCAACGATGTAACTAACTCGCCACTGGGCGCTACAGACAGCGGAAAACTTCAAATTAATGTGGATGGTCAACAGGTCACCCAAAACGCCGCCGGCGATTCTTTCGGCGAGCCGCAATACAGTCAAGACGCTATTGACCAGTTCCAGATCATCACTAACCGCTTCGACGCGACACTCGGCCGCTCCTCCCGAATGCAGGTCAATGTTCAAACCAAAACCGGCAGCGATCATCTTCACGGCACACTCTACGGCTATTTCCGAAACGACGCTTTCAATGCCGCCGACTCCGTTGCCCACAAGGTCCTTCCGTTTTCCGATCAGCAATTTGGCGGCACCGTCGGCGGTCCCATCCTGAAAGGCAAGGTGTTTTTCTTCTTCGCCTATGAAGGTGAGCGCCAACCAAACACCGTATTTGACACGCCAACCGGCTTCACAGGGGAATCCTTCAGCTTCGCGAACCAATTGCGCACCAATAGTTACTTGTTGCGCAATGATTGGCAAGCCAACAACAATAACCATATTTCGTTTCGCGGTACGGGCTACACCTGGAGCGTTCCTTTCAACAACGTAACCGGCTCGTCTTCTCCTACCCGGGCGACCGATTCCACCCGCACCAGCTACGCACTTCTTGCCACCTGGACTTGGACCGCCTCCGCCTCCTTAGTGAACGAAGCCAAAGGCGGACTCAATCACTTCGACTGGCAGAACACGCCTCTCGTGCAAAGCCAGGAGTACGACCTCCCAACCATCACTGTGGGAGGTCCATACAACTATCCCCAACATTTCATCCAAAACACTCAGCAATACCGCGATGATCTGTTCTGGATCAAAGGGACTCATAGCGTGAAGTCGGGCGTGGATTTCCTCCACACGAAGTATTCCGGACTCTTCCAACAGAACATTCGCGGCCGCGTAACGAGTTTTTCGAGCGGTGTGAGCGCGCTCAATCTGGATTCGATCTTTCCGACATGGAACGACCCGTCCACGTGGAACATAGCGGCATTAAATCCGTATGCGCTGAGCTATGTCCAGGGTTTCGGCAACTTCAATATCGATATTCCGACAAACGCCATCGGCGCTTGGGTGCAAGACGACTGGAAGCTGTCACGCAGGCTTACTTTGAATTTGGGAGTTCGCTACGATAACGACCTGGGCATTTTTGATCCCTCGCTCCATCTCGCAAGTGGGGTCGCTACGCCTCACTACAACGACAACTTATTATTCGCACCCCGCTTCGGCTTCGCTTACGATCCAACCGGCTCCCGCAAAACCGTGATCCGCGGCGGCGCTGGCATGTTCTATGCCGACATTCAAGCGAATCAAACGATCGATCAGCAGATTTTCAACGGCCAAACATCGCTCCAGCCAGCAGTTCAAGCTACCAAGACCACGCCCATCAATTTGCTGGCTCCCTTTGGTACCACCACCGCCCAGCAGTTCCTCTCGGGCGAAGTTCCCATTAACGCGCAGGCGATTCAGCCACTCGCTCCTAACGTCCGCACGCCGTACTCGTTACAACTCAGCGCAGGGGTTGAGCACCAGATCAGTAAAACCTGGACGGTTTCCGGAGACTACGTTCACTGGCGCGTCTATCACGATTGGATTCGCAACGATGCGAATATCTTTTACAATCCCGCCACAGGCTATAACGAGAACCCGTCTATTTCCGGCAGGCCCAATCCAGCGTTCACGACCATCGCCACTTTTTACACCCCGAACGCCGCGGGGTCTTTGTTCGACGCTTTGCAAATCGCCATTCAACACCGGCTTTCGCGTAACGCTTCCGGCGCGGTTGCTTACACTTACTCGCGTTTGAAGGATTCCACAACCAGCCCTTTTTACTACCCGAACAATCCTTTTGACGTGGCGGCTGAATGGGCAAACTCTCCCGACGATCAACGCCACACTCTCACTGTTAGCGGTTCCTATCAATGGAAATGGGGCATAGCGTTGAGCGGTTCTTATCACTACGGTTCGGGCCAAGCCTACCAAGTTACCGCCTCTGCTAATCCCTTTGGCGGCACTGTTACTGACCGTATCTTCGCTGTGACGCAGAAATATTACACTTCGTCGTCGAATATATCCGCCGCCAGCGTTCCAGGTTATGACATCGTCGCGCGCGATTCTTTGATCGGCAATTACATCTCCCGAGTCGATCTCCGCCTTTCAAAAACGTTTACCGTGAAAGAGCATATGCGCTTCATCCCCATTGTGGAAGCCTTCAATCTCTTCAATCACTCCAATTTTGGCGGTTATCAGACCTCCATCAACGTCGCTTCCTACGGCGCGCCCGTGCAGAATACCGACTTGGCTTATGCCGCCCGCATGTTGCAATTCGCCGGGAGGTTTGAATTTTGAAATCCCCTTTTATCGCCACCTTTTTGTTGCTTGTGAGCGCCGTTGGGCTTCTGGCGCGTGATTCTACTTGGCTCGCTGCCGTCACTCCCTTGATGACAGCGGCCGAAAAGCGTACATACCTTTCGCTTGCGCCGGAAGCCCAACAGCTCTTTCAGCAAAATTTCTGGGCCGCAAAAGCGGTCACGCCGGAAGAGTATTACCGCCGTCTAAACTACGTAGATTCGAATTACGGTTCTGACAAAACCGCTTCAGGCGCAAATACTGATCCGGGTCGTGTTTATTTATCGCTTGGCCCTCCAGATCGCATCACCCGCATTCCCTCATCCCGCATCTTCGCCCCGCTGGAGATTTGGTATTACAACGCCGTCCCAAGCCTCCATCTAACCACCGAGTTACATTTGATCTTTTATCAGAAGAATTCGGTGGGTCTCCCTAAGCTCTATTCACCTACGCTGGATACCATCCGTGCGTTGTTACTGCCTCAGTCTTCAACTATCAGTATGTTCGGTCCTAACGATGATCTGACTGAGTCGGACATCCGCCAAAACCTAAATGTTGGTCCGGCCGAAGACGAAGTGATTACGGCCGCTGTTGGAATTGCCGCAGGCGTTAAGCATACTGGCAACGATGAACTCCTTGGCCGTCTAACCTCTCCCCAAGTAATGCTGTGCCAGCCGCCGCAAACCGATGTCCAATCCCGCTTTTTCGTGGAGCGGCCTCCGCTGCGCGTCATTCAGGCCAATTCGCCCTTTGCCGGGCGTCAAGTGGACTTCGTTCTCGACGCCACCGCTGGTAGACAGATCGATATGCAAGTTCTCGATGGTTCGGTGACGATTTATCAGAACCAGCTTCATCTCCAGTTCGATACTCCAGAAGCTCTTCAATATGTCCACCGTCTCGACCTTCTGCCCGGTTCCTATACGGTTTGGTATCCTTCGATGGCAAAGCATATCCCTACGCTGTCACCATTCCGGACCAGCCAGCGATGGGAGACATTTTCCGGGTTAACGATCTCGCCGACGTAAACCGCGCCCAAATGCCGATCTCCTTAAGTGACGATGGCAACATCGCGGTAGTGTCTCTGCCTTCACCCGGCAATGTCGCTTGGACGCTTCGCAAGGGCCTGCAGGTCTTGCTCAAATCGTCTTCCAGCGGCTCGACTTTTGCCTCATTCTCGCTGCCCTCCCAGCTTGCGCCCGCGACTTATGAACTCGAAGCGGATTTCGCAGGAGTGTCGCGGACCGCAGAGATCGCAATAGGTGAAAGGCCAAGCAAGCCCGTTGTCCTCTCGTTCAATGCCAACCTCCAACCCGCTCTCCGCTGGTCGTTTCTCGGTCATCAATGGCTGCTGCGAAACAATCTCCCGGAAGCTCGGCGCTGCCTTCAGACCGCGCTGACTTTGGGCGATAGCAAAGCCATCCAAATTGAGTTGGCTCGCGCCGAGGCGCTAGCTGGCGAGTGGGACAGCGCTCGCTCCCGCGTCCGCCAAATCCTTGCCAGACAGCCCGACGATTTCGATTCCCTAACGGTTCTCGCCTACGTCGAAACGAAGTTCCAAGACTACGCCGTGGCCGCGCAGCTTTATCGTCATGCCTTGGCTATTCAGGATTCTCCCGCGTTGCGCACTGCGCTTGCCAATCTGCCGGCCGCACGCGTGGCAAACTAAGAGCTTGCACCCTTTTAAAAGCGCACTTATCTTTTCCCTGTTCGCCGCCCTGCCTTCAATGGCCGCAGATTTTGTCTGGCTCTCCGATATCCACTTCGATCCTCTCGCTACGCCCGCGCTTGTCGATAAACTAGCTGCGGCCGAACCCGCTGAATGGCCTGCAATTTTGTCCGCCGGCTCCAACAAATTCTCTGCGTATGGTCGCGATACTAACTGGCCCTTGTTTACATCCGTCTTACAAGCCAGTGCTAAAACATCTCCCAACGCCGCCTTCACCGTCGTTACGGGAGATCTCCTCGTCCACCATTTCCGCGAACAATTCAACGCCGCCGCCACCAATCATGATGACGCCGCCTTTCGCTCCTTCGTCCGCAAAAGCGTCGAATTCGTAGCACTCCAACTCAAACAGCGTTCTCCCAACAAACCAGTCTTCATCACTCTCGGCAACAACGACGACGAATGCGGCGATTACGCCATCCAGCCCGACGGTCCGTTCCTGCAAGACACCGCGAAGGTTGTAGGAGATCTTGCCGGGTTAACAAATACCGAATCGTACACTCACCTCGGCAGTTACACCGTGAAGAACCCCGCGGTCAAGCATCAGCGCATCGTCGTTTTGAACACGGTCTTCTTGTCTCCTCGCTACAACAATCGCTGCGGCCAGGGCGGCGCCGACGCCGGAGATCAACTACTCACATGGTTCGCCAACGAACTGGAATCCGCCAAAGCCCACCACGAAAAAATCTGGCTGGTTTATCACGTTCCGCCCGGCGTTGACGCCTTCGCCACTACCCACGCTAAGACACCCGGATCAGTCACTCTCCTCTGGAAAGACGCCTACGTCAAAAAGTTCCTGAGTCTACTGGATCAATATCCCGGCATCGTGGAAGCTAACCTCGCTGGCCACATCCATGTGGATGACTTCCGCCTTTTCGGCGGTCACGTCGCGATCATTGCGCCGGCTGTCAGTCCGATCACCGGACAGAATCCAACGTTTCGTGCCGTCACCTTCGACTCCCATGGCGCGCTCAAGGATCAATCCACCTACTACCTGAAGAACCTGACAGAGCCCTGGGCATTGGAATACGATTTCGCCAAAGAATGGCATCTTAAAGGTCTAAACGCAAAAAACTACGCCACGCTTTTTTCGCAAATGGAAGATGCCGGTACTGCTGCTCGCTGGCTCACCCTCTATTCCACTTCCAACGTCCCAAGCTCTCTCACACTCGACACGTTCCGGCCTCTCTTCTGCGCTGAAAGCAACATCACTACTCAGGCATATCAATCCTGCGCGGCGACACTGAAAAATACTCATGGCAAAACAACAAATTAAACATCCTGATCGCCAAGCCTCCACCGGCGCCTATTCAGATGGAGTTCTGATCGACGGCTGGCTCTACGTTGCAGGGCAAGGGCCTCTTGATCTCGGCACCGGAAAAGTGCTTTCCGGGACGATCGAGGAAGAGACCCGCACCACGCTCAACAACATCGGCAAAATTCTCAACGCCGGCGGCTGCACTTTTGAAGACGTCGTCAAATCTACAGTTCACCTTGCCGATATCAAAGATTTTGATCGCTACAACCAGGTCTACGCTGAGTTCTTTCAAGGCATTCGCCCGGTTCGCACCACAGTTCAATCCGTCCTTGGACTAGGGATCAAGGTTGAAATTGATGTTGTTGCTAAAGTGCCTTAGGCCTGCGCCGCACTCAAAGTGTTGCTTAAGGGAAGTGGAATTTCCTCCGCATCGTTCCGCTTCTGTCCGGAAATAAACTCTGCCAGTTCATCGTTGAGTCGGTCCGCTGCTGTTAAGAACAGACCGTGCGGCTCCCCATCGTACTCAGTCAACGTCGCGTTCGGCAAAATCTCAAGCGACCTCCGGCTCGAAGCCTGCATCGGCACAGTCGCGTCGCTGGTGCCATGGATCAATCGCACGGGAAGATTGAGCCCCGCCATTTCTGTCCGAAAATCCGTCATCGCCCAGGAATGAGCCGTTGCCAATGTCGCTCTCAACGAACCCATCATCCCCATCGCTTGACTCCACTCCAACACTGCTTCTGAAACCGTATGGCTCAACGCCGTCCTGCCGTAAAACTTGTTTACGAAACTCTTCAAGAACGCGGGCCGGTCTTTCCGAATGTCTTCCGCAATATCGGCGAACACTTTTTCATCAACACCGTCGGGGTTGTTATCCGTTTTGCGCAAATAAGGCGGCACTGCTGAGATCAGTACGGCCTTCGCGACTTGCTCACTGCCATAGCGGCTTAAGTACCGCACTACTTCGCCCCCACCCATGGAAAATCCGACCAACGCAGCGCCACGCAACTCCAAGCTGTCCATGACGCTTTTCAAATCGTCTGCCAGCGAATCGTACTGGTACCCGTCCCAAGTTTGCTCCGAGCGCCCGAAGCCACGCCGGTCATAGGCAATCACGCGAAAGCCATTTTCCGCGAGCCACGTAGCTTGCTTCTCCCACATGTCGCTGTTGAACGGCCACCCGTGAATCAATACCACTGGTTGGCCCGCTCCTAAGTCGCTGTAATACAATTCTGCGCCATCATATGTTTCAATAAAAGGCATAAAAGTTTCCTTCCTTTTTTCTAGATGGGGACTGCCGGCGCTTTGTGCCACCCCTCTTCGCACGTCTTAATCAGGAAAACTTCTAGTTGCCCTTGATTAGCTCAATTTAATCCACTTTATCCTGCTGTAAGTAATACCAAGCAACTATCCTGCCGCATTTTCGTCCTACTGAGTAAGAGCAATCTAAAGTATGCTTAAGATATAAAGTCATGACAGCCACAAGGTTAATTGTTCCACTCGTTGCTTTGCTTTCGTCCGCTGTGCTGGCACAGGCGGATTACATCACGGGAATAGCGTGGGACGTTCCACAAACCACAGCGGTTCTCACTCCTACGCTGGGAAATCAGCCTGGAGCGGGTGCCACCGAAATCGCCACATTTACGGCAAGCGCTATCAATTTCACCGCTACTTATAACTACAATGTGGGGTTCACGGGAGCGCCGGGAACTTACACCTTGGCGGGTTTTTTAAATTCTAACGGTGCCGCATCAAACATCACCTATTTGAACTACGCTTCTCCTGTGCTCTTTCTGAACAACACTTTGTGGGAGTTCACGGGCTCCGCCCTTTTTACGAATGGTGAAACATATAGCGTCACCCACGACGATGGCGTCAATCTCTACGTCAACGGGATTGCGGTTCTCCTCGACGGCGATGCGACCGAACCGGTCGTCAACAGTTTCACCTACACCGGTCCCATGGGAGTGTTCAACTTCGACTTCCTCTACAGTCAGTGCTGTCTCGGCACCGCCGACTTCGTTACAGATCTCGTGCCCGACCTGACATCAGCTCCTGAGCCAGCGCCCGCTTCTTTGCTTTTGGCGGCAGCCTTACTCGCTGGCGGCTTCTATAAAGCCCGGCGGCGCTTTTTCAAATAAATCTAATTCCCCTGAAGACCACATA
This sequence comes from Bryobacterales bacterium, assembly GCA_963840845.1. Classification (GTDB taxonomy): domain Bacteria; phylum Acidobacteriota; class Terriglobia; order Bryobacterales; family Bryobacteraceae; genus Bog-105. The sequence goes on from CAWJBS010000029.1 coordinate 11,519, forward strand.
TCCACTCGGACATTTCTTAAATTGGCATTCTTTGCATTTTTGCCGAGTTGTGCCATGCTAGGGAACGAAATCGATTACTGATGTTTGACCGGACTCGTGCTTTGCTGGCACGTCAAAGTGTCAGAAGCGCGGCGTGGGTGTTGGCCGGTCACGGATTCAATTTCCTCACGCAAGCCGCCTATTTCATATTGCTGGCCAGGGTGCTGGGCGCTGCGGAATACGGCATCTTTGTGGGCGTCTTCGCGCTGGTAAGTATAGTCAGTCCGTATACGGGGCTGGGTGGCGGCCTGCTCTTCATGCGCTACGTCACCCAAAACCGCGAGCTGGCGCCGGTTTATTGGGGCAACTCGCTGCTTCTCACCTCGGCCGGCACTTTCCTGATTTGTCTTCTGTCCTGGTGGGTCGGTCCGGCCCTGACTCACGATAAAGGTTTGCCGCTTGTTTTGGCGAACGTTGTCGCCGCCTGCCTCTTTAATCAAGTGGTGAACACAGCCAGCAGAATTTTTCAAACTTATGAGCGGATGGCCTACTCAAGCGCACTACTTGCATTGACGAACATAACGCGCCTTGGTGCGCTGGTTTTCCTATATTTCACCGTTCATCATGCCACGGCCACCCAGTGGGCCGTTGCCTGGGTGATCGCCTGCTCGGTCCCGTTCATGTTGGCAGTGATTCTGGCCCAAAAGATGGCCGGCGGTATCGCTTTCGCCCCGCGGTTGCTGGTGGAGCGCCTCCGCGAGGGGCTCGTGTTCTCGCTGTCGTTGACAAGTGTGTCGATCTACAACGATTTCGATAAAACAATCTTAAGTAAGAACGGCCTCAACCTGGAAAACGGCTTCTATACGCTTGGTTATCGGGTGATTGATTTTGCCACTGCGCCCTTGATCGCCATGGATACGGCTCTTTTGCCGCGCTACTTCCAAAGCAGCGAACTGGGGGTCCGGGCCGTGGCAGCAAAGGCTTTTCGCGGCCTGGGCATTGCTGCCCCGCTCGGTTTAGGCATTGCCGCCCTTCTTTGGGTGACCGCGCCGCTGGTGCCGCGCCTCGCCGGACCGGACTTTGCCGCCGTCCCGCAGGTTGTTCGATGGCTGTGCCTGATTCCCCTGCTGCGGGGTTTGCACATGATCTCCGGCAGTGCGGTGACAGGCATGGGCAAGCAGCACTTGCGCATGGCGACTCAAGTGCTCGTTGCGCTCTGGAACGTTGGCTTGAATCTCTGGCTCATTCCGCGCTATGGCTGGGTGGCCGCTTGCTGGACCAGTCTTGCCAGCGATTCGCTGATGGCCGTGATCAACCTTTGCATGATAACGTGGTTCCGCGTTGCGCCAAATTCCCTTGCTTAGCTGGAGGTTGCTTTGTGACACCCTCTCTTTTACGAAATAGCTTTCAATGGCTCGAAGAACGGTTGCCGGACAGGCAGGCGATTCAACTGCGTTACTTCCGCGAATATGGAAGGCCGCTAAATCTCAAAAACCCGCGGCGCATGTCGGAGAAAATCCAGTGGCGCAAGCTCTACCAGCGAACTCCGAAACAGGTGCTGTTCGCGGACAAGATCGCCGTCAAGCCCGAAATCGCCAGATTAATTGGCGAACGCTACGTCATTCCGAACCTGTGGACAGGCCAAGACCCGGCCGATATTCCGTGGGATGCCTTGCCGGTCCCCTTCGTCGTGAAGGTGAACCACTCTTTCGGCGGGCATATTTTCGTGCGCGATTTAACCGAAGTCGATCGCCACGCCGCAACCTGTCAGTTACGCAAGCAACTCAGTTACTCGCATGTCGTGCGCGGCCGCGAGTGGTGCTACGGCGAGATTCGTCGCGGGCTGCTGGTCGAGCGAATGCTCGAGACCCAGCCCGGTATCTTGCCGCCAGACTTCAAGTTCTTTGTCTACCACGGCAAGGTCCATTACACGCAGGTCGATCACGACCGCTACGGCGCGCACCGTAGATCGTTCTTTGATCGCCAGTGGAATATGCAGCCGACGATACTACTGGTGCCGCATATTAGTGAGCCCTCTGGCGCCGCCCTCCGCACTACGTGGAGATGATCGAACTGGCCGAGCGGATCGGCGCCGAATTTGATTTCGTTCGGGTTGATTTGTACGACACGCCGCAAGGCATCTT
>CAWJBS010000030.1:0-14982 GCA_963840845.1 Bryobacterales bacterium
TCTATCTGCAAGAGGAGCGTCAAACTTACTAAGAGGTAATTGCCGGCGTTGTAAGCAAAACAAGTACGCAGACGCGATAGAGCCGCAATGAGCGATCACGCTTACGAGCGTTCCTAATGGAAGTCATGCGAGGGCAGGACGGCGGATTGAGTTAGCTGGAGTTCCTGAATGTCGGCGGCCTTGAGGGAGACCACGCCGCTTTGATTTTGCAGGACGCCTTTGATGATGAGATAGGGCGCGGTGGAGCAGGCGGCGCGGCAACGGTCGAAGAGGGGTGGTTGGACGATGACGTTCACGACGCCGGTTTCGTCTTCGAGACTGAGAAAGACAAAGCCTTTGGCGGTGCCGGGGCGTTGGCGGGTGATGACGCAGCCGGCGACCGTGAGGATGGCGCCGTCGCGGTAGGTTTTGACGCGGGCGGCTTCGAGTGCGCCGAGGGAGCGCATGAGAGCGCGATGGTGGGACATGGGGTGCTGGCCGATGGTGAGGCCGCTGTTGGCGAAATCGGCAAAGGTGCGCTGGTGGTCGGTCATGGGAGAGAGCGGGGATGCGACGCCCTCGTCTGTGGCGGCTTCGAGCAATTCGCCGACCGGCTGTAAAGCGAGTTGGGATTGCCATAGAGCGCCGCGGCGGTGGCGGTCGGTCCTGTCTTTGGGGAGAGCGTTGAGCGCGCCTAATTCGGCCAGAGCGGCGATTTCGTCTTTGCGCAGTTCGGGGATGCGGCGGACCAGGTCACGCATGCTGGTGAAGGGCGCGAGTTGGCGCTCGGCATCAATGTGTTGGGCGGTGGCGGAATTGAGACCGCGCACGTAGTTGAGGCCGAGGCGTACGTATTTACGTTTGCCGTCGGATTCGACAGTGCAGCGGTAGGAGGAGCGCAGAATATCGACCGGGCGAAAACGCTGGCCGTGGCGCTGAGCATCTTTCACTAACGTGGCGGGTGAGTAAAAACCCATAGGCTGGTTGTTGAGCATGGCGGCGGTGAAGGCGGCCAAATAATGACATTTGAGATAAGCACTGGCATAGGCGATTAAGGCGAAGCTGGCGGCATGCGATTCGGGAAAGCCGTAGAGCGCGAAAGAGGAGATGGCCAGCACGATGCGGTCTTGCGTTTCGCCGACGATGCCGTTGCGTTCCATGCCGGCGCGCAGATTGACTTCGACTTCGCGCATGCGCTTTTCGGAACGTTTGAAGCCCATGGCGCGGCGCAAGTCTTCCGCCTGGCCGCCTGTAAAACCGGCGGCGATCATGGCGATGCGGATGAGTTGCTCCTGAAAGAGTGGGACGCCCAAGGTGCGCGCCAATACGGGTTCTAAAGAAGGATGCAGGCAAACGGGCTCTTCCATGCCTTGGCGGCGGCGCAGGTAGGGATGGAGCATCTGACCGACGATGGGACCGGGGCGAATGATGGCGACCTGCACCACAATGTCATAAAACTTGGCAGGTTTCATGCGGGGAAGACATGACATTTGGGCGCGGCTTTCGACTTGAAAGAGGCCGATGGTGTCGGCTTTTTGGAGGCATGAATAGACCGCGGGGTCGTCGGGCGGGAGGTGAGCGAGGTCGACTTGCTCCTGATAGTCGTCGCGAATGAGGGTGATGGTGTCTTCGAGAACGGCCATCATGCCGAGGCCGAGGAGGTCTATTTTGATGATGGATAGATCGGCGCAATCGTCTTTATCCCACTGAACGACGGTGCGGTTGGGCATGGTGGCGGGTTCAAGCGGGACGACGGAATCGAGTTGGCCTTGACAGACGACCATACCGCCGGAATGCTGACCGAGGTGGCGCGGGAGATCGAGGATCTGGGCGGTGAGTTGATAGAACTGCAGGATGCGCGGATCGGCGAGATCGAAGCCCTGGTCGGTGAAACGTTTTTCGAGAGTGTCGTTGGGATCGCGCCATTCGAAGTGGCCCATGCGGTTGGCGAGGCTGGTGAGTTGCTCTTCGGAAAAGTTCAGAACTTTGCCGACATCGCGCACGGCGGAACGGCCGCGATAAGTGATGACGTTGGCGGTCATAGCCGCACCGAGTGCGCCATAGCGTTGATAAACGTGCTGGATGACGCGCTCGCGTTGATCGCCGCTGGGGAGATCGAGATCGATGTCGGGCATTTCGCCGCGCTCTTCGGAGAGGAAGCGTTCGAAGAGTAACTCCATGCCGACGGGGTCGACGGCGGTGATGCCGAGCGAATAGCAAACGGCGCTATTGGCTGCGGAGCCGCGGCCTTGGACGAGAATTTTTTCACGGCGGCAGAAATCGATGAGATCCCAAACGATGAGGAAGTAGCCAGGGAGTTGGAGCTTCTCAATCATGGCGAGTTCGCGTTCGATTTGACGTTGGGCTTTTTCGTGATAGGGCTGATAGCGCCAGCGCGCGCCTTGGTCGGTGAGCTGGCGGAGATAGGACATTTCGGTTTCGCCGGGAGGGACGGGGTAGCGCGGGAACTGATAGCCGAGGTTGTGGAGGGTGAATTGCAGACGGCTTGCGAGTTCGGCGGTTTCGGCGAAGGCTGCGGGGAGGTCTGAAAAGAGGCTTGCCATTTCAGCGCTGGTTTTCATGCGGCGCTCGTTGTTGTAATTGAGCAGAATGCCGGCTTCGTTGAGGGTGGTTTTGTGATGGACGCAGGTGAGCACGTCTTGCAGAGCGCGGCGGTCGGCATTGGCGTAAGTGACGCCGTTGGTAGCAAGCATGGGCAGATGAAGACTGCGCGCTAGTTGGACGAGCGATTGATTGCGGGCTTCTTGATGGCGGCGAAAGTGGCGCTGCAGTTCGACATAGACATTGCCGCGGCCGAAGATCTGAATGAGGCGCTCCAGCATTTGCCGGGCTTGCTGTTCGATGGCGGGACCGGTACCTTGCCGGTAGATGGCGGCGAGTGGACCTTCGTCACCGCCGGTGAGGCAGACTAAACCGGTGGCATGCGCGCTGAATTCGTCATCGGTGGCGAAGGGAAATTCGGGTTTACCGGGCTGGGTAGCTATATTGCGGAGCTTGGTGAGGGTGATGAGGCGGCAAAGGTTTTGGTAGCCAGTGCGATTTTCGGCGAGTAGGGTAAAGCGGTAGGGAGATGGGCTGCTGGCTGGGAGGGAGGCATTGATTTCCGCGCCAATGAGAGCGCGGATATCCACCTTTTTTGCCGCTAAATGAAAGCGCGGCGCGCCGTAGACGCCATGGGCATCTGTCAAAGCCATGGCTGGTTGATTGAGTTCAGCGCACTGGGAAGCGAGCTCTTCCGGCAGGGATGAAGCTTCTAAAAAAGAGAAGGCGGAACGGGCGTGAAGCTCGACAAACGGCACGCCCCCATTATAGGCGAATATAAGGCAAAACTTGAACCCGTTTTAGAATGCAGCGAGTTTGGTTTTTAGCTCGTCACGCTTGGCGGAATCGGAGACATAAAGGCTACAGGCGGTAGAGAAGCGGGTAGCGTTGGCCTTGATATCCGCCATGGCCATTGAATCCGCAGTCAGCTGACAGGCGGTCAACTGACGGGCGAGAACTTCCACGGCCTTTTTGGAATCGACATAGACGGAAATGAGATTCAGCAACGTGTTGTAAGCGGGGCTGGGCATGGTGATTTCCTTACCGGGCCTGGCTGGCGTCTTCGCCTTGCAAGCGAGAAGCGGCCGAGCTTCCTTCCACGTGGCGAGCCAATTCTAAAACGGCTTTACGCATGTTTTCGGCGTGGGCGTTGAGTTCTTCACAAATAATCTGAGCTTCCTCTTGGCTGGGGGTTTGGCTGTGGCTGGCATCGGCGATGCGCTCCACCGAAACACCCAACAAAGTAGCGCCGGGCGCCAAATTGCGAACCAGTTCCTGTAGGGGAATCGTGATAGAGCGGCCGATCATGAAGGCGACGATGGTGGCCAGAACGACGGCCAAAGCCGAAAATCCGAGCGCTTGGATGCGATTTGCCTGAAAATCGGCGATGCGCATGTTGAGTAAAGCATCCAGTTCGTAGGCGCCGGTTTCCCAATAATCCAAACTCGCTTTTTGTGCAACCGCGGCTTGGCTGGCCAAAGCAGCGGCGGTGGTTTGAGAGGGCGTTACAGCGACGGATTTGAGAGTTGAGAGGTAATTTGTTAAAGCTGATCGATAGGTTTGAAGCGCGGCGCCCAATTTGGGCTGTAGAGTGGGACTGACACCATGATTGGCCGCATCGGCGTCAAATGTTGTGCTATTGCTGGCGGCTATGCGGTTGAGCGATTCTTCGAGAAGCGCACTCTCATTGGATAACATCGCCTGATCGACAGCGGAGCCTGTACCCGTCACAACCTTATTGCCAATCACGGCGCTGTTGGCGATCTGAGAGATGGCTTCGGGCATCGCGAGGAGGGTGACATCGACCAAATAATAGCTATCGAGATCGGGGTCAAGAATCAGGCTGGATGAATCGCCGGTATAGCTGACCAGTTGTTTGACTTGGTTGAACAAACGATCATAGCCGGCTGTGAGTTCAGCCCGTTCGGCTGGCGTGGAGAGTTTGGGAGCGCTGGCGGTCAATGTCCGCCATTCGACATCCAGATTCTCAAAGGCTAGATCCTTATGGTTCCTTTTCGCTAAAGAGTCTACCGAGGTGTTCAAATCTGCTGCGACTTGAACATTTAAAGCGCTGGCGGTTTCCAGGTTCGAGTTGACTAAGTCACCGAGAGTTCGCAATTCGGTGGCGCAATTGCCTGTTTCGCAGCCTTGCAAGACGTTTTTGGAAGCCGCTAAACCGTACAGAACCCGCATGAGCGGCTTCTGCAATGAATTGCCAGTTAATTCCAGTTGGGCGGAGGCGATCTGGGGCGTATAGTTCGCGGCTAGTAAATAGGCGAGAACACCGATGGGCAGAGAAAAGATCGCGACGATCAGAAAAATTTTGGTGGAAACACTTGAGCGGCCAGTACTAGGCGCTGGAGATTCGGCTGTCATAGTTTTAATGTTTTTGGGGGAGTTTCGTTGAATTGGCCAAAGACGGGTCTGACGTGGAACCGTTTAGCGAACCCAATATCTGTATCGGCCCACGCGCTAGGCCGCTTTAGGTGGATTTTCAACATGGGAACGGGTCGTTTGAAAGGCTCATCAGCAAAATGTTCCATTATGACCATCCCACTTTGAGAAGTTTCCATCTAGGAACGGCACTCTACACCATAGAGAGTCAATAAACCCGAATGCAGGAATCCGAGAATTTTCTGAGGGAACTCAGGAAGGACTCCGGTCCCCGTCTGCGTGATTAATGGAAGATTTCGACACAATACGCGAGTTTCTGATAGAGAGCAACGAAAACCTGGGGCGGCTGGACCAGGAAATCGTTGAACTCGAAAAAGATCCCGGCAACAGTGAGTTGGTTGCGAGCATCTTCCGCACCATTCATACGATTAAAGGGACGTGCGGATTTCTGGGGTTCGACAAGTTAACCGGGGTGACCCATTCGGCCGAGAACATACTGAGCCAGGTGCGCGATGGCAAGCGCCGGGCCACAAACGATTTGATCAGCATCATTTTGGAAGCGGTGGATGCGACCAAAGAGATTCTGGAAGTGATTGAGCGAACTTCGGGCGAAGGGGAAAACGCCTTTGAGGAACTCAAGGAGCGCCTGCACGCTTTTTCGGAAGCAAATGAAGAGACGGAAGGCAAACTATGTGCGCGCGAAAACGAAGCCAGCAGCCCGTGGCCGCCGCGCCGAAGCAGGGGCGGAACCGTTGGCGAAACGGCGCACGAACGCCCCAAGCGAACCGCCGTGCCGGAAGCGCCGCTTCGTTAGATGACGACATTGATGTAGAAACCGCCATTTTGATGAAAGCTCTGTTGGGTGAGCGGGGCGAAGGGTTCACCTTTGTGCCCGAAGCCGCGGAGCCAGTACGTCCCGCACTTGCAGCCGTGACACAGCCTGCCGCCCAAGAGAAGGCTCCTGAAACAGCTGAACCAACTACCCCAACCGCCGCGCAACCGGAAATCCAAAGCCCGGCGCCCCCGCCTCCCGTACTAGTAACAACTATGAGCGAACAGCAGCCCCCTCCAGAGATAAACGACAGCAGCAAAGAGGCACCATCGCGAACCGCGGAGAGTGCGCCCCCGAAGCCCGTTCCGCCCACGGCGCCGCCGGCTGCGGCGGCTGAACCTGCGCCACACCCACCGTTGAGAGCGGCCGCCGCTGCAGCGGGCGCTGGCGCCGAGGGCGGCGAACGTGGCGTGGGCACTCAAAAATAATGCGGTGCTCGATTCAACGATCCGCGTCGATGTTGGATTGCTCGACAAGCTGATGAATCTGGTTGGCGAACTGGTGCTGGCGCGCAATCAGGTGCTGCAATTCACAGCGCGCCTGGAGGCGGGTACGTTTAATGCCACCTCGCAGCGCTTGAATTTGATTACTTCGGAGTTGCAGGAAAGCGTGATGAAGACGCGCATGCAGCCCATTGGGATTGTTTGGGGAAAATTTCCGCGCGTGGTGCGCGATCTGGCGGCCGAATGCGGCAAGTACATTCACCTAAATATGGATGGCGCGGAAACTGAGCTGGACCGCACCATTATCGAGGCGATCAAAGATCCGCTGACGCACATTGTGCGCAATTCGTGCGACCACGGGATTGAACGGCCGGACGAGCGAATCAAACGAGGCAAAACCGCAACGGGCCGGCTCACCCTGCGCGCTTTCCATGAAGGCGGCCACGTGAATATTGAAATCTCGGACGATGGCGGCGGCATTCATCCGGAAAAGGTTAAGGCGAAAGCGGTCCAAAAAGGATTGTTGTCCGCCGAGCAAGCGCAGCGCCTGACCGAACGGGAAGCGATCAACTTGATTTTCTTGCCGGGCTTTTCGACGGCCGAAAAAGTTTCCAACATTTCCGGCCGCGGCGTGGGCATGGACGTGGTGAAAACGAACATCGAACGGATTGGCGGCGTGGTGGATCTGGCCAGTACGCGAGGGGCAGGGAACCACGATCAAAATCAAGATTCCTTTGACTCTCGCCATTATTCCGGGTTTGGTGATTACGGGCGCCGGGCAAGCGTTTTGTGATTCCGCAAGTGAGTCTGTTTGAGTTGATACGGCTGGAAGGCGAAAACGGCATGCGGCAGATTGAGCGCATTCACGGCACACCGGTTTACCGGCGGCGCGGCAAGCTGTTGCCGCTGACGTTTTTGAACGAAATTTTGAAAGTGCCGGGCCACGCATCTGACACCGACGTGATCAACATTGTGGTTCTGCAAGCGGAAGACAGCGAGTTCGGCCTGGTGGTGGACGGCATTAACGACACGCAGGAAATTGTGGTGAAACCGCTGGGCAAACGGCTCAAGGGTTTGAGCATGTATTCCGGCGCCACGATTATGGGCGATGGCAAAGTGGCGCTGATCCTGGACGTTTTGGGCATTGCGCAGAGGTCGGGTGTGCTGCGTGAATCGCGCGAGATCCGCGGCGCGAACAAAGAGAATAAACAAGGGCCGAGCGCGAAAGACCGGCAAACCATGTTGCTGTTCAGCGCGGGGCGTTTCGAACGTCTGGCTGTACCTCTAAGCCTGGTGGCGCGGCTGGAGGAAATCCCCAGCGCGAATGTGGAACACGCCGCGGGCCGGATGGTGGTGCAGTACCGGGGTCAGATTCTGCCACTGGTATCGCTGGCAGGGCAGCTGGATCCGGGCGCGGATATTTCCTTGCCTCCCGGCCAAAACGTGCAAGTGGTGGTGTTCAACAACGGCGACCGCTTGATTGGCCTGGTGGTGGACCGCATTCTCGACATTGTGGAAGAGCACGTGACGATTCGCAAATCGTCGGAAACGTTTGGGCTGATGGGCTCGGCGGTGGTGGGGCAGAAAGTCACCGACTTTGTCGATTTGCATGAAATCATCGCGAATTCGGGCGAAAAATGGGCGAGCCACAAATCGGTATCGGGACCGTCGACGGTGATGATTGTGGAACGATCGCCCTTTGCACGCGCACACTTACGAAGTTCGCTGGAGATGGCGGGGTACCGGGTGGTGGAAGCGGCCAGCTTCCAGGACGCGATCGATAAACTGTCGCGCGAGAAAGTGCGCATTGTGGCGGCGTCGCCGGAATTTAGCGAAGTGGCGCAGCATATCAAAGGCAATCCGAAACTGGCGCATATCCGACTGCTGGGGCTGCTGGGTGAAGGGAACAACCCGGCCAAAGCATGCCGACGCGGAATTGTTTGAAGACTTCCAGATGAAGTTCGACCGCAAAGCGATGTTGAATTCGTTAGAGCGTCTGGCGGAAGCGGTTGAGCAAAGCGAGCAGGAGTTGGCGGGCGTGAGCCGTTGAGGAGCGGCGGACGAAGCAAACATGACATTACAGCAGCAAAACAGTCAGAAGAGCGCGGAGCAATCGCGGCAATACTCCACGTTCTATGTCTCCGATCTGTTCTTCGGGATTGACGTGTTGAACGTGCAAGAGGTGTTGCGCTACCAGGAAATGACGCGCGTGCCGCTGGCGCCCGATGTGATTGAAGGATTGATCAACTTGCGCGGGCAGATTGTCACAGCCGTGGACTTGCGGCGGCGGCTGAATGTGAAACCGCGCGACAACGGGAACACCCCCATGAATATTGTGGTGCGTTCGGAGGAAGGAGCGGTGAGTCTGCTGGTGGATGAAATCAGCGACGTGCTGGAAGTAAACCCGGCATCGTATGAGCCGCCGCCGCAGAATCTACCGCCGGAGCAACGCGAACTGATTGAAGGATTGTACAAGCTGGATGGGCGGCTGTTGCTCATTCTGAACACGGAACGTGTTCTGCAAATTCAGACTAACGGGAATTAACGGACTTACAGGCGATTTTCAAACAGAGGAAAGAAGAGATTTCAATGGCAACCAAGAATTCGGATCATCCAGCTTCTAACACGGCAGTGGCGGAACCAGACCATTTGAGCGAAGAGCGGCACGACAGCGTTAAAGCAAGCACCACCACGAAAGCCCGGACCGGGCGGAGTTCCAAAGTAGATGAAAATGCAGCGGCCCCTGTCAGGAGTGCCGGCAGAAGCAGCAAAGAGACACCGGAAGTAACGGCTTTGAGATCGGAACTGCTGCGCTACCGGAGCATTGTGGATAACGTGACCAGTGCCATTATGATTGTGGACCGCGACTTGGTGGTTACCTACGTGAACGAAGGGACGCGGCAGTTGCTGGCGAAAAATGCCGCTGAGTTCCGTAAGGTGTGGCCGGAATTCGATAACCGCAATATCGTTGGATCCTCCATCGATCTGTTTCACAAGAACCCTAGCTACCAGCGGCGCATACTCGCCGATCCGAGTAATTTGCCACACAGGGCGGAGATTACGGTTGGATCCCTCAAGTTCTCGTTGCTCGTTAGCGCTGTCAAGGACCCGGCCGGCAATTATGTGGGGAACGCTTTGGAATGGGCGAACGTCACCGAACTCCGCTCCGTTCAGGGCCAATTGGGTGCCGTTAATGCGGCTCTGGCGACCATCGAGTTCGAACTGGATGGGACTGTTGTTAGGGCGAACGAGAATTTTCTCAAATCCATGGGATACCGGCTTGATGAGATTGCCGGACGGCACCACGGCATCTTCGTTTCGGAGGCTGAACGCAATTCCTCCGATTACCGTGATTTCTGGGCGCGATTAAACCGCGGCGAAACGCAAACGGGTGAATTCAAGCAACTCGGGAAGGCCGGACGCGAAGTATGGCTGCAAGCGACATACGCTCCTATCGTAGACGGCAACGGTGTCCCCATGAAAGTGATGACGTTCGCCGCCGATATCACCACCCAAAAGCGGGCTGCGGAGGACGCAGAGAACAACCGGGTTCTATCTGACCGGCGCGAGAGGGAGAAGAGCGAACAAGACCGTGTGGCAGCCGAAGCGTTGGGGCAAAAAGTAGCGTCTTTAGTGGAGAGCGTGCAAGCGGCCGCTGCCGGAGATCTCACCAGAGAGATCACGATTCTGGGCGACGACACGATTGGACGGCTGGGCGGAGGTCTGAAAGGATTTTTTGACAACTTGCGCGCCAGCATGAGAAAGATGTCGGGCAGCGCTCAATCAGTTGGAGCGGCATCGGAACAGCTAAACGCAATCAGCCAGCAGATGGCCGGCAACGCGGAAGAGACCGCTACGCAAGCAACCGTAGTGAGTGCTGCGAGCGAAGAGGTTTCGAAGAACGTGGGCGTGGTGGCGGCCAGCAGCGAGGAAATGCTCGCCTCTATCCGCGAAATCGCTAAGAGCGCTAACGAAGCAGCGCGCGTGGCCCGAGCGGCCGTCGGCGTTGCCGATACCACCAATCACACCATTGCCAAGCTGGGAGAATCTAGCGTTGAGATCGGGAAGGTCATTAAGGTGATCACGTCAATTGCGCAGCAGACGAACCTGCTGGCGCTCAACGCGACCATCGAAGCGGCGCGCGCGGGTGAAGCGGGTAAAGGGTTCGCGGTGGTAGCGAACGAAGTGAAAGAACTGGCTAAGGAAACCGCCAAAGCGACGGAAGAAATCGGCCAGAAGATTGAAGCGATCCAAGGCGATAGCAAAGCGGCAGTGGCGGCGATCGGCGAAATCAGCGCCATCATCAATCAGATTAACGATGTGTCGGGTACGATTGCGTCAGCGGTGGAAGAACAGACGGCGACGACTAACGAAATTGGCCGCAACGTCTCTGAAGCGGCAAAAGGGACTACCGAAATTGCGCGTAACATCACAGGCGTCGCCACGGCGGCCCAGAATACCACTGAGGGAGCACTACAGACGCAAAAAGCAGCGGTGGCTTTGAGTGAAATGGCACAGACTCTGCAGGTACTGATGGCCCAGTTTAAGGTTTAGGGCTAAGGCGACTGGATGTGTCTTTTGCGAGGGTCTCGGTAAAAAGTAATTGTTCGGACTAGCGTAAAATGCGCCATCCGCCGATAGCGTTCTTAGAGCCGGAGTCATATCTGAATTCGGCTTCACAGAGCCTGTCGGAGACGGAGGCGCATTTTGCTTTATTTGAGTACCGATTTCACCCGCCCACACATGAGGAAACATAACCTACCCGCTCGTGTCAGATTGATGCCAGACGGTTCGAAGATGGACAAGAGTATGCAAATTGAGGTGAACTCATGCGGCGGGCGCTAGTTATAGATGATTCAAGAACCATCCGGTCAATCTTGGGCAAGAAACTGAGCCAATTGGGATTCAAGGTGAGCGATGCCGAAAACGGCAAGGTGGGCCTTGAGGTTCTGCGGTCGCAACCTTCGATTTCTTTGATTCTGGTGGATTGGAATATGCCCGTTATGAACGGGCTGCAGTTTGTGCAAGCAGTGCGCGCAGATCCAGCTGGAACGACGTGACGGTTGTGATGGTGACCACCGAGACAGAGACTTCACAAATGCTGGCTGCGCTTGATTCTGGCGCCAACGATTACATCATGAAGCCGTTTACGGAGGAAATCATTTCCGAACGGTTAATGCTCTTAGGGTTTCAGGAACAAACGATTTGATACGGGCACCCAAAACGAAGCTGGCGCCCGGTGAGCGCATCCGGGCCTTGGTTGTGGATGATTCGGTCATCATCAGGCGTCTGGTCACGCACGCCCTGAGCGAGGATCCTACTGTGGAAGTGGTCGGCAGCGCTGCGAACGGCGCGATCGCTTTGAAGCTGATCCCTCTACTGAACCCTCACGTGGTGACGCTTGATATTGAGATGCCGGAGATGGACGGCCTGGAAACGCTGCGCAACATCCGGAAAAGCTATCCGGATTTAATTGTGATCATGTTCAGCACTTTGTCTGAGCGGGGAGCTGCGGTTACGCTTGAGGCGCTCACTTTAGGCGCTAACGATTACGTCACAAAAGCCGCTAATTCCGGTTCGCTCGATCAGTCGATGGCCAAGTTGCGCGGCGAACTCGTTCCAAAGTTTAAGCAATTTTTCTCGGTGGGTAACGAGGAAGTGCCGGTGGCTCCGCGTAAGGTGTGTCAGCGCACTTCGGAACAGCGAGTCCGTTACGGGCCACGAACGGCTTCCGGCCGAGAGTTCCTTGCCAAGCGGTGGTAATCGGTGTGTCCACGGGAGGGCCGCCGGCGCTGGCTACCGTGATGCCGATGTTTCCCAGCGATTTCCGGCCGCCGATTCTGATCGTGCAGCATATGCCTCCGGTTTTTACGCGCTTGTTGGCCGAGCGTTTGCAAACGCTAACAAAGTTGCGCGTGAGGGAAGCTGAGAATGGCATGGTGGTCGAGAACGGGAACGTTTATGTTGCCCCGGGCGACTATCACATGCGCGTGACGCGGAAGGGCACGAACGTGATTACGATTCTCGATCAGTCTGAACCCGAAAATTCTTGCCGGCCCGCCGTAGATGTTATGTTTCGTTCTGCCGCTGATATTTGGGGAGGAGCCGCGATGGCAGTGATTCTGACCGGCATGGGACGCGATGGTTTACGCGGAGTAGAGCGTTTGCGGGCAGAAGGCAGCTATGTGGTTGCGCAGGACGAAGCATCCAGCGTCGTTTGGGGAATGCCCGGCTCGGTCGTAACCGCGGGTCTGGCCGATTCAATAGTTGATTTGAAGTGTGTCGTTCCTGAAATTCAGAGGCATCTTTAGCGAATAGGTGTTGAAAGCATGACAATAACCGCGACAAACGCAGGTGATATCACCCAGGAGAATTACAGCTTTCTACAGCAGCATGTCTATCGCACTTCGGGCATAGTGCTGGATGAAAATAAGCACTATTTGCTGGAAGCTCGCCTGATTCCTATCGTTCGCAAAGAAAATTTAAAGACGATCAATGATCTGTGCGCGTTAATTCGCGCCACCAGTGCGGGTAAGGTTTCACAAGACGTGGTGGAAGCCATGACCACGAATGAGACGCTTTTCTTCCGCGACATCATTCCCTTTAAGGTTCTGCGAAGCGCGCTCTTGCCGCCGTTGATGGAAGCGCGAAAGACTCACTAAGAAGATTTCATTTTGGTCGGCTGCGTCCTCGTCCGGCCAGGAAGCCTATAGTCTTGCGATGATGCTCTGCGAGATGGGGCTGCAGGATTGGAATATCGACATTCTGGGCACAGACCTCAACGAGAAAATGGTGGAACGTGCGCGGCACGGAGCGTTTGCTCAGATCGAAGTGAACCGCGGTCTACCGGCTACGCATCTGGTGAAATATTTTGAACGGCACGATTTGGAATGGCGTGTCAAACCCATTCTGCGCCGGATGGTCCGCTTTGAAAAATTCGATTTGCGCCAATCGATGCGCTTGATGAACGCTTGTGATTTTGTCCTTTGTCGAAATGTGCTGATCTATTTCGACACAGACACCAAACGCAAAATTCTGGCCGAGATCTCCAGAACTATGGCGCCTGGCGGCTATTTGTTATTGGGCGCAGCCGAAACAACGATGAATCTGAGCGACGCTTTTGAACGGCATGCCATTGAGGGCGCCTCGTTCTACCGCAAAAAATAAAGGACGGTTATGGAATCAGCTTGCCTAACACAAACGTACGAAGCCGAGACACAGCAGATCGTTACCGATGTTTTTACATCGATGCTCAAGATGGAAGTGGAGCGGGTGGAAGTCCCGCAGGAGCGCGTAGCCTCACCCGTTCTCACCGCCGCCGTTCATTTCGTCGGATCTTGGAAGGGCGCTCTGCGGATCGAATGCACGCCGGAACAGACGTTTCGAATATACGAAAAGGTTGCTTGGGCGTCGATCCGCCCACCGAAGTCAATGAAGACGTCTGCGATGCGTTCGGCGAACTGGCAAACATGATCGGTGGAAATTTGAAGGCCGTTTTGCCCCCGGTTGTTCAGCTTTCGATGCCTTCCGTCGTTCATGGTGAAGATTATGCCATGCGCATCTGTCACGCCGTTACCGCGTGCAAGCTTGCGTTCCTTTCTGAACTCGGAGTTTTCCGGGTCACACTCGTCGAATTTGTTGAGCCATAAAGCTCCCGGAAGCCACTATCTAGCAGGTGTTGTTGCGCCAAACGCGGCCACCGTCGAATAGGAATTTTGATCGATCTGGAGCGACGAATTATGGCTCAAGTTCTGACGCCTTCCGAGGCCCCCACATTAACCGCCGAAGTGAGCCGAGCGGCTGCCCTAAGCTTGGATGCCGGTACCCGGGCGAGTCTTACCAGGCCGACGGTATCATGTATTCGGGCATCTCTTCGGCGAGAAGCTCCGAAATGCCTCCGGAGGGCGGATTTTCGCCCTTTTGACACATAGATGCGCCACCATGCGCGGGGCCGGGCGTCTTCCCGCAAAATGACAGCCACCGCGTCGAGCCCTGCCTTCTTCGTCAGAACGGATTCGATCTCTCCCAATTCGAATGCGGAACCACGCAATTTGACCTGATGATCGATCCGGCCAAGGACCTGCAGGCCGCCCTCGGGCGGACCATCGCCGAGATCACCGGTGCCGGTACATCCGGCCCGGGCAGAACGGATTCGGGAAGAATTTCTCCCATGCGGCCGCCCGCTTGTAGCGCCCGGGCGACGCCGTCGCCGCCGATGTGCAGCTGGCCCGGCACGCCGCTCGGGACCGGCTGATCGTGATGATCGAGACGTAGAACTGCGGTGTTGCCGATCGGGCCGCCGACGGTGATCGGCTCGTGGCCGCGGTGACCCGGGTGCACGAGGACCAGATCGTGGTCTCGGTCGGACCATACATGTCCAAAGCTCGCCGACCCCGCCAGCAGCGATTCGCGGATCCCGCGGCAGCGCTTCGCCGCCGCACAGCATCTTGGACTCTCCGGCGACGGAATCCCGCTTCGAGCAGCATCCGCCACCCAGCGGGGGGGGCCTGCATGGCGGTCACGCCGACGGCGTCGAGCTGCTTCGACAGCTCGGAACCGTCGGCCGCGGTTCGCGCTCCACGATCACGACCTTCGCCGCGACGATGACGGCGGAGAGCTCCAGACCGGCGATGTCGAAGGAGTCGTGGTCACGGCGACCAGCGCGTCGCTCGGAGCGAGGCCAGGAGTGCGTGCCATCGTGGCGAGCAGGTTCACTGCGTGGTGAGGTATCTAGCAATACGGTACCTACTCAGTAGGATACACATAACACGG
>CAWJBS010000031.1:0-15145 GCA_963840845.1 Bryobacterales bacterium
CGGCGTAGAATCGGTCTCTTTCACCGTAACAGTCACATCTTTGGGCTGAAAGCCCTCTTTCCTGAGTTTTACTATGTGATCACCCGGCTTGAGCATGAATTTACAATCCGGCGCAACGCAGCTCCGGCCATCCAATTCGATTGTCGTGTGATCGGGCGTGACACTCACCAAGACGGGGACACCTTGGCTGTGGGGGCGGGAGATAAAGAAAACGACGCCCGCCAGACAGATCAATAGAATCGCCGCAGCGACAACACTTCCCGCTGAAAGAACCGGATCCTCTTTCGCCGCCTCGCTATTAACTGTCTTGGGAGAGGGCGTAGCGAGACCACTCAATCGCAAGTTAATTTTACGCTGCAACTCACCGGCGGTCCGCCGAATTTCAACATCGCGCGAATCGAGCAGCTTCGAGGCTTGCAGTTTCTTGCCAACTGCGGAGAGTGCACGGTTAGACCGGGCGTTGTCAGTCTGGGTGGCCAACTCCGCCAACTGCGCCATCGCTTTGCGCGAACCGGCTTTCTGGGCGCTGCTGGCCTGCTGTTGCTTCGCAAACACCGCTCTGATATCCGGCGGCAGCATCTGCCCGGGCCGAATACGATTCAAATGAGACAGTAAGCTTTCACAACTCGCCGGATCGGAAGTCATGTTGGCGCGCACCTGTCCGAGTAGTAACAAAGCGATGGCGTTTGTCCTCTCCTGATCTTTGGGTTGCAACTCGAAGGCGCGGTAGAGCAAGTTGCCGCCCTCCACTAAATCACCGTCGGCCAGCGCGCGGCTGCCCTCAGTAAATTTGGCATCCGATTGCTGTTTCTTCTGCAGGCCTTCATTTAGCTTGGCTTCCAGGCCTTGCAGCTTGCGGTCTGGTTGCTGCTGGGCCGCCTGCCGAATCATAGTTCCCGCAGTGTCGTAGTCGCCATTCTCGATCGCGCTTTCCACCTGACGGAACCAGCGGTCGAGCGCATCTTGTTTCTCTTTCTTGCGCGAGTTCGAGAGACGCTCTATTTCTTCGCTTGCCGAGGGGTGCCAGGGATAGTCCTTCGCGATGCCTTCCCATTCCTTGATAGCTTCTCCGAAAAGACGCTTGGTTTCAAGCGTGCGAGCCCCCTCGATGCGGGTGTTCAGTTCGGTCTGGCTGGCGCTGACCTGAGCTTGCTGATCCAACAAGTAAGGATTATCCGGAAAGCGGGAAAGGGCTTGGCGAAGGAGGGTCGATTTCTTCTGAAAGTTACTTTCGCCCGCCAAACGGCGCTTGACTTCTTCGATATCCTGAGCGGCCGCCTCGGTCTTTTGCTTCGCCGCCTCGACAAGGGCACCCTTGAAAAGAGGATGGTCGGGAAACCGAAGGAACGCACGGCCACACGCCTCTTCCACTTTAGAGGTGTTGCGCGCTTGCAGATGTTCGCGGACTTCCGCCAGCGAGCCAAACAGCGCCTCAAGCGTGGACGCCCGCTGGCTGATCTCTTCATCCCCTGGATTGGCCTGGGCAATTTCACGCACATTCTGCTGCAGACCGTATAGTGCCGCAGGGCCTAGATTCACCGCGCTCAATTCCATCGACCGAAATTGATCCAACGTCAGGCCGCGCGCCTGCTGCTTCCGCTCTTGCTCAATTTCGGACAACAGCTTTGCGCGAACGGCTTCCACCTGCTTAACGCCGGGAAACTTGCTGAGAAACTTTTCCGCAATCAATAAAGCGCCCGCTGCGTCTCCGGCTTCTTGATGAGTTTGAACGCCGTTCAAACATTCCGACAAATCTTCCGATTTGCGCGCCTCGCTAATTTTGGCGCGCATGTCTTTAGGCAAACGCAGATCGTCATCCAGCCGCTGAGCGAGATTCACCATCGCTTCGGCCAGTTTGGGGCTAGTGGCGAGCGCCGCACGCGCTGCAACCACCAAAGTGGGCGTTGCCTGTCTCAACGCGTCGGGGATATCGCGGCTGACTTCCGATGCTTCATGCACCATCTGATAACCTTGCGCGAAATGTCCTTCCGCTAAATGCGCTTCGCCTTGCGAAAGAAGCCGTTGCGCGCGCGACTTTCGCTGCGCACGGTCAACCACGCTCTCACAGCGGGAAATCTGCTCATCAAGCGAGGGATACGTGGGATGAAGATTACGGAGCTGACGCCATTGGGCCAGAGCCTCCCCCGTTTGGCCACGCTTCTCCAGGTCGCGCGCCTTCGCCGCCAACGTCTCCGCTACAGCTTTTTCGCGCTGGATATGCGACAGCTCTTCGGCATAGCGCGTTTCGAACGGATATTCTTCCTGCGCTTTCTTCAGAATCAGTTCACGCTGATAAACATCCGGCTCGCTGGCCAGCCAGCGTTCCACACGCGCTAAATACTCGTCACCCAATTGGTGATGCCGGGCGACCGCCTGATCGCGCAGTTTTTGAAACAGCACGTGGCGTGGATGCTTCCGCAGCATGGTGTCGCAAATACTGAAACAGTCTTTGATCCGGTCGCGCGTCAGAGCGTCCGCGGCCTCTTCAAATTGCGCCCCTTGCTCGCGGATGGTCTCCAAATACTGCGCCACTTCGCGATCGTCGGCAAACGGCGCGGCCACATTCTTGGCGCGAATATAGGTATCCCAAAGCCGGCGGTGGTCGTTGGCATCGTTCAACTCCTGGCTCATCAGCGCCAGTTCAGCCACACAGCCACGCTTCTCGTTCTGTCTGCGCCTGTCCGCCAAGGCAGCGTCAATCAAACGCAAACGTTCTTCCAGACGAACCTCGCCCGGAAATTTGTCCAGCATGGCAGCCACGCGTTCGCGGTATGCGTCCAGGTTCGCTTGTGATGAGCGCTCCTCGGCTAGTATGCCGCTGACTTCCTCTTCGCGTTGCTGCTGCGCGATATGGCTCTGCACCGTAGTTGGGATGGTGCCGATGCGTGCAGCTTCCTGCGTGACCTGCTCAGCAACCCGCCAGTTCACACCAACCAGACGGCTGGCTGTTGCCGTCAAAGCCTGGAAAGACTTCGCCCGTAGCGGATCGATATTCTCACTGAGCGCCGTAACGACTTGGCAAAGCGTGGGAATATCGCCGAAGCGCCGTTCACTCTCCGCCTTCTGAATCCGTTCCAGCAAGACCGCGACTTCTTTATGAGCGTCAGCGTTGGTTTGGGCTAGTGCTTTCAACTGAAGGTAATCGGCATCGCCTTGGAAATCCACTTCCGCCGCTTGCAAGAGTTCAGCGGCGCGCTCCTGGTCGCCGCGCTTTAAAGCATCTTGCACGCCGGCGCTCAAATCAGCGCGGGCCTTATCGCGGGCGGCTTTCCAGACCAATCTTAATGCGCTCGAGCTGATCAGGCAAGCCTGGATATTGGGGATAAATATCCCCAATGCAAAGCCACTCTTCAATGGCGTATTCATAGCGGCCGGATGCTTCGTAAACCTGCGCCCGCTGTGCCATTTCCGTGACTTGTTGCAAGAGCGTCTGCAGTTTTTGTCGCTCTTCATGAAAATATTCGTCGGTAGGCCGCGAGCGGACAGCTTGGTTCAGGATGTGCAAGCGCGCGCTGAGATCGGGCTCATTCGCAATACTGCGGGCAATCCCGCGCCGGTAATCTTGTTCCTTCGCGTCGCGCCGCTCGGTAAGATCTTTACTGAGGGCTGCGTACGTCCGGATCCTGCGGGCACTGTTCGCGCATCCGTTCGCTGAGATTGTACGCATTTTCAAGATCGCCGTTCGCTAGTAGCTTCCGGGCATCGGCCAGCATCGCCTGCAGGGCGTCATAATCGCTGCGCACCCGCTTGTAGAAATCTTTGTATTCCGTAACCCGCGCACCCGCCGCTTTTGATTTGCGCGTCAGTTCAGCCAGTTGTTCCAGCGTGCGCAGCGACGCGTCAAATCGACCTTCAAAATAAGCCGATTGAGCGGATTGGAATAATTCTTCTTGTTGCTGCCGCTGGCGCGGCCAATCGAGCGCGCGCTGGCCCGCTTCCTGCAGCAGCCGTTGCGCTTCGGCGTTATTCGGCTGTATTTCGAGTGAGTCTTCAATCAGGCGGCGCGCTTCGGTAAAGGCGCCGGTATCCAGATGCGCAGCGGCGCGCGCCAATGAATCGGAGACATGCACGTCGTTCAGCTTGTCTTCAATTTGATTCTTCAATGCCAGCGCAGCCGGATGCGACGGGTTCGATACCAACACCTCCGACACGCGACGCAAAGCTAAAACATGTTCCTCTTCTTCGAAATAACGCCGCGCGGTAGCCAAATGGATTTCCGCCTGTTGCTTGCGGACCGCCTCCGCCAGTTGGGCGCGCAGTTCTTGAACCTCCGGACCGTCTGCCCCTTCGGCTTCTAGTTGCTCTACGATTTCCTGCGTGAATTCATAGTCGCCGCGCGCAAAACTGCGTTGTGCCCGCGCCAGCCGGTTTTGCGGATTGGTGAGCAAACTGGCGCCTGGCCGTTCATTGCGCAAGCCCGCGCTGTAAAGCATCGGCAAAAGCGGCCGCCGATTCAAAACGGTTGCGCGGATCTTTGGCCATCGCTTGCGCCACAGCCTGCGCCAGGGGCCGGTTCACCTGCGGGTTCAGCGAACTAACCAGGGCGGGCATATGCTCCGCGACAGCCGCCGCCGTTTCCGTTTCGTTCTCTCGGACGAAGGGATGCACGCCCGTCAGCGCTTCATAACAAACCGTAGCCAGCGAGAAAATATCCGACCGCGCCGTCAGCGGCTTCATCGAGATCTGCTCCGGCGCCATGTAATGCAGCGTGCCCAGCGTACCGGGAGCGCCGATCGTTTGGTGGCCTAGCAGTCGCACCACGCCAAAATCGATCAGCTTCACCGCGTCGTCGCGCATTACGAAAATGTTGCGCGGCTTGATATCGCGGTGCAGCAGCCCGCACTCGTGGGCCGCATGCAAACCACGGCAAGCCTGCGAGATGATGTCGGTACAGCGCTCCACGGGTAGCGGTTTACCGCTGGGGTAAATCAGGTCATACAGAGTGCGCCCCGGCAGCAAGGGCATGACGAAATACGGTTTTAAAACGCCGTCTTCTTCAAATTCGCCCATGTCGAAAATCTCGACAATATTGGGGTGCACCATGGCGGTGAGGACACTGCATTCCCGATAAAAGAGATCTACGAAAACAGAACTCGCCACGTCGCGCAAAGTCTTGACCGCCACGTCGCGGCGCATCAGGGCGTCAAAGGCCTTGTAGACCACACCCATCCCGCCGCGCCCAAGCACGTCCTTCACTTCGTAGCGATTTTTGATTAGAACGGGTGACACCACCGTTATCCTTGAACGCTTCGTAACAGATAGCGCAAAAGCCATTTTAATCTGTTCACACTTCATAAATCGGCGAACGACTAGTTCTGATACATTAACTTCATTGCATTCTTGCGATTGGCGAGTACGGACTACTGGTCCGGGCTAGCCCGCAAAAGGATGCGAAATTAAAAAAGTAGAGGACAAAGGAGAAAGATGATTACTTCATTGAGATGGCTTATTCATGGGATTGTCGCAGGATTCATTGGCAGCAAGATCGTCAATAAATCTGGCGAGGGCGTCATCATGGACACGCTGATCGGTATTGTGGGCGCAATCGTCGGCGGCTGGTTAGCGGGCTTTCTACATATGGGGCCAGCCACGGGCTTGAACTTTTACAGCCTGCTGGTTGCGGTTGTCGGCTCGATCATCTGCCTGCTGATTTACCGCGCAGTCCGTAGCGCAGTCTAGCTTTTTGAAAAGTAGCAAAAGAACCAATCTGGCTTCGCCGCTGAAAGACGGCGAAGCCAGAATTTCAAAAAAAAAGAAAAATGGTCGCCACAGATACGCCAAGATACGCTTTTCATTGCGCGGGATTACGAAAAGAGCGACCATAAAAAGGTAATGATGTTCTTTCAGAAACGAGTGGATTTACCAGGAAGCGAGAGGAGCCTGCCGCCGAGTTGCGAGCGGTAGGGGAAGTAGACGGCAATTCCATTATCGACGTAACGGTTGTGTTGCGGCGAAACGGTAACCAACCCAGCGTGGCGTACGGACCGGTGACGCGCGTCAGTCGCGAAGATTTTTGTGCGAAACTGGGCGCCGACCCGAAAGACATTCAGGCTGTCGAGCATTTCGCTCATCATCATCATCTGAGCGTGTCGGAAGCTAGCTTGGAAAAGCGTCGCGTTGGTTTGCGCGGCACTATCAAGAGCATGAGCAAGGCTTTTGGCACGAAACTGGTTCACTGCAAAAGAGGCAATCATACCTTTCGAGGCAGGTCTGGCGCTCTGAGTGTCCCCGAAGAATTGAAAGATATCGTGATTGCCGTTTTGGGTCTCGACAATCGCCAAGCGGCATACGCACATTTTCGCGTGCGCGCAGCAGCGAGCGCGGCCGGTAGCTTTACCGCCCAAGACGTCGCGGCTCTCTATAATTTTCCACAGGGCTTGGATGGCACAGGCCAAACCATCGGCATCGTTGAACTGGGCGGTGGCTATACGACATCCGACCTCCAGTCTTATTTTCAGGGAGTCGGCTTGGCGGTTCCTTCCGTAACCGCCGTTTCCGTCGATGGCGGCGCGAATACGCCCGGTAGCGACGCCGATGGCGAAGTTGAACTGGATATCGAAGTCTCCGGTACCATCGCCCCGGGCGCCAACATCGCTGTATATTTCGCGCCCAATACCGATCAGGGTTTTATTGACGCGATCACAGATGCGGTCCACGACTCGACCCGCAAACCTTCGGTCATTTCGATCAGTTGGGGTGGTCCGGAAGACTCGTGGACCGCACAATCCAGGACGGCGCTGGATGCAGCCTTGCAAGATGCGGCCGCATTGGGCGTAACAGTCACTGTGGCAGCCGGTGATAACGGTTCCACCGACGGTGCCGGCGATGGGAAGTTGCATGTCGATTTTCCGGCATCCAGTTCCTACGCGCTCGCCTGCGGAGGCACTACTCTGTTAGCCAGCGGTGGAAACATCACGTCGGAAACCGTCTGGAACGAAACCGCCAGTAACGAAGGCGCCACCGGAGGTGGAGTCAGCATTGAGTTTGCTCTGCCGTCTTATCAGGCGAAAGCGGGCGTGCCTGCAAATCCCGAAACGAATTTCGTGGGCAGAGGTGTCCCTGACGTTTCCGGCAACGCGGACCCTGTCACGGGCTATCAAGTTGTGGTAGACGGTCAGAATATCGTCGTCGGAGGAACCAGCGCGGTTGCTCCTCTCTGGGCGGGCTTGATTGCCTTGATCAATCAGAAGCTCGGCACCTCTGTCGGGTTGCTTCAACCCAAACTCTATGGGTTGGGAGAATCTGTCTCGCGTGATATTACGTCCGGTAACAACGATGACAGCAACTTGGGATATTACAGCGCTGCCGTTGGTTGGGATGCATGTACGGGCCTGGGCTCACCCAATGGTACAGCCTTACTAGATGCGCTAATGGCGGCCGCCAGTTCGTCCGCCAAAGCCGGTACTTAATAAATATCTGCGCAGAGGCGGCTCGCTGATGAGTGAAGGCTTGTCAGTTGGCCGCCTGATTTAACTTTAATTGATTCCCATGAACCCGCGAGTGGCCATTCCGGGAAGCGAATTGAATCTCCCAGGAGACGACCGCTGGCTCCCTGCCGATCCGAACGAGCAAATCACGGCAACCCTCATTATTCGGCGACCCAACCACGGAGAAGATGTCGGCCAACAAATACTTGCTGGAACTTTTAAGCAGATGACGCGTGAGCAAGCCGAAGACTACATGCGTGTTGATCCCAGCGATTTATCATCTGTGCGAGCATTCACGCAGACCTACGGACTAGCCGTTCTGGCCGAAAATGCTGAAGCGCGGACGATCAAAGTACGCGGCTCAGTGAGTCAGTTGGGGCATGCTTTCGGAGTGAAGGTAGCGATTAGAGTTGATCAGCAAGGCCGTCAATACTTGAGCTATGAAGGCGCGCTCACGGTACCCAGAATTTGGCTGGCATTGTCGAGGCAGTATTGGGTCTAGACCAGCGCCCTGTCGCTAGATATAGGGCGCGTGACGCTTAGCAGGGCTCCGCACCTTGCTTGCAGAGCCCTGCGATGGCTTACTTCCTCAAGGCGAAAACCCAAATCACTCCACCCTGCGGTATGTCTTTGGTGAGCTTATCCTGAATGTCCCTGGCCCGCCGGTTGCCGGATGCAGTCCCGCCTCAACCATCGCCTTACCGGTTTGAACGCTGCACGTCACCCCATCGCCGATTCTGCCCTCTGCCTTCAATGTCAGGAGCGCCGCTTCAGGCTCTGTTTTGTAGCGCTCTTTGATCGGCGCTTGCAGCGCGCGAAGTTCATCTGCGTTCATAGCTACTGATTGTGCCAGAACGCGCAGCCACTAATAAAACGGCGCTTCGCCGGGCGGACGCGTCTTCCAACGCCGGTGAATCCACATCCATTGATCGGGATATTGGCGAATCACTTCTTCTAAAACAGCGTGTACCCTCTGCGTGTCCACCGCCGCGTCTCCACTCAGCGGCACCTCAGGCAAAAAATGCAGCACATAACGCCGCGTGGCCTCATCCCACAGCGCAAAACCGGGAATCACCGGCGCTTCCGAATGATACGCCAGCTTCACAAAGGCTAAACCCGCGCACGCCGCCTTACCGAAGAAATTAATAAATACGCCTTCCGACGGCGTCGTATTCTGATCAATCAAAATACCAACTGGCTGATTCAACTTCAACGCTTTCAAAACTGAACGCGCCGCGTCCTTCTTGAAGATGAGTTGATTCCCGCTCAATGTCCGCCGGTCTTCGACCAACTTGTCCACCAACGGATTATCCAAAGGCCGAACCATGACATTCATCGGCTCAGTCATCAGCGCGTGCGCAAACGCACTCAGTTCCCAATTCCCCAAATGCGCAGTTGCAATTAAAACGCCGCGCCCCTTCCGCTTCGCCGCTTGATAATGTTCTAGGCCCTGATAAGAAATCCAGTCGCCCACATTATTCCTATCGATCAGCGGAAAGCGCGCCAGCGCCACCAGCATCCGGCCCACAGTGCGGAACACGCCATCGGTAATGCGCCGCGTTTCGGCCAAAGGTAATTCAGGGCACACAACCGCCAGATTCCGCGCCGCCACCTTGCGCAGCTTTGGCAGTAGCATGTCCAAAAAACGCGCGACCGCATATCCAAAAACGTACGCAACTTTGAGGGGAACCGCGCGCAGCAGGCCAAGCAGAGCCGCCGCAATGGCGTATTCAACGCGTTCACGCATGCTGGACGTTACTCGATCCAACCGCCGCCCAGCACTAAGTCGCCGTCATAAAAAACAGCAGCTTGCCCGGGAGTAATCGCGCGCTGCGCGTCATCGAAGCGAACTTCAATGCGAGTCGGATCTGCCGTCGGCACCAGCATCGCCTGCGCCGCCGCGTGCTTATTACGAATCTTCACTTGCGCCGTCCGCGGCTGACTAGGCGCGGCAATCGAGAGCCAGTTCACATCGCGCGCCATCAGCGAACTCTTCATCAGGTCAGTGCCCCGCCCTACGCGTACTCGCTGCGTCTCCGGATCAGTGGCAATCACATAAAGCGGTTCCGCCGCCGCCACACCCAAACCGCGCCGCTGCCCCACGGTAAAGTGATGCGTCCCCGCGTGCTGCCCCAGCACCTTGCCCGACGTATCAACAATCTCTCCGCGCGTCACCGATGCATCCACGCCCTGCTCGTGAAAGTATGCGTCGATAAAAGCCGCGTAATCTCCGTTGGGCACGAAGCAAATCTCTTGGCTATCGTTCTTCTCCGCCACGGGCAATCCCAGTTCTTTGGCCAGCACCCGCACTTCCGGCTTGATCATCCCACCCAGCGGAAACAAAGTGCGCGCCAGTTGCGGCTGCGTCAGACCAAACAAGAAATACGTCTGATCTTTCCCCGTATCTACGCTCGTGCGCATTTGATACCGCCCCGCCGCTTCATCAAAGCTCAGCCGCGCATAATGCCCCGTGGCAATTTTCTCCGCACCCACACTATCGGCCATCTCAAAAAACTGGTCGAACTTGATGAAGTTATTGCATTGCGTACAAGGAATCGGCGTACGGCCCGCTAGATAGTCTTCCACAAACGGCCGCACCACCTGCTCCTCAAACCGATCTTCAAAATTGACGACGTAATAAGGAATGTTCAAGATCGACGCCACAAACCGCGCATCATAGACGTCATCGAGCGAACAGCATCGGCCCGTCGCACCGCCTTCCGGCACCAGGTCCGGCAAACGCCGCTGATTCCACAGCTGCATCGTCAGCCCAACCACCGTGTGCCCCTGCCGTTGCAGCAACCCAGCCACCACGGAACTGTCCACACCGCCCGACATCGCCACCGCAATAGGAAGTTTATCCGGCAAGACGCGCCTCCTTATTTGCCCGTTCGCGAAGCTTGTTCACCGAATCCACCACCGCATCGGCCAGCGCCGCCATCTCCGCTTGCGTGTTGTACCGTCCAAACGAAAAGCGAACGCTCGAACGCGCTTCTTCGCGCGTCAGGCCCATCGCCAAAAGCACATGCGACGGCTCCAAAGATCCACTGCTACAAGCGGCTCCGGTAGAGACCGCCATCTGCCGCATGTCCAACGCAATCACCAGCGCCTCCGCCGAAACGCCGCGAAATAAAATGTTGCTGGTGTTAGGCAACCGCGCAACACCGCTCGCATTCACCTGAATATCCGGCAAACGGTTCACCAACTGCCCTTCGAACTGATCGCGTAACGCCGCCACAATTTCCCCTTGCGCCTCAACCGCCAGTTCCGCCGCCTTCGCAAACGCCACCGCCGCCGGAACATTCTCTGTGCCCGGCCGCCGTTCGCGCTCATGCCGCCCACCAAACTGAATCCTATGTAGAGGCGTATTCTTGCGCACGAACAAAGCGCCTGTCCCCTTCGGTCCAAAAATCTTGTGAGCGCTCAACGAATACAGATCAACGCCCAAGCCCGTCAGGTCAACCGGAATTTTTCCGAAAGCCTGCACGCCATCGGAATGGAAATAAATACTCTGTCCTTGCGCCCGTCGCTCCGCTACCAGCTTTGCCACTTCCGCCAGCGGCTGAATCTCGCCCGTCTCGTTGTTCGCGTGCATGATCGAAACCAATGCGGTTTCGTCACGGAATGCGCCAGCAACAGACGCCGCCGATTTCACATAACTCACCGCCACACCTTCTTGCTCCAATTGGCGAAACGGCTCCAGCACGGCCGGATGCTCAATCGCCAGCGTCACGGCATGCACCGGCTTCCGGCTCACATTCCTCAACAAACCAAGAATCGCCAAATTGTTCGACTCTGTCCCACCACTGGTGAACACAATCTCCGCCGGCGATACCCGCAATGCTTCGGCCAACGTCCGCCGCGCTTCTTCCAGACGTTGCCGCGCCACCTGACCCGCGCGATGCGTGCTCGACGGATTCCCATACACATCCCGCAGCGTGGCCGAATATACCGCCGCCACCTCAGACGCCAAGGGCGTAGTCGAATTGTGGTCAAAGTAATACAAAAGGTGGGAAACCGCGCTTTCAATCGATTTTACCAGTGATTCGGCGCAGTCGAAGCGGACATCGACAAATTCCTCACTGATATCCAGATAGCGACCGATTCCGCTTCCAATAGCCGTTTCTGCCTTAGGTAAACTCGCTTTGCTACCCTTATCCGCATGCGTCCTAACCAGCTCGCCACCTCGTGTCTGTTCCTGGCTGCTCTGTCGCAATTCGCCTCGGCTCAATCGCCGGCTTCTCTCGCTTCCCGCCTGGCCGCCCAGAACGCTCTTTTCGAAGAATCGTGGCAGGCCACTCTCAAGACAAATCCCACGCTGGCGACTGCCGTCGGCGACTATCGCTACAATGACCAACTCGGCGACTCATCCCTTGCCGCCTCTGCCTCTCGCCACCAGCGCGAGGTTGCCGAATTAGCCCGTATCAAGGCGATCGATTCTACCGGCTTTCCGGAGCCGGATTTGATCTCGCATGACCTTTTTCTCCGCCAGCTTCAACAGCGCGTCGATGACTACGATCTCAAAGAATTTGAAATGCCGCTCAGCTCATCCGGCGGCGGCGGAGGGATTCATGCCAGTCTTGCCGACCTGCCGCGTTCCATGCCATTTGACTCGGTCAAGCACTACGAAGACTACATCTCGCGCCTTCACCAAATTCCGAACGCTTTCCTGCAGACCGAAGAAGTTTTGCGCGCCGGCGTGCAGAGATCAGCTTGTGCCCGTACGCTTCATCGCCGAAAAGATTCCGGGGCAGGCGGAGGGCGTCATTACCGCCAACCCTTTCTTCTCCCGCTCAAGAAATTTCCCGCTAGCTTTTCCGATGCGGATAAGAAGCGTCTCACAGACGAGATCACATCCACAGTGAATAACGAGGTTTTTCCCGCGTACAAGCAGTTCGCTGCCTTCATCATATCCGACTATATACCCCACTGCAGAACCACACTTTCCATCAATTCTCTGGCGGAGGCACGCGCCGCTACCAGGCCGCGCTGCGCCGCTTCACTACCACAGATCTCACGGCGGCCCAGATCCACGAGATTGGCCTGAAAGAGGTCCACCGGATCACGGAGGAGATGGCCACACTGGCCAAGGCCAACGGCTATAAAGATCTCGCCAGCTTCCGCGACCACATCGAAAACGATCCCAAGTACAAGCCAGCGTCTGCGGATGCGATCGTCGAGGACTTTCGCAAATACATCGCGCAGATGGAGCCGCGCCTGCCTGAGCTTTTCAATTTGCTGCCCAAGACAGCGGTGACAGTCGAGCCGATCCCGCCTTTCCAAGCCGCCGCCGCCACCCACTATCAGGGCGGAACGCCCGATGGCAAACGTCCTGGCCGCGTCTCGGTGGCCGTATCCGACCCCACGCATCGCAGCTTTATCAATGATGAGGCGGTCGCCTATCATGAGGGCGTTCCCGGCCATCATCTTCAGATCACCATTCAGCAGTCGCTTACGGGCCTGCCCGAATTTCGCAAGCACGGCGGCAACTCCGCGTATACCGAGGGCTGGGGGCTCTACGCCGAGGAATTGGGCAAAGAAATCGGCTTCTATCAGGATCCCGGCTCAGACTACGGCCGCCTGCGCTCGGAACTGTTTCGGGCGGTGCGCTTGGTTGTGGATACAGGGATTCACGACATGGGCTGGAGCCGCGACCAGGTCGTGGAGTACATGCGCAATTCTCACGCCGTGGACGAGCCCACAATCCAGGCTGAGACGGATCGTTACATTTCCGGCCCCGGGCAGGCGTGCAGCTACAAGCTCGGCCAGCTGAAGATTCGCGAATTGCGCGAGCGCTCCAAGCAGCAGTTGGGCCCAAGTTCGATCTCAAGACTTTTCATGACGAGATCCTGTCCGGCGGAGCGCTTCCGCTCGACGTTCTCGATGCCCGAATTGATCGCTGGATCAAACAACAGCTTTCCGCTAGCGCTAGCAACTGAGGCAGTTGCTAGCGATGTTGAGGATTGCCACTGCCTAGCGCGCGACGGAAAGATGAAGCGCTTCGCAAACTCGCGCGAACGCATCGCCTTCTGCCGTGCCGCAGGCATCAGCCTTATCAATGGATCCTCGCAAGCGGTCAAGTTCTTCGGTTAAGTTCACGTTGCGGCGGGCATGCCACTTTCCTTCCAAACGGCTGAGTCATAGCATCACAGCGCCGCTGGCCAAGATTGCCAACGGCCGTTAAGTCTTCTCGAATTGTGACCTCACGTCGTAGCGCCGGGCCACTAACTCTCAAACTGCAGGAATGTACTGCCATCGGTGTGTAATATCATTCACAAGCCCCTTCTAACCAGATTAATCCCCGAAACCATTGCCATTTCTATCGCTTTATCGTATATTCTTCTTGGTCTTCCAATAAATGGAACGACACGGAGGTTTATATAGATGAGGAAACTCAATCGCCCTGTAATGCTTTCGGCATTAGCTCTTACGCTTCTGTCGTCAGCTTTCTTACAGGCACAAACCGCCCCTTTAAAACTGAAGGAAGGCGAAGACGTAAAGCTGAAATTCGCACAGGAAATCAGCTCTAAAACCGCTACCGAAGGCGACACTGTGAATTTTGTTGTCGCAGACGACGTCAAAGTGGGTGACGTCGTGGTGATCAAGGCGGGAACCAAGGCCGTTGGCACAGTTACCAATGCCAAGCGCGCCGGCATGATGGGTAAGGGCGGTGAGTTAAATGTCCGCTTAGACCATTTGAAGGCCGGCGATATCAAAGTCAGGCTTCGTGGCTCCAAAGGTAAGGAAGGCGATAGCAAAGCCGGGCAATCTATCGCATTAACAGTTTTGTTCGGACCCATTGGCTTGATCAAACACGGAAAAGAAATCACCGTTCCGGAAGGCACCGCCCTTGCTGCCTATGTGGACGATGACGTCCTGCTGCCGGCCGGAGTTAGCGGAAAACTTCTATTTCACCGAACCCAAACCAAACGGGGGACAAATTAGGTACCCCCGTTTAAGTGTGTCGCCGGCCAAACCCCCTAATCTCCCGCCGAACCGCTGCCCCTTTGTCGCCCCTATCCAGCTAAACTGGTATTGACCCCTTTTATGATCGAAAGTACGCTCGCCAAAGTCTTTGGCACCAAACATGATCGCGAGATCAAGCGCATCCAGCCATTGGTTGCTGCGATCAACGCACTCGAACCACAACTGCAGAAACTTTCCGATCAGGAACTTGCGGCGAAGACGGCCGATTTCAAACAGCGCGTGGCCAATGGCGCTTCGCTCGACGACATTCTGGTAGAAGCCTTCGCCGTGTGCCGCGAAGCCAGCCGGCGCGTGCTGAACATGCGCCACTTCGATGTGCAATTAATCGGCGGCATCGTTTTGCACCGCGGCAAAATTGCCGAAATGAAAACGGGCGAAGGTAAAACGCTCGTCGCCACTCTCCCCAGTTATCTAAACGCCCTGGAAGGCAAAGGCGTCCACATCGTAACCGTCAACGATTACCTGGCACGCCGCGATTCCGAATGGATGGGCCGCATCCACCGCTTCCTTGGTTTAACAGTCGGCAATATTGTTCACGATCTCGATGAACAGCAGCGCCGCACGGCTTACGGTTCCGATATCACCTACGGCACGAACAACGAATTCGGCTTCGACTATCTGCGCGACAACATGAAGTTCCGCCTGGAAGATTACGTCCAGCGCGACTTCAATTTCGCCATCGTCGACGAAGTCGATTCCATCTTGATCGACGAAGCCCGCACGCCGCTCAT
>CAWJBS010000032.1:0-6432 GCA_963840845.1 Bryobacterales bacterium
AATAGAACGTCAGCGGAATGCAAGCTAAGAATCGAGCACACCGCAAACGTAAGGTAAGACGCTGCTTCAACATCACTAGACAATCGAGCCCCAATACCTCCCGCGCCGTCACTTTTTTCCCCGCGGCCCGCAGGCGGCGTATGCGGCAAAGTCAAACAGTACAAACCCATGAACACCGAAACTGCGCGCCCAACAACAAACTAATTCCACGACTTCTCCAGCGCGAAATGACTCAGCACCTGGCTCACCGCAATCCAGCCGAAGGTTCCAAATACGCGAAACAGCGGAAAGCGCCGTGGGTCTGGAGATTCTTCAGCGTGATCGAAGTCGTTAGCGCCAGCGTCGGAAAGTAGCACAAGCAGTACGCGCAGCATCCAACGTATAAATTGCAGTGAAACTATGCGCCATTGACACGAGATAAAGCAGCCCCGCGCCAATCAAATGCAGCGCGCTCAGTACCCGCTCCGTGCTGAAAAACCGATCGGCCACCATGCCGACAAAAAAGGGCGAAAGGATGCAAGATAGCGCCGCGGTAGCGAAACCGAGCCCGCTGTGTTCCCGTAAAGTGCAACTGGGTCGTCAAATACGTGCTGATCGTCGAATACCAGCAGCCCCAAATCACGAAGTTGAAAAACATCATGATGGCGAGCCGGATAGAGGTTGAACTTGGCAAAGCAGTCTCCTAAACGTACGTAGAATCAATCAGGCGCTGCAAATAGGAAATCGACGCGCGAATATCGTCTTCTTGCCGCGCTCCGGAGATTTCCCGTTCAATAGTAATGGGTCCAGTGTAATGCAGCGCGTGTAATTTCCGCATCACTTCCGCAAAATCCACTTTGCCTTTCCCGATCGCCACTTCCTCACCCAGGTTCTTCGGGTTGGTCGGATACAGGCCATCTTTGGCGTGCAGCCCTCGCACATATTTGCCAATCACATCGAGCGCCGCTACCGGATCGCCCTTTCCATAAAGGATCAAATTCGCCGTATCCAGATTGACTCGGATGTTATCCAACCCTGCATCGGTAATCGCCCGCAACATGGTCACCGGCGTTTCCTGTCCCGTCTCCATCAGGAACGTTTGCCCATTCGCTTTGCAGTAGCCCGCCACTTCCTGAATCGCCTTCACCGTTTCCGCATACAACGGATCGTTCGGATTTTCAGGAATGAATCCGCAATGCGTATGCACCGCGGGGATATCGCACATCTTTGCCAAATCCGACGCGCGCTTTAACGCGTCAATCCGGGCAGCGCGTGTCTCTCGCGGAACCAGGCCAATCGTCAGCGGCCCTTGATAAAAATCCCAGATCATCTTTCCCTGCCCCAGCGTCAACGCCGCCGTGGCTTCCACTTGATACTTCGCTAGCGCCGCTTTCAAAGGTTCCGCTAAACCAGCGGGCGACATGCCCACCGACACTTGGCAACAGCTCAAGCCGAAAGCTTTCACCTTGGCGATGCCTTGCTCGGGCGTGCTATGGCCCACAACCCCCGTCACGATTCCCAGTTGCGGCTTTGTGCGCGCCGCGGCCTCCGCGTGTGCTATGGCGGCGGCCCCCAGCACTGTTTTCATAAATAAACGGCGATCGGGCATTGGCATGAGTGGCTTGATTATAGTACGCCCCGCCCGCGCCGCCGCGGCATCTCATCCACTGGCAAAATGCTAGAATAGTCCTATACGCATTTGGGCGGTAAGTTCCCACATTATCAACAACTTGCCCCAAACTTTACCTCTTCAGTACTAGGAGTCCGATTTGGCCGATCAAGATCCACCCAGCGGTTCACTTTTGCCGCCCGGCGGTGACAACAAAAACATCATCCCGATCAATATCGAAGACGAGATGAAGCGTTCTTACCTCGATTACTCCATGAGCGTAATCGTAGGTCGCGCGCTACCCGATGTGCGCGACGGTTTGAAGCCAGTACACCGGCGCATTCTGTATGGCTTGCACGAAATGGGCCTCACCTTCAACCGGCCCACTCGTAAGTGCGCAAAAATCGTCGGGGAAGTTTTAGGTAAATTCCACCCGCACGGCGACACGCCGGTGTACGACGCTTTGGTCCGCATGGCGCAGACATTCTCGATGCGCTATCCGTTGATCGATGGCCAAGGTAACTTCGGCTCTGTTGATGGCGATCCGCCCGCGGCTATGCGGTACACCGAAGCGCGTCTGGCGAAAATTGCCGCGACGCTGCTCGAAGACATCGACAAAGAGACCGTTGATTTCCGCCCGAACTATGACGACAGCGAAGTAGAGCCCGAGGTTCTACCGACGCGCGTTCCCAACCTGCTCATCAACGGTTCGTCGGGCATCGCGGTTGGTATGGCGACGAACATCCCGCCACACAATCTCAACGAACTCATCAACGCTTGCATTGCGCTCTTGGCCGATCCGCACACGCCCATCGCGAAAATTCTGGAAATGGTGCCGGGCCCTGATTTTCCAACCGGCGGCTTCATTTTGGGGCGTCAAGGCATTCTCGATTACTACACCCGCGGCCGCGGCAGTTTGAAAATCCGCGCCAAGGCGGCGATGGAAAAGCTAGGCAAAGACCGCGAATCCATCATCGTTACAGAGCTTCCGTACCAAGTGAACAAAGCGCGGTTGCTGGAGCATGTGGCCTCGCTCGTCGGCGAGAAGAAATTAGAAGGCATCTCCGATGCGCGCGATGAAAGCGATCGTGATGGCATGCGCATCGTGTTCGAGCTCAAGCGCGGCGAAAATGCCGAAGTGATTCTGAACAACCTGTATAAGCAGACGCAAATGCAGGTGAGCTTCGGTGTCATCATGCTGGCGATTGTCAACGGCCAGCCGCGCGAACTCGGCATTATCGATGTCATTAAGCGCTTTCTTGAACACCGCGTTGATGTGGTTCGCCGCCGGACGGATTTCCTGTTGCGCAAAGCGCGCGCCCGCGAACACATCCTCTTAGGCTTCCAAAAAGCGCTCGATCTGCTCGATGAAATCATCAAGCTGATCCGAGCATCGAAGACGCCGAAAGAAGCGCGCGAGGGTTTGGTGACGTCGTTTGAATTTTCTGAAATTCAAGCGCAAGCCATTATCGAACTGCAATTGCAGCGCCTCACCGGCATGGAACGCCAGAAAATTCTGGACGAACTTGCCGAAATTCAGCGTTGATTGCCGAATATGTGGAAATCTTAGGCTCCGAAAAAGTTTTGAAGCAAGTCATCGTCAAGGAACTCAAAGAAGTTCAGAAGGACTTTGGCGACGAGCGCCGCACCGTTATCATCGAAGACACCGGCGAGATCAAGCTCGAAGATTTGGTGCAGATGGAAGACGTCGCGGTCACCGTATCGCGCGGAGGCTATCTCAAGCGGACCTCGGTGGACACCTACCGGCGGCAGACGCGCGGCGGCAAGGGCCGTATCGGCATGGGCACGCGTTCGGAAGACGCTGTGGAGCATCTTGTGATCGCCTCCACCCATGCCTACATGCTGATCTTCACGAACAAGGGCCGCGTCTACTGGCTCAAGATTTATGAGATCCCCGATGCCGGAACGACGGGCAAGGGCAAGCATGTATCCGGCCTCATTGCGCTACAGCCCGACGAATCGGTGAAGGCGTTCTTGGCTGTCAAGGAATTCGTCGCCGACAAGTTCATCGTCATGGTCACCCGCCACGGCGTGATCAAGAAGTGCGAACTCACCGAATTCGACAACCCCTTGTCGCGCGGCATCATCGCGCTGGCTTTGGATGATAAAGATGAACTGTTAGGTGCCACTATCACCAACGGCAAGAACTATATTTTCTTAGGCAGCCATGAAGGGATGGCCATCCGCTTCAATGAAGACGAAGTTCGCGCCATGGGCCGCCAAGCCCGCGGCGTGCGCGCCATGGACCTAGACAAAGACGATTACCTCGTCGGCTTGGAAGTAATCGAAAAGGAGGGTCTGATTCTCTCCATTTCCGAACACGGCTTCGGCAAACGGACGCCGCTTGAAGACTACCGTCTCACGGCGCGCGGCCGCAAAGGCGTGATCAACATGAAGACCACTCCGAAGGTGGGCAAAGTGATCGGCGTTCTTTCTGTCAAGGAGAATACTGACCTCATGATCATCACTAAGGATGGCAAGATGATTCGCCTCGAATCCGGCGAAATTCGTCAAGCCGGCCGTTCAACGCAAGGCGTGCGATTGGTGCGCTTGGAAGAAGGCGACATGGTCGCGGCAGCTTCCGTCATTCCCGATTCAGAGGAAGATCCGAAGTCCGGCGACTTACCTTTCGAAGAGAAGTAACTTGTTTTAGTCTGCCGGAAAAGGGGACACTGCGAAAATTCGTTGACGCTGTGTCCCCTGCTTCATTCAATCCAACCTTCAAGCCGCATTTTTCGGACTGATTCTTAACCGCACGCCCAGCGCACCCAAAATCGATGTCAACGTGCTGAGCGTCGGATTCCCAGTATCGCTCAACATTCGATAAAGAGCCTCCCGCGCAACCCCCGCCTCTTCCGCCACTTTTGACATTTGCCGGGATTCAGCAACATCCCTTAGCGCGACAAGGAACATTTCGTTAGAATGTTCAAGCGCCGCCTCGAGATAAAACGCAGCCTCTTCAGGATCACCAAGGCTCTCCAGCAAGGTCTTCCGATAATCCGTTACTCGCTTGGGCATTGTAATCTTTCCACCTGTCTTTGGACCTCTCAATATCCCCTGCTTGACTCGCCTTGTCGGCACCGCCCAGCAAGACAACCTCATCGCCATCATTACCGAAATAAACCCGGTAGCCCGGGTCCGAAGTCAACTTTCAGCTTGTGCTCCTTCTCCAACGGCCGCACAAAACCCGTCGTTGCCGATCGAGAGCCGGCTCAATCTGGTTCTGATGATGGCACGCGCCTTCATATCCCGGAGACCGTTTAGCCAAGCAAGGCATGGCTCCCTTGCGTTTGCATCTTGGTAATAAACCAGAGTCTTCGGTTCACCTAGAATTTAGCGATAAGGCCGCCACCTTGATGTGATATATAAATCACATCTCCCCAAATCATAGCACCGGAAATCAGCCCGTTAGCCCCCGAAAACCGGAGTCATTACGGTTGCAACTGATACACCGCCGACGCACCCTTCTGCGCATGCTCTTCCGCAGCCCGGCACCAATACGTCTCAAACAAGCCCGCCATCGCCTCTGCAAACCCTTCATGCTCGAAAATCACCGCTGTCCAGGAAGGCCGCGTCAGCACCGGATCAAGCAACGCCACCAAACCGCACTTGCTATCGAACAACGCCAGCTTCATCGCAACCGTTCCGCAAATCGGATCTCAATGCCCACCGAGCGGTACTCCCGCAGCCTATGCCGGTGCGCCTCATCAATCGCGCCCGATTCAATCAGCAGCCGGCAGTTCACGCCTCGGCTCGCTGCATCTTTCACCAATTGTTCATCCAGCGGATCAACCGCGAACGGCGGCCTCGAAAACTCGGAGTACTCCCGTCCAGCCGTGGCGAGCATGCGCCGATAGTGGACCGCCGTCTGCATCGGGTCATTCACCAGACTCAAAAAATCCAGCGTCCCTCGCCCATCTTGCCCCTCTAAGAACGAAGCCCGCAGATCTTCGATCAACCCGCTGGCCAGGCGCGCTTGCTCCGTGAGTTCGTTCTGCAGCACCTTGCTCCGCCGCCCCAGATACGCGGGCACCGCCAAGCTAGGGTCCACTGCTGAGAACAGCTTGGTGCGCTCCTGCACTACCTGCGCAAAGCCCTTCTCTACCAGGCTATCCAGCACCTCATAGATCTTCTGGCGCGGTACATGCGCGCGTGCGGCCAGCTCCAGCGCCTTGAAGCGCGGATGACCCAATAACACCAGATAGGAGCGGGCTTCGTAGGCATTGAGCCCGACTTGCTGCAACTTCCGCCAGTTTAACTGGTAATCGACTGACGTGACTTCTCGGCTACTCATCGAAACGAGAACATATCACATATCACGAGCGATTTGTGGGTGAGCCTACGTTTGGTGGGTTAGGGTTCGCTGTGGCCGCGCAATGCATGACGCCTAGAAACGCAGTCCAGGGCCCAACGGCCTCCCGATATTGGTGAGCCAGTACGCGAGAAATCTGATGAAGATGCGTGAGATCATGCGCCGCCCAAGTCGCCAGGAGTTGAGCGAGCGTAACCGGCCCCAGTCGAAAATGCCTTCCCCGTTTGGCTAGATCGACGGGCTGAAGATTGAGGGCCGGCAAGGGCTGCCAGATTCTCTGAGCGAACGGCGGCGAATTCGTCAAGGAGTTGCTCCAACGATTTGCGTCGGCCTTCGGTTTGTTGGGCAAATCGATCAAAGGGATCGAACGGGACGGATTCGCCGTGTTCGAGGATGCGGCGGGCCCGGGAAGCCAGTCGGTCCGTTCGCCCACGATGAGGTGGCCAACGATGTCGAAGGCGCTCCATGATCCGGCGCCTTCGTTGGCAACGGTCCATTTTTCGGAAAGGCC